>SVCU01000011.1 GCA_015058215.1 Clostridiales bacterium
GCCCAGTCTGGTGTTCAGGGTCTTGGTGATAGCAGCGGTCAGAGTGGTCTTACCATGGTCAACGTGACCGATGGTACCAATGTTGACATGAGGCTTGCTTCTTTCGAATTTTGCTTTTGCCATTTTAATTTTCCTCCAAAAATTTTAGGGAAACAGAGTTATTTGTTAATCTTGTCCAGCATGCTGTCAGGCAGCTTTTCGAAGTGGTCCATCTGCATGACATATACACCACGGCCCTGGGTCTTGGAACGCAGGTCGGTAGCGTAACCGAACATTTCTGCAAGGGGTACGAAGCCTCTTACAGCGACTGCACCGTTTCTCATTTCGGTGCCTTCGATACGGCCTCTTCTGGAAGACAGGTCGCCGATGATGTCGCCCATATATTCTTCGGGAGCGTTGATTTCTACCTTGAATACGGGTTCCAGCAGAACGGGCTTTGCCTTCTTGCAAGCTTCCTTGAATGCCATGGATGCTGCCATCTTGAATGCCATTTCAGAGGAGTCAACTTCGTGGTAAGAACCGTCGAACAGTTCTACGCCGACGTCAACAACCTGGTAGCCTGCCAGAGGACCAGCCTGCATAGCTTCCTGGATACCATCGTTGATCTTGGGGATGTATTCCTTGGGAATTGCACCACCGACGATGGCGTTCTTGAATTCGTAGCCTTCGCCAGCTTCTCTGGGATAGATACGAATCTTAACGTGACCGTACTGACCGTGACCACCGGACTGCTTAACGTGCTTGTAGTCCATTTCAGCAGTGGTAGATACGGTTTCTTTGTAGGATACCTGGGGCTTACCAACGTTGGCTTCTACCTTGAATTCTCTCAGCAGACGGTCAACGATGATTTCCAGGTGGAGTTCACCCATACCGGCGATGATGGTCTGACCGGTTTCGTTGTTGGTGTAGGTCTTGAAGGTGGGGTCTTCTTCAGCCAGCTTGGCCAGAGCAACGCCCATCTTTTCCTGACCTGCCTTGGTCTTGGGTTCGATTGCGATTTCGATAACGGGATCGGGGAATTCCATGGATTCCAGGATTACGGGATGATCGGCATCGCAGAGAGTGTCACCGGTGGTGGTGTCCTTCAGACCAACTGCAGCAGCGATGTCACCGGAGTAAACCATTTCGATTTCCTGACGGTGGTTTGCGTGCATCTGCAGAATACGGCCCAGACGTTCTCTCTTACCCTTGACGGAGTTGTATACGTAGGAACCTGCGGCAACCTGACCGGAGTAAACACGGAAGAATGCCAGCTTACCTACGAAGGGGTCTGCCATGATCTTGAAGGCCAGTGCGGAGAAGGGACCATTGTCGTCTGCTTCTCTTTCCACTTCTTCGTCGGAACCGGGCAGTACACCCTTGATTGCGGGGATATCCAGCGGGGAGGGCATATAGTCTACAACGCCGTCCAGCATCAGCTGAACGCCCTTGTTACGATATGCGGAACCGCAGAATACGGGGATCATGTCGCCGCTCAGAGTGTTCTTACGAATCACAGCCTTGATTTCTTCTACGGTGAATTCTTCACCTTCCAGATACTTCATCATCAGCTCTTCGTCGCTTTCAGCAACGGATTCCAACAGCTTCATGCGCCATTCTTCGGCCAGTTCCATCATGTCTGCAGGGATCTCTTCTTCAGCGAACTGGGTACCCAGTGCGTCCTGATAGATTTCTGCCTTCATGCGGACCAGGTCGATCACACCTCTGAAGGTGTCTTCTTTGCCAACGGGCAGCTGTACAGGTACAGGGTTGGCTTTCAGTCTATCTTTTACCATCTGTACGACGCGGAAGAAATCCGCACCCAGGATGTCCATCTTGTTAACGAAGATCATTCTGGGGACACCGTACTTCTCCGCCTGTCTCCAAACAGTCTCAGACTGGGGCTCTACGCCGCCCTTGGCGCAGAGCACGGTCACAGCACCGTCCAGAACACGCAGGGAACGTTCTACTTCAACGGTGAAGTCAACGTGACCCGGGGTGTCGATGATGTTGATTCTGTGGCCTTTCCACTGAGCAGTGGTAGCAGCGGAGGTGATAGTAATACCTCTTTCCTGTTCCTGTTCCATCCAGTCCATGGTGGCGCCGCCTTCGTGGGTTTCACCCAGCTTATGGGTCTTGCCGGTGTAGAAAAGGATTCTTTCAGTGGTGGTAGTCTTACCGGCGTCAATGTGAGCCATGATACCGATATTACGAGTTTTTTCCAGGGTAAATTCTCTAGGCATTTCTAACTCCTCCTTTCTCTTCTGCTTCCATCATGGATTAGAAACGATAGTGAGCGAAAGCTCTGTTGGCTTCTGCCATCTTGTGGGTGTCTTCTCTCTTCTTTACGGAAGAACCGGTGTTATTGGCAGCATCCATCAGTTCCTTTGCCAGACGTTCGGACATGGTCCGTTCGCCTCTCAGGCGGGTGTACTTGGTCAGCCAACGCAGGCCCAGGGTCTGACGTCTTTCGGGACGGACTTCCATGGGAACCTGGTAGTTAGCACCACCTACACGGCGAGCCTTTACTTCTACGGAAGGCATTACATTGTTCATAGCCTTCATGAAAACTTCCAGAGGATCTTCTCCGGTTACATTCTTGATCTGCTCGAATGCATCATATACGATGCTCTGAGCAACTCCCTTCTTACCGTCCAGCATGATGCTGTTGATCAGCTTTGCTACAACAACACTGCCGTATACGGGATCGGGGAGAATTTCCCTCTTGGGAACATTACCTCTTCTAGGCACTTCTCTTCCCTCCTTGCTATTAAAGCGGAATTTCGGTACTCGACCTCACTTCTTCGGAGGCCGCGGTGCGCTCTGTATCTAAAAAAGAGCACGGCTACCGAGTGACTTATTTCTTGGCTTTGGCCTTCTTTGCTCCGTACTTGGAACGAGCCTGATTACGGCCGTTAACACCGGCGGTATCCAGGGTACCTCTGATGATGTGGTATCTTACACCAGGGAGGTCCTTAACACGACCGCCTCTGATCAGTACTACGCTGTGTTCCTGCAGGTTGTGGCCGATGCCGGGAATGTAAGCGGTGACTTCGATACCATTGGTCAGACGGACTCTTGCTACCTTACGCAGAGCGGAGTTGGGCTTCTTAGGAGTGACGGTCTTTACGGAAGTGCAGACGCCTCTCTTCTGAGGAGCTTCGGTTGCGGTGGGTACGCGCTTGATGGTGTTCATGGAGCGCAGCAGAGCGGGTGCAGTGGACTTCTTTACCTGAAGGGTGCGGCCCTCTCTTACCAGCTGGTTAATGGTAGGCATTCTCTTTTCTCCTTTCTCAAGAATATCTTTATTCTGGCTGATTTTGGGCGAAACTATCCCCATAACGAGCCAACGCCTAGTATATCACTAGGCGTTGGGCGTTGTCAATATTGGATTTTAAATTTTATTCTTCGAAGCTTTCTTCTTCGGGTACGAAATCTTCTGCTTCGTAAACGGATTCCATATCGGCTACTTCGGATGCTTCGAAATCGTCGGCATCGTCGGGGAAGTAGGGCTGGTTGCCGTGGCGCAGATCTTCATCGTATTCTTCCCGTACAGGGGGCTTGAAGGATTCCATGTACTCGGTGTTGACACCGTAATCCAGCTTGATGTTGCGGTAACGCTTCATGCCGGTACCGGCGGGGATCAGCTTACCGATGATGACGTTTTCCTTCAGACCCTGCAGGTGGTCGATCTTACCCTTGATGGCAGCGTCGGTCAGAACTCTGGTGGTTTCCTGGAAGGATGCGGCGGACAGGAAGGAGTTGGTTGCCAGAGATGCCTTGGTGATACCCAGCAGCACCTTCTTGCTCTTGATGGTCAGACCATCTTCGGGCACCAGGCTGTTTGCCTCTTCGATTTCCTGACGGCTGTACAGTGCACCGGGCAGCAGATCGGTATCGCCGGCATCTTCGATCTTTTCCTTGGAGATCATCTGGCTTACGATGACTTCCACGTGCTTATCGTTGATGTCTACACCCTGGTTCTTATATACGCGCTGTACTTCCTTCAGCAGGTACTGGTATACGCCTTCCACGCCGTTGAGACGCAGAATGTCGTGGGGATTCAGAGGACCCTGGGTCAGGCCTTCGCCTGCCTGGATGAAGTCGCCTTCCTTAACGCGGAGACGTGCGCCGTAGGGAGCCACGTAGATGCGTTCTTCGTCGCCGCGGACGCGGATCTCGATCTTGTTGTCCTTGCGGCCTTCGATGGAAACGACGGTGCCGTCGGCTTCGCAGATTTCTGCAAGGCCCTTGGGCTTACGGGCTTCGAACAGTTCTTCAACTCTGGGAAGACCCTGGGTAATGTCGGAACCTGCAACACCGCCGGTGTGGAAGGTTCTCATGGTCAGCTGGGTACCGGGTTCACCGATGGACTGTGCAGCGATGATACCGACAGCTTCGCCGATGTTGACCTTTTCGCCGGTGGCCAGGTTGCGGCCGTAGCACTTGGCGCAGATACCGCTCTTGCTCTTGCAGGTCATGACGGAACGGATGGCAACGGATTCGATGCCGGCCTTTTCGATGGCTTCTGCCTGAGCTTCGGTGATTTCTTCGCCGCCGTATGCAAGGATGTTGCCTTCGCTGTCCACTACGTCGTTCATGGCGGTTCTGCCGATGATACGCAGCTTCAGAGCTTCGATGACTTCCTTGCCGTCGGTGAATGCGCGTACTTCGATACCTTCGTCGGTACCGCAGTCTTCTTCACGGACGATCACGTTGTGGGAAACGTCTACCAGACGTCTGGTCAGGTAACCGGAGTCTGCGGTACGCAGAGCGGTGTCAGCCAGACCCTTACGAGCGCCGTTTGCGGAGGTGAAGTATTCCAGAACGGACAGGCCTTCACGGAAGTTTGCCTTAATGGGAACTTCGATGGTCTTACCAGTTGCGTTCGCCATCAGACCACGCATACCGCCGACCTGCTGGATCTGCTTCTTGCTGCCTCGAGCACCGGAGTGAGCCATGATGAACAGGTTGTTCAGGGAGCCCAGGGATGCCATCAGGGAGTCAGCAACGTCATCGGTGGCCTTTGCCCAGGTCTGGATGACCTTTTCGTAGCGTTCCTGGTTGGACATCAGACCGCGGCGGTAAGCCTTTTCGTACTTATCGACCAGAGCCTGTGCGGCATCCAGGATCTCCTGCTTGTTCTTGGGGATCTCCATGTCGGAAATACCGATGGAGATGGCACCGATGGTGGAATAATGATAACCGGTGGACTTGATGTAGTCCATCATGTTGACGGTAGCGGTGTTGCCGTGTCTGCGGTAGCAGCGATCGATGATCTGACCCAGCTTTTTCTTGTCTACCAGGAAGTCGATTTCCAGGGAGTACAGATCCTTTTCACGATCTACGTAGCCCAGGTTCTGGGGGATCTGTTCGTTGAAGATGAAGCGGCCAACGGTGGATTCTACCAGCTTGCCGGGGTCTTCGGCGTTCAGCTTGCGGCGAACCTTAACTCTGGCGTGAATGCCGACGGACTTGTTCTGGTAAGCCATCATCATTTCTTCCATGTCGGCAAAGACCTTGCCATCGCCGATTTCAGCAGCGGTGTTGCGTTCGTCTACGCCGGGGTGGGTCAGATAATAGCTGCCCAGGATCATGTCCTGAGTAGGAATGGTAATGGGGGAGCCATCCTTGGGAGCCAGAATGTTGTTCACGGACAGCATCAGGAAGCGGGCTTCTGCCTGAGCTTCCACGGACAGAGGTACGTGAACTGCCATCTGGTCACCGTCGAAGTCTGCGTTGAATGCGGTGCAGACCAGGGGATGGAGCTTAATGGCCTTGCCTTCCACCAGCACGGGCTCGAATGCCTGGATACCCAGACGGTGCAGAGTCGGTGCACGGTTCAGCATGACGGGGTGTTCTTTGATGACGACATCCAGAACGTCCCAGACTTCGGGCTTGATCTTTTCCACCATGCGCTTTGCGCTCTTGATGTTATGAGCATAGCCGTCTTCTACCAGCTTCTTCATGATGAAGGGCTTGAACAGTTCCAGAGCCATCTTCTTGGGCAGACCGCACTGATAGAACCGCAGTTCGGGGCCGACGACGATTACGGAACGACCGGAATAGTCGACACGCTTGCCCAGCAGGTTCTGACGGAAACGGCCCTGCTTACCCTTGAGCATATCGGACAGGGACTTCAGGGGACGGGAGCCGGGGCCCGTTACGGGGCGGCCTCTTCTGCCGTTATCGATGAGGGCGTCTACTGCTTCCTGCAGCATACGCTTTTCGTTTCGGATGATGATGTCGGGAGCGGAGAGCTCCAGCAGTCTCTTCAGGCGGTTGTTTCTGTTGATCACACGTCTGTAGAGATCGTTCAGGTCGGAGGTGGCGAAACGGCCGCCATCCAGCTGCACCATGGGGCGCAGATCGGGAGGAATGACGGGAACCACTTCCAGCACCATCCATTCGGGCTTGTTGCCGGACATGCGAAGGGCTTCGATCACTTCCAGACGGCGAACGATGCGGATCTTCTTCTGGCCGGAGCTTTCGCGAAGCTTCTTGTGCAGATCTTCGGAAAGGGCATCCAGATCGATCTGAGACAGCAGATCGCGGATGGCTTCGGCACCCATGGCGGCCTTGAAGCCATTGCCGTAGAGTTCCTTGGCATCGCGGTACTGCTGATCGTTGAGCAGTTCCTTGTAACCCAGACCGGTGTCACCGGGGTCGGTTACAATATAGGAAGCGAAGTACAGAACCTTTTCCAGGTTTCTGGGGGACATATCCAGAACCAGACCCATGCGGCTGGGGATGCCCTTGAAGTACCAGATGTGGGAGACGGGAGCGGCCAGTTCGATGTGGCCCATGCGCTCTCTTCTTACCTTGGCCTTGGTGACTTCAACGCCGCAGCGGTCGCAGACGATACCCTTATAACGGATTCTCTTGTACTTACCGCAGTGGCATTCCCAGTCCTTGGTGGGCCCGAAGATCCGTTCGCAGAACAGACCGTCTTTTTCGGGCTTCAGGGTTCTGTAGTTGATGGTCTCGGGCTTTTTGACTTCGCCGTGGGACCAGCTTCTGATTTTCTCCGTGGAGGCCAGATTGATCTGTAAGGATTCAAAATTGCTCAGTTCCTGCATTGTTTTTCCTCCTATTCCTCATAACCGAGGTCATCTTCGGCCTCTTCTACTTCGTATTCGTCGTCGTTGATCTTTACGGCGAAAGAAGCATCTTCACCGTAGAAATCGTCCTTTTCGGCAACGCTTTCCATTTCCAGCATGGTGTCCACGGATTCCAGATCGTCATCGACGGATTCCAGAATTTCGATTTCTTCCATGGTATCGGACAGGACCTTTACATCCAGGGCCAAGCTCTGCATTTCCTTGATCAGAACCTTGAAGGATTCGGGAATGCCGGGTTCGGGGATGTTTTCGCCCTTTACGATGGCTTCGTAAGTCTTGACTCGGCCGACCACGTCGTCAGACTTCACGGTCAGGATTTCCTGGAGGGTGTAGGCTGCGCCGTAAGCTTCCAGGGCCCAAACTTCCATTTCACCGAAGCGCTGACCGCCGAACTGTGCCTTACCACCCAGGGGCTGCTGGGTGACCAGGGAGTACGGGCCGGTGGATCTGGCGTGGATCTTGTCGTCTACCAGATGGTGCAGCTTCAGCATATACATGTAACCAACGGTTACGGGGTTATCGAAGGGTTCACCGGTGCGGCCGTCTCTCAGCAGCAGCTTACCGGTTTCGGAGTAACCGCAATCCTTCAGCAGTTCGATGATGTCAGATTCCTTGGCACCGTCGAACACGGGGGTGGCGATGTACCAGCCCTTGGTTCTTGCGGCCAGGCCCAGATGGACTTCCAGAACCTGTCCGACGTTCATTCGGGAAGGTACGCCCAGGGGGTTCAGCATGACCTGCAGGGGAGTACCATCGCTCATGAAGGGCATATCCTCTTCGGGCAGGATGCGGGAAATAACACCCTTGTTACCGTGACGGCCTGCCATCTTGTCGCCCACCAGAATCTTTCTCTTGGTAGCGATGTAGCAGCGGACCAGCTTGTTGACACCGGGAGGCAGTTCGTCGTTGTTTTCTCTGGAGAACACATGAACGTCAACTACGATACCGGTTTCGCCGTGGGGCACGCGCAGAGAGGTGTCTCTGACTTCGCGGGCCTTTTCACCGAAGATGGCGCGCAGCAGTCTTTCTTCTGCGGTCAGTTCGGTTTCACCCTTGGGAGTGACCTTACCCACCAGGATGTCGGAGGAGGTAACTTCCGCACCGACGCGGATGATGCCTTCTTCGTCCAGATCCTTCAGTGCGTCTTCACCCACGTTGGGGATGTCTCTGGTGATTTCTTCGGGGCCCAGCTTGGTGTCACGGGCTTCGGATTCATATTCTTCAATGTGCAGAGAGGTGAGGACATCGTCCATGACCAGTCTTTCATTGAGGATGATAGCGTCTTCGAAGTTGTAGCCTTCCCAGGTCATGAAGGCGATCAGCAGGTTCTTGCCCAGTGCTACTTCGCCCTGATCGGTGGAAGGACCGTCAGCCAGCACTTCGCCCTGTTCTACGTGTTCGTTCTTGAACACGATGGGTCTCTGGTTGATGCAGGTACCCTGGTTGGAGCGCTGGAACTTCAGCAGTTTATAAGTATCAACACCGCCGTCGCTGTCTCTGCGGATGCGGATGCTGACTGCGTCAACGAATTCGACGGTACCTGCATTTTTTGCCAGGATGCAGACGCCGGAGTCGCGGGCAGCTACGGATTCCATACCGGTACCGACAACAGGTGCATCGGTGACCAGGAGGGGAACAGCCTGACGCTGCATGTTGGAACCCATCAGAGCACGGTTAGCGTCGTCGTTTTCCAGGAAGGGGATCATAGCGGTTGCTACGGATACGACCTGCTTGGGGGAAACGTCCATGTAGTCGACCAGTTCTCTGGCGACCATGTCCACTTCGCCGCCGGGACGACGGACGGCAACTCTGGCATTGACGAAGCGGCCCTGGCTGTCCAGAGGTTCGTTTGCCTGTGCGATGATGATCTGCTGTTCTTCGTCAGCGGTCATGTACTGCACATCGTTGGAAACAACGCCGGTCACCTTGTCTACCTTACGATAGGGAGTTTCGATGAAACCGTATTCGTTGATGATACCATAAGTGGTGAGAGAGCCGATCAGACCGATGTTGGGACCTTCGGGAGTTTCGATGGGGCACATACGGCCGTAGTGGGAGTAGTGTACGTCTCGAACTTCGAAGCCTGCACGTTCTCTGGACAGACCGCCGGGGCCCAGTGCGGAAAGTCTTCTCTTGTGGGTCAGTTCAGCCAGAGGGTTGGTCTGGTCCATGAACTGGGACAGCTGGGAGCTGCCGAAGAATTCCTTGATGGCGGCGGTGACGGGGCGAATGTTCATCAGGGCCTGCGGCGTGGTGACCTCGATGTCCTGGATGGTCATTCTTTCCTTGACCACACGTTCCATTCTTGCCAGACCGATGCGGAACTGGTTCTGCAGCAGTTCACCGACGCTGCGCAGCTTACGGTTGCCCAGGTGGTCGATGTCGTCTACATTGCCGATGCCTTCGGGCAGGTTCAGCAGGTAGCTGATGGAAGCGATGATATCGTCAAAGATCACGTGCTTGGGAGAGAGCAGGTTCTTGTTGGCCATCAGGACTTCCTTCAGGTCTTCTTCGCTCAGTTCTCTCTGCAGAATGTCGTTCAGCACGGGGTAGAACACCTTCTTGGGCAGCTTGGTTTCTGCCACATCGAAGGGAACGTAGCCCTGCAGTTCAACGAAGTTGTTGCCGATGACCTTTACGGCTTCTTCTTCGTTGACCTTGCTGTAGACATAGACAAATTCAGCACCGGAGTTTTCGATTTCGAAACCCTTGCTGTTGTCGATCTTTTCGCCTTTTTCTACCAGCACTTCGCCGGTAGCGGGGCTGATCACAGTTTCTGCGGCCACGCAGCCAATGATTCTGTTAGCCAGACCCAGCTTCTTATTGTACTTGTAGCGGCCTACCTTTGCCAGGTCGTAGCGCTTGGGGTCGAAGAACAGAGCTTCGATCAGATCGTAAGCACTTTCGAAGGTGGCGGGTTCACCGGGACGAAGCTTCTTATAGATTTCCTTCAGACCTTCGTCGTAGTTGGTGGTTGCGTCCTTGGCCATGGACTTTTCCAGGCGGACGTTGTTGCCGAACACATCGATGATTTCCTGGTTGCTGCCGGACTGCAGCAGGTTGGCGGTAGCGGTTCTGTATTCGTTGTAGCGGCGAACCTTCTTGGCCAGATCTGCTTCGGTGAGATCGGGGTTCTTTCTGCGTTCGCTTTCTACTTTATGATTTACGGATTCGTAAGACAGAGCTCTCAGCAGTGCAGTGATGGGCTGCTTTCTGGTACGGTCTACACGAACGGCCAGAATTTCGTTGGAGTCGGTCTCATATTCCAGCCAGGCACCCCGGTTGGGGATGACGGTGGTGGAGAAGAGCTTGTTGTTGGACTTGTCTACGGTCACATCGTAGTAGGGCCCGGGGGAACGGACCAGCTGGGTCACGACAACACGTTCAGCACCATTATAAATAAAGGTGCCCTTTTCGGTCATAATGGGGAAATCGCCCATGAAGACTTCCTGCTCTTTGACTTCGCCGGTTTCTTTGTTTACCAGACGAACCTTTACCTTGAGAGGAGCTGCATAGGTGGAATCTCTTCTTTTGCATTCTTCCTGATCGTACTTGGGTTCATCCTTCATGGAATAATCGATGAACTCGAGGACCAGATTATCTGCGTAATCGCGGATGGGGGAAATATCTTCAAAGACTTCCCGAAGGCCTTCTTCAATGAACCAATCATAGGATTTTTTCTGAATCTCGATCAGATTGGGCATTGCCGCAACTTCATTGATTTTAGAGAAGCTCATGCGGGTTTTTCTGCCGACTTTTACCGGATGGGGCATCTTCATCACTCCTTGTAAACTAACAAATTGCTATGCGTGGCAATGTATCATGATAGCATATGGCGCTCAAGGAGTCAAGGGATTTTTTAACACCGTTACAAAAAATATTTTTTTAGTTTTCTCGTTTTTTGACGCAATTCGATAACTGCTGTTTCCGGCAAAAAATATTTTCTTAACAGGATGCAGCGGGCAAATCCGCAGACGGATCTGTTTGCCGTACTCTTGACAGAGTCCCTTTTGGCGTGCTATATTAGTACCATCAATGTACAACTCAGTACACACGAATAAGTGAGATCGGAGATGATTACAATGAAAAGAATCAAGACCCTGGAAACCCGCGATCTGAACAAGAGCGTAAAGACCGGTGGCTGCGGCGAATGCCAGACCTCCTGCCAGTCCGCTTGCAAGACTTCCTGCGGCGTTGCCAACCAGCAGTGCGAAAACCAGAACAAATAACGGTTAAGCCTTAAGATGTCGCCTGTGTTTTCAGGCGGCATTTTTCATGTATATATATAATATGTAACCAATTCCGCCGCACGGCTCACCGCCCGGCGGTCTGATAGGAGAACGCAAATGGTACATCAGTACAAACTCAACGGATACAATATCGTTCTGGATACCTGCAGCGGCAGCGTCCACCTGGTGGACGAGGTGGCTTACGACATCATCACCCTGTACCAGGATCACAATGCGGAAGAGATCGTTTCCCGCATTCTGGAAAGCTACCCCGGCCGCGAAGACGTCACCCGGGAAGACATCCTGGAATGCATCGAAGACGTGACCGCCCTGAAGGAAATGGGCAAGCTTTTCAGCCCCGATCTGTATGAACCCCTGGCCGGTGATTTCAAGAACAACAGCGACGTGGTGAAGGCCCTCTGCCTCCACGTGGCCCACACCTGCAATCTGAACTGCAACTACTGCTTCGCCAGCCAGGGCAAGTACCACGGCGACCGGGCTCTCATGACCTTCGAAGTGGGCAAGCAGGCTCTGGACTTCCTGATCAAGAACTCCGGCAGCCGCGTCAACCTGGAAGTGGACTTCTTCGGCGGCGAACCGCTGATGAACTGGCAGGTGGTCAAAGACCTGGTGGCCTATGCCCGTACCCAGGAACCCATCTACAACAAGAACTTCCGCTTCACCCTCACCACCAATGGTATGCTCATCGATGACGATGTGATCGAATTCGCCAACAAGGAAATGCACAATGTGGTGCTGAGCCTGGACGGCCGCCCCGAAGTGCACGACCGCTTCCGCAAGGACTACGCCGGAAAGGGCAGCTACGAAACCATCGTTCCCAAGTTCCAGGAACTGGCCAAGCGCCGCGACGGCAAGGGCTACTATATGCGCGGTACCTACACCCATCACAACACCGATTTCGTGAAGGATATCCTGCACATGGCAGACCTGGGCTTCACCGAACTGAGCATGGAACCCGTAGTTTCCTCTCCCGATGATCCCTGCGCTCTCACCGAAGCCGATCTGCCCATCCTGATGGAGCAGTACGAACTGCTGGCCAAGGAAATGCTGCAGCGGAAGCGCGACGGCAAGCCCATCACCTTCTATCATTACATGATCGACCTGACCAGCGGCCCCTGCATCTACAAAAGACTGGCGGGCTGCGGTTCCGGTACCGAATACATGGCGGTCACCCCCTGGGGCGAGCTCTACCCCTGCCACCAGTTCGTAGGCGACGAAAAGTACAGCCTGGGCAACATCTGGGACGGCGTTCTGCACCCCGAAGTGCAGGAGGAATTCCGTCACTGCAACGCCTATGCCCGCCCCGAATGCAAGGATTGCTGGGCCAAGCTCTACTGCTCCGGCGGCTGCGCCGCCAACGCCTACCATGCCACCGGCAGCGTGCTGGGTGTCTACTCCTACGGCTGCGAGCTCTTCAAGAAGCGCATGGAATGTGCCATCATGCTGAAGGCCGCAGAAAAAGAGGAAGGTCTGGAATAAGCCGCACTGCGTGCGGCCTCCAGGCAGCGCCGAGGCAGGTTGCATCAAGTGCATCCGAAAGGAGCAACAATGATCAATTGGAAAGAAACGGGTGTGGCCATGACCACACCCGTCGCCGATTTTGTAAAACGATACGCAGAAGCGGACATGAGCCGCTTCCATATGCCCGGCCATAAGGGTCTCCCCATGGTGGGCTGCGAAGCTCTGGATATCACGGAAGTGGCAGGGGCTGATGCTCTCTATGAGGCCTCGGGCATCATTGCGGAGAGCGAGGCCAATGCCACTTCTCTTTTTGGCAGCGGTCACACCTTCTATTCCACAGAAGGCTCTTCCCTCTGCATCCGCGCCATGATCTTCCTGGCGGTGCAAGCCTGGAAAAAGCGCCGGCAAGACGCTTCCGCCCGACCTGTGATCCTGGCGGCCCGCAATGCCCACAAGGCCTTCCTGTATGCCTGTGCCCTCACCGATTGTGACGTGCACTGGCTGTACCCTCAGCCGGAAGCGGGCAGCGCAGACCAAGGACTGCCCGCGGACCGCAAATCGGTTGCCGCCCCGGCAGCTGCCTCCTCCATCTGCAGCTGCCCCATCACACCGGCGGCTGCGGAAACCGCCATTCTGGAAGAGCGTTCCCGCACCGGCACGCTCCCCGTCGCCCTTTATGTCACA
This sequence comes from Clostridiales bacterium, assembly GCA_015058215.1. Taxonomy (GTDB): domain Bacteria; phylum Bacillota; class Clostridia; order Peptostreptococcales; family Anaerovoracaceae; genus SIG262. Next base: position 13,496 of record SVCU01000011.1, read on the forward strand.
TCCCCCGATTATCTGGGCGGCAGCCAGGATCTTTCCGGCCTCGCAGCCCTGTGCCGCCGCTATGACATCCCCCTCCTGGTGGATAACGCCCACGGTGCCTACCTGAAATTCCTGGACACCCCTTCCCACCCCATGGACCTGGGTGCTTCCATGTGCTGTGATTCCGCTCATAAAACCCTGCCCGTCCTCACCGGCGGTGCTTACCTGCATATTTCCAAGGACTTCCCCCTGGACCACATCTCCGCCGCCCGGCAGGCCCTTGCGCTCTTCGGCAGCACCAGCCCCTCCTATCTGATCCTCCAGTCTCTGGATCTTTGCAATGCCAAGCTGGCCGGCACCTGGCCCAAAGCACTGGCGGAAACCATCTCCCTGGCCGATTCCCTGAAGGAAAAACTCCGCGCGCTGGGCTATACCGTTGCAAACACCGAACCCCTGAAAATCACCATCTTCACCCGCGGCGATGATCTTGCGGACGCTCTCCGTCCTTACAAAGTGGAATGCGAGCACTCCGACAATGAATCCTGCATTTTCATGTTTACCCCGGAGAACAGCCCCCGCGACTTTGACCGCCTTTTCTCCGCGCTCGCAGAACTGGCCCCTGTCTTCCTGAAAAACACACATGCATCGCCTATTACCGATGACCATTCCGCCCCCAGCTGCAACGGTCTCGCGCCCCATTCCACCCCCAGCTGCAACGGTCTCGCGCCCCATTGCAGCTGCAGCAAAGAAGACTATGTCCCCGTCTTCCTGCCTGTTCCCGCTTCCCTTTCCATCCGTGATGCGGTCTTCTCCCCCAGCGAAGCGGTCTCCCCCGAAGATGCCCTGGGCCGTATCTGTGCCGCCCCCGTGGTCTCCTGCCCTCCGGCCATTCCCATCGCAGTCAGCGGCGAAGTGATCACGGAAAACACCGTCAAACTGTTCCGACACTACGGCATCGACACCGTCCGCGTGATCCTGTAAGCGACACAAAAGAGGAGCAAAGCCCTTTGGCCTTGCTCCTCTTTTTTCATGAGCACTTTGCTATCCTTTCACTCAAAATTGTTTTTGCAGCCTTCCCTCAAAGTTCCAAAAACAATTCCAGCACTTTCCGAATTCCTCTCACATCCACCGACCCGTCCGGTAAATCATAAGTGTAGATCAAGTTTTTCCATGGGACGATCCCCGCTCGCTGATACGCCAATCTCTTTTCTTCGTTCCGAAGCGCATAAGAATACATCTGATTTTCCTCGTTATGTTCCGTTACCCCTTCACCGGTCATCCCGTAATGTTCCAGAAATATCGGCTGCAGATCTGAAGGCCGTAGAATTGTATAATCCGGCAAATATCGTTTACCGCCAATATACAACGGCCTCTCATATGCATATACAAGCCCTGTACTTTTCAGGATTTCATCCAATATTACCTCCGATTTTGATCGGCGCAGTTCGCCGTCGGCGGTAACATGCCGCAACCCCTCCGGATGCCAAACCGTACCATTCTCCACGATTCCATGCACACGGACAATTTGGCCAGCCTCAAATACGGTCACCTGCTCTTCGCTCCATCTCCGTGCGAACTCCGCACTGATTCCATACGCTTTTGGATCCCAACCCTTATTTGCGCTTCTTGTAAGAATTTGATTCTTTTTTAGTTCACCAGGATGTTCCCAATCTTGCAGCAGTTTCTTCAGCCTTCGCAAATTCCGCTCGTACTTCGGCATCTGCCGGCGAAGATGCTGACGATTGATCTGTTCCTGTACCGTTTCCGGCGATTCTGCTCGTAGTGATTTTGTTCGAATGATTGTGACTCCATCTTTTACCATTCGCATCTTTCTATACGGTACTATCTTTCCGTTCACACTGCGGCAAAAAATACTTCCGTCATTTTTCTTCAGTATTTGCGTTCTCATCTTTTGAATCGCAATTTCCCACTTCTTTGATTCACGATCCAGGAATTCATACAAATATTCCATGCCTTCACCTCCCTTTTTATTCTGCTCTAGATCTTGAAATTTGTCAATATATGTAAATTTTTTCTTTGGGCGCACCTTTCACTTGGGAATTGCCCTCCCGGTGCGTTTCATCCTCTTTCTCGTTTCGATAGCATACACAAAACCGCTCTCTTTTCTTGCGATTTCGGATAATCTTCCTGTTTATATTGTCGAAACATGTCGAAATTCGTCGAAATAACCGAGCGTGAAGCATCGTTTCTTTCTTTTCGTGACACCAAACTTTCCTTTGGAACGAAAAAGTGCGTCAACATAGTTTAGGGACGCACCAAACCTATTTCCCCGCGAAATAGGTGCGTATCAATTCAAAGCCCAAAAGGTGTCCGTTAAAATTTGTTACAAAAGCACTTCAGCCGAACGATTGCACGAAAAAAACGGCTCCCATATGGGAGCCGCTTCTCTTTGCAAAGAAATGGATCTTATTTCAGAACTACTTCTGCGCCAACTTCGGTCAGCTTGTTCTTGATTTCTTCAGCTTCTGCCTTTTCGATGCCTTCCTTGATGTTGGAGGGAGCACCGTCTACCAGTTCCTTAGCTTCCTTCAGGCCCAGGCCGGTGATTTCACGAACAACCTTGATAACCTTGATCTTTTCTGCGCCAGCAGCCTGCAGAACTACGGTGAATTCAGTCTGTTCTTCTTCAGCAGCAGCAGCGGGACCTGCAGCAGCAACTACAACGCCTGCAGCAGCGGATACGCCGAATTCTTCTTCGCAAGCCTTAACGAGTTCGTTGATTTCCAGAATGGTCATGCCTTTGATGGCTTCAATGATCTGTTCTTTAGTCATTTTAATGTTCTCCTTTTTAAAGATTATACTTGCTCACATTGGAGCGTCTATGATGCTGCCCTCAGGCAGCGGTGATTTTTCGCGGTGCGAAACTTAAGCTTCCTGTTCCTTGTCTGCGATTGCCTTGAAGGTGCGGACCAGCTTGGACAGGGGGCTCTGGATGCTGCCCATGAACTTTGCGATAAGTTCGTCTCTGGAGGGCAGTGCTGCGATCGCTTCGATGCCGGCTGCGTCGAAGTAAGTACCTTCTACTACGCCGCCCTTGAAAGCCATCTTCTTGTATTCCTTGATTACGCCGTTCAGTACTCTTGCGGGTGCTACTGCGTCATCATAGCTGATTGCGAAAGCGCTGGGGCCGTTCAGCAGGGGTGCGATGGATTCGAATTCGGTACCCTGGATAGCACGGTTCATCAGTGTGTTCTTGTAAACAACGAAGTCTACATCAGCTTCTCTCAGCTTCTTTCTCATATTGGTAGCTTCTTCCACGTTGATGCCCATGTAGTCGATCAGAACGAGGGAAGTAGCTTTTTCCAGCTTGCCTTTGATTTCATCAATGACCAGCTGCTTTGCTGCCAAATGTTCTTTGGATGCCATTGGTTTTTTCTCCTTTCCGCTGTTCCCGAAGAACAGCGATTCTGGTTTCAGTCTGACTGCTCGGTAAAAGACCTTTTCCATCCTGCAGACAGAAAAGGCCTCCGTATTTACATACCTCGGCAGGGAATTAAGCTTCTCGCAGAAGCACCTGCTGTCTACAGTCTATATGCAATTGGAATGGGGTAGGTTAGTTACCCAGCTTTGCGGGGTTGATCTTTACACCAGGGCCCATGGTTGCGGCTACAGTAACGCTTCTCAGGTACTGGCCCTTTGCAACGGGGGGCTTTGCCTTGATGATGGCATCCATCAGAGCGGTGAAGTTTTCCTGCAGCTTTTCGGGGCCGAAGGAAGCCTTGCCGATGGGGGTGTGGATCAGGTTGGTCTTGTCCAGACGATATTCAACTTTACCAGCCTTAATATCCTGGAGAGCCTTGGTTACGTCCATGGTAACGGTACCGGACTTGGGGTTAGGCATGAGGCCCTTGGGACCCAGGATCTTACCCAGTCTACCTACAACACCCATCATGTCGGGGGTTGCTACCACTACGTCGAAATCGAACCAGTTTTCAGTCTGGATCTTCTGTGCCAGGTCAGCTTCGCCAACATAGTCAGCGCCTGCTGCCAGAGCTTCTGCGGCCTTATCGCCCTTTGCGAATACCAGAACCTTTACGGTCTTACCGGTACCGTTGGGGAGAACGATTGCGCCTCTGACCTGCTGGTCAGCGTGTCTGCCATCAACGCCCAGCTTTACGTGAACTTCGATGGTTTCGTCGAACTTAGCCTTTGCGGTCTTTACAACCAGGTCCAGAGCTTCGTTGACATCATAGAGATTGCTCTTGTCGAATTCCTTGATGGAATCCTGATACTTCTTGCCCTTCTTAGGCATGTTTGTTACCTCCTTGTGGTGCTAACGGCTGCGTCTTTCAGCATACCTCCCACTTTCTGTTAGTCCTGAATTACGATACCCATGCTTCTGGCAGTGCCCTTGATCATTTCAGTGGCGCTGTCCAGGTTAGCTGCGTTGAGGTCGGGCATTTTCTTTGCTGCGATCTCACGAGCCTGTTCGGTGGTGAGGGTTGCTACCTTCTTCTTGTTGGGAGTACCGGAAGCGGTATCCAAACCGGCTGCCTTCTTCAGCAGAACTGCTGCAGGAGGAGTCTTGGTGACGAAGGTGAAGGATCTGTCGCTGTAAACGGTGATTACAACGGGGATGATCATACCCTGCTGATCAGCGGTCTTTGCGTTGAACTGCTTGCAGAAGTCCATAATGTTTACGCCCTTCTGACCCAGAGCAGGACCGACCGGAGGAGCAGGAGTTGCCGCACCAGCAGGGATCTGCAGTTTGACGAAACCTTCTACTTTCTTTGCCATTTGTCATTTCTCCTTTCCCACACACTGATCTGTGTGTATTGGACATATCTGTCAACCGGCTTGCGCCGGATGAACTGCATTTGGCTACAGTTTGGTTACCTGGCCGAATTCCAGTTCAACAGGAGTTTCTCTGCCGAACATGGAGATGCGCACACGAAGTACCTGGCGGTCGAAGTTGACTTCTTCCACAGTACCCATGAAGCTTTCAAAGGGGCCGCTGATTACCTTTACACTGTCGCCGGGTTCAATATCCAGATGGATGAAAACCTTCTCGATTCCCATGCGCCGGACTTCTTCATCACTGAGAGGAATGGGATCGGAACCATGACCTACGAAACCGGTAACGCCCTGAGTGTTTCTTACCAGGTACCAGGATTCGTTGGTAACGATCATCTTCACGATGACGTAGCCGGGAAAAATCTTGCGGGTTTTTACTTTTCTCTGGCCGTCTTTTACTTCCACGCGGTCTTCGGTGGGGACGACGACCTTCAGGACCAGGTCCTGCATACCGCGGTTCTCTACCAGCTTCTCGATGTTGACCTTTACTTTGTTTTCGTGGCCGGAATACGTATGGATCACGTACCAGTTTGCCTTAGGAGTGCCGTCTGCAACAGCAGAAGCTTCTTCCTTCAGATCTTCGGCAAAGGGGTTGACCTTTTCTTCCGTCCGTTCCTTCAAAAGTTCTTCCATTCCGCTTTGCTCCTAAGTTACAGGGTGATGTTCAGGGCCAGCTTCAGCAGAGCCAGGAAACCGGTATCGAAGCCCCAGAAGAGCAGTGCGAACACTGCACAGGTAGCTACTACCACTACGGTGTAAGACAGCAGTTCCTTCTTGGTGGGCCATACGACCTTCTTCATTTCGGTTTTTACACCCTTGAAGTAAGCCTTGAGACCGCCCTTTTTCTTCTGTTCTGCACTTGCAGCGGCAGCTGCGGCAGTCCGCTTGGACAGCGTCTTCTTATCTTTTTCTTCCATTCTGTTCACAATCCTCTCCGGTTTATTTGGTTTCCTTGTGAAGGGTGTGCTTCTTGCAGAAGGGGCAATACTTGTTGAATTCGATACGATCGGGATCGTTCTTCTTATTCTTTACAGTATTGTAGTTTCTCTGCTTGCATTCGGTGCAGGCGAGGGTCACTTTTACTCTCATTTTCGTTCTCCTTCAATTACATCTAAACTAAGGCCACCTTTGGTGGCCATAAAGTCGCTTAATAACATTAGCACACTTTAGGGCTTATGTCAACCGATTTTCTGCCTCAAAAAAGGCAAAAAGGCAAAAAAGTTTTTGGCCGCGCTTCCGATGGTTTCAACGGTTACAGGCCCAGCCGTTCCGGCAGCCAAAGGGTCAGCAGCACGGCAGCCGCCAAGGTGAGGACCGCCGCCAGAGGCAGCTGGATCACAAACCGCAGATGTTTGGTCTTGTGACTGCACAAAATCATGCCGCAGAAGCCGCCGATGCCTCCCAGAGCCCAGGCGGTGAGCAGCAGCGTCCGCTCCGGGATGCGGCGCTTCCCCCTGATCGCTTTTCGTTTATCGATGGCCATAAGGGCGAAGGTGCAGAAGTTCCACAGCACCAGAAGGCCCGTCAGTGTCAGGATCAGATTTCCCATTGTTCTGCACTCCTTTCCGCTTTGCGCAACACTTTATTATACCATTTTAAACCGAATCCCACAAGCCATCGTCTGAACAGCCAAACCCTTTTTCGCCTTTATAAAACCAAGCAGCGGCAGGGGCAGCCCGGAAAACCGCTCGTAAAACGGGTAATCCCAGCTTCTTGCTCGGAGAGTTTGGAGGGGAAGGATAACTCGGGCCGGCAATGCGGCCTTTTTGCTTCGTGGCCGCCGCGCCCCTCAGGCAGATCCTTCCCGCGCCAAACTCTTTCCTCGCGCAAAGCGGGATCGCAGCCATTTTTCTCGAAGGGTTTCCCGGGCCGCCCCTGTCGCCGCTTGATTTAAGACATAAAAAGAGCAAGGCATATTTCACCCTTGCTCTTTCCGGTCAGTATTTCATTCATCAATTTGGAAGTTATTCCGTTTTCTCTGCGTAATCAATAATTACTTTCTTACAAGTATCACAAAGGTATGCAGCGCAGGACGGACCGACAAAGTTATTGGCGGTCAAAACCACATCGTTTCTATTACCGATGATAAAAGTGCCTTCTTTTTTGGTAGTGGTGAACAGAACTTTACGAGCACTCTGTACCCAGCCCTTTGTCATTTCCTTACCACAATACGGGCAATTCATATAATCACACTCCTTTGCCAACTCCAACTCACCTTTTATTCATTTTATCACATTTCGCAGACCGCATCAACGAGGGAAAACCCAAAGCTGCGAAAGCAGCCCTGTTTCATCTACAAAGTTTTGAGTGCAGCGGGTACCGGGCGGACAGCGGCGGAACTTTTGCGGCGGGCGGTTCCGGCTCCCCGCCGAGAGAGGAAAGAGTTTGGCGCGGGAAGGATCTGTTTGAGGGCCGCGGCGGTCCTGCAAAAACAAAAAGGCCGCCTTCTGAATTTTGGGCATGAAAAAAGCGGGTGCTTTCGCACCCGCTTTGCGGTTTTCAGCCTTCGAAATTATTCGATGATGTTTGCTACAACGCCAGCGCCTACGGTTCTGCCGCCTTCGCGGATAGCGAAGTTCAGACCCTGTTCGATAGCGATGTGGGTGATCAGTTCGATGGTCATTTCGACGTTGTCGCCAGGCATGCACATTTCAGTGCCTTCGGGCAGAGCGATGTTACCGGTAACGTCGGTAGTTCTGAAGTAGAACTGAGGTCTGTAACCATTGAAGAAGGGGGTGTGACGGCCGCCTTCTTCCTTCTTCAGTACGTATACCTGAGAAGTGAACTTGGTGTGGGGATGGATGCTGTTGGGAGCAGCCAGTACCTGACCTCTTTCGATTTCGTTTCTCTGTACACCACGCAGCAGAGCGCCGATGTTGTCGCCAGCCTGTGCCTGATCCAGCAGCTTACGGAACATTTCTACGCCGGTTACTACGACCTTGCGCTTTTCGTCGGTCAGACCAACGATTTCAACTTCGTCGGATACCTTCAGTACGCCTCTTTCTACACGGCCGGTAGCTACGGTACCACGACCGGTGATGGAGAATACGTCTTCTACGGGCATCAGGAAGGGCTTGTCGGTTGCTCTTTCGGGTTCGGGGATGTATTCGTCAACAGCGTGCATCAGATCCATAACCTTGTCGCCCCAGGGACCGTTGGGGTTGTTCAGAGCTTCCAGTGCGGAACCACGGATGATGGGGGTGTCGTCGCCGGGGAATTCGTAGCTGTCCAGCAGTTCACGAACTTCCATTTCGACCAGATCCAGCAGTTCGTCGTCGTCTACCATATCGCACTTGTTCAGGAATACGATGATGTAGGGTACGCCTACCTGACGGGACAGCAGGATGTGTTCTCTGGTCTGGGGCATGGGACCATCGGTAGCAGCTACTACCAGGATAGCACCGTCCATCTGGGCAGCACCGGTGATCATGTTCTTTACATAGTCAGCGTGGCCCGGGCAGTCTACGTGAGCGTAGTGTCTGGTTTCGGTTTCATATTCTACGTGTGCGGTAGAAATGGTGATGCCTCTTTCTCTTTCTTCGGGTGCCTTGTCGATCATGTCGAATGCAACTGCGTCGCCCAGGCCCAGTCTGGTGTTCAGGGTCTTGGTGATAGCAGCGGTCAGAGTGGTCTTACCATGGTCAACGTGACCGATGGTACCAATGTTGACATGAGGCTTGCTTCTTTCGAATTTTGCTTTTGCCATTTTAGATTTCCTCCTAAAATTTTAGTGGATGGATTCTTTCCGGTTCTCGGCAGATCAGGCCGCGGTAAAGGATCCTGCAGATATAAGGTACAGTTGCCCTGGGGGCTCGTCAGCCTTGCGGCGCTTGTACCTCTGGATACAAGTTGGGACATCCTCAAAAGTAACCTTTTAAGAATGTCCCGCGTATCTCTGGAGCTGTTGATCAGATTCGAACTGACTACCTCATCCTTACCAAGGATGCGCTCTACCTACTGAGCTACAACAGCACGCCTTCTTTCTGACACGCTTGTTATTTTACTATGGGTTTCGCCCGGTGTCAACCTCTTTTTTCAGATTCCGCGAAATTCTTTTTTGCCGATGGCCGGAACTGTTGAAACATGCCGCCGGCTGCGGTCCTTTGCCGGAGCCGGCCGGCGGCGGCTTGCTACAGGTATTTGGAAAGTTTCCGCTTGGTGCGCTGCAAAGCGTTGTCCACGGTCTTGGGGGATTTCCCCAGAGCCGCCGCGATCTGACTGTAGGACTGCCCCTGCAGGTACAGGCTCCAGACAGACCGTTCCATATCGCTGAAGACCCCTTCCTTATCCCACAGGCTCTCCAGTGCTTCCTTCAGCAGAAGCCGGGTCTCCGGGTCGGACTGGGCCCCCGAGGGCAGCGTTTCCTCCAGAGTGGTCTCCCGCAGGCCCTCCGCGCCGCTTTCCAGCGGGCGATGCAGGGAAAGAGACGTGTTCAGTGGCAGATGCTTCTGCCGCGCCGCGCTCTTCACCGCCGTCTGGATCTGGCGGGTGATGCAGAGGTCCGCAAAGGTGCGGAAGGAAGTGTTCTTTTCCGGATCGTAGGAGCGCAGAGCCTGAAAGAGACCGATCATCCCCTCCTGGATCAGGTCCTCCGGGTCGCCGCCGGCCAGAAAAAAGAGCTGGGCCTTCCGGCGCACGGTATCTTTATAGGCGCGAAACAGTTCCTCCTGGGCATGGGCATCCCCAAGGCGGGCTTCTTCTGCCAATTGTTCGATACGGATTGCGTCTTGCATGGACCGGTTTCCTTTCCAAAACAGAGGGCCGGCCAAAGCCGGCCCCTTCTTTTATTTCTTTGCCTTCAGGGTGCGCTGACGATGGATCTCGTACAGCAGGATGGCAGCTGCATTGGATGCATTCAGGGAGTTCACATGGCCTTCCATGGGGATGGACACGATGAAATCGCACTTTTCGCGGACGATGCGGCTAACGCCGCTGCCTTCGCCGCCCACCACCAGCACCAGGGGGCCGGTGAGGTCGGTGGCGGTGTAATTGCTGCCGTCCATGTCGCAGGCAGCCACCCAGAAGCCCTGCTCCTTCAGCTTATCGATGGTCTGGGCCAGGTTTGCCACCTTGGCGGTCTTCACGTACTCGATGGCACCGGCGGAGGACTTTGCTACGATCTCGGAGAGTCCGGCGGAACGGCGCTTGGGCACGATGATGCCGCAGGCACCGGCGCAGTCTGCGGTCCGCAGGATGGCTCCCAGGTTGTGGGGGTCTTCGATGCCGTCCAGCATCACCAGAAGAGGCTGACGGCCGGCAGCTTCCGCATCGGCCAGCAGATCTTCGATTTCATAGTACTTGTAAGAGGAACCAAAGGCGGCAACGCCCTGATGGCTGCCGCCGCCGCAGATGCGGTCCAGTTCGCTCTTATCGCAGAGGCGCAGCTGGATGCCGCGTTCCAGGGTCATGGCTTCGATTTTTTTCGCAGAACCTTCGGCGCCCTTCTGCAGCAGCACCTTTTCCAGTTCACGGCCGCTTTTCAGGGCTTCGATGACGGGGTTTCTCCCGAAAATCAGGTTTTCCATTGTATGAATGTCTCCTTACGGGCCGCCGGAGCGGCAGTTACGGTAAGGCGGCCGCAGGCCGCCGGCAGGTTATTTGCGCACGTATTCGCAGAAGCGATAGGAGATGCCCTTTTCTTCCCGCACATCGCTTTCGCGCAGGACCTTCCATTCGGGCAGTTCGTCCAGATTGGGGAAGGTGCGGTCCGCCGGGAATTCGGCATCGATCTTGGTGACCAGAGCGCGGTCACAGTAGGGCAGCAGTTCTTCGTAGACCTTGGTGCCGCCGCAGACGAAGATCTCCTTGCCGCTGCCGGGGGTGCGGATGGCGATTTCGTGCAGCAGTTCCTTCAGGTCGTGGAACACTCTGCAGTCGGGATGTTCAGTGATGGTGGAGGACAGCAGCCAGGTTTCACGGCCGGGCAGAGGCTTGCCTCCGGGCATGGATTCCAGGGTCAGTCTGCCCATGATCAGCAGATGACCCATGGTGGTTTCACGGAAGAATTTCTGGTCTCCCGGCAGGCGAACCAGAAGTTCGTTATCCTTGCCGATGCCCCAGTTCTTATCGACGGCGACGATCAGTTGCATTTGTTTGTTCTCCTTTTCCAAATAATTTATAAAGGTTCTCCCCTGCGGATAACTGCCGCAGGCTCTTCCTGTTTTATACGGCTACGGGGATATCCTTGATCTGCGGATTGGTTTCGTAATCCTCCACCAGGATATCGTCGGTGGTGAACTCGTAGAAATCTTTCACCGCGGGGTTCAGGGTGACTTTGGGTGCCGGGTACTGCGGGCGGGTCAGCATCTCTTCCACCAAGGGGATGTGGCGGTCGTAGATGTGGGCATCCGCGATGACGTGTACCAGCTCGCCGGGCTCCAGGCCGCTGACCTGAGCGAACATCATCACCAGGATGGCGTACTGCACCACGTTCCAGTTATTGGCCACCAGCACGTCCTGCGACCGCTGGTTCAGCACGGCGTTCAGCTTGTTTCCGGTCACGTTGAAGGTAACGCTGTACGCGCAGGGGTACAGGGCCATTTCGCTGAGATCCTGGAAGGTGTACATATTGGTCATGATGCGGCGGCTGTAGGGGTTGTGCTTCAAGTCGTAGAGGACCCGGTCCACCTGGTCCATCTCCCCTTCGGGATACTTGTGCTTTACGCCCAGCTGGTAGCCGTAGGCCTTGCCGATGCTGCCGGTCTCATCCGCCCATTCATCCCAGATGTGGGAGTTCAGGTCGTTGATGTTGTTGGACTTCTTCTGCCAGATCCAAAGGATCTCGTCCATGGCGGATTTGATGGCGGTGCGGCGCAGGGTCATGGCGGGGAATTCCTCGGAGAGGTCGTAGCGGTTCACCACGCCGAACTGCTTCACGGTGTGGGCAGGGGTGCCGTCCTCCCAGCGGGGGCGTACATTCTGGCCCTCGGAAGAGAAACCGTGATCGATGATGTTGCGGCACATTTCCGCAAAGATGGTATCTGCTTTGCTCATAGGGCGTTCCTCCTTAACACTTTTCGCACAGGAACCAGCGCAGGATAATGCCGATGCCGCAAAGGATGCAGACAGCCAGCATGAGGATCTCCCGTTTGGTCCAGGGTTCTTTTTTCCCTTCGGCCTTTTCCCGGGCATAGCGTTCCTGGTCCTGTTTGTGGATCTGGCGGTTCGTGCGATAATAATCGGTTATCACATCGGCCCACTTGTTGCGGACCTGTTTCTGTTTCTTTTCTTCACTCATGGGAGTCCTCCTTCTGCGGAGCGGGTTCCCCCTTCTGGGGGCAGCGTTCCGGCACCCGGGACTTCCGGATGATCTCCATGGCCCGCAGGGAAACCTCTTTCACTTTTTCGTCTTCCCCCTTCAGCACCCAGTAGCCCAGCAGGGCTTCAAAGGCGGTGGCCCATTTGTAGGACACAGGGTCCGCATGGCGGGGCTGGGAGCTGACCTTTTTGTTGCGGGCCCGCTTCACCAGAGCCTGCTCTTCTTCCGAAAGCTCCGGAAGGAGGGCTTTGATGGCGATGGCCTGGCTCTCCGCCCGGACGAAGTGCACCGCCTTGCGGTGGAGCATATCGCTGTGGAATTCGCCGGTATCGATCATGGCCCGGCGCACGTGGAGCTCGTAGGCGGCATCGCCCAGGAACGCCAGCACCGAGGGGTGGATATATTCTAATTTCTGTTCGCTGCTCATGAAAACTCCTTAGAACCGGTCGCTGTAATTGAGGGCTTCCAGCAAACTGCTTCTGGTTCGGCCGCTGGACGCGGGGCCGCCGCTGGCGGCTTGGTCCACATACAGGATGGTGGCGGAAAACTGATCCTTTTCGACGGTCACGATGGCATAGGAGCCCTTGCGGCCGCCCGCAGGGCGGCCCAGACTGCCGGGGTTCAGCACGTAAAGGCCTTCTTCCACCGTGTAGAAGGGCACGTGGGTGTGACCGTAGAACACGGCCTTGCAGCCCAGGGCATCGGCCTTATACATGATCTCCCGGTTGCTGAACTTGACGGACTCCATGTGGCCGTGGGCCAGATAGATGTTGCCGAATTCCGTTTCCAGGATCTTATAGTCATTGCTGCTGAAGCTGCCGTCCATGTTGCCCTTCACCGCGGTGACGGGTACATCCACCCGCCGGGCCAGGTCCATGGCATCTCTGTAATAGTCACCCAGATGGATGATCTCATCGATGGGATCGATACTGTGTTGGCTCTTGAAAACCATTTCTGCCACGTCTGTAGCGCCGTGGGTATCGGAAATTACCAGGTATCGCATGGCTTCCTCCTGTAAATTGCATACTGTAACATCTTATTATACCGCACTTCCCCGGATTAGGAAAGTAAAATTTTAACAAACCCGGCGGCTTATAAAAAGAAAGCGGCGGCCCCGCAGGGCCGCCGCCGTTCGATTCGTTTTTTCTTTGCCCTTCAACGGTCATTCTCAGCCGAAGAAGTCCATCATCTGCGCTACCAGGATGAATGCCATGGCCACGGGGACCACATACTTGAAGCAGATATCAAAGTACTTATAGCCCTTGAAGGCAGCGCCGGACAGTTCGCATTCCTTCTTGATGATGTCGGTCTTCCAGACCCAGCCGACCAGGATGCTCATGATCATGGCACCGATGGGCATCAGGATGCCTTCGGCCACCAGGTCATAGAGATCCAGCCAGCAGTCGTTCCACATGGCGAAGCCGGGGCCCTTGTATTCGATGCCCAGCATTTCGTAGGGAGCCTGGATGGCAGCACCGCCGCTGCCCAGAGCGTCCAGTGCAACGGGCAGTGCCAGAACGAACACGGCCACGGTGTACAGGACGGAGATCTTCTTGCGGTTGGGTTCCTTGCCCTTGGCGATGGTCTTATCGATCTGGTAGGTGGTGATCACTTCCAGGATGGAGATGGAGGAAGTGACTGCAGCGATGAAGATCAGGAAATAGAACAGGAAGCCGATGAAGTTGCCGAAGGAGCCCATGCTGGTGAATACGGTCTGCATGGTAGCGAACAGCAGCCCGGGGCCTCTGGTGTATTCCAGACCGAAGGCGGAGCAGGCAGGCATAACAGCCATACCGGCCATCAGAGCGATCGCAGTGTCTGCCACAGGAATGATAAAGGCATTGCGCTGCAGGTTTTCACTCTTGGAGAGGTAGGAGCCGTAGGTGATCATGCAGCCCATGCCCAGGGACAGGGAGAAGAACATCTGGCCCGCGGCGGACTTCAGAACGCCGAAGAACCCGATTTCGGGATCGGAGAACACGCTGAAGTCAGGCTTGAACATGAAGGCGTAGCCGGCGCCGGCACCGGGCTGGCAGGCCACGTAAATGATGATGAACAGCAGGATGAAGAACAGAGCCGGCATGGCGATGGCAGAGAATTTTTCAATGCCCTTTTCGATACCGCCCATAACGATCACCAGGGTGGTGACCATGAACAGCATGCAGAAGAAGATCAGGCCGCCGTAATCGTAGAGCAGGAAGCCGAAGAAATCGCCGCCCTGACCGGCAAAGCCGTCAACGCCCATGAGCTGCAGAGTAAAGGCAACCATGTAACGGGTCACCATACCGCCCAGCACGCTGTAGAAGGCCAGGATCAGGAAACCGCAGACGATGCCCATGTAACCGATCCAGGTATACTTTTTCGCAAAGGACTGGTATGCGCCCACGGGGCCCTTTCCGGTCTTTCTGCCCAGAGCCAGTTCCCCCAGCATGACCACGATACCGACGGTGGCCGCCAGCACCAGGTAGATCAGCAAGAAGGCGAAACCGCCGTTGCTGCCCATCTTATAGGGGAAGCCCCAGATGTTGCCCAGACCGACAGCGGAACCGACTGCTGCCATCAGGAACCCGAAGGTGGAACCCCACTGTCCTCTCTTATTATCCATAAGGATCACTCCTTTCGTTTGGTGGATTTCTGTTTTGAATAGATATTAAGAGATCCATGTAAAATAAATTGGAATTTATTTTACTGAAATTTCTTCCCCTTCGCAAGTCTTTTCCGTAAATTCCTTCTTTTTTTCTGAAATTTTAGCGGAATCCTTTGACTGCATCCCCCTTTCCTTTTATAATAGTACTATACTGTTTCACTTTTCGGACAGTTTGCAAAGAAAGGAGAAACCATCCGTGACCACGAAATCCGTTCCCTCCGGTCCCCAGACCCGAACCCGGACCGTGCAGGTGAAATCACCGGTACCCTTTTACGGTGCCGGCGCGGCAGCCCTGCTGTACGCACTGCTGCTGCCCTTATACAGCTGGCTCCATCTGATCCTGTTCGCCGTTTTCACAGCCGCCGTCTTCCTGCTTCTGGAGAAATTCTGGCCCAGGAAAACCATCACCGTGGAAGAACCGGTACTGCCCTCCACCGGCAATGCCCAGGCGGACCGCTTCCTGTACGAAGGCCGTCTGATCCTGTCCCGGATCCGCCAGATCAACGACAAGATCGCCGACCCGGAACTGACCGCAGAGATCGACCAGTTGGAACAGCTTACCGAAGACATCCTGAACCGCATCGAAGAGGTTCCCGGAAAAGCGGACCACATCCGCCGCTTCGCGGAATACTATCTGCCCACCGTCCTTAAAATGCTGGAAAACTACGTCAGCATGAGCGGCAAGGGCCTCACGGGCGACAACGTACAGGCTTCCCTGGCCTCCGTGGAAAAAGCCATGGACCAGGTGCTGGTGGCCTTCCGCCGTCAGCTGGATAGCCTCTATGACGAAGAAGCCCTGGACATCACCACCGATGCCGCCGTTCTGGAGAATCTGCTGAAGCGGGAAGGTCTTCTGGACCCCGATTTCACCATGGAAACCGCGGCCGAAGCCATCAAAGACGAACGTTATATCACCGAGCCTACGGAAGAGGGCATCACCCTCACCCTGGGCCGTTAAAATCAAAAGGAGGAAACCATTATGTCCGATACCATCACCCTGACCCTGAACCCCACCGCTGCCGCTCCCATCCCCGCAGAGCCCGAACTGGAAGCTGCCAAGATGGATGAAACCATCCTGACCCCCGAAGAACAGAAGGTGGTGGATGAATTCTCCAAGCAGATCGATATCAACGACACCAACCTGGTTCTGCAGTACGGCGCCGCCGCTCAGCAGAAGATCGCCGGCTTCTCCGAAAACGCTCTGAACAGCGTCCGCACCAAGGACCTGGGCGAAGTAGGCGACATGATCACCGATCTGGTCACCGAACTGAAGGGCTTCGACATCAACGAAGACGAAGGCGGTTTCTTCTCCTTCCTGAAGAGAGGGGCCAACAAGATCGCCGGCCTGAAAGCCCGCTACGACAAAGCCGAAGTCAACGTGAACCGCATCGTTTCCGCTCTGGATGCTCACCAGATCCAGCTGCTGAAGGATATCGCCACCCTGGATCAGATGTACGAACTGAACCTGAAGTATTTCAAGGAACTGTCCATGTACATCCTGGCCGGTAAGAAGAAGCTGAAGGAAGCCCGCGAAGTGGAACTGGCCGCTCTGGTGGCCAAGGCAAAGGCCTCCGGCCTGCCCGAAGATGCCCAGAAGGCCAACGACTTCGATGCCATGTGCACCCGCTTCGAAAAGAAGCTGTACGATCTGGAACTGACCCGCACCATCTCCCTGCAGATGGCTCCCCAGATCCGTCTGGTGCAGAACAACGACACCCTGATGGCCGAAAAGATCCAGTCCACTCTGGTGAACACCATTCCTCTCTGGAAGAGCCAGATGGTCATCGCCATGGGTCTCACCCACTCCCAGCAGGCCATGGAAGCCCAGAAGGCTGTTACCGACATGACCAACGAACTGCTGCGGAAGAACTCCGAGGCGCTGAAGACCGCCACCATCGCCACCGCCAAGGAATCCGAACGCGGCATCGTGGATCTGGAAACCCTGCAGAAGACCAACGAAGACCTGATCTCCACCCTGGACGAAGTGGTCCGCATCCAGCAGGAAGGCAAGGAAAAGCGCCGCGCCGCCGAAGTGGAACTGCACCGCATCGAAAACGAAATGAAGGCAAAGCTGCTGGATATCAAGAATCTGTAACAAAAGTGACGGGCCGGACAGATCCCGAATCCGTCCGGCCCATTCTTTCAAAAGGAGCGCACTATGACCTTTTTGAAAAGCCGCAAAGGCGCCTGCCTGGTCATGATCCTGCTGGTGGTGCTGGCCCTGTTCCTGGGAACGGTCCGCTCTCTCGGCAGCCGGCTTGACAAGGTGGAAGCCGCCTTTCTGAACGGCGTGGAAAACGACGGCTTCAGCATCCAGAACGATCTGGAGAGCCGCTGTGAATTCGCCTACAACCTGACCGTTGTGGCCGGCCGCTATCTGAGCCCCGCCGACAGCAAAGATCTGCTGGATGCCCGGGAAGCTCTGGAAGCCGCCCGCACCGTCGGTGAAAAATACGAAGCCAATCAGACGCTGGAGGAAGCCTTCTGGGCCCTGGACAGCAAGCTGCAGTCCACCCGGCTCAGCGATACCGACAGCCGCCTGGTAAACGCCCTCCGGGCCGATTTCCGCTCCGCCGGTGATACCATCAGCCACGACGGCTACAACGAACTTGCACTGGAATACAACGCCGCCAAGGCCAAGGCCCCTCTGGGCTTCCTGGCAAAGAAGGCCCAGCTGTTCCAGTAGACTTTCCCCTGCAGCCCCTTCCGGGCTGTCCGCAGACAGGAGGCACATATGAAACGCATTTCCCGCGGCAGACACGCCGCACTTCTTCTGTGCTTCGCCCTGCTGCTGACCCTGACGCTCAGCGCCATCCCCGTATACGGTGCTCCCAAGGTGCCCGATCCCCCCGTGGATTCCTGGGTCCTGGATGAAGCCGATGTCATCAGCAGCGACACGGAACAAAAAATCAACCGGCACATGGACTACCTGAACCAGCAGACCGGTGCTCAGATCGCCACCGTCACCATCAATTTCGCAGGTGCGGAGATGGAAGACTATGCCTACACTCTGTTCAACGACTGGGGCATCGGCAGCAAGGCCGACAACAACGGCGTGCTGCTTTTGTACAGCATCGGCGATCAGGATTATTACATGCTGCAGGGCAAAGGCCTGGAACGTGTCCTTACCTCCGGCACTCTGCAGAACATCATCGATTACGAAACGGAACCCCAGTTCGCCAAGGGCGACTACGATGCCTGCGCCGCAGTGACCTTCGTGGCCGTCTATAACCAGTTGGCCCAGCATTATAACCTGGGGGAACTGCGTTCCCTCGACGATCCGGCAGGGGCCGGTTCCGTCGGTACCGCTCCGGGCTACGATGATGATTTCGACTATGACGGCGATTACGGCTACGGCGATCACGTCCGCGCCGGTTCCTTCATCGATTTTCTGCCCTTCCTCTTCTTCCTGATCGTGGTGATCATCCTGCTCAGCACTGTGGGAAAGGCCAGCAAAAATCCCCGGAACTATACCGGAGGCACCCGCTACCGTACATATCGCACTTACACCAGACCTCTCGTCTGGCATACCCTGGGTACCCGGCGGCTGACCCGCCGTCCCACGCCCACCAGACCCGGCGGCATCCACCACGGTCCCAGCCGGAGACCGGCGGCACCTCCCCCGGGCAGCTTTAGCGGCCCCCGTCCCGGCGGTTCCTATCACAACCGGACCGGCGGCACTTTCCACAGCCGACCCAGCCGGCCCTCCGGAGGAAGTTCCTTCGGCGGCGGCAGCTCTTTCGGCGGCTCCCGCGGCGGTTTCAGCGGCGGCGGCCGTTCCTTCGGCGGCGGCGGTTCCCGCGGCGGCGGCGCAGGCCGCGGCCGGTAATTCGGAAAACCGCATCAAAATCCCTGCAAAGGAGTATCCTACGCTATGTCCAATTCTCTCAAACTCATTCTCCGCACCTTTCTGCTGATCCTTTTCATGGCGGTCGGTGCCTGGCTCAACACGGTCATCGACCGCTTTGCCGCCAGCACGGGAGATTTCAATTTTCTGGCCCACATCGCCCTCTACCTGGTCTACCTGGGCATGGGTGTCCTGCTGGGCACCATGGTGAACCCCCGGTTCACCAAGAACAGCAACCGGGCCATCTATCTGGTGCCCATCCTGCTGTTCGTGGCCATCGGCATCAGCCCCGTGCTTTATGCCATCCTGCCCCACCTTCCCCTGTCCGGGCTGTTCGCCTATCTGGGCCAGTTCTCCTATGCTTCCTGGCTCTTCGTAGGCACCTTCAGCCAGCTGGCTTTCCGGTAGGTCTTTTCGAAAACCGGCGGTCCTGCAAACCGGCCGTGAAGTTCAAACCAAGCAAAAAAGCCAAACCGCTTCTGCGATTTGGCTTTTTTATTTTACTTTTGGTCTCCGCCTTCTTCCGGCGGCAGCTTCTTCTGCCATCCCACGCCCGGCGGCACCTTATGACGGCAGCGGCTGAAAATCGCCGATTTGCGGCCTATTTCAACCGTTTCAGAATGGTTGTCAGGTATCCGTAAGTTCGTTCAAAGGAGGCCAGATCCATGGCTTCCTGAGGGGTATGGACATGAAGGATGTCCGGGCTGACGCCGATGGCTTCTATGGTACCGCAGAAATCCGGCCCCGCCGCCTTCCGCAGCCCCTCCATGATGGTGCCCACATCGTTTCCGCCGTGGGTATACTTCATGTACAGGTCTTTTCCGGTGGCTTCTTTATAGACATCCTTCCAGAGCTTCACCAGGGGCCAGTCCTCGTTCAGATTGTAGCCGCTGTAGCGATACTCTTCGTCGTAGACCGCGCCGAAGGGTTCCGCCAGAAGCTTGCCTTCCTCGAAAAGACTTTCCACCTGCGCTTTGTACGCACCGCGGAACAGATAGCCGGCCCGCAGCACGCCCTCTGCCCGGCCTGCCGCCGCGCAGCCGCCGCAGAGATCCATTTCACAGCGCACATTCCCTAAATTGCGGGAAGCTTTGGGCACCCGGCGTTCACAGGGCAGCATGCTTTCCGGGCCGCTGGGCAGCAGGAACAGAAAGTCCAGCGCGCGGCGGGAACTTTCCGCCGTCAGCACCGCATCCGGGGCCGCCTTGGCCTCCAGGAAAAACGCCAGATCCGGATCGTAGGCGGCCTGTTCTGCCAGAGCCTGCCGTTCGGTTTCAAAGATCACATCCCGCACCAGAGCAGGGTCCGCCTCCGTCGTAAAGAGGATCGCCGCAGACCGGGGAATGTTGTTCCGCAAGGTACCGCCGGACAGGTCCGCGATCCGCAGGGCTTCCGCCGGTGCACAGCCTTCGGTTTCCGCGATCTTCTTCTGCAGAGTCTTCACTGCCCGTACCGCCCATTTGATGGCGTTGCCGCGTCCCAGACCGATGTCCACGGAGGCATGGCCGGCGCTGAAATTCTCCGTCCGCAGCAAATAATAGATGCCCTTCGGCGCCGTTTCGTATTCCAGGGGAAGCTCCCACTCCCCGCCGATGACCGTGGTCTGCAGCAGATTGGTGCTGCCTTCCTCCACCCCGTCCAGATTGATGATGCGGCGGGCGGAAAACTGGCTGTAATCCATGTGACGGGGGCCGCCAATGCCCACTTCCTCCTGCACGGAGAAGAAGCATTCCAGCGGCGGGTGGACCGCATCCGGGTCATCCAGGATGGCCAGCATATAGGCCACACCGTAACCGTCGTCCGCGCCCAGAGAGGTGCCCCGGGCCTTAAGCCAGCCCGCTTCCTCATATACCCGGATCGGATCCGTGTCGAAATCGAAATCGCTGCCCGGCTCTTTTTCGCAGACCATATCCGTATGGGCCTGCAGCATCACCGGCGGCAGATCTTCACAGCCGGGAGATGCCGGTTTCCAGATCACCACGTTCCAGACTGCATCGGTATAATACCGAAGCCCCCGCTCCCTGGCAAAATTCACCAGGTACTCGGAAATGGCTTTTTCATGGAAGGATTCGTGGGGGATGGCGCAGATTTCTTCAAAGAATTTCAAATAGGGTCGGTTTGCATGGTCAAGCACAGGATTCATGGCTGCAGTCCTTTCCGCATCGGCAAGGGAGCCTTTCCCCGCCGCAGAGTTCAAAGTAGATTCCTTTTTATTATGACGGCTGTCAAAATACTTGTCAAGAATCCCGTCACGCCGCCGCGAAAATCCCACAAGAAGGGGAAAGATGTTGATTTTTCGCGCTTTTAGGGCTTGCATAAACGATTTTTATGGGCTATACTAATGCGGTACCAATCTTTTGGAGGAAGTATAATGAGCACGACTTACGATGCACTGAGACTAGAAAACCAGCTCTGTTTCCCTCTTTACGCCGCATCCCGCGAGGTGATCAAGAAATATCACCCCTATTTGGATGCACTGGATCTGACTTATACCCAATACATCACCATGATGGTGTTCTGGGAAGAAAAGAAGATCAGCGCCAAAGACCTGGGCAAGAAACTTTATCTGGATAGCGGTACCCTTACCCCTGTCCTGAAGAGTCTGGAAGCCAAAGGCCTGATCACCCGCCGCCGTTCTACCGAAGACGAGCGTGTCCTCATGACCGAAATCACCGAAAAGGGCGAAGCTTTGAAAGAGCAGGCCGCCCACGTTCCCCAGCAGGTTGCCGGCTGTACCAATCTGAGCGCAGAAGACGCACAGCGTCTGTATCATCTGCTGTATCAGGTACTGGACTCTCTGAAGAGAGACTGACCGGCTCGCGATGTCGCTTTCACCGGCGGCACCGCCGAATCCAAAAGAAAACCCCATCCGATCGGATGGGGTTTTTTATTGCTTTGCTTGCGTCCGGGGAACATGCGGCCTGTGCAGATTTACATCATGCCCATGCCGCCAATTCGCCTTTTTTGAGGCATGCGGCCTGTGCAGATTTACATCATACCCATGCCGCCGCCCATACCGCCGCCCATGGGCATCGCAGGTTCATCCTTCTTGATGTCTACGATACCGGCTTCGGTGGTCAGCAGCATTGCGGAAGCGGATGCTGCGTTCTGCAGAGCGGAGCAGCTGACCTTGGCGGGGTCAACGATACCGGTCTTCACCATATCCACCCACTGTTCGGTGGCAGCGTTGAAGCCGATGCCCTTCTTTTCCTTCTTGACGCGTTCGACGATGACGGAGCCTTCGAAGCCAGCGTTGGCTGCGATCTGGCGAACGGGTTCTTCCAGAGCTCTCATGATGATGGCAGCGCCGGTCTTGGCATCGCCGGAGAGGCTCTTTACATACTTGGCTACTGCGGGCAGAACGCTGACGAATACGGTGCCGCCGCCGGCTACGATACCTTCTTCCACGGCAGCGCGGGTTGCGTTCAGAGCGTCTTCGATGCGCAGCTTTCTTTCCTTCAGTTCGGTTTCGGTGGCTGCACCGACCTGGATTACTGCAACGCCGCCGGCCAGCTTAGCCAGTCTTTCCTGCAGCTTTTCCTTGTCGAATTCGGAAGTGGTTTCGCCGATCTGTACCTTGATCTGACCCACACGGGCTGCGATCTCGGCCTTGTCGCCGCCGCCTTCCACGATGACGGTGTTTTCCTTGGTCACCTTAACGGTACCGGCAGTACCCAGCATGGAGAGGGTGGTTTCCTTCAGGTCGTAGCCCAGTTCTTCGCTGATGACCTGGCCACCGGTGAGAATGGCGATATCCTTCAGCATATCCTTTCTTCTGTCACCGAAGCCGGGAGCCTTTACGGCAACGCAGTCGAAGGTGCCGCGCAGCTTGTTGACCACCAGAGTGGCCAGTGCTTCGCCTTCCACATCTTCCGCGATGATCAGCAGCTTTCTGCCCTGCTGCACGATCTGTTCCAGAATGGGCAGCAGTTCCTGAATGTTGGCGATCTTCTTATCGGTGATCAGGATGTAGGGGTTGGACAGAACAGCTTCCATCTTTTCGGTGTCGCTGACCATGTATGCGGACAGATAGCCTCTGTCGAACTGCATACCTTCCACCACTTCCAGAGTGGTGCCCATGGACTTGGATTCTTCCACGGTGATAACGCCGTCGTTGCCTACCTTTTCCATGGCTTCTGCGATGAGAGCGCCGATGTTTTCGTCAGCGGCGGAAACGGATGCGACCTGGGCGATTTCTTCCTTGCTCTGTACGGGGATGGCGATGCTCTTGATTTCGTTTACAGCCACGTCAACCGCACCCTGGATGCCGCGCTTCAGGACCATGGGGTTTGCGCCTGCAGCCACGTTCTTGAAGCCTTCGCGAATGATGGCCTGAGCCAGCAGGGTTGCGGTGGTGGTGCCGTCACCGGCCACGTCGTTGGTCTTGGTTGCAACTTCCTTTACCAGCTGTGCGCCCATGTTTTCGAAACCGTCTTCCAGTTCGATTTCCTTGGCGATGGTAACGCCGTCATTGGTGATCAGGGGGCTGCCGAATTTCCGTTCCAGCAGCACGTTGCGGCCCTTGGGGCCCAGGGTGACCTTAACGGTATTTGCCAGCTGGTCTACGCCTGCCAGCAGCTTCTTTCTCACGTCTTCGCCGTAATTGATTTCCTTTGCCATAATATTGATACTCCCTTTCGATTAGCCTACGATGGCCAGAATGTCTCTCTGGGCCACGATAATGTATTCAACGCCTTCGTACTTGACTTCGGTGCCGGCATACTTGGAATAGATGACGGTGTCGCCTACGGCAACTTCCATCTTGACTTCCTTGCCGTCCACCAGGCCGCCGGGGCCTACGGCAACCACTTCAGCCAGCTGGGGCTGTTCTTTTGCCTGACCGGGCAGTACGATGCCGCTCTTGGTCTTTTCTTCTGCTTCTACTCTTTTGATCACGACTCTGTCGCCCAAAGGTCTGATGCTCATATTCAAAATACTCCTTTTTTCATTCTTGTTAGCACTCTCGTTCTCCGAGTGCTAAAACTACTTTAGTACAGTCTGCGTACAAAGTCAATACGTATTTTGTTCTTTTTTCCATCCCTTTCCGCTACAATTCGGCAGCGGCTGTAAAAAAGAAAAACCGGAGATAAACTGCAGATCAACCGTACCGGCCGGGATCAGATAAAAAGAACGCCCCGGCGGAGAACCGGGGCTTTCTGAACTGCAAATTGTTTGTGCGCGCAAACGGGGATCCGGACGCGCGCAGTCCGGGATCAATACCCGCCGAACATGGACAGCATAACGCCTGCTGCCACAGCGGAACCGATGACGCCGGCCACATTGGGGCCCATCGCGTGCATCAGCAGGAAGTTGGAAGGCACTTCTTTCTGGCCCACAGTCTGGGAAACACGGGCTGCCATGGGAACGGCGGAAACGCCTGCGGAACCGATCAGAGGATTGATCTTGCCGCCGCTGATCTTGTTCATCAGCTTGCCCAGCAGAATGCCGCCTGCGGTACCGAAGCCAAAGGCTACGACACCCATGATGACGATCTTAATGGTATCCCATACCAGGAAGGTGGGACCTTGTGCGGAAGCACCGACGGCCAGACCCAGCATGATGGTAACGATGTTGCACATGGCGTTGGATGCGGTGTCGGACAGTCGCAGAGTGCGGCCGCTTTCCTTGAACAGGTTGCCCAGCATCAGCATACCCACAAGAGGAGTGGCTGCGGGCAGGATCAGGCAGACCACCAGAGTGACCATGATGGGGAAGATGATCTTTTCCTTCTGGGATACGGGCCGCAGCTGTTCCATCTTAATGGAACGCTCTTCCTTGGTGGTCAGCGCCTTCATGATGGGAGGCTGGATCACAGGAACCAGTGCCATGTAGGAATAGGCTGCCACAGCGATGGCACCCAGAAGATGGGGGGCCAGCTGCTGGGTCAGGAAGATGGCGGTGGGGCCGTCAGCACCGCCGATAATGCCGATGGAAGCAGCTTCCTGTGCATTGAAGCCCAGGATCAGTGCGCCGAAGAAGGCAACGAAGATGCCCAGCTGTGCGGCTGCGCCCATGAGCAGGGATTTGGGGTTGGCGATCAGGGGGCCGAAGTCGGTCATGGCGCCTACGCCCAGGAAGATCAGGGAGGGGAAGATGCCCTTCAAAGAGTAGAAGGCATCCAGGAGGCCGCTGCCGTCTGCGGTACCGAAAACTTCGCCCAGAGGCAGGTTGGACAGCAGCATACCGAAAGCGATGGGTACCAGCAGGAGAGGCTCAAAGCCCTTCTTGATGGCCAGGTACAGCAGTACCAGGGAAACCAGAAGCATGATGCCGCTTCTGATATCCATGTTCATGAAACCCATGCTTGCGATGAAGCTTTGAATGGTTTCTAAAATCATGTTACCGATGTTTCTCCTTTCGCAGTGATTTCCTTCAGAAGGAGCTTACTTCAGGGAGATCATCAGGTCGCCTGCGTTGACGGAAGCGCCCTTGGAAACAGCAACGGCTTCTACGGTACCGGCGCAGGGAGCCAGGATTTCGTTTTCCATCTTCATGGCTTCCAGAACCAGCAGCAGGTCGCCTTCAGCAACGGTTGCACCGACGCTGACCTTTACGTCCAGAACGGTACCGGGCATGGGAGCTTCCACCTTGGTGGCACCTGCGGAAGCGGCAGCGGGTGCTGCTGCGGGAGCTGCAGGAGCGGGTGCGGGAGCGGGTGCAGGTGCTGCGGGTGCGGCAGGTGCGGGAGCAGGTGCTGCGGGTGCAGGTGCTGCGGTTGCGGGTACGGAAGCAGCCTTGGGAGCAGCTACGGGAGCGGATGCGCCGCCCACTTCTTCCACTTCAACTGCATAAGCAACGCCGTTTACGACGATATTGTATTTTTTCATTTCCTTATTCTCCTTTATTTCAGAATCGGACGGGCTTCTTTTGCCGTCCTTCAGAACTGTTCTTTCAGACGGGAAGCCTTACATTCTGCGGCTGTCCAGGCATTCGTTCACACCGGCGGTTCTCCAGGCGGGTCTGCCGCTCTGTACGCGGGTGATGCGGCGGACCACCAGGCCCTGTGCGGCCTCGGGGCCTTCGGCTGCAGCAATGGCAGCCATGATGACCGCGATGATGGCGGGATCGATGCCTTCTGCAGCGGGAGCAGGGGCAGCTTCAGCGGGTGCGGGGGCAGGGGCAGCGGCCACAGCAGCGGCTGCGGCAGGTGCGGGAGCGGCCTTTTCCTTCTTGGGAGCACCGGTCTTCAGGACCTTGCCCATGATCGTGATGCAGCCCCACAGGATCAGCAGCACGATGAAGGTGATGCCCAGGCCCATCAGCAGAGTGACACCGCCGCCGGCCATCTTTTCGGCAAAGGACAGACCTTCAAACAGAGCGGGATCCGCGAAGCGTTCCATCAAACCGAGATTGTTTTCCATATACGTTCACCTCTCTTTTCGCGAAGACGGAGCCTACAGAGGCAGGTTGCCGTGCTTCTTGGCGGGCAGAGAATCTCTCTTGGATGCCAGCATATCGAAAGCGGCGATGATGTATCTTCTGGACAATGCGGGTTCGATAACGTCGTCTACGTAACCGCGTTCGGCAGCCCGGTAGGGGTTGGAGAACTTTTCTTCGTATTCGGCGATCTTTTCGGCACGCTTGGACACGGGGTCTGCAGCTTCTTCGATTTCGTGCTTGAATACGATGTTGGCAGCGCCGGCAGCACCCATAACGGCGATCTGTGCGGAGGGCCATGCGTAGATCAGGTCAGCGCCCAGGCCCTTGTTGCACATGGCGATGTAGGCACCGCCGTAAGCCTTGCGCAGCACCAGGGTGACCTTGGGCACGGTGGCTTCGGAATAAGCGTACAGCAGCTTTGCGCCGTGGCGGATGATGCCGCCCCATTCCTGATCGGTGCCGGGCAGGAAGCCGGGAACGTCTTCGATGGTCAGGATGGGAATGTTGAAAGCATCGCAGAAGCGGACGAAACGGGCAGCCTTATCGGATGCGTCGATATCCAGGCAGCCGGCGTTGACCTTGGGCTGGTTGGCGATGACACCTACGGTCTGGCCGTCCATGCGGATGAAGCAGGTGATGATGTTCTTGGCGAACATGGCCAGAACGTCGTAGTATTCGCCGTTATCGGCAAGGCTCTTGATGACGTCGTACATATCGTAAGCCTTGTTGGGGTTTTCAGGGATGATCACGTTCAGAGCGGGATCGACGCGGTTGATATCGTCGGTGCACTCATAAACGGGAGCGGTCTCCATGTTGTTGGAGGGCAGGTAGGACAGCAGCACCTTCACCTGTTCGATGGCTTCCGCATCGGTCTTGGCGAAGAAGTGAGCCACGCCGCTCTTGGTGTTGTGGGCCTTTGCGCCGCCCAGTTCGTCGGCGGAGACCACTTCACCGGTAACGGACTTGATGACGTTGGGGCCGGTGATGAACATCTGGCTGGTCTTGTCTACCATGAAAACAAAGTCAGTCAGTGCGGGGGAGTATACGGAACCGCCGGCAGAGGGGCCCATGATCACGGAGATCTGGGGGATCACGCCGGAAGCCAGAACGTTGTTGCGGAACAGCTTGCCCAGGCTTTCCAGGGAGTTGACGCCTTCCTGGATACGAGCGCCGCCGGAGTCCATGAGGCCCACGATGGGAGCGCCCATCTTCATGGCCATGTTCTGCAGACGAACGATTTTTTCTTCGTGATATTCGCCCAGAGAGCCACCCAGAACGGTGAAATCCTGTGCGAAAGCAAAGACCAGACGGCCGTTTACCTGGCCGTAGCCGGTCACAACGCCGTCACCGGGGGCTTCGACTTTAGCCATGTCGAAGTTGGTGCAGCGGTGGGATACAAATACGTCTACTTCGACGAAGGTGCCTTCATCGAACAGCAGATCCATTCTTTCTCTTGCAGTGAGCTTGCCCTTGGCATGCTGTGCATCGATGCGCTTCTGTCCTCCACCCAGAGCGATCGCCGCTTTTTTCTCGCGGAGAGCTTCCAGTTTGTTCATGTTGTTGTTCCTCCTAAAGGTTCAATTTGCAGTATTCTTTCGAGGTCGTACGCGGGCAGCACAAAAATAGTACCGCTAGTGTACACTATGAGTTATTGTACCCGACTCTGCCGGTTTTTTCAATGCTTTTTTACATAACGGGAGCCATAAGACGCAGAACGCGGCCCCACAGACGGTTCCAGCCGCTGAGGGCGCGGTAGTCTTCCAGGGTCATTTCCCGGGAGAGCGCCAGGGTCTTTTGAAAGTCTTCTTCCACCGCCGCCGCAGAGCTGCCGTACAGGTAGGCTCCGCATTCGAAGTGGAGATAGAGGCTGCGGAAATCCAGGTTCACCGTGCCCACGGTGGCTTTGCAGTCATCGGAGACGAAGCTCTTGGCGTGGATGAAGCCGGGAGTATATTCGTAGATGCGGACCCCGCAGCTGATCAGGTCCGGATAAAAAGACCGGGCCACCGCGAAGGCATAGGGCTTGTCCGGGATGTGCGGGATGATAATCTTCACATCGATGCCGCTTTTGGCCGCCGTGGTGAGGGCCTTGACCAGTTCGTTATCCAGCACCAGGTACGGGGTCATGATGTGGACGTATTTCCGGGCCTTATAGAGGATATCCAGGTAGACGGTTTCGCCCACCTGTTCGGTGCCCATGGGATTATCGCCGTAGGGCAGCACATAGGTGCAGGGGGCAGCAGACGCGGCCGCCGGATTCTGCAATTTGGCGGCCGCCGGGCCCTCGCGGCCGGCTGCGCCGTCCTTGTTTTGCCCGGCCGCGCCATCATATCCATCGGGTCGGCTGCAGTCCAGATACCGGCTGTAGTCTTCCACCGGCTCCGCCTTCCCCGCCACGTTCCAGAGCTGCAGGAACATGAGGGTGAAGCCCCGCACGGCGGGGCCTTCCAGCAGCACCGCCGTGTCCTTCCAGTGGCCGAACAGTTCCTTGGCGTTGATGTATTCGTCCGCCAGATTGATGCCGCCGGTGAAGGCGTACTTTCCGTCGATCACCAGGATCTTCCGGTGGTCCCGGTTGTTCTGGTGGGTGGAAAGGATGGGATGGACGGGGCTGAAGACCCGGGTCTTGATGCCCTGCCTGTTCAGCCACTCATCGTAGCCGCCGGGAAGCCGGGTGAGGCAGCCCATGCCGTCATACAGAAGCCGCACTTCCACTCCTTCCCGCACCTTCCGCAGCAGGATCTCCAGAATGGCATCCCACATGACGCCGCCCTGCACAATGAAATATTCCAGAAAGATGAAATCCTTCGCTTCCGAAAGCCTTTCCTTCATCTCTTCAAATTTATCTTCTCCCAGTGGAAAATACTGCACCCGGGTATCCCGGTACACAGTGGAGCAGCCGTACCGCTCCGTGTAGTCGGAAAGGCGGGCAAGCTCCGGCACCCGTTCCTCCAGCTCTGCCTTCAGGGCCGGATCCGGCTGCAGCAGATGGGCACTCCGCTCCATTTCGCTGTTGGTGCGCTTCCGCATGGCCCGCGCCCCCAGATTGGACTGCACGAACAGGTACAGCACCGCCCCGAACACGGGGAAGGCCACCACGATCAGCGTCCAGATCAATTTGAAAGCCGGATTGATGTCCCGGTTCACGATGTACACGGCCAGCACGAAGCTGAGCACCGAAAACCCGGCCAGCACCCAGGGTGCCGCCTCCCCGCTCAGGCGGAAATAGGCGAAGCCCAGAATGGCAAGCTGCACCAGAAGCAGCAATGCCACCAGCAGGATCCGGCTGAAAATGGCCCGTTTCACCAGCCGCTTGCTCTTATCCTTCAGCAGGCGGGCACTGTCCTTCAGTTCTTCTGTTTTCTCTTGAAATTGACTGCGTTCCTGTTCCATGTGCTTCCCCTTTCATTGTTTTAGTTTGCCCCGTAAACATCAAAGCAAAATAAACAACGGGTGTGTTTTTCTCACAGCAAAGAAATTTACGGATTCCCTTTCCCCAAAGAAGCAGAAAAACGCGCAGAAGATTGCCTGCGCGTTTCCTTTTTGCTTTGCTTTTGCCGGCTTCCGGCTTTTCTCTTCTGCCGCCGTTCCATTCCAGGCAGCAGCGTCCTTTTTAAAGCTGGGACAGCAGGGCAATGGCACCTGCAGTGAGGGTAGCCAGCACCACCCGTGCCGTAATCATGATGGCCCGTTCGGAAGAAGTTCTGCTGTTCTTCAGATAGACCTGTTCCAGAATGGCCAGAATCAGAGCCAGAACTGCGGCGATGGCCACATACCGCCAGCCGAACTTCAGGAAAATATATCCGCCGGTGGCGAAGTAAGACCAGATGAATTCAGGCAGAAACGCGATAATGGCCGCACCGCCGAAAACGCTCTGTTTTTCGTGGGCAAAAAGCTGGTTGATCTTCTTCATGAATTCTTTCATAGCAGGGAGCTCCTTTCCGTATTGTCTCCATTGTAGCAGAAGAACGGGCCCCGGTCAAATTCTATCTGCACTTGGCCCTATGCTTTCACCCGGCGGCGCAGCTGGCCGCAGGCGGCATCGATGTCGCTGCCCAGTTCCCGGCGCACGGTGGCGGGGATGTTCTTCTGTTCCAGCAGGGCCCGGAAGGCTTCTGCCTGCTGGCGGCTGGTGCCCCGGAATTCCTTTTCTTCCACCTTGTTCAGGGGGATCAGGTTCACGTGGCACAGCATGCCGCGGAGGCGGCTTGCCAGCTCTGCCGCATCTTCGGGGCGGTCGTTGACCCCGGCGATGAGGGTGTATTCGAAGGTGACCCGGCGGCCGGTCTGGTCGCCATGGGCCTTACAGGCTGCCAGAAGATCCTTCATGGGATAGCTCTTGTTGACGGGCATCAAAGCGCTGCGTCTGGCATCGTTGGATGCGTGCAGGGAAATGGCCAGGTTCACCTGGGGAAAATCCTTGCCCAGCTTACGGATGCCGGGAATGACGCCGCAGGTGGAAATGGTGATGTTGCGCCAGGACATATTCTTACCGGCGGGGTCGTGCACCAGCTGCAGGAAGCGGCTCACGTTTTCGTAATTGTCCATGGGTTCGCCGGTACCCATGATCACCACGTGGCTGATGGGCTCGCCGGATTCCCGTTCCATGGCCAAAATCTGCCCCAGCATTTCACCGGCGGTCAGGTCTCTCACCTTGCCGTCGATGCCGGAGGCGCAGAAGCTGCAGGCCATGCGGCAGCCCACCTGGCTGGAGATGCAGGCGGTGTTGCCGTAGGAATACTTCATGAACACGCTTTCCACCGCCTGACCGTCCCAGAGGCCCATCAGGTACTTGCGGGTCCCGTCGGTCTTGGATTTCTGCATGCGCAGCACCCGGGGAAGATCCAGCAGAGGCCGTCCTTCCACCGTAAGGCTGCTCTGCAAGGTCTCCCGCAGAGCGGCGGGCAGATTGGTCATTTCGCTGAAATCGGCAGCACCCCGGGCGATCCACTGAAAGACCTGGGCGGCGCGGAATTTGGGCTGGCCCAGTTCCTTGAAAAAGTCGATCAGCTCGGGCAAAAGCATATCGTTAATAGGCAATTTGGGATTCATTTTGTCCTCTCTTAGTTCTTCAGGCTCTGCAGGGGAGCGGGAATTCTGCCGCCCCGGGCGATCATCACCGCGGGAGAGCCCATATTGATGTCCATGACGGGGCCCCGGCCCAGCAGACCGCCGAACTCCAGGAATTCACCGGCTTTGCGGCCGATGGCGGGGATCACGCGGACGGCGGTGGTCTTGCTGTTCACCATGCCGATGGCAGCTTCGTCGGCGATGAGGCCGCTGATCACGTCAGCAGGGGTATCGCCGGGCAGTACGATCATATCCAGACCCACGGAGCAGACCGCGGTCATGGCTTCCAGTTTTTCCAGACGCAGGGCACCGCTTTCCGCAGCGGCGATCATGCCCGCATCTTCGGACACGGGGATGAAGGCACCGGAGAGGCCGCCCACGTTGGAGGAGGCCATAACGCCGCCCTTCTTCACCGCGTCGTTCAGCATGGCCAGCGCTGCCGTGGTGCCGCAGCCGCCGCAGGTTTCCAGACCGATCTCTTCCAGAATGTAGGCCACGGAGTCGCCCACAGCAGGGGTGGGGGCCAGGGAAAGGTCCACGATGCCGAAGGGAACGCCCAATGCCTGGGAGGCTTCGCTGCCCACCAGCTGGCCCATGCGGGTGATCTTGAAGGCGGTTCTCTTGATGATATCCGCGATCTCGTTCAGGTTTTTATCTTTGCCGGCTTTTGCAAGGGCGGCCCGCACAACGCCGGGGCCGGAAACGCCCACGTTGATGACGCAGTCCGGTTCGCCTACGCCGTGGAAGGCACCTGCCATGAAGGGGTTATCTTCCGGTGCGTTGCAGAACACTACAAGCTTGGCCGCACCGATGCACTGACGGTCTGCGGTCAGTTCTGCAGCCTCCCGCACCACCTTACCCATGGTGCGCACTGCGTCCATGTTGATGCCGGCCTTGGTGCTGCCGATGTTGACGGAAGAACAGACGAAGTTCGTCTCCGCCAACGCTCTGGGGATGGAGCGGATCAAGGCCTCATCTCCGGGAGCAAAGCCCTTCTGCACCAGAGCGGAATAGCCGCCGATGAAGTTGACACCGATGGTCTTGGCGGCCCGGTCCAGAGCCAGGGCATATTCTACGGGGTCGCCGCCGGAAACCCCGGCCAGCATGGCGATGGGGGTGACGGAGACCCGTTTATTGATGATGGGAATGCCGTACTTTGCCTCGATGGCTTCGCCGGTCTCCACCAACTTGCCGGCCTTGCGGCAGATCTTATCGTACACCTTCTGGGCGGACTTTTTGATGTCGCTGTCCGCACAGTCCAGCAGGGAGATCCCCATGGTGGTGGTTCGTATGTCTAAGTTTTCTTCCTGGATCATGGTGATGGTTTCCAGGATGTCGCTGATGTTCAGCATGCTGCTTCTCCTTTCCGTTCACAGGGGCTGGGCATCAAGTGCCCTGCCTCCGCCACCTTAGATGCGGTGCATGGAATTGAAAATGTCTTCGTGCATGACGTGGATGGTCATGCCGGGGTTTGCTTCTGCCAGCTTGGCCTGCAGAGCGGTGAGAGGCATTTCCAGTTTGGAGATATCCACCAGCATGATCATGGCGAAAAATTCCTGCAGAATGGACTGGGTCACTTCCAGCACGTTGACCCCTTCTCTGGCGCAGACGCCGCTGACGCCGGCCAGGATGCCTACCATATCTTTCCCAACAACGGTGATTACAGCTCTCATTGTGTCCTCCTTTGTAAAAAAGGCTGTGCGCCCGAATGGTGCACAGCCTTTTGAGTTTTACAGTCTTTCTACAGCAACTGCGGTCTTGTGGCCGTTCAGATCTACCTTGGCAACATCCTCGGCAGCGGGGGCAAATTCTTCTGCCAGAGTCTGCTTCTTGATGTATTCGCCGAAGGAGGCCAGAGCCTTCTGTACCGCTTCGTCACCGGTCACCAGGATGCGGATGTGATCGCCTACCTGGAAGCCGCTGCTCTTACGCATCTGCTGAACCTTGGAAACCAGTTCTCTTGCCAGACCTTCTTCCAGCAGTTCTTCGGAAACTGCGGTTTCCAGAATGACGAAGACGTTGTTTTCCACAGCAACGGTGAAGCCTTCCTTGGAGTCTACGCGAACTTCCACCCAATCCTTCAGGATGTCGGTGGGTTCGCCATTCAGTTCCAGGGTGTACTTACCTTCTGCTTCCAGAGCGGCAGCGACCACCTTGCTGTCAGCCTTTGCCAGAGCGCCGCCGAAGGCCTTCACCTTAGCGCCCAGGATGGAACCGGCCACCTTGAAGTTGGGCTTCAGGGTGTAGTTCATGTACTTGTCCAGTTCCTTTTCGAACACAACGTTCTTCACGTTCAGTTCTTCCTTCAGCAGGTCGGTCATGTCGCCGATAACGCTTTCGTACTTGCCGTCCACCAGGATTTCCTGCAGGGGCTGACGAACCTTAATGCGTTCCTTTTCGCGGGCGCCTCTGCCCAGGGTGACCATGGTGCGGACCAGATCCATTCTTTCTTCCACGCTGTCATCCAGCAGGCTTTCGTCGCATACGGGATAGTAAGCCAGATGAACGGATTCGTCGCCGGTCAGCTTCTGGTACATTTCTTCGGAGATGAAGGGAGCGAAGGGAGCGATCAGCTTGCAGATGCCGGTCAGCACTTCGTAAGTGGTGCGGTATACGGAATCCTTATCGGCGCTCTGGCCTTCTGCCCAGAAACGGCTACGGGCACGGCGGATGTACCAGTTGGACAGGTCTTCTGCCACGAAGTTCTGGATCTCACGAACGGTCTTCATGTGATCGTAGGAGTCCATGTATTCGGTGACGGTCTTTACCAGTCTGTTGTACTTGGAGAGGATCCAGCGATCCAGTTCGGGACGTTCTGCATAGGGAACGTTCAGATTCTGGGGATCCATGTTGTCGGTGTTGGCGTACATAACGAAGAAGTTATATACGTTGCGCAGGGTGCCGAAGAACTTGCTGTTGACTTCGATCAGGCCGTCCTCGTCGAATCTGGTGGGAGACCAGGCGGGAGAGACGTACAGCAGGTACCAGCGGGTGGCGTCTGCACCGTACTTATCGAACAGGTCGAAGGGGTTGACGGTGTTGCCCTTGGACTTGGACATCTTCTTGCCGTCCTTATCCAGGATCAGGTCGTTTACCAGAACGTTCTTGTAAGGAGCCTTACCCTTCAGGAAGGTGGAGATGGCCAGCAGGGAGTAGAACCAGCCGCGGGTCTGGTCGATGCCTTCGCAGATGAAGTCTGCGGGGAACAGTTCGGTATCAAAGTTTTCGGCGTTTTCGAAGGGATAGTGACGCTGTGCAAAGGGCATTGCGCCGCTGTCGAACCAGCAGTCCATAACTTCGGGAACACGGCTCATGGTCTTGCCGCATTCGGGGCAGACGATGTGAACGTCGTCTACGTACGGACGGTGGAGTTCGATGGTTTCATCGATGTCTTCGATGGCCTTTTCCGCCAGTTCCTTTCTGGAACCGATGGATTCCAGATGGCCGCATTCGCAGCGCCAGATGTTGATGGGAGTACCCCAGTAACGGGTACGGGAAATGGCCCAGTCTTTGACTTCTTCCAGCCAGTTGCCGAAGCGCTTTTCGCCCACGTAATCGGGGAACCAGTTTACGGTGTTGTTGTTGGCCACCAGCTGATCCTTCAGCTTGGACATTTCGATGTACCAGCTGGGCTTTGCGTAGTAGATCAGGGGAGTGCCGCAGCGCCAGCAGTGGGGATAGTTGTGGACCATCTTTTCCTTGGCGAAGATCTTGTCGCCTTCGGCCAGGTACTTCATGATGTCTACGTCCAGACCGTCTTCCATGACGAAACGGCCGGCCCAGGGAGTATCGGTGTACTTACCGGTTTCATCCACGGGATTGATGACGGGCAGGTTGTATCTGCGGCCGGTCTGATAGTCGTCTTCACCGAATGCGGGGGCGGTGTGAACGATACCGGTACCGTCTTCGATGGTGACGTAATCGGCGCAGGTGACGAAGAAGGCCTTCTTGTCGGGCTTGATGAAGGGCATCAGCTGTTCGTATTCCCAGTATTCCATATCCTTGCCCTTGAGTTCACCCAGAACTTCATAGGTGCCGGCACCCAGGACCTTGTCGGCCAGAGCCTTTGCCAGGTAATACACAGTGCCGTCCTTCTGTACGCGGACATAGTCCACATCGGGGCCAACGGTCAGGGAGACGTTGGAGGCCAGGGTCCAGGGAGTGGTGGTCCAGGCCAGGAAGTATTCGTTTTCAGTGTCCTTCTTCTTGAACTTGGCGGTGATGGTGTTGACCTTCACTTCCTTGTAGCCCTGGGCTACTTCGTGGGAGGCCAGACCGGTGCCGCAGCGGGGGCAGTAGGGCAGGATCTTGTGGCCTTCGTAGATCAGGCCGGCCTTGAAGAATTCCTTCAGGATCCACCAGCCGGTTTCGATGTAATCGTTGTCCAGAGTGATGTAGGGATGATCCAGGTCGATGAGGTAGCCCATGCGCTTGGTCATTTCTCTCCACTTATTTTCGTAGGTGAAGACGGATTCCTTGCACTTCTGGTTGAATTCCTTGATGCCGTACTTTTCGATGTCCTGCTTGCCGCTCATGTTCAGCTGCTTTTCGACTTCGATTTCGACGGGGAGACCGTGGGTATCCCAGCCGGCCTTACGGCTGACCTTGAAACCCTTCATGGTCTTGTAGCGGCAAACGGAGTCCTTCAGGGTACGGGCGATCACGTGGTGGATGCCGGGGTTGCCGTTTGCGGTGGGAGGACCTTCGTAGAAGAGGAAGGTGGGCTTGTCAGCGCGGCTGGTGACGCACTGTTCCAGCATGTTGTCTTTTTCCCATCTGTCCGCCTGTTCGTTCTGAACTTCGGCGATGGGTCTTTCGGATAAATTCTCAAACATCTTCTTGGTTTCCTTTCGGCAGATGGTGTAATAACGGAGTGTGCGGCGGCCCTGCGGACCGCCTGAGAAATCAGGGTTTCTCAACTTATTTATTATAAAATGAACCGTTCCCGCCGTCAAGGGGAAAGGCGGCCCGGAACCGGGGAAAACTTTCGGCTTTTATCCCTTTCGGCGCAAATTTTCCAGCACCTGATAGGCGATCCCGGCGGAGTAGCCTTTGGAGGCCAGCCGGCGCAGGATCTTAGCCGCCGTCCGCTGGTCCAGTTCCTCTGCCCGTTCCGCAATGCGGAGGCCTTCCGCCAGGGCGGCTTCAAAGAAGGGGTCGGCCGCTTCCTCTGCGGCTTCCGCCTCGCTGCGGAACTCTGCCAGAGCACTGCGGATCAAATCTCTCGGCAGGCCCTTCTCTGCCAGTTCTTTTTCCAGGCGCAGCGGGCCCCGTCCCCGGGAAGACCCCCAGCGGATGTAGCGGCGGCAGTAGTCTTCATCGTTCACGTAGGAATAGCCCCGCAGATAGTCCAGCACTTCATCGATGGTGCCGCTGTCGTATTCCTTTTCCCGCAGTTTCTTGCGAACCTCCGCTTCCGTCCGCTCCTTGACGTTCAGAAACGCAAGGGCCAGCTCCTTGGCGGATTCCAGACGGTCCTCTTCCGATTCCCCGGGAAGGGGCAGGATGGTCACTTCCTCCGCTCTGCCGCAGCAGGCGGCATAGGCTCCGGAAACCGGGAGATCCAGGCTCCGCAGGGTGACGGGCCGCAGATCGGCACGGGTGACCGCCGGTTTCCGGTTCGTCTTTTCCGCAAGGCGGGCAGAGGCTTCCAGGGCATCCTGCCAGGCTTCTTCCGCTGCCGGAAGCTGTTCTGTGAACCGGACCGTCTCCACGCCGGGCGCTTCCGGGCTGCCGGACGCCGGGAGCGCATCGGCTGCGGAAAAGGTGCGAAGGCCCTGAGAAAGGCCCCGGCCCGTGTATTTGATATAGGCTTCCTTCCGGGTCCAGATCTGCAGAAAGGCGGCTTCGCCGGCTCCCAGCACGGCAAAAAGAGCCTGCTCCGCCGGTGTGAAATACCGCTCCGCCAGTTTGGCAAAGGGGCGGCCCGCCGGCGCTTTTCGGCTTTCTGCGCCGTCGGCAGTCGGCACCCCGTTCGGCGAATCGGTGCCGGCCGTTCCCAGCTCCACGTCCACCCCCACAGGGGCCTTGTCCAGCAGGCAGACCCACAGGACTCCGGAGTGGCTCACGGAGAAAAAGACATGGGGCATCGCCGGGAGGTAGGGCTTACCGTGGCTTCCTTCCGCCACTGCACGCCGCGCCTTCCGGGGCGTTCTTCTGCCCAGGGTCTCCGCGTAGGCCAAAAGGGCCCTGTCCAAAAGGCCCCGGCTGGTTTCACCCGGTTTCAGTTCATGCCAAAAGAGGATCATATGCGTTCTCCTTTTCTGTTCCGCTTCCCTCGAAAACTTCTTGCAAAATACGGCCCCAGGGTTTACAATCGTACTGTACAGTATGAAAGTGACCCCAGCCGCCGCAAGGCTTCAAGGGATTATGGGATCCTTCGATCCCCATATCGGGTCTGCATTGCAGACCGGAAAGGTGTTTGCTATGGCTTACGATGTAAAGTGGAAAACCAAAGAAACGGAAGAATTTGTGCGCGCCATCCTGCTTCTGGAAAGCGAGGAAGACTGCTACCGCTTTTTTGACGACATCTTCACGGTAAAAGAGATCCAATCCATCGCCCAGCGTCTCCATGTAGCCCGTCTTCTGTCCGAAAAGAAGACCTATGTGGACATCGAAAAGGAGACCAATGCCAGCACCGCCACCATCAGCCGCGTCAACCGCAGCCTTTCTTACGGTGCCGACGGCTACAAGCTGCTGCTGCAGCGTCTGGAAGAGGCGGAAAAATAACCCCTTCCCTCACCGCGTTCTAAGAGAAGAGCCCGGGCAGATATTCTGCCGGGCTCTTTTTTCTTTATTTCTTTCCGAAGAGACCGCCCAGGGCACTGCCGATCTTATCCAGATCCAGCTTATCCAGTTTGATCTTCGCCTTAACGCCATCCACGATGGCTTCGATCTGATCGTTGGGCAGGTCGATGCCGATCAGGCCCTCAACGGTGCCGATGGGATCCTTGGCGAATTTCTGGGCGATTTTATCGTCCTGCTTGATCTTTTCCACGATTTCATCGATCT
Source organism: Clostridiales bacterium (assembly GCA_015058215.1). Lineage (GTDB taxonomy): Bacteria > Bacillota > Clostridia > Peptostreptococcales > Anaerovoracaceae > SIG262. Next base: position 51,503 of record SVCU01000011.1, read on the forward strand.
TGGCTTTGATGATATCCAGTACCATGATGTGTTCCTCCTCGCGATTCATAATTCTATTGTTCTCAATTCTACCATCGCGCCGCGGTTCTGTCAATGACGGTACCGCCGGCGCGGTAAATCCAGAGGCATCGAGGGCCGCCGGTGTGCGTTATTTGAACTGCTTCAGGGCTTCCTGCAGCTGCAGGTCGCTTTCGAATTTCAGCTGGCCGCTTTCGTCGTAATCGTCATCGGTGAGGTCGGCCTTGTAGTCCACCTGCACATGGGGTTCGATGCCCTTGCCGTGGATGGCGTTGCCGTTGGGGGAGTAATACTGCAGCACCGTCAGCTTGGCACCGCTGCCGTCGCCGTAGGATGCGCTGATCTCCTGGATGATGCCCTTGCCGTAGGTGGTATTGCCCACGATGACCGCAGCTTCCCGGTCTTTCAGAGCGCCCACCAGAATTTCGGAGGAGCTGGCACTGCCCATATCGGTGAGCACCACCAGAGGCAGCTCCGTTGCTCCGGATTTGGTCTTGTAGTATTCCCGGTCGCCGTTCTGGTTTTCCGTGTAGGCCACAACGCCTTCGGGCAGCAGCATATCGGCGATGGATACCGCCTGGTCCACCAGGCCTCCGGGGTTGGACCGCAGGTCGATCACCAGGCCCTTCACGCCGGCCAGTTCCATATTGCGGAGCGCCTTTTCGAACTGTTCTGCGGTATTGGCTTCAAAAGAACTGATGCGGATGTAGCCGAAGTTGCCGGGCAGAGTCTTGCTCTTCACCGTTTCCAGAACGATCTTTTCCCGCTTCAGGGTCAGGTCGAAGGTTTTTTCGCCCCGCAGAATGGTGACCTTGACGGTGGTGTTGGGCTTGCCCCGCATCTTGCTGACGGCTTCATCCAGCTGCTCGCCGGTGTAGGAAACATCGTCCACTTTGATGATCCGGTCGCCGGCACGGACACCGGCCTTGGCGGCGGGGGTATCGTCCACGGGGGATACCACGTAAATGTAGTTGTCGTCATCCTTGGTGACGGTGACGCCGATGCCGTAGAATTCGCCCTTGGTGGACTCGATCAGTTCCATGAATTCTTCATAGGTCAGATAGGAAGAATAAGGGTCGTCCAGGGCCTCGAACAGGCCCCGGTAAATGCCCAGGAACAGCTGCTCCCGGTCCGGCTCCACATAGTAGTTTTCTTCCACATAGCCGATCAGATAATCCAGCTTTTCGTAGCTTTCCAGATAATGCAGGTATTCCTCATAATCCTTCTCGCTGATGATGGCGGTGCCGGGCAGGCCGCCTTCGCTGCCTTTGATCATGTAGCAGATGCCGCCGCCCACCAGAGCGCCCAGCAGGGCCGTTACGATCAGCAGCACCAGGAAATTGCGTTTTTTAATGGATAACATGGGTATCGTCTCCCCTCGTTTTCGTTGTTCCGGCAGCGCCGGCGGCAGACCTTCTGCCTTATGCGCGCTGCAGTTCTCTTACCTGGAACTGCAGGTATTCACGGTTTTTCCAGACATTGCGGGTGGGTACGCCGCCCAGATCCAGGGGGCAGCCCTCCAGCAGCAGTTCCTTCTGTTCCCGGCTGGCCCGGAACAGAACGCAGGTGATGCCGCCGGCGGTGAACCGCAGATGGTTTTCCCCATCTCCCATATACCGCAGATTTTCCGGTTTTACGCCGCGCAGGGCGAAGAAGGGAGCCGGGTTTCCGGCCCCGAAGGGGCCGCAGCGGTCCAGATCGTCAATGAGATCCGAGGTGATGTCCTCCGGCTGCAGCACCCAGTCCACATGGACCTTGGGCACGAACAGGTCGGGCTGTTCCTGCCGGAGGCGTTCCGCCGCATCCATCAGGATGGCTTCCGCCTCGGGATAGTTTTCCTCGGAAATGGTGAGGCCGCAGGCTCCCGCATGGCCGCCGAACCGGCTGTACAGGGGAGCGGCTTCCGAAAGCAGCTTGTAGAGATCAATGCCCTCCGGAGCACGGCCGCTGCCTTTCAAACTGCCGTCTTCACCATAGGTCAGGATCACCACAGGGACATTGTATCGGTCTTTCAGCTTCCCGGCCACGATGCCCATGATGCCTTCGTGGGCATCCTCCATGGGCAGAAGCAGCAGGGGCGGCATGAGGAGTTCCTCCTCTTCCGTCAGTTCTTCTTCTGCTGCGCCGGAGGACCAGTAGTAGTCCTCCCCTTCCGCCTCCGCCATCCGGCAGGCTTCTTCGAAGATGGCATCCTGGATCTGCTTCCGTTCCCGGTTGCACTCTTCCAGAGAAATGGCCGCCTGCTCCACTGCGGAAAGATCCTCTTCCGTCAGCAGGGTCACGCCGGTCTCCGCGGAGTTGATGCGGCCCGCCGCATTGAGGCGGGGCACTATAGCGTATGCCACGGCTTCGCCGTTTATTTGTTTTTCCAGCCGCGCCGTCTTTTTCAGGGCTTCCAGCCCCAGGCGCAGCTTCCGGTTCATCCGGTTCAGCCCATGCTTGGCAAGGGACCGGTTCTCGCCGGTCAGGGGCACGATATCACCGATGGTGGCAATGGCCACAAGATCCAGAGTGGAGAGCATGGCGGCGCGCTCCAGAGCTTTCGGCGCGCCTTCCGCCGTTTTCATGGCGGCGGGCCAATCCTGGCTGAGCCGCTGCAGACCCTGGGCCAGCTTAAAGGCCACGCCGCAGCCGCAAAGGTATTTCTCCGGGTATTGACAGCCTTCCCGCTTGGGGTTCAGCACCAGACAGTCCGGCACTTCTTCCCCCGGGTTGTGGTGGTCGGTGACGATGATCTGCAGCCCCAGACCTTTGGCGTACTCCACCTCTTCCAGAGAGGTGATGCCGCAGTCCACGGTGACCACCAGGGAAACCCCTCTGGCGGCGATCTCCTCCAGCGCTTCCCGGTTGACACCGTACCCTTCGCTGAAGCGGGAAGGAATGTAATGGCTCACCTTCGCTCCCAGGGCGTTCAGAACCAGGGTCAGCAGACTGACGGAGCAGACACCGTCCGCATCGTAGTCGCCGTAAATACAGATCTCTCCGCCCTTCCCGATGGTTTCCAGCACCAGCCGGGCCGCCTGGGGAAGATCCTTCATCAGGAACGGATCGTGGGCCAGGTGCGGCTTCTCCGCCAGGAACTCGGAAACCTCCTCCGGGGAGCGAATACCGCGCATAGCAAGAAGCCCTGCCACGGCGCTGTGAACGCCGGGCAGGGACCCATTCTCTGTGCAATTGGGAAAGATCCATTGTTTTTTCATGATTACTGCAGATAGGTCAGCGGGTCTTTGTAGACACCGTTAACACGTACTTCAAAGTGGAGATGGGGGCCGGTGGACATACCGGTGCTGCCGGAAACGGCCACCTGCTGGCCTCTTGTGACGATATCACCCGTCTTCACCAGCAGCTTGCTGTTGTGTGCGTACAGGGTGACGATGCCGCCGCCGTGGTCGATCATGACCATGTAGCCGTAGCTGTTGTTCCAGGCGGCTTTGATGACGGTGCCCGCATTGGCAGCCAGCACCTTATTGCCGGAGCCCACACCGATATCGATACCGGTGTGCAGCTTGTTTTTCTTCAGAATAGGATGGAACCGCATACCGAACTTGGAGGTGACGCGGGTGGATGCGGGGGCGGGCCACAGCATCTTGCCGCCCACGTAGTCGGCGGTGCCCTGCAGCTTCAGGATCTCGGCGGTCAGGGAGTTTGCTTCTTCGTTCAGAACGTCCACCTGGGATTCCAGAACCTTATTGTTGCTTTCCACGCTGGCCTTCAGCCGGGCCACGGTGCCCCGGCTCACTTCCAGCTGATCCTGCTGCTGCTTCTTGCTTTCCAGCTGTTTCTGCAGAGTTTCCTGCCAGGTCACCAGTTCCTTGCGGTACTGTTCCAGACTGGTGTACTGCTCTTCCAGTTCGGACAGGAGCTTCATATCGTTCTGATAGATCCGTTCCGCCATGTCCATATTGGTCATGAAATCGGTGAGGCTTGCGGAACCCAGCAGGATCTGCAGAATGCCCACATCGCCGTTCTTGTACATATTGCGGACCCGCAGACCCATGTCTTTATCCTGTTCGGAAACCTCTTTTTCCTTGAGGTCCAGATCTTCCTGAGCCTTGGTCACCTGGGCCTTGGTGGCTTCGATGTCGTCGTCCAGACGCTCGATGGCAGCCTCCGCGGCACGGATGGATTTATCGATGTTGTTCAGCTGGGTGTTCAGGCTCTTGGCCTCGGCTTTGCCGCTGTCCAGCTGCTTCTGCAGATCTTTCAGCTGCTGCTGCACATCGGCCAGCTTATCCTTGCTGTCACTGAGGTTGTCGCCGTAAACCAGACTCATGGAGCCCGCCAGCAGCACCAGCACCAGTGTCAGCGCCAGCCATCTCTTTGTATTTCCCGTACGTAAATGCTTCATCTTCTAATTCCTTTTCTGCTTCCCTTGCTTTTTACCCCTGCTTGGTTCCGCTTCCTGCGGAAAAGGCCCGGATTTAGGTATCCAGGAACCGTCTCATGGAAACGATGCTTCCGGAGGCACCGATGCAGATGCCCAGCGCCATGAAGATCCAGACCAGATTCCCGATGAGGAAATCGGCAGGGACAAGGCTGGAAGAGAACAGCACCAGCATTTCCCGTTCCAGAAGCCCGACCAGATTGTGATAAATGGCTGCCACAGCGGCCACGGAAATGGCGGCCGACAGGAATCCGATGATCATGCCTTCAAAGAGGAAGGGGGCCCGGATGTACCAGTTGGTGGCGCCCACGTATTTCATGATGGTGATTTCGTCCGCGCGGGCGGTGACGGTGAGTTTGATGGTGTTGGAGACCACCACCACGGAAACGACGACCAGGAATACGATGATCACCATGGCGGCCACTTCGATGCTGTCGGTGATCTTCATCAGGGTCTCAACGGTTTCCTGATAGTATTTGATGTCTTCCACACCGGCCAGGTTCTTGGCGGTGTTGGCCACCTGGTCCGCAGTTGCCAGATCCGATACGGTGATGCGGAGGGAGTTGGGCAGCGGATTATCCGTCAGGCCGTCCAGCAGGTAGGCGTTATCCCCCCACTTGACCTTGAATTCGGCCATGGCCTGGTCTTTGGTGATGTATTCCACCGATGCCACCTGATCCATGGCTTTGAACCGCTGCATCAGCTCCACGGACCGGGCTGCGTCCACCTCGTCTTCCAGATAGACCTGGATCACGTCGAACTGTGCCTTGGCGCTTTCCGTCACCATGCTGATGTTGACCACCAGCACGAAGAAAATGCCCAGAATCAGCAGCATGGCGGTGATGGAGAACAGGGATGCCAGGGTCATGGCCCGGTTGCGGAATACCTGTTTGAATGCCTGTTTGAAGGCGCTGCCGATGGTTTTGAAAATCATTTACAGCACCCCCTCTTGCTTGGCGGGCACATAGTCGATCTCGTACCCGTACTTGCCGCCTTCGTCGTCGCGGACGATGTGCCCGGAGTCGATGGCGATGACCCGCTTTTCCATGCTGTCCACGATATCCTTGGCATGGGTGACCATGACGATGGTGGTACCCCGGCGGTTGATCTGGTCCAGAAGGCGCATGATGTCCTTTGCGGTTTCCGGGTCAAGGTTGCCAGTGGGTTCGTCTGCGATGAGCATGGACGGATTGTTGATGACAGCCCGGGCGATGGCCACACGCTGCTTTTCACCGGCGGAAAGTTCCTCCGGATATTTGTTTGCCTTGTCGGCGATGCCCATCAGTTCCAGTACCTGGGGTACGTTGCGGTTGATGGAGCGTTTGCCGGCATGGGTGATCTCCATGGCGAATGCCACGTTTTCGAAGACAGTCTTTTTTTCCAGCAGGCGGAAATCCTGGAAGACGATGCCGATGCTTCTGCGCAGGGCAGGGATCTTCCGGTTGGAAATCTTGGTGACATCTTCCCCGTTGACGTAAATGCTGCCTTCATCGGCTTCCAGCTCCCGCAGGATCAGTTTGATGAAGGTGGATTTACCGGCGCCGCTGGGGCCCACCAGGAAAACGAAATCACCTTTCTTAATATGCACGCTGACGTCCTCGATACCGATATTGGAAGAATACCGTTTCGTTACGTTCTCGAATACGATCATTGCAATCCCCTTTAAAAGTAAAATGACTTGCACGCCAAAAGATCCCTGGCGGCCAAAAAAGTCATAAATGTGTATGATAGTTCAATTTATTATACAATAGAACGGCATTCGAGAAAATACTTTAATCCATTACAAAAATGTTACAATGGTGAATTTCTGTTCACAAATATGCTGCTGCAAGGGGCTGCAGTACGAAAACGCAGCCCCGGAAGGCGCGCAGCTGCCCCTAATCCTCCAGCAGCTGCGCGTACAAGCAGGCGGGCTGCGCTACTCCGCCAGCAGCTGTGCGTACAGGCGGGAGAGCGCCGGACGCAGCCGGCGGGCTGCCGCCGGCTGCTCGTAGGGACAGCGGCAGGCATATTGGGCCCGGTAAAGTTCCTCTGCCGGAAGCAGCGGCAGAAACAGCGGCTCCCGGCCGCCCAGAAACTGCAGCAGTTCCCGGCGGCGCACCCCCGGGTTCATCTTGTTCACCAGAAAGACGGGCTCCGGCTGCAGACGGCTCATGGACTGCAGAAAATCATAGCTTTGCAGCAGCGCGGAGGGCAGCGGATCGATGACGCAGAGCAGCCGGTCCATTTCCCGGAAAAAGAGTTTTTTCTCTTCCTCCGGAAGTCCGTTCAAAAGACAGAGCACCACATCGCCTTCCGTCCGGTCCAGAATGCGGAGGTTGCGGTGAAGCCGCTCGGCGGCCGATTCTGCCATTGGGCCGCCGCCAGGGGCGCGGCCCGCAAATTCGGAGGCCGCGCCTTCCGCGAAGCGGCCCCGCGGGGCCCGCGGCTCCGCCGCGGGTGCCGGCGTCAGCAGCTGCCAGTTGACGCCGGCGGCCCGGTTGGCCGGGCCGCCCCGCGGATAAAACCGCCGTCCGGCAAATCGCTTATCCATCCCCAAGCAATCGTAAAGACCCGGCTCCCCCAGTTCCAGAACGGCCGGGTCTTTCTTCTCTGCGGCGGCCAGATAGCAGGCCAGGGCCGCCGCCGTGAATTTGGCTCCCGCCCCCGGTGCCGCCGAGCAGATCCCAATTTTTCGCATAACGATTCCCCCTTTTTTCAGATTTCCATTTTCTTCCTCTATTCTATACTGTTTTCCATTTTCTGTCAATCCATCCCGCGCCGCAATTCCAGTTTCCTTTCTCAGCCAACCAAATTGACCCGGTGCGCCTTGATGGTCAACTTTTCTGGGGAAAATCTAAAAATCGTGACCTTCACCTGCCGTTTTTCGAGGAATTTCGACAGAATTCGACAAGAAACCCTTGGATCGAAAGAAAAAGCCGCTGGCTTTCCTCCATTTTTGCTGTATTTTTTGTCGAATCATGTCGAAAATCAAAAAGGAGGGTCAATAAAAACGGATTTTCCACCGAAAAATTGACCATGCAGGATCCGGAGCCGGAGAAGGGTTTCCCCTGCTGCAACCCCAGAAGGGTTTCATTCCAGAACCAAAGATCCGCATTTTGCACAATTTGATGCCGCTCCTCGAGCCCACCCGACCTGTTGCGGCGCAAAGGGAAAATCCAATTCTCTTCTTTTCAATAAAAATCTACTATGCTATACTATATTAGTTAGTGGTGATCCTTTTCTTCACGCAGATGCATCCGCACGTTTCTGCGGACAGCCCTCAACCGATCACCCGAAAACAGGGAGAAAGAGAATCATGGCAACGAACAATTCCGGGAATACCAATCCCAAGAATACCACTTACAACTATACACCCCCTTCGGGCAGCCGCAGCAGTAAGAAAAACGACCAGAAGGGCGACATTCCCTGGTGGCTGATCATCGTGCTGCTCTTCAGCTGGACACCGGCCGGCTTTATGCTGCTCTTCGCCAAGCTGTTCCTGATGCTGAAGAACGGTCAGCTGAATTCCGTTTCCGCCAAGGCAAAGACCGCCTCTTCCCACACCGGTACGAAACACGCCTTCGGCACCAATGCCGCCGATAAAACCGCAAAGGTCAAGACCCCCGGCAAAGCCCTGGGCATTTTCCTGAAAGTTTTTGGCGGCATCCTCATCGGCAGCGGCATCATCGCCCTCTTTACCGCCATCGACAGCCTTCTTTACTGGGGCTGGGACAGCTACGTAGCCAGCGAATTTCTGGATGCAGCTCTGGTCGGTCTGGGCGGTATCGTTTCTTTCATCGCCGGGCAGAACAATACCCGCCGGGCCAACAAGTTCCGCAAATACACCGCTGTCATCGGCGACCGGGATTCCATGCTGATCCGCAACATCGCCGCCGCCATCCCCACCTCCTACAAGAAGGCCTGCAAGGATCTGCAGCGTCTCATCGACCAGGGTGCCTTCGGTCCCGATGCCTACCTGGATATGTACACCCATAACTTCATGCGCAGCGCTTCCGCCGTTCCCGAAGAGGATCCCATCGTAGCCAAACGAAAGGCTGCCGGCTACGCTCCCCAGCCTTCTGCCGCCGCAGCCGCCGGTGCCGCTCCCGCTGTATCCCTGTCGGAAAGCGATGCCGTCATCGCCGAGATCCGCCGCCTCAACGACGAGATCGACGACGAAGACGTTTCCCGCCGCATCGACCGGATCGAAAAGATCTCCGCCGACATTTTCCGCCTGGTGGAAAAAGACCCCGCCAAGCGTTCCCAGGCCAAGAGCTTCCTGGATTATTATCTGCCCACCACCCTGAAGCTGCTGGGGGCTTACAGCCAGTTTGAAGACCAGGCCGCCAGCGGCGAGAACATCCGCGCTGCCAAAGAAAACATCGAAAACATTCTGGACACCCTGGTCAAGGGCTTCGAGCAGCAGCTGGACCGCCTCTTCGAAGCCGATGCCATGGATATTTCCGGCGACATCCGCGTTCTGGAGCAGATGATGGCCCGGGATGGCCTGACCGAACAGAAGCACACCATCCGCGTCCCGGCAAACCAGCCGGCCGCAAACCAGAAAGCTGCAGCTGCAACCGCCGCAACCTATGCCGCAGCCGGTGCCGCAGCTGCCGTGCAGGAAAAGCAGGAGTAACCCATGGAAACCACCATCCGCATCAAAGGTGCAAATGAACACAATCTGCAGAATGTAAGCCTGGAGATCCCCCGCGACAAGCTGGTGGTCTTCACCGGGCTTTCCGGTTCCGGCAAGTCCTCTCTGGCCTTCGACACCATCTACGCCGAAGGGCAGCGCCGCTACATGGAGAGCCTTTCTTCTTATGCCCGTCAGTTCCTGGGCCAGATGGAAAAGCCCGATGTGGAATCCATTGACGGGCTCTCTCCCGCCATTTCCATCGACCAGAAAACCACCAGCAAGAACCCTCGCTCCACCGTAGGCACCGTCACGGAGATCCACGATTACCTCCGTCTGCTCTATGCCCGCATCGGCATTCCTCACTGCCCCGTCTGCGGCCGCGAGATCAGCAGCCAGACCGTAGACCAGATCGTGGACCAGATCATGGAAACCGGGGAAGGCACCCGTGTCACCATCCTGGCCCCTGTGGTCCGTGAGCGCAAAGGCACCCACGAAAAACTGCTGGACCGCATCCGCAAGGAAGGGTTCGTCCGCGTTCGCATCGACGGCACCACCTATAATCTGGGGGAAGACGAGATCAAGCTGGAAAAGACCTTCAAACACACCATCGAAATCGTGGTGGACCGCATCGTGGTGAAGCCCGGTGTGGAGAGCCGCCTGGCGGAATCCGTGGAGCTGGCCCTGAACAACGGGGAAGGTCTGGTAAAGGCATTCATTCAGAAGAAGGCGGCCCTCCCCGCTGAAGGGGCCGCCGACAGCGCCGCCAACCCCGAATCCGGCGGCGCCCCTGCCGAATACGAGCAGACCTTCTCCATTAAGTTGGCCTGCCCCGATCACGGCGCTTCTCTGGAAGAACTGGAACCCCGTATGTTCTCCTTCAACAGTCCCTTCGGTGCCTGTCCCGACTGTGCCGGCCTGGGCTTCATCCAGAAGATCGACCCGGACCGCCTCATTAACAAAGAACTTTCCATCCTGGACGGCGCTCTCTCCAACGTGTACGCCTCCATGGAGATCTCCTCCTTCTACCGCCAGACCATCGAGGCCCTGGCCAAGGAGCATAAAGTAGACCTGAAGACCCCCTACAAGGATCTTCCCCAGCCCTTCCTGCAGGAGCTTCTCTACGGCACCGGCGACCGCAAGATCGCCTACTACTACGAAAGCAGGAACAACGGCTCCAAATCCTACATGAACCATACCTTTGAAGGGATCATCAACAATCTGGAACGCCGCTTCCAGGAGACCGGTTCCGAATACATGAAGGATAAGATCGCCTCCTACATGACCGTCACTCCCTGCCATGCCTGCGGCGGCCGCCGCCTGAAGCCGGAAGTTCTGGCCGTCACCGTGGGCGGCAAGAATATCGCCGAGCTCTCCGAAATGTCCATCCGCACCGCCCTTTCCTTCCTGGACAGCCTGGTGCTGACGGAAAAGGAACAGGCCATCGCCTGGCAGATCCTGAAAGAGATCAAGGCCCGTCTGAAATTCCTGGCCGATGTAGGTCTGGAATATCTGACCATGAGCCGTGCTTCCGCCACCCTTTCCGGCGGCGAAGCCCAGCGCATCCGTCTGGCCACCCAGATCGGTTCCAGCCTCATGGGTGTGCTCTACATTCTGGACGAGCCCAGCATCGGCCTTCACCAGAAGGACAACGCCAAGTTGCTGGCCACCCTGCGCCAGCTGACGGATCTGGGCAACACCCTGATCGTTGTGGAACACGACGAAGAAACCATGGAAGCGGCCGACTACCTGGTAGACATCGGTCCCGGCGCCGGTGTTCACGGCGGCAAGATCATCGCCGCCGGCACCCTGGAAGACATCAAAAACTGTCCCGAATCCATCACCGGCCAGTATCTGCGGGGCGAAAAATCCATCCCCGTCCCCAAGAAGCGCAGGGAAGGGAACGGCCTTTCCATCGGCATCCGCGGAGCCGCGGAAAACAACCTGCAGAACGTGGACGTGGATATCCCCCTGGGCAAATTCGTCTGCATCACCGGTGTCTCCGGCTCCGGCAAGAGCAGCCTCATCAACGAGATCCTTTGTAAGACCGCAGCCGCCAAGCTCCACGGTGCCCACGCCAAGCCCGGTGCCTGCCGGGAAGTCCTGGGCCTGGAGCACATCGATAAGATCATCGATATCGACCAGTCTCCCATCGGCCGCACGCCCCGGTCCAACCCCGCCACCTATACCGGCGTTTTCGACCATATCCGCACCCTCTTCGCCCAGCTTCCCGAGTCCAAACTGCGGGGCTACGAAAAGGGCCGGTTCAGTTTCAACATTAAGGGCGGCCGCTGCGAAGCCTGCTCCGGCGACGGCATCATCTGCATCGAAATGCACTTCCTGCCCGACGTTTACGTTCCCTGCGAAGTCTGCAAAGGCAAGCGCTACAACCGGGAGACCCTGGAAGTCAAGTACAAGGGCAAGAGCATCTTCGACGTACTGGATATGACCGTCTCCCAAGGCGTGGAATTCTTCCAGAACATCCCCGCCATCCACCGCCAGCTGAAGACTCTGGAGGAAGTGGGCCTGGGCTACATCAAGCTGGGCCAGCCGTCCACCCAGCTCTCCGGCGGCGAAGCCCAGCGCGTCAAACTGGCCACCGAACTTTCCCGCAAGGGTACCGGCAAGACCCTGTACGTGCTGGACGAACCCACCACCGGCCTCCATTTTGCCGACGTGGACAAGCTGATCCAGGTGCTGAACCGCCTGGTGGATAAGGGCAACTCCGTGGTGGTCATCGAGCACAATCTGGATGTGATCAAAACCGCAGACCACATCATCGACCTGGGGCCCGACGGCGGTGACCGGGGCGGTACCATCATCGCACAGGGCACCCCCGAAGAAGTGGCCGCCGTACCGGAATCCTATACCGGCCATTATCTGAAGAAAATTCTTCTCTGATCTGTTAAATCTTTGCTAAAAAAACTTCCCCGTTTCCCTTTCTTGTGCTATAATGTAGAACTATATAAGGTGAAACTGGGAAGTTTTATCTTTTCACTGCTTTATCATCGTAAACGATTCAGAAAGGAGAAAACCAAATGTCTGACAAGCGGAATCTGACCATGCTGATGGATTACTACGAACTGACCATGGCCAACGGATTCTTCGAAAAAGGCATGAAGGACCAGATCGGTTACTACGATCTTTTCTTCCGCAAGGTTCCCGACGGCGGCGGCTTCGCCATTGCAGCCGGTCTGGAACAGGTGATCGACGCCCTCAACGAGCTTCGCTTCACCGATGAAGATATCGATTACCTTCGCAGCAAGGGTACCTTCTGCGAAGGATTCTTAGACTATCTCCGTGATTTTAAATTTTCCTGCGATGTCTGGGCGGTTCCCGAAGGCACTCCCATTTTCCCCGGTGAGCCCCTTCTGACCATCCGAGGTCCCATCATCCAGGCCCAGCTGATCGAAACCATTCTGCTGCTCCTGGTGAACCACGCCAGCCTGATCGCCACCAAGTCCAACCGCATCGTGCGGGCAGCCCAGGGTAAGGCGGTCATGGAATTCGGTACCAGACGCGCTCACGGCGGCTCCAGCGCCATCTACGGTGCCCGCGCCGCATACATCGGCGGCTGTGTCGGTACGGCCTGCGCCATCGCAGAACGGGACTACGGCGTTCCCGCACTGGGCACCATGGCTCACGCCTGGGTCCAGATGTTCGATAGCGAATACGAGGCCTTCAAAACCTACGCCGAACTGTATCCGGAAAACTGCACCCTGCTGGTGGATACCTACAACACCCTGAAGTCCGGCATTCCCAATGCCATCAAGGTGTTCAAGGAAGTAAACCCCACCAAGAAGGGCATCCGCATCGACTCCGGTGACGTCAGCTACCTGACCAAGAAAGCCCGCCAGATGCTGGATGACGCCGGCTTCCCCGATGCCACCATCTGCGTCTCCAACTCTCTGGATGAATATCTGATCCGCGATGTGATCGTTCAGGGTGCCTGCATCGATGTATTCGGTGTCGGCGAACGGCTGATCACCTCCAAATCAGAACCTGTTTTCGGCGGAGTGTACAAACTGTCTGGTGTCGAAAGGGATGGCAAAATCATCCCCAAGATCAAGATCAGTGACAACATCGAAAAAATCACCAACCCCGGCTTCAAGACCGTGTACCGCCTCTACGACAACGTAAGCGGCAAGGCCTTCGCCGACGTGATCACCCTGGATGACGAACCCATCCCCGTTGAAGACGGCTACCTGATCTTCGACCCCCAGTCCACCTGGAAGAAGAAGGCAGTTACCAACTACACCGCGAAGAACCTGCGCGTACAGGTCTTCAAGGAAGGCAAGCAAGTGTACCAGTCCCCCTCCCTGGAAGAGATCCGCACCTACTGCAAGGAGCAGATCGACACCCTGTGGGATGAAATCCTCCGCTTCGAAAACCCCCACACCTATTACGTGGACCTGTCTCAGAAGCTGTGGGAACTGAAGTACAAAATGATCGAAGACTATAAAAAATAGCCCTATGGCTATAGAAAGTAGGTAACCCTATGAAGTATGAATTTCCTGTAACCCCCTGTCTGAACCCCAAGCATAAGCCCGATATGAACAACCTGCCCTTCGGCGTGGATATGGCCGACTACATGGTCGTCATCGAATACACCGAAGGCCGTGGCTGGCACAGCGGCCGCGTGGTTCCCTATGCTCCCATCACCCTGGAACCCGCCGCCTGCGTTTTCCACTATGGCCAGGAAATGTTCGAAGGTCTGAAGGCATATAAGTCCGTCAACAACGAAGTGGTTCTGTTCCGTCCCGACATGAACGCCAAGAGAGCCAACAGCACCGCAGAACGCATCTGCCTGCCCTACATGGACGAAGAAATGTTCATCGAAGCTGTTAAGGCCGGTACCAAAGCCAACATCGACTGGATCCCCGATGCTCCCAACAGCTCCCTGTACATCCGTCCCTTCATCATTGCTACCGAACCCTTCCTGGGCGTCCGTCTCTCCAAGAGCTACCTGTTCATGATCATCTTCAGCCCCGTCGGCCCCTACTACAAGGGCGGCCTGGCTCCCACCAAGATCTTCGTAGAAGACGAATACACCAGATCCTGCCAGGGCGGCACCGGCTACGTCAAGACTGCCGGTAACTACGCAGCAAGCCTCAAGGCTCAGGAAAAGGCCCACCAGCTGGGTTACTCCCAGGTTCTGTGGCTGGACGGCGTCACCCGTAACTACGTAGAAGAAATCGGTACTTCCAACGCCTTCTTCGTGATCGACGGCGAAGTGATCACCGCTCCCACCAACGAAGGCACCATCCTGCCCGGCATCACCAGAAACTCCGTACTGACCCTGCTGAAGGAATGGGGCATCCCCGCTTCCGAACGCAGACTCACCATCCAGGAAGTGTTCGATGCGCATAAGGAAGGCCGCCTGAACGAAGTGTTCGCTTCCGGTACCGCAGCTGTCATTTCCCCCGTAGGCGAACTGCGCTGGAAGGACGATGTGATCCAGATCAACGGCGGCAGCATCGGCCCTATCGCGCAGAAGCTGTACGATACCATCACCGGCATCCAGCTGGGTAAGATCGAAGACAAGCACGGCTGGGTCGAAAAGGTCTGCGATCTGTAACCGCAAAACAAGCACCGCGATCCCGGTGCGGATAAACCAACTTGAAGATTGAAAAAGAGCAGCCCTATGGGGCTGCTCTTTTTAGCTGCGTTCCGTTTTGCTTGTGCTCGTATATTCTATACCGATCAAAAAATAAATCGAAACTCACATATTCAGGATATATATGCAAAGACCCGTATCGGAGGTACGGGCGAATCTCTATAAAACAAAACACGCACCGAAGTGCGTGTCTGTTGAACCGGCAAGGACCTATTTTCCCGGGCAGTCTCCCACCGAGTATCTTTGGCGCTAAGGAGCTTAACTACTGTGTTCGAGATGGGAACAGGTGTAACATCCTCGCTATACTCACCGGATCATTCACTGCTTCATGAAGCAGTTACTTCGTATGAGGGCGTACCCTCAAAACCGAACAATGCATATCGTAGCAGATCTTTTCAAATCTGTCAACCAGAATTGGTCAAGTGTTCGACCTATTAGTATCAG
>SVCU01000012.1 GCA_015058215.1 Clostridiales bacterium
TGTGCCATTTCATACAATGATACTTTGACACATCATCCGTAAAACCAACGGATTTATACAAATTGTATCCAGCATCTGTAGCTTTAAGCTCCACAGAGCTCAAATTCATTTTAACTGCATCTTGAAGTAGCATTTTCATTATCGCAGTTGCATATCCCTTATGTCGGCATATCGGTTTTGTGTATACATTGAGTACTGTTCCTGTTCTACCTGTTATGAACATCGGGCTTGCAGGTTTTTCCTCTATTAACAAGAATGCACAGGCAACGACTTCTTCCATTTCTCTAATTAGGTAGCAGAAAATATTATGGTTCAGATTCTTTTCAAAGTAATCTGGCAAAGCCTCTATGAGCTTACTTTTGATTTCTTCACTCAATTCGCCGCAGTCTTCTTGCAAGAATTCCAATCTCAATTCTGTCAATGATGCAATATCAGAAATGTGTGCACGTTTAACCATACTGTTTCCTCCAAATTCAAGTTTGTCTGATTAATTTGTTTATCCTAACACATAGCTGTAGTGTATGCAAGAAACAACCCCGGCAGGGCATGCTGTCGGGAATGTTTCTGTTTTACGAGCACCTGCCATTCAGAGGGCTTTTTATCATTCATGCTTCATTTGTCGTAAAAACAGCAGAATTGCCGCGATCAGGATCCCCCCTGCATAGGCCAGCACCCAGAACAGATGCGGCAGCCCTTCTGCGAAATTTCCCTGCAGCACCGCCCGTTCCAGCTCCACCGCGTGGACGAAAGGCAGACTGTAGGCGATTTTTTCAAAAGCTCCTCCCACCAGTTTCAGATCGAACCAGATGCCGGAGAGCCAGGCGGAAAGATTGGTGAGCAGTGCACCGCAGATGCCCCCCACCTGCTTTTCGTTCAGGATGCTGCCGCAAAGCAGCCCCAGACCGATGAACAGAAGAGACACGGGCAGGAGGAACAGGATTGCCCACAGGATGTTCACCGTAAGAGGCAGTCCCAGCACCAGAGCCGCCAGATAGCAGACCAGGCACTGCATCAGGGAGATGGGGATCATGGGCAAAGCATACCCCAGAATAAAATCCGCAGCCTTCATGGGCGTGGTATAAAGCCGCTGCAGCAGCGCGCTTCCCCTATCCTTCGCAATGATGGTAGCGGAAAAGAGACTGATGAAGGACAGCCCGAAGACGGTGATGCCCGGTGTCAGGTGACCGATTTCAAAGAGGCTGACCGGAATGTTGGCCTGAATGGCGGACAAAAGGAGCAGCAGCACCAGAGGGAATCCCAGGCTGAAAATGATGGTAAGAGGATCCCGCAGGATCTCTTTTGCGTTTCTCTGTGCAAAGGTCCGAAGTCTCATTTTACCGCCTCCTTCACGATTTTGATGAAGGCATCCTCGAAACGGTCTGCGCCGGTCACTTCCTTCAGTTCTGCCGCAGAGGCACAGGCCAGAAGCCGGCCGTCCTTCATGATGGCGATGCGGTCGGAAAGGGCCTCCGCTTCCTCCATATAATGGGTGGTGAGCACCATGGTCACCTTCCCCTTCAGACTGCGGATCAAGTCCCACAGCTCGCTGCGGGCGATCACGTCCAGCCCCAGGGTGGGTTCATCCAGAAACAGGATCTCCGGCTCCCCGATGAGAGCCATGGCGATGCTGAGGCGGCGCTGCCAGCCCCCGGAAAGCTTGCCGGCTTTTTTCCCGGAAACGGCATCCAGCCCCAGAAGGTGCATCAGTTCTTCCCCTTTGGCTGCCCGTTTTTCTTTGCTGAATCCATGGACACCGGCCATCAGATCCAGATTTTCTTTTACGGTGAGTCCGGGTGCCACAGCGGTTTCCTGCGGCGATACCCCGATGATCTTCTTCACTTCCTCACGCTCCGTCCGGATGCTCCTGCCGTTCAGGAAGGCATCCCCTTCCGTAGGCTCTGTCAGACCGCAGAGCATTTTGATGGTGGTGGTCTTCCCGGCACCGTTGATGCCCAGAAGGGCCAGCAGTTCTCCCGGTTTCACGGAAAGATCCAGACCGTCCACCGCGGTCACGTCTTTGTATCGTTTCGTCAGTTTTTTGATGCGGATGGCTTCCACTTGTATGTACCCCTTTTCTTTTATTCCAGCCGGAACCGCTGCCGCAGTCCCTGATAGGCATCCGTCAGCATGCGGCTCACCAGTTCTTCGTCGATGTCCAGAAACTCTGTGGTCATCATGACGGCGATGCCGTGGACGAAGGCCCACATTTCAAAATGGAACAGCTCCCCTTCCGAAGCACCCAGCCCCGTATTGGTTTGCACCAGTTCGGACATCTGTTGGTTCAGCTCCGTGTCTTCGGGAATGACCTCCTTGGTACGATCCCGCATATACAGCAGTTTGAACAGCTCCCGCTCCTCTTTGGCGAAGCGGATGTAGGCCATGCCGCTGGCTTTGTAGGGCGGATACTTGCCCTGGCCGATCTCCCGGTCGATGAACTCTTTGTTCAGCTGTTCCGCCGCCGCCACAGCCGCAAGACGGATCTGTTCCATATTCTCGAAATTGGAAAACAGCGGCTGCGTGGAGCAGCCCAAAGCAGCCGCAAGACCGCGGGCATTCAGGGCCTCAGGCCCTTTCTGCCGCACCAGCTGCAACGCCGCTTCAACGATTTGTCCCTTTGTAATCTTTACCTTCGGCGGCATGATGCGCCCTCCTTGCTGCAATGGTTCGATTTACATTGCTGTCCGATTGGTGAAATCGCCTTCATAATATAACACATGTTATTTATATGTTCATTATATGGTTCCTTCCGGCTTTTGTCAAGGGACTGGCTTTTATTTCTCATAAAAATATCCATAGAAAAAGGTGCCACTTCCGTGGCACCTTTCAAAATCGGTTCTTCCTTATAGATTAATCAAACTGCGTAATCACTTCCATTTTCACCACTTTGTTTTCCTTGAAGTAGAACAAAATTGCATTTCCTAATCGTGATTCAAAATGAGCTTTATCATTTTCGCTCAGCCCAGCTTCTTCCCGATGATCATAACCATTGCACCAAATAATATCTTCTTCCTGAAAATACGGTTCAGTATGTGCCTCCGGGTAAGCATTCAGAACATCTTCACGTGTAGAACCAACATGTATTCCTCTCCATGTAAGCACATCCGGATTCGTGGTCATAGCGTACGAAACATTCCAGGTACTCTTGTCATCTGGTTCCAAAACGCTTCGCCAGTAATTCAGATCACTGTACCACATTCCTTCCCGATAGCTATACGGTGTGTGCATTGCTTCTGTTGAGGTCTGCCGTTCCAAGAGTTCTCCCTGTCCCAGTTCCATCGACTGACTGCCCAAACCGTACCAGCGAAGATTTCCGGCGTCTGCCAACTTTTGATTTCGGAAAGCATAGTGAATGGAATCAGTCCCATGAATGACCGCTTCTGCCAATTCTTCTACAGTATCCTGCAAATCCGGATAATTGATTCGCCTTTCCAGAAAGATACGTTCTTCATTTTGCACTTCAAAGAACAGATAACTGCTTCCCATGGCATCGCGCCATTCAAATGTATCTTGATTTTGACGCTGTTCTTGTACTTCATATACTTCAACAATCTTACCGATACTTGTCATATGGGTACAAACCAAATCAAATGCACAGACCCGCACGCTTTCTCCCCAGTAACCAACCTCTTTTCCATAGGAATCAACTTCTGCATCAACTACTATTTTGGGAATTTGGGGATATTGTAATGCAATTTCGGTCGGATTCAAAATTCCAGGTGACCATTCGCGGATATCACCCGGTTCTTTGTCAGAAAAACTAAGACCGGATTCCACATGCCAATTCCCGCCATCATTGCTGACGTAGAACAAGAACGGGCCGTACCCCTTGTTACCGATCATTTTCCCTTCGATTTCAAGCTGTACTTTGTACATAGTAAAGGCAGCTTTTGTCTCAAATTTACTGTAAATCAACTTTACATGGTCGTTCCAGTTTTCACCGAAATTTTCCTTCAGCATATGATTATCAGTTAAACCATATAGATATGTTTCTGCCGCAGCCTCTTTCGTTTTTACAAAAGTTGACGAATCCAGCGGAGTAATTACATTCCAGGAACCATTTTCACTGCTTGCGTAAAAAGTAATCCCCTTCGGTATACAAAATTCAAAATACGCCTCTTTCGGAAGTTGTACAGTAACCAATGCCGTTTGATGCGTTCGTACCGCTTTCCCAGATACAGAATCCGGATCTGCTTTCCTTTTCTGCATATATTCTTGTTCGCTTAAAATCACACCACTCTTTTTTTCATAATATACTGTTTTTACAATAGTCCGAAGTTCTCTTTCGAATGTTGCCTTTTCCCAAAGTTCTGCTGGAAATTCTTCTATTTGAACTTCCTTTCGGAACGATTCATAATAAGTATCAATCGCTTCGTCCAAACCGGGAACATCATCGTAATAACCCGCTTCTCCGATGCCGATATAATTTCGGATGTTATCCTGACTGCTGTTTTGTCCTTCACCCTCGGGGTTCTGCTGTTCTTCCTGCCGGTTGGGATCGTCGGGATCCTGGGGATTGTCCGGCTCTGCCGGAGTGCAGGCGGTAAAGAGGCACAGGAGAAGCACCGGCAGTACGAGCCAGCGAAGAAAAGTACGGTGTTTCATGGCAAAGCCTCCTTTCTGAAAGGTCCAAACAGGCCCTTCCCTTTGTGTATAGTTTAACAGACCGGGTCCTCTTCTGTAAAGTGCAGGGGGATTACGGTTATATTACAAAAGCCCTGCCGGGGCGGAAAATCGCCCGGCAGGGCCTCTTTTTTATGGTTTTGAAGAATTAGGTCGTGGAGCCGCTTTTATGCTTCCTTGCAGATTTCTGCGGCGCGTTCCAGCGCCTGGTCAATGTGAGGCAGGATGTTATCGATGCCCACCTTTTCGTAGAACCCGGCCTTGGCGAACACGGCCATGGGCTGTTCGTTCACGTGGGACAGGATCAGGGTGACACCCTTGGCCTGGCAGGCGGCGTACAGGTTTTCCATGTTCTTCATGGCGGTGGCGTCGATGGCGGATACGTTGCTCATACGAACGATGATGGCCTTGGTTTCGTCAGACAGTTCGAAGTCGAAGAACTTGTTGGTGTTGGCGAAGAACATGGGGCCGTTGATTTCGTAGACCAGAGTACCGGCAGGGATTTCCTTGGTCTTGCCGTCGTGGCCGCTGGTGTTTTCCTTCCAGACGCGGACGTAGGTAACTTCGGACATTCTCTTGATGAAGAGAACGGCTGCCAGAACGATGCCCACGCCGATGGCCACTACCAGGTCGAAGGCGATGGTCAGGACGAAAGTCAGTACCAGTACGAAAATGTCGCTCTTGGGAGAGAAGCGGCAGATCTTTACGAAATGTCTCCATTCGCTCATGTTGTAGGCAACCATGAACAGGATGGCGGCGATGATGGGCATGGGGATCATTTTTGCCAGGGGCATCAGCACCAGCAGGAACAGCAGCAGAACCACTGCGTGTACCATGCCGGAGATAGGAGAACGGCCGCCGTTCTTTACATTGGCAGCGGTTCTTGCAATGGCACCGGTGGCAGGGATACCGCCGAAGAGGCCGGAAGCCACGTTGCCCAGACCCTGGGCGATCAGTTCGGTGTTGGAGTTGTGGCGATCGTTGATCATGCCGTCGGAAACCACGCAGGACAGCAGGGATTCGATGGCGGCCAGAATGGCGATGGTGAAGGCGTTGGGCAGAACGGCTTTCATGGTATCAAAGCTGAATTCCGGCAGAGAAGGCACGGGGAAACCGGCCTTCAGATCGGGATACAGGGTGCCGATGGTATTCACTTCGAAGGGGCCGAACTTCACCAGCAGGATGCCTGCAATCACAGCGATGATGGATGCGGGGATCTTGCCCAGCAGCTTGGAGACCTTGCCCAGCATAGGCCACAGGATCAGAATGGCCATGCCGATGACGCCCACAATAAGTGCATCCAGGTTCAGGGTGCCGATGGAGTCCACGATGGCTTCGATCTTTTCGGTGGTTTCGATGGCGTGGGTGCCTTCAGCAAAGGTGAGGCCCAGGAAGTCCTTCACCTGGCCCACCACAATGGTGATGGCGATACCGGAGGTGAAGCCGGTGGTGATGGTCATGGGGATGTACTTGATCAGGGAACCGAAATTAAAGATACCCATGAGGATCAGGAACACACCGGCCATGAGGGTGGCCATGATCAGGCCGGAAATGCCGTGCTGCATCACAACGCCGGCGACGATGGTGGCAAAGGCTGCCGTGGGGCCGGAGATGTTTACCTTGCTGCCGCCGAAGAAAGAAATGACGAAACCGGCGATGATGGCGGTGTAGAGGCCCTGCTCCGGAGAAACGCCGGAAGCGATGGCCAGTGCGATGGACAGAGGCAGTGCGATGATGGCCACGATGATACCGGCCACCAGGTCATTTACCAGCTGCCCCTTGCTGTAGTTTTTCAGAGATGTAAAGAGTTTGGGCTGAAAGGTTTTCATTGTTTTAGAGCGTCCTTACGGACAGGTTCCTCCTGCGTAAAAATGCGCCCGCTTTCGCGGGCGCCGTAAAAAAGTTCCGAATGGGATGGTTTATTTGAAAACAACAGTCTTCAGGATGTCTGCTTCTTCTTCCTGAGCCAGCTTTTCCAGTTCTTCGCAGCGCTTCAGCAGAGCGGCCTTCTTGGCTTCGTCCTTCAGGGAGACTGCGTTGATGCGAACATTGTACAGAGCGCCCAGAATTGCGGTACGAGCCATCATAGCAGCGATAGCACCGTCGGAAACAGCATTCTTGTTGCCCTTTGCGATCACTTCGCGAGCGCCATTGAAAATGGGAACTGCTCTTTCAGCGATGCCCAGGGGAACCTGTGCAGCTTCTTCGGTCTTTTCCTGGATGGTCTTGGCGCGCAGTGCCTTTTCTTCTTCGGTGTTCTTGGGCATGGAGAAGCAGCCAACTACGGTTGCGTAAGCGTTGGCGTCGTCGTCGATGGCCTTCAGCTGTTCGTCGCTGATGGCTTCCATGTCTGCCTTCAGCTTAGCCATTTCGTCCCAGTATTCTTCGTAGCCCTTCTTGCCTACGGTCAGAGCAGCAACCATTGCGACCAGATTGCAGCCGGTGGAACCGCACATTGCAGCGATGGAGCCGCCGCCGGGGATGGGGGAATTGGAAGCCAGTTCCTTCATGAAGTCTTTCATAGTCAGATCTGCAAGCATGATGTTTCTCCTATTCTTCTTCTAAAATTTCTTTTTCTTCCGCCTGTTTGACGGTAAGTTTCACTTGTTCGATGCGGCGGTCTTTTACCACTTCCAGCACGTAGGTGCACTGGTCATCTTCCACTTCCTTCTGCAGGTTTTCACCGTCTTCGGGGATCTCGCCCAGAAGCTCCAGAAGGTAGCCGCCGATGGTCTCGCTGGTTTCGGATTCCAGTTTGAGACCAAGTTCTTCGTTGAGATCTTCCAGCGCGATGGAGCCCTCGATGCGATAGGTACCCTCTTCCAGGCTGGTGATCTCGGTTTCGGCTTCGTCGTATTCGTCGTCGATATCGCCCATGACTTCTTCAATGATGTCTTCCAGCGTTACAATGCCGCTGAAGCCGCCGTATTCGTCGATGAGGATGGCGATGTGCTGTTTGGAAGCCTGCAGTTCCCGCATGAGATCTGCGATGTTCTTCGTTTCGGGAACGAAGAAGGGTTTCCGCAGGATGCTGCGGATGTCCACGTTCTCAAAGCCCTTTTTCTTGGCTTCGATGAAGTAGTCTTTGATATTCAGGATGCCCAGGATGCGGTCCCGGTGTTCTTCGTACACGGGAATTCTGGTGTACTGCATTTCCATCAGTTCGTCCATGTAGACCTTGGGGTCGTCCTGGATGTCGATGGTGAACACATCGGGTCTGGGAGTCATGACCTCATATGCCAGCGTGTCATCGAAATCGAAGATGTTGGTGATCATCTTCGCGCCTTCTTCATCCAGTGCACCGGATTCCTGACCGGCCTCCAGCATGGATACCACTTCTTCTTCCGAGAAGGCATCTTCGTCGGGAGTTTCCTTCTGGCGGGTCAGTTTCATGACGGCCTTTACGGAAACGGAAAGGAACCATACGATGGGCTTTGTGACGACGCGCACCCCATTGACGATGCCCACGGTAGCCATGGCTACTTTTTCCGCGTGGTTCATGGCAAGGCGCTTGGGATACAGTTCGCCCAGGACCAATGTGAAGTAAGACAGGATCAGAGTGACCAGGAACACGCCGATCTGCGTGCCCCAGGGAACGCCCAGTTTGGTGAGCCATGCGCCCACATCGTCTGCCATGCTCATAGAGGCCGAAGCACTTGCCAGAAAACCGGACAAGGTAATGGCCACCTGGATGGAAGACAGGAAACTGTTGGGTTCATCCACAAAATCCAAAACCATCTGTGCTTTTTTCTTGCCTTCCGCGGCCAGGGCCTTCATTTTATTCCGGTTGACGGAAACGATGGCCATTTCGGCGGCAGCAAAGAACGCATTGATCAGGATCAGTACAAAAATGAGAAGCAATTGCAAAGGTATGCTGGGACTGGGATCGGGATCCATATAGATATATCCTCCTAAGGGTATTGTTATAGTGATAACGGACAGTTTATTGTACCACGGACTCCTGCCCTTTGGCAAGAGCCTGCGGATACTTGCTTAGTGATTATCCCGCCATTTGCGGTAAGCATCGGCGTGTTTTTCGTGTTCCGCATAGGTTTTGGAGAACACGTGAGCGCCGGTGCCGTCGGTACCGAGTACATAGTAATAGTATCCGGTGTCTGCAGGCTCCAGGGCCGCTTCCAGGGAAGCCTTGCCGGGAGAGCAGATGGGGCCGGGCGGGAAGCCCTTGTTTTTGTAGGTGTTATAGGGGCTGTCCACCTCCAGATCCTTAAGGGTGACCACGGGCTTGGTCACGCCCAGAGCGTAGAGGACGGTGGCATCGATCTGCAGCTTCATGCCCTTTTCCAGGCGGTTGTAGATCACGCTGGCCACCAGAGGACGGTCCTTATCCACGGAAGCTTCCCGTTCGATGAGGGAAGCGATGGTGACGATCTCGTTGATGTCGTAGCCCTTATTCTTGGCGGCATTGGCCATTTCACGGGTGAACATTTTGTCGAACTGGCTCAGCATTTTATCCAGAACGCCGTGAGCCCCCGCATCCACGTACACCTCGTAGGTTTCGGGATAGAGGTAGCCTTCCAGGCGGTTCTCCCCTTCCGGTGCATCCTCCAGGAACCAGTAATCGAACTTGCCGTGCTCCGCTTCGTGCTTGAAATTTTCCAGAGTATCAAGACCGGCCTCGGCCAGAGCTTCCAGAGTCTGAGCCAGAGTATAGCCCTCCGGGATGGTGAAGCGGGTGGTCTCATAGGAAACCCCTTCGATCAGAGCCTCCATGATCTCCAGCATGGACATATCGGCGGAGAACACATAATTGCCTGCCTGGAATTTGCCGTCAAATTCGTTCAGTTTGGACTGGATGCGGAACACCAGCGCATTGTCGATGAGCTCTGCATGGTACAGAGCGCTGGCAACGCCGCGGGTGCTGCTGCCCATGGGAATGGTTACATTGATCTCTGCCGTGTTGCCGGGATCCATAGGCTGTGAATGCTTGTTGATATACCCCATGATCCCCAAAAATACCCCGAGAATCAGCAGTACAACTACGATCAGGAAAATCAGGCAGCCCATGCCCTTCTTTTTCTTCTTCTGTTGCGTCATTGATTTCTGCCTCTTAAAAAAGTTTCGCAGGATGGACTCCACCCTGCGAAACCTACTTTCTGTTTTATTTTGCGCGGGACAGGTAGTCGCCGGTGCGGGTATCGATCTGGATCAGTTCGCCTTCTTCGATGAAGATGGGAACCTGAACGATGGCGCCGGTTTCTACGGTGGCTGCCTTGGTGACGTTGGTGGCGGTATCGCCCTTTACACCGGGTTCGGTTTCGATGACCTTCAGAACTACGAAGTTGGGAGCTTCTACCAGGAAGGCTGCGCCCTTGTAGAACTTGATGGTGGCCATATCGTTTTCACGCAGATACTTCATTGCGTCTTCAACCTGTTCTGCCATGAGGGGAACCTGATCGTAGGTTTCCTGGTCCATGAAGTAGTACAGTTCGCCGTCGTTGTACAGATACTGCATCTGCTTGGTTTCGATTCTGGCTTCCTGGAACTTATCGCTGGGGTTGAAAGCTTCTTCTCTGGTAGCACCGGTCAGGATGTTCTTATACTTGGTTCTGACGAATGCTGCACCTTTACCGGGCTTTACGTGCTGGAAATCCACTACTACATGGGGATCGCCGTTCATTTCGAAAGTCATGCCCTTTCTGAAGTCGCTTGCGTAAATCATATCTATTTCCTCCGTAAAATTAAATACACTTAACGTCTGTTTTGTCAGACACTACGTTTTAGTATAGCAGAACTCTCAGTAATTGCCAATACTTTTTTTACAGTTCCATAAAGATCGGCATGATTACGGGGCTGCGTTTGGTGGTTTTGTAGATGAAATCCTGCATTGCGTTACGCACTGCGCTCTTCATGGGGCCGTAATCCTTCATCTTGCTCACATCGAAGCGATCCATGGCATCCCGTGCCACCTTGGCGGCCACGGTCAGCAGATCTTCAGCTTCCTTCACATAAACGAAGCCCTTGGAAATGATGTCGGGGCCGGAGACCACCATGCCCAGATCCCGGTCGATGGTGGCTGCCACGATGATGAGGCCGCCTTCGGACAGCAGTTTTCTGTCCTTCAGTACCGCATTGCCCACATCGCCGATGCCGAAGCCGTCCACCAGCACTGCGGGGCATTCGATGTGTTCGTTTGCGAATTCCACCTTATGCTTATGCAGGGACATGACCTGGCCGTTGTCGGACAGGAAGATCTTCTGGGGATCCATGCCCAGGTCTGCGGCCAGCTGTGCGTGAGCCCGCAGATGACGGTATTCGCCGTGAACGGGCATGAAGAATTCGGGCTTCAGCAGCATGTGGATCAGCTTCAGCTCTTCCTGGCAGGCGTGACCGGACACGTGGGTTTCCGCGATGTCGGAGTAGATCACTTCCACGCCCTTTGCAAACAGCTTGTTTACAATGTTGGAAACCGCCTTTTCATTGCCGGGGATGGGAGAGGAAGACAGGATGACCACGTCGCCCTGCTTCAGCTGCACGTTCTTGTGTTCGTTGCTGGCCATGCGGGACAGTGCCGACATGGGCTCGCCCTGGCTGCCGGTGGTGATGATCACCAGCTCGGAATCGGCATAGTTCTTGATCTTATTGATATCCACCAGCACACCCACGGGCACCTTCAGGTAGCCCAGTTCGATGGCGATGCCCACCACGTTGATCATACTTCTGCCGGAGATGGCCACCTTTCGGTTGCACATAACAGCGGTATCAATGATTTTCTGAACACGGTTTACGTTGGAGGAGAAGGTGGCTACCAGGATTCTGGAGGACTCGCACTTGCGGAAAATGTTCTCCAGGGTGACGCCCACGTTCCGCTCGGAGGGGGTATAGCCCTTCCGTTCCACGTTGGTGCTGTCGCACAGCATCAGCAGAACGCCTTCGCTGCCGATGGAGGCCAGCTTCTGGAAATCGATGGGCTTCCCTTCCAGGGGCGTATAGTCGATCTTAAAGTCGCCGGTGTGGAAGATCACGCCTGCGGGCGTACTGATGGCATAGGCCAGAGCATCCGCAATGGAATGGGTCATGTGGATGGCTTCCGCTTCGAAAATGCCGATCTTCACTTTATCGCCGTCTTTGATCTCGCGGAGATCACCGTCGATGCCATGCTCCTTCAGCTTGTTCTGCACCAGCCCCAGAGTCAGACGGGAGCCGTAAACGGGAATGGGAAGATCCCGCAGCAGATACGGAACACCGCCGATGTGGTCTTCGTGGCCGTGGGTCAGGATCAGGCCCTTCACCTTGTGGCGGTTGGCCAGAAGATAGCTGAAATCGGGGATGACGATATCGATGCCCAGCATTTCATCTTCGGGGAAGGTGGTGCCGCAGTCCACGATCAGGATGTCGTCGCCGCATTCCAGAACGGTGATGTTCTTCCCGATCTCGTGGAGACCGCCCATGGGGATGATCCGCACTTCCGGATCGGCAGCCTTGCGGCCGGCCGCACTGCGGCGGGTCTTCTTTTCCACGGGAGCCTGCTGGCTCTTCTCTTTTTTCAGAGGGATGGCGGGAATGTTCAGAAGAGGTGTCTTCTTTCTGGCTGCCGTCTTCTTTTCAGCGGGTTCCGCCTTGGCTGCGGCGGTTTTCTTTGCCGCGGCCTTGGAGACCGTTTCCTTTTTGGGAGCAGCCTTCTTGGCAGCGGTCTCCTTTTTGGGAGCCGCCGCTTTCTTTGCTGCAGTTTCCTTGGCTGCAGCCTTGGGAGCCGCCGCCTTTTTGGAAGCGGCAGGCTTTTTGGCAGCCGCTTCTTTCTTGGGGGCGGCTGCCTTCTTTTCAGCGGCCTTGGCCGCAGAAGCCGTTCTGGTTCTGCGAGCCGTGCCTTTGGTTTCGTTTTCCAAAACGTCCTTTCCTTTCTATACTATCTGACCACCAGGTTCAGCAGCTTTCCGGGAACGGGGATGACTTTGACAACTTGCTTCCCTTCCAGGAGTGCCACAACCTTTTCGTTTTCCATGGTGATCTTCTGGAATTCTTCTTTGGAGAGACCGTTGGGAACCATGATCTTCTCCTTGATCTTGCCGTTGATCTGAATGACGATCTCCACTTCGGCATCCTTGCACTTTTCGGGATCGTACGCAGGCCAGGGAGAAACGGAGCAGATGCCTTCGAAGCCGTGAGCTTCCCAGATTTCATCGCAGATATGCGGTGCGAAGGGGCTCAGCAGCTGCAGAACGGTCTTCAGTTCGGCCTTGTTGCAGGTCTTTTCGATCTGGTTCAGCAGAGCCATCAGAGCGGCGATGGCGGTGTTGGGCTTCAGGTTATCGATGTCCTCGGTGACCTTCTTGATGGTCTTGTGCAGTGCGGACAGATTGGCCTTGGAGTATTCGGTTTCGCTGTCCTTCACATTGTATGCCATGGCCCAGATGCGGTCCAGGAAACGCTTGCAGCCCTTGACAGCCTTGGGAGACCAGGTTGCAGCCTTTTCGAAGTCACCGATGAACATGACGTAGAGACGCATGGTGTCGGCACCGTATTCGCGGATGACATCGTCGGGGTTGACCACGTTGCCCAGAGATTTGGACATCTTGACGGAGGGACGGTATACGTCGCTGCCGTACTTGGCAATGGCAGCATCCTTTTCTTCCTGGGTTTCGTAGTTATCGATATAATGGGGGTTTTCGCCCAGGATCATGCCGTGAGAAGTTCTCTTGGCATAGGGTTCCTTGGTGGGTACCACGCCGATATCGTAGAGGAACTTATGCCAGAAGCGGCTGTACAGCAGGTGCAGGGTGGTGTGTTCCATACCGCCGTTGTACCAGTCTACGGGGCTCCAGTATTCCAGCAGTTCCTTGGAAGCCAGGGCCTTATCGTTGTGGGGATCCATGTAGCGCAGATAATACCAGGAAGAACCGGCCCACTGGGGCATGGTATCGGTTTCACGCTTTGCGTCGGCACCGCAGATGGGGCACTTTACGTTGACCCAGTCGGTGATGGCGGACAGAGGGCTTTCACCGTCGTCGGTGGGTTCGTAGCTTTCCACATCGGGCAGCAGCAGAGGCAGATCTTCTTCCTTCATGGGCACTTCGCCGCAGTGGGGGCAGTGGATGATGGGAATGGGTTCGCCCCAGTAGCGCTGGCGGCTGAAGACCCAGTCTCTCAGCTTGAAATTGGTCTTGGCATAGCCGATGCCCTGTTCTTCCAGCCACTTGGTGATGGCGGGGATGGCATCCTTTACGGTGAGGCCATTCAGGAAGCCGGAGTTTACCATAATACCTGTATCGTCTTTCAGAGTGAAGGCGGCTTCTTCCACGTTGCCGCCGGCCACAACTTCGATGATATCGCAGCCGAATGCCTTGGCGAATTCCCAGTCACGGTCGTCATGAGCGGGAACGGCCATGATGGCGCCGGTGCCGTAGGTGGACAGTACGTAGTCGGAGATGAAAATGGGGATTTCCTTGCCGTTGACAGGGTTGATGCCCTTTACGCCGTCCAGCTTCACGCCGGTCTTTTCCTTGTTCAGTTCGGTACGTTCCAGATCGGACTTGGCAGCGGCCTTGGCCTGGTATGCCTTGATCTCATCGGCATTGCCCAGCTGAGGCATCCACTTCTTCACCAGTTCGTGTTCGGGGGACAGCACCATGTAGGTGACGCCGAACAGGGTGTCGGGCCGGGTGGTGTATACCAGGATATCGTCGCCGATGGTGGATTTGAAGGTCACTTCCGCACCGTGGGAACGACCGATCCAGTTGGTCTGCTGTGCCTTAACGCGTTCGATGAAGTCCAGACCTTCCAGATCGTCGATCAGGCGATCGGCATACTTGGTGATGCGCAGCATCCACTGGCTCTTTTCCTTGCGGACAACGGGGGAACCGCAGCGTTCGCAGACGCCTTCCACCACTTCTTCGTTGGCCAGAACGCACTTGCAGCTGGTGCACCAGTTTACGGGCATCTTGGCCTTATAAGCCAGACCGTTCTTGTAGAGCTGCAGGAAGATCCACTGGGTCCACTTGAAGTAGGCGGGATCGGTGGTGTTGATTTCTCTATCCCAGTCGAAGGAATAACCCAGAGCCTTCAGCTGACGGCGGAAGTTCTTGATGTTGTTTTCCGTAACGATCTTGGGATGGATGTGATTCTTGATGGCGAAGTTTTCGGTGGGCAGACCGAAGGCATCGTAGCCCATGGGGAACAGCACGTTCATGCCGGCCATTCTCTTCTTACGGGCGATGATGTCCATTGCGGTGTAGGGACGGGGATGGCCTACGTGCAGACCGGCTGCGCTGGGGTAAGGGAATTCTACCAGGCCAAAGAACTTTTCTTTGGTGCCGCCGTCTTCTGCCGCATAGATCTTCTTTTCGTCCCAGATCTGCTGCCACTTGGCTTCCAGGTTTTTAAAATCGTATTGCTGTTGCATGATGTTTTCACCTCTGATTCAGGTTTATTCCACATCCAGGAAGATACCGTCTCCCCAGACTTTTTCAATATTGTAACGGCTTCTCTGATCCTGAGAAAACACGTTGATGACGATGTCGCCGTAGTCCATGAGGATCCAGCCGGAAGGGCCTCTGCCTTCGATGCTGCGGCTGAAGATCCCCTCTTCTGCCAGCTTATCGGAGAGCTCCGATGCCAGGCTTCTCACCTGCCGCTCGGAGCCGCCGGAGGCGATCACCAGGAAATCCGCAAAGGAAGATTTCTCGGTCACGTCGATGACCACCACGTCTCTTGCTTTTTTCTCGTTGAGAATGGCTGCTGCTTTCAAAGCGATCTCTTTGTTTTCCATATGACTTCCTCCTTTTTATTTTGCAGAATCCCGCTGCGCCAGAAGATGGTCTCTGGCCCGCAGGGTGTCGGGATCCAGCTGCTGTCCTCTGGCTTCCACAAAGGCAATGGTGCTGTTCATGGACCAGAGACAGGCTTCGTTCAAATCGTTTCGTGCCAGCTTCCGCAGGGTTTCCACACCGGGGTACTCCCGTCCCCGTTCGGAGGCATCGGCTATGTACAGGATCTGTTCCAGCTTGCTCATAGCCGGGCGGCCGGTGGTGTGGTAGCAGACGGCGTTCAAAATGTCGGGATCGGTGATGCCGTACTCCCGCTCCATGGCCAGTGCCGCCAGCTTGCCGTGGGCCAGATTGGGGCTGTCCCAATACCGGGGTTCCAGCCCTTCCCTTTCTGCGATGGTGCGGAGCTCCTCCGGAGCAATGCCCCGGAACAGGTCATGGAAACAGGCCGCTGTCCGGAAGGGTTCAGGATCCTGACCGTGGATCGCGCAAAGCTCCAGGCCTTCCTGCAGCACCCCCAGCGTATGGAGCCGCCGCTTTTCCGTCAGCTTTTCCAGTACGTCTTCCTGCAGATCGGAGAGCTGCAGATACAGGTCTTCCTTCTGCAGGTACCGTACCACGGCATCGGGCATCTGATAGCGCACCGAACGGCGATCCCGCAGGGCTTTCCGGATCTCCGAGGAAGAGATCTCCACCTGGGGCATACGGATCGTTTCAATGGCTTTCGCCCCGTTCTGCAGGTACCGTTCCCTGCAGGCTTCCAGTTCCTCTTCCCGGTAACCGCCCCGGGTTCCCACCAGAATGGTGTACTCTGACAGGATGCGGTCCGCCCGATACCAGCGGCCCAGGCTCAGAAAGGCATCGGTGCCCAGAATGAAGCAGATCTCGTCATCGGGATACCGCTTTTTCAAATGGTCCAGGGTATGGATGCTGTAGGAAACTTCCTCCCGTTTGATTTCCCAGTCGGAAACGGTCAGATACGGATTCCCCTTTACCGCAAGGCGGGCCATTTTCAGGCGATGGGCGGCATCGGTGCCTTTGGCACCGGTTTTGAAGGGCGAGACCCGGGCCGGCATCAGGATGACCCGGGACAGGCAGGCCTGCTCTCTGGCCTGTTCCGCCAGCAGCAGGTGCCCGTTGTGGATGGGGTCGAATGTGCCTCCGAACAGGCCAATTCGTTTCATACTTAACCTCTGATATCGATTCCCAGTTCTTCCAGCTGGCCTTCGCCTGCTGGAGCG
This sequence comes from Clostridiales bacterium, assembly GCA_015058215.1. Lineage (GTDB taxonomy): Bacteria > Bacillota > Clostridia > Peptostreptococcales > Anaerovoracaceae > SIG262. The sequence continues at coordinate 16,583 of SVCU01000012.1, forward strand.
GGAGCTTCGCACATGATGTCCTGTGCGTTCTGGTTCTTGGGGAATGCCATTACTTCGCGGATGCTCTTTTCACCCAGCAGCAGCATGACCATACGATCCAGGCCGTAGGCCAGACCGCCGTGGGGAGGTACACCGTAGCGGAAAGCTTCCAGCAGGAAGCCGAACTTCAGCTGTGCTTCTTCGTCGCTGAGACCCAGTGCGTGGAACATCTTCTTCTGCAGCTGGCTGTCGTGGATTCGGATGGAGCCGCCGCCCATTTCCACACCGTTGAGAACGATGTCGTAAGCTCTTGCCTTTACCTTTTCGGGAGCAGTTTCCAGCAGTTCTACCTGATCCAGCTTGGGAGAGGTGAAGGGATGGTGCATTGCGGACAGTGCGCCGGTTTCCAGATCCTTTTCGAACAGGGGGAAGTCTACGACCCACAGCAGATCGTATTCGTCATCCTTCAGCAGGCCCAGCTTGTCGGCCAGGTCGCGGCGCAGGAAGCCCAGGCTGTCGAAGACCACCTTATCGTGCTTGTCGGAAACGATCAGGATCAGGTCGTTGGGCTTGGCATCGAACACTGCCAGGATGGCATCCATCTCTTCCTTGGAGAAGAATTTGCCGATGGAAGCGGTGATGTCTCCTTCTGCAGGCACGCGGACCCAGGCCAAGCCCTTGGCACCGTAAGCCTTTACAGCATCCTGCATCTTGTCCACATCCTTACGGCTGAACTTGTCGGCATAGCCGTTGATGCAGATACCGCGGACGGAGCCGCCGGCTTCGATGGCATCGGTGAAGACCTTGAAATTGCAGTTCTTCACGGTTTCGGTCAGGTTCTTCAGTTCGAAGCCGAAGCGGGTGTCGGGCTTATCGCTGCCGAACCGTTCCATGGCTTCGTCATAGGGGTATCTGGGGAAGGGAGTCTGTACGTCGATGCCCTTCAGTTCCTTGAACAGCTTCTTGATGAAGCGTTCCTGGATATCGATCACGTCGTCTTCTTCCACGAAGGACATTTCCAGGTCGATCTGGGTGAATTCGGGCTGACGGTCTGCTCTCAGGTCTTCGTCGCGGAAGCACTTGGCGATCTGGAAGTAACGATCGGTACCGGATGCCATCAGGATCTGCTTGAAGAGCTGGGGGGACTGGGGCAGAGCATAGAAGCTGCCCTGGTTCACGCGGCTGGGTACCAGGTAGTCACGGGCGCCTTCGGGAGTGGGCTTGACCAGCATGGGGGTTTCCACTTCGGTGAAGCCTTCTTCTGCGAAGAAGTTTCTTGCCAGGATGCAGACGTTGTGACGGAAGGTCAGGTTTCTCTGCATCTTGTTCTTTCTCAGGTCCAGATAACGGTACTTCAGACGCAGGTCTTCGGATACGTTATCGTCATCTTTGATGTAGATGGGGGGTGTTTCGGCTGCGGAATAGATCACAAGATCGGTTGCTGCGATTTCAACGTCGCCGGTGGGCAGATCCTTGTTCTTGGCTTCTCTTTCGCGAACGGTGCCGCAGATGCCTACAACGTATTCGCTGCGCAGGGTATCTGCCTTCTGGAATACGTCTTCTGCCACGGTGTCGTCAAATACGACCTGTACGATACCGGTTTTGTCACGCAGATCGCAGAAGATCAGACCGCCCAGATTTCTTCTCTTCTGGACCCAGCCGTTGAGGCGAACTTCCTTACCTGCATCTTCCATGCGGAGCTGGCCGCACATGTGAGTTCTTTTTACGATAGACACTTATGATTCCTCCTCTGCAGCGTTTGCTGCTTTTGCTTCGGTAGTTGCTGCTGGTGCGGTGCCGGCGGCATCGGCGAAAATGCCTTTGCGCTTCCGGTCCATCATTTCTTCCAGCCGTTCGATGTAAATCTCATAGTTGGAAACGTTGGGCACCCGTTCCAGGCGGTTCTCCGCCGGATACCAGACCTTGCTGATGCCGCCTGCGCCCAGGGCGATGATGGTCTGGTTTTCCTCCATGATCTTCATATTGTACAGGTTCTCCGTTCCCGGCAGGGCGTAGCCCACGTTCTCGAAGTTGCCTGTCATCTGCTTTTGTCGGTACAGATAGTAGGGTCTGTACCCCGCTTCTGCCAGCATGCGGCTTCCCGCCTCCAGCATCCGCTTCACTTTATTTCCCTGGTGATAATTATAGTCCTTTTCCTGTTCGATCAAACGGGAGGCTCTCTTTACCGCCAAAGTATGCACTGTAATGTTTGCGGGACGAAGGTCCAGCATTTCCTGCAGACTGTTTACGAAGTCTTCCGGTTCTTCTCCGGGAAGGCCGGCGATCAGGTCTGCATTGACCACGGGCATGGCCACGTTTTTAGCCATTTGGAAGGCCTGACGGATCTCTTCGGGGGTGTGGTTCCGGCCGATGCGGTCCAGGGTCTCCTGCTTCATGGTCTGGGGGTTGATGCTGATGCGTTCTGCCCCGCTGTCCAGAATGGCCTGCAGTTTTTCCTCGGTGATGGTGTCCGGTCTCCCCGATTCCACGGTGAATTCCCGGCACTGGGAAAGGTCGAAGGATGCTCTGGTGTGAGCCAGAAGATCCGCAAGCTGTTCTGCGGTCAGAGTGGTGGGAGTGCCGCCGCCCATGTACACGGACTCTACGATGAGGCCGCAGCGGCGGGTCTCCGCCCCGGCGAAAGCGATTTCTTTCTTCAGGGCTTCCAGGTATCGGGCAATGGCTTCCGGCTTCCCCTGGTTGGAAGTGAAGGAACAGTAGAGGCACCGGGTGGGACAGAAAGGAATGCCGATGTAGACGGCCACTTTTCTGGGGTCCCCTTCTCCCATGGTCTCCTGCTGTACCTGCCAGGTCTCCGCCAGCAGGCGGATCTTCTCCGGATCCAGATAATAGCGTTCTTTCAGGGTTTCCGCCGCCCCTTCCGGGCTGCCGGTGCGATGCACCAGTTCACCGAAGAGTTTTACCGGGCGGACACCGGTAAGGATGCCCCATTCGGGGGTCTTCCCCGTATGGCGGGAAAGTTCCTGCCACAGCCAGCGCTTGCAGTCATCTTTCTCGATGATGCCGTCCGGCAGGCGGATCAGGGTATCCTCCGGCAGCACTTCCCATTCCGTCCCCTCTTCCAGCACCTGGTATTCGGAGGGCGGGAGGAACATGCGTACCAGTTCTTTCAGGTCATAAGGCCGTTCGGCCTGGTTGCAGTCGATCTTATACAAAGGGATTGTACTCCTTTTCGTAGCCGATGGTGGTGGGTCTGTCGTGACCGGGGTAAACGGGGGTTTCATCGGGCAGAGCGAAGAGCTTTTCCTTGATGGCGGTCTTCAGTTTGCTGAAGGAGGAGCCCTTGAAGTCCGTTCTTCCCACGGAATTCAGGAACAGGGTGTCGCCGCTGAACAGGACTCCGCCCACGTAAATGCACATACCGCCGGGGGTATGGCCGGGGGTTTCCAGGAACTGCAGTTCCATGCTGCCCACCTGCAGGGTGTCCCCGTCTTCCACCCAGAGGTCTGCCGTCAGGGTGATGTCGTGACCGAACATGGAGCGGGAACCGTTCCAGTCGCCGTCTGCCAGCAGGTCTTCTTCCGCCTTGCAGGCCACCAGCTTCACGCCGGGGAAGACGTTCTGCAGCCGCTGTACGCCGCCGGTATGGTCACCGTGGCCGTGGGTCAGCACGATGTATTCCAGAGTGTACCCTTCTTCCTGCAGGAAGCTTTCCAGCTTGCCGCTCTGGCCGCCCGGGTCCACTACAAAGGCTTTTTTGGTTTCCTCATCGCATGCCAAATAGGTATTGGTCATGATGGGGCCGGTATGGTATCCGCGTAAAATCATCTCAAAACACCTTTCTGCTGTCTACGAGGATGGTAACGGGGCCGTCGTTATCCAGGGAGACCAGCATATCCGCCTGGAAAATCCCGGCTTCCGTGGGCACTCCCTTGGCTTTGCACCGTTCCATGAAATCTTCATACAGGGCTTTGGCCTGCTCGGGGCGGGCCGCCGCAATAAAGCTGGGACGCTTGCCGTGACGGCAGTCTCCCAGGAGGGTGAACTGGGAAACGGCCAGGATCTTACCGCCCAGGTCTTTGACGGACTTGTTCATCTTCCCTTCTTCATCTTCGAAGACGCGAAGACCGGTGATCTTTTCCGCCAGATATTCACCGTCTTTTTCGGTATCGCCCTCTTCCACACCCAGAAGGACCATCAGGCCCTTTTCGATGGCACCGGTAACGGTACCGTCCACGGTGACGGAAGCGCGGCTTACCCGCTGCACTACTGCGCGCATAAATTTATTCTCCTATTATATATATGGGTTCTACACCACGGCACGGTATACATCTGCCACACCGTTTACGTTGCGGAGTTTGGTCAGAAGCTTTTCCAGCTGGCCGGTGTCGTTGAGGGAAAGGGTCATGGTGATGTTGGCCACGTTTTCTTTATCCGCACGGGCGTTGACACCGATGATGTCCACATTGATCTCGTCGCAGACCTTGGAGAGGTCGGAGAAGAGACCGCGCCGGTCGTGGGCCAGAACGCAGACATCCACATCGTAGGACAGCTGGCCGTCTTTGCCCGTATCCCACTGCACGGCGATGAGCCGTTCCCGTTCGATCTCGGGCAGGCTCTGGATGTTGATGCAGTCCGCACGGTGGACGGAAATGCCGCGGCCTTTGGTGATGAAGCCGATGATCTCGTCGCCGGGCACGGGGGTGCAGCAGCGGGAGAAGCGAACCATCAGGTCGTCCATGCCTTCCACGATGATACCGGTTTCGTTGCGGCTGCTGCGCTTCCGCTGGCGCTCTGCCTTTGCGGCAGCTTCCTTGGCTTCCCGCTTTTCCTTTTCCTTCAGTTCCTGCTGCTTGGTTTCGTGGTACAGAGCAATCAGGAACACCGCCACCTTGGACAGCATCACGCCGCCGTAACTGATGGCCGTATACAGTTCTTCCGCACTGGGCACGTTGAAGTTCTTGGCCGCCTTGTTGAGCCACTGGTTCCGGATGATCTCCGAGGGATCGTAACCCTTCCGGCGGATGTATTTTTCCAGCATGTCCTTGCCCTTTTCCGTGTTTTCCGAACGGTTTTCCTTTTTCAGATACTGACGGATCTTGTTGCGGGCCGTGTTGGTCTTTGCGATCTTGAGCCAGTCGATGCTGGGTCCTTTACTGGAGTTGGAGGTAACGATGTTGACGATTTCGCCGTTCTTCAGCTGATAGTCGATGGGGACCATTTTGCCGTTGACCTTGGCACCGACGCACTTGCAGCCGATGGCGGAGTGGATCTTGAAGGCGAAGTCCAGAGGCGTGGAGCCCTTGGGCAGTTCCATCACGTCGCCCTTGGGGCTGAATACGAATACCTGGCTGGAGAACAGATCCACCTTCAGGGTGTCCACAAATTCCTTGGAATCGTTCACATCCTGCTGCCATTCCAGGGTCTGGCGAAGCCATGCCAGCTTCATTTCTTCCTGATCGGCAGAAATGCCTTCTTTGTATTTCCAATGGGCTGCGATACCGTACTCGGCGATGCGGTGCATTTCCTGGGTACGAATCTGAATTTCGAAGGGTTCGCCGTTTTCGCCCAGCACCGTGGTGTGCAGAGACTGGTACATATTGGGCTTAGGCATGGCGATATAGTCTTTGAACCGGCCGGGCAGCGGCTTCCACAGGGTATGCACAACGCCCAGGGCGCCGTAGCAGTCCTTGACGGAATCCACGATGATGCGGACAGCGGTCAGGTCGAAGATTTCGTCCAGATCCTTGTTCTGGAACTTCATCTTGCGGTAAATGCTGTAATAATGCTTGTAGCGTCCTTTGATCTCGGCGGTGATGCCCACATCCTTCAGATTTTTCTGGATGATGCCGATCACCTTATCGATGAACTGCTGGCCCTGGCCCCGCTTCTTGTTGACCTTTTCCACAAGTTCGCGGTACATATCCGGCTCCAGATGCTGCAGAGCGATGTCTTCCATCTCGAACTTGACGGTATAGATACCAAGACGGCTTGCCAGGGGTGCGAAGATCTCCAGGGTCTCCTGGCATTTCTCCTGCACCTTGTGGGCGCTCATATAGTTGATGGTACGAAGATTGTGCAGACGGTCCGCCAGCTTGATGATCAGCACGCGGATGTCCTTGGACATGGCCAGGAACATTTTACGCAGGCTTTCCGCTTCCCGGTCTTCCTTGCGTTCAAAGACCAGTTTATTCAGTTTGGTGACACCGTCTACCAGAAGGGCCACTTCTTCGCCGAATTCCCGCTTCACGTCGTCGTAGGTGTAGGGGGTGTCCTCCACAGCATCATGAAGCAGGCCGGCCACCAGGGTCTTTTCGTCCATGCCAAGCTCGGCCAGGATCTTGGTGACCTCGATGGGATGGATCACATATTCCTCGCCGGACTTCCGCAGCTGCCCTTCATGAAGTTCTTCCGCCTTGCGATATGCCCGTTCCAGAAGATCGATATCGTAGTTCGGATTGATGCGGAGTACATCTTCTAAGAATTTTACCATGCGTTGCGCGTCTGCCATAACGAACCTCTACTTTTCCGCTTCTTCCTGTTCTGCGGCGGCACGCAGAACATTCTTCTTGGATTTTTTTGCGGTCTTTGCCACATATTTGGATTTCTTTCCTCTCTTAGCCAGTTCGTAATAAACGGGGCTGGCAATGGTGACGGAGGAAAGTGCGCCGGCCAGGATGCCCACGATCAGGGGCACGCAGAATTCCCGGATGGTCTTGCCGCCCATGAACATCAGGGGCAGGATGGCCGTCAGAGTGGTGATGGAGGTCATCAGAGAACGGACCAGGGTCTGGTTGATGCTGGTATCGATCAGTTCTTCCAGGCGGGTCTTCTTCATCAGACGGCCGTTTTCACGGATGCGGTCGAACACAACGATGGTGTCGTTGATGGAGTAACCCACCACCGTCAGGATGCCGGCGATAAAGGGATTGTTGATGGGAATGTTGAACAGGCCATAGATGGCGATGACCATCAGCACGTCGTGGGCCAGAGCCACGATGGCACCGATGCCGAACCGCCACTCGAACCGGATGATGATGTAGACCAGCATGCAGGCGGATGCCAGAAGGACGGCCTTCACCGCGTTGTTGGTCAGCATTTTGCCTACGGAGGCACTGAAGTGTTCGATGGCCAGAACGTCATCTTCGGTGGTGCCGAACTTTGCATTGAAGTCTTTCAGCACTTCCTGACGCAGTTCGTTGTCCAGCGCGGAGGTGGTCTTGATCACGATCTCCTTGTTGCCTTCGCCGCTGTGGACCACGGATCCTTCCAGGCCGTTTTCCTTCATGATGTCGCGGATATCATCCACAGCCACCACTTCGCCCATGTCGATGTGGAGACGGGTACCGCCGGTGAAGTCGATGCCGTAGTTGAAGCCGCGGATCAGGCCCACTACCAGACCCAGTACGATGATGGCGGCGGAGAAAATGTAAAGCTTGTTCCGATGCTTGATATAAGTGAGTTTGGGGGTGATCTTCTGCATCCAGTGCTGCGCACCGAAGAACTTGGGAGAGATCTTGCCGCTGACCATGGATTTCAGCAGGAACTGCGAAACCACGACCGCGGTGAGGACGCTGATGAAAATGCTGATCATCAGGGTCAGGGCGAAGCCCTTGACGGGACCGGTGCCGAACTGGTAGAGCACAAGACCGGCGATCAGAGTGGTCACCTGAGAGTCCACCACGGTGGAGAAGGCGCGCTTGAAACCGCCGTCCACTGCCACACGCAGGGTCTTGCCGTTTGCGAATTCTTCGCGGATACGGGCATAGATGATCACGTTGGCATCAACGGCCATGCCTACGCCCAGAATGATACCGGCGATGCCGGGCAGGTTCAGAACGGCGGCGAACAGGGCCAGCACCCAGAAGGTGGCGACCACGTAGAGCAGCAGGGCCACGTTGGCAACGATACCCATGCCATAGTAGAACACCAGCATGACGATCAGCACCAGACCGATGCCCACGGCACCGGCGATGACGCTGGACTGCAGTGCATCAATGCCCAGGTTGGGACCGATCACAGAGGTTTCCACTTCCACCAGATTGACGGGAAGTGCACCGCCCCGGATCAGCTGCACCAGTTCGATGGCTTCTTCGGTGGTGAAATTGCCTTCGATGACCGCCTTGCCGTCGGTAATGGGAGTTTTTGCCTGGGGGTTGGAAATGATTTTATCGTCCAGAGAGATATAGATCGCTCTGTCGGTAACACCGGTATTGATGTTGAAGATCTTGCCGGAAGAGGCCTGCTTCGTGGCTTCCGCAAAGGCCTTGGCACCGTCGGAGTTGAATTCCAGGCCGACGGCGGGGAGACCGGTCTGCCCCTGGGTCAGATAGGCATCTTTCACCATGCTGCCGTCCAGCACCACGGAGCCGTTGCCCAGCAGGAACAGAAGCTGTGCGGTCTTGCCGATGGTCTTGATGGCATCTTCCGCATTTTCCGCACCGGGAAGTTCCACGCGAATGCGGTTCTCCCCTTCCACGGTGACGACGGGTTCCGAAAGACCCATCTGGTTGACTCGGTTTTCAATGATGGACTGGGTGCGTTCCATCAGGTCCGCAAGTTCCTCGCCGGTGGCTTTGGTCTGTGCTTCCATGACCACGTAGACACCGCCCTGAAAGTCCAGACCCAGCTTCAGGCTTTCCTGAACGGGAGCAATGGGACCCAGACCGGTGAGGCTGAAAATACAGGCCAGTATGATCAAAACTGCTGTAAGAGCTGCGATTGCTTTTTTCATAATCAGTGCTTGTCCTTTCCGGTTAGCTGCAGGCACCACAAAAAGGGCATCTGCTGCCAATATATAAAGGTTATTTTACTACGAAAGTTCTCTTATTACAAGAAAAACCCGTATCTTTCTCCGTATTTTTCTACATATATAGCAACTTTTATTTCGTGCGGCCCACACCGAGAAAACCACCGGCTGCTCCGGCCAGCAGCGGCAGGCTGTAAAGGGGCTGAAACCAGTTGATTTCCGTGCCGGTCTGCAGAAGGATCCCCGCCGTTCCCAGAACGAAAACCAGCAGGATCGCCGCGGTCAGAAGGCCGGTCAGAAGCCCCCGTTTCCCGAAGATCTGTGCGCTTCCGTACCCCAGAAGCACACAGGGGCCGCACAGGGACAGCAGCATCCAGGGGCGGTAAAGCCCTTCCGGAAGACCGGTCAGGCAGAATAAGGCCGCGCCGGTCAGAACCAGTGCGGCAGTAAGTCCCAAAGAAATACCGTACAATTTCAAAAGCTTGCCGCCGAATCCCTTACGTCCTTCCTTTGCCGTTCCCATGCCCATGGCTGTACCTCCCCTTCCGGTCATATTCTTTTTTCATTTTATGCTCCGGAACATAAAAAATGCTCCGATGCGGATGCATGGAGCATTTCTTACGTTAAGTACGCCGGAATGTTATTCTTCCTTTGCAGATTCTTCTGCAGCAACAGGTTCTTCTGCAGCGGGAGCTTCTTCTGCGGGAGCAGCGGGTGCTTCTTCAGCAGCCTTGCCCAGTCTCTTGGGCTTTACGGCAGCCTTGGCGGGAGCAGCTTCTTCCTTCTTTTCTTCCTTCTTGGGTTCGGCCTTTGCAGCAGCGCTTACGCCGGTGCGGTCGGATTCTTCCACTTTCTTGGAAATGGCCCACTTTGCAACTTCAACGCGGACCTTGTCGGAACCCATCTGCAGGGTGATGACGTTATCCTTGATCTTTACGACCTTGCCGAAGAAGCCGCCGATGGTGAGAACTTCATCGCCGATCTGCAGGCTGTTGCGCATGTCGGCAGTCTTCTTTTCCTGCTTCTTCTGGGGTCTGATCATCAGGAAGTACATCAGGACGAACATGGCTACCAGCATAATGAGAGGCAGGTAGCTGTTGCCGGTAGTAGGGGTGTTTTCAGGCATGGTGATCCTCCTTAAGAGTATTCTTTTCTTAACAAAAAGAACTATAACAAAATATTTTTCAAAAAGCAATGTTTTTGTACTTGCTTTTTGTTTTTCCCTGTGCTATTATAACCATGTTGCGCGCCGGCGTGATGGAATTGGCAGACGTGCGGGACTCAAAATCCCGTGGTGGCGACACCGTATCGGTTCGACCCCGATCGCCGGCACCATTTCCGATTCCAGCGCACAACGAAAAGAATAACGGGGCGTGGCGCAGCTTGGTAGCGCGTTTGACTGGGGGTCAAAAGGCCGCAGGTTCAAATCCTGTCGCTCCGACCAAAGAAAGCACTGAAATCCACGATTTCAGTGCTTTTTCCTTTCCATAACAATCACAATAGCGGAGTTATTTACATCATGGGAATCATTGAAACGCTTCTTGTTACCACCACCCTTTCCGGCGTGGTGGGCACCGGCCTGGGTGGCCTCATCGGTGCCCTTCTGCAAAAAGAATCCAACCGTACCGTCAGCCTGCTGCTCAGCTTTGCAGCCGGTGTGATGCTCAGCGTGGTCTGCTTCGACCTGATCACGGAAGCTGTCGCCACCGAAGTAGGTGTCTACACCGTCATCGCCGCCATCGCTGCCGGTGTCATCATTATTTATCTTCTGAATTACTGGATCGACCGGAAAACCAATCCGGAAGTTCCTCACATCGACGAGCATCACCCCAAAACCGCCGACGATCTGGACGAACTGATCCACAGCGACCACTACCGGGAGCACGCAAAGACCGACAACAAGCTGGCTCTCTTCATGGCCGGCGTGGTCATGGCCTGCGCCATCGCCCTGCACAACGTGCCCGAAGGCATGACCATCGGCGCATCCTATGCCAGCAACGACGGCGTCATGGGCAGCTCCGCCCTGGTGCTGGCCGTCCTCATCGGTCTGCACAACATTCCGGAAGGCATGGCCGTTTCCGTTCCCCTGATCAGCGGCGGCATGGGCAAAGTGAAAGCGGTGGTCATGACCGCCCTTTCCGGCGCGCCCACCATTCTGGGCGCCCTTCTGGGCTTCCTGCTGGGCGACATCGGCCCCCTGGGTCTGGCCCTCAGCCTCGGCTTCGCCAGCGGTGCCATGCTCTACGTGGTTTTCGGCGAGATCCTGCCCCAGTCTTACCTGATGTACCACAGCAAGCTTCCCGCCTTCTCCGCCATTTTCGGCATTCTGGTGGGCATGCTGATCATCTTCGCATAAATATTCTTTTTACAGCCCAAAAGCCCCGGAAACTTCCCCGTTCCAGGGCTTTTTTCATTGACATCCTTTCACTTCTCTACTATGATATAAATGGTTATTTATGCGCCAAATTTAATTTTATTAATAGAAGGAGATATCCATGCCCAAACTCAGTGACCGCGTCCATACCTTTACCGACTCCGTCATTCGCCGCATGACCCGCATCAGCGACGAGCACGGTGCCCTGAACCTGTCCCAGGGCTTTCCCGACTTCGATCCCCCCAGAGAGATCCTGGACACCCTGGCAAAAGTAGCCTATGAAGGCCCCCACCAGTATCCCATCACCTTCGGTGCCGAAAACTTCCGTCAGGCGCTTGCAGAAAAGCAGGGCCGCGCCTTTGGCCGCACCATCGATCCCGAAACCGAGATCGTGGTTACCTGCGGCGGTACGGAAGCCATGATGTGCGCCATGATGACCATCTGCAACCCCGGCGACAAGGTTCTGGTCTTCTCCCCCTTCTACGAAAACTACGGTGCCGACGCCATTCTGTCCGGTGCCACCCCCATCTACATTCCCCTGGTGCCCCCCACCTACGAGTTCGACCTTTCCCTCATCGAGGACGGTTTCAAGCAGGGTGCCAAGGCCATCATCGTCTGCAACCCCTCCAACCCCTGCGGTAAGGTGTTCACCCGCGAAGAGCTGATGGCCATCGGCGAGCTGGCCCTGAAGTACGATGCCTTCGTGGTCACCGACGAAGTCTACGAGCACATGGTCTACGCCCCCAACAAACACACCTGCGTGGCCTCTCTGCCCGGCATGTACAACAACACCATCACCTGCAATTCCCTGTCCAAGACCTACTCCATCACCGGCTGGCGTCTGGGCTACCTGATCGGACCTGCCGAGGTGATCGAAAATGCCAAGAAAGTCCACGACTTCCTCACCGTAGGCGCTGCCTCCCCCCTGCAGGAAGCGGCCACCGTGGGCCTCAAATTCCCCCAGTCCTACTACGACCAGCTGCTGGAGACCTACACCGAAAAGCGCAATTACTTCCTGGCCGGCCTGGACAAGATCGGCCTGAAGCACAATGTGCCCCAGGGTACCTACTTCGTCATGATCGACATTCAGGACTTCCTGGATCTGCCCCAGTTCCAAGGCTGGACCGACCTGGAATTCTGCGAATGGATGATCATCAACATCGGTGTTGCCGCCGTTCCCGGTTCCAGCTTCTTCAAAGAAGAAGTGAACCACCTGATCCGTCTCCACTTCGCCCGTGAAAAATCCACCCTGGACGAGGCTCTGTCCCGTCTTTCCAAACTGCAGGAGTTGCTGAAATAATGAACACCCGAAACGTATACTACTGCAACTATTCCATCGGTACCGATGCCTACGGCGACGTGCCCTCTGTCTGCGGTCTCTACGGCAGAAAGATCCTGCTGATCGGCGGCGAGAAGGCTCTGGCCGCCGGGAAGGACAGACTGCAGTCCGCTCTCTCCGGCACCGGTTTCGAGATCCTGGACACGGTTCTTTACGGCCACGACTGCACCTATGAAACCATTGCAAAATGGGCAGACCACGCAAAAGCCATCGGTGCCCAGATGATCTTCGGCATGGGCGGTGGTAAGGCTCTGGATACGGCAAAGGGCGCCGCCGCAAAGGCCGGTCTCCCCGTGTTCACCTTCCCCACCATCGCTGCCACCTGCGCCGCCACCACGGCCCTTTCCGTGGTCTACCGGGAGGACGGCTCCTTCGACAGCTTCTACTTCTACGACCGCCCTGCCTGCCACTGCTTCATGGATCTTTCCATCATCGCAAAGGCTCCGGTCCGCTATCTGCAGGCCGGGATGGGCGACACCATCGGCAAGTTCTTCGAATGCCACTTCTCCGCCCGCGGCGACAAACTGGACCACAGCTCCGCCCTGGGCCGCGAGATCAGCAATATGTGCTACGAGCCCCTGCGGGAGCACGGCGTACAGGCCATGGCGGACTGCGAAGCCGGTACCCCCTCCCACGCTCTGGAGCAGGCGGTCCTGGCCAACATCGTCAGCACCGGTCTGGTCTCCCTGATGGTGCTGGATGACTACAACTGTGCCATCGCCCATTCCGTTTACTACGGTCTGGTGCTGCTGCCCGGCTTCGAAGAAAAATGGCTCCACGGCAACGTGGTGGCCTACGGTGTCCTGGTGCAGCTGGCGGTGGACGGCGACCTTTCGGAAGCCCGCCGCCTGAAGGCCTTCCTGCAGGCCCTCAAAATCCCCACCACTTTGAAGGAAATGGACGTTGCCCTGGACCGTCAGCACCTGAAAGCCATGCTGACGGAAACGGTCACCGGCCCTGATATGGATCATATCCCTTACCCCGTCACCGAAGAAATGGTCTTCGCCGCCATGGAAACGGTGGAAACCCTGTAAGTTATCCCTCGTCATTGTAAGAAAGTATGTGATTATCATGCAGAAAACTGTAAACCCCAAGAACCTGATCAAATTCATTCTGGGCTCCGCTTTCGGCATCCTGATGTTCCTGGTGCCCATCCCCTACGGCGATTCCTTCAGCACACTGCTGGAATTCTGCAAGAACTTCCTGAAGGACCTCTTCGCCGGCAGCCTGGTGTACATCCTGTGTGCCCTGGTGGTCATCGGCGGCCTGGGCAGCCTGTACGACTTCATCTGCAAGCCCGACTGGATCCGCAAGAACCACTTCCTCTCCAAGGCTTTCACCACCACTCCCTTCTACCTGGTCTCCAAGCTGCTGGGTGCCGTTGTGGCCATTCTGGTGGTCTTCGGCTTCGGTCCCGAATGGATCACCTCCATTGACACCGGTGCCACCATGGTGGACCTGGGCTGCACTCTGGTCTGCATCGTGCTCAGCTTCAGCTTCCTGCTGCCCTTCCTCACCGACTGCGGCATCATGGAATTCCTGGGCGTGATCCTGCGCCCCGTGGTCCGTCCCCTGTTCCGGGTACCCGGCCGCGCCTCCGTTGACCTGATCGCCTCCTGGTTCGGTGCCTCCAACGCCGCCGTCATCCTGACCCGCGAACAGTACATGAAGGGCTACTACACCAAGAGAGAAGCCGGTTACATCATGACCAACTTCTCCGTTGTTTCCATTCCCTTCTGCCTGCTGATCGCCGACACCATCGGCATCGCCAATCTGTTCCCCTCCTTCTACCTGTGCATCTGTCTGGTGGGCATCATCCTGGCAGCCATTCTGTGCCGCATCCCGCCCATCACCAAGCTGCCCGATACCTATCAGGAACAGATCGGTAAGCAGCTGAACGAAGATGTCCCCTCCGACAAGGGCCTCCTCTCCCACGCTTTGGAACAGAGCTGCAAGCGCGCCGAAACCTTCACCCTGAAGACCGTTCTGAAGGGCGGCCTGGAAGTGGTCATGGGTATGCTCTTCGACCTGATCCCCATCGTTCTCTCCTGGGGTACCGTCGCACTGGTGATCGCCACCTACACCCCCGTCTTCGATATCATCTCCTATCCCATGGGCCTGTTCCTGGATCTGCTGGGTGTGGAAGAAGCCTTCGCCGTAGCCCCCGCTACCCTGATCGGCTTCACCGATATGTTCATCCCCGCACTGCTGATCGGCGGCATCGAATCCATCAAGACCAAGTTCATCATCGGCGTTCTCTCCCTGGTACAGATCATCTATCTGACCGAAGTGGGTGCCATCATCATCAAGAGCGAAATTCCCCTGAAGCTTGGTAAGCTGGCCATCCTGTTCCTGGAAAGAACCATCATCGCCATCCCCCTCATCGTCCTCTTTGCAAACCTGTTCCTCTAACAGGGAATCCGCTGAACTTCCGAAACTCCCATGCAAAAGAAACATCGCTTCCATTTTCCCATCGGAGTGCGCACCGTGAAAACCGCCGCAGCCGTCATCATCGCCATGATCCTGGTGGATGCCTACGGCTCCTCCGACTATAAGCTGATCTTCGCCACCCTGGGCGCCATGTCCGCGGTGCAGCTCACCTTCAAAAAGTCCGTGGAATCCTGTCTGACCCAGTTGGTGGGCGTGTTCTGCGGCAGTGTGATCGGCATCTTCCTGGCTTCCCTGGAGATCCATTATCTGGCCGCCACCGCCATCGGCGTGGTGACGCTGATCACGGTCTACAACCTGCTGCACCTGAAATTCGCCCCCATCATGCCCAGCCTGATCATCGTGATCCTCTGCTCCGTTCCCGGTGTGGAGCCCCTTTCCTACGGGATCGGACGCTTCTGGGATACGACCATCGGCCTCGCGGTGGGTATGATCATCAACACCCTGGTCTTCCCCTACGACAACCACAAGCAGATCCAGTATTCCATGGAAAGCCTGGACAGAGAAGTTCTTTACTTCCTGGAAGACCTGTTTGACGGTGACGACCATCTGCCCGACACCAAGAAAATGATGCGCAAGATCGGCCGTCTGGACGAGCAGCTGCAGATCCACGCAGAAAAGCTGTCCATCGGTCACCTGAAGCTGCACCGGGAGGAAGTGAACGATCTCTGGGCCTACGAGGATAAAGTGCGTCAGCTCATCGCCTACATGAAGGTGCTGGGCCGCATGGACTACCCCGGCCCTCTCAACGAAGAAAACCGGGCCCGCCTGCAGAAAAACGGTGCCGCCATCGGCGACAAGCGCGTTTTCGATCCGGAAACCGCTTCCGAAAAAGACATCGTGACCAACTACAGCGTAAGCCAGATTCTGGACCTGCGCCGCGAGCTTCTGGACGAACTGCAAGCCGATCATTGACGGTTCTCTTTCATCGGAGTATAATAAACTTGTATGAAATCCCTTTAGGAGGTACTTTCCCATGGAAATTCTGAAAAACCTGTTCCCCTTTTCTTTCAAGCCCAAAGCAAACTGGAAAGACCTGCTCATCTGGGTCGTTGTTCTTCTGATCGCTGACCTGGTCTGCGGTGTCATCATCGGTATCCTGGGCCATCTGCCCCTCATCGGCTGGATCGCCGGCATCATCGGCGGCCTGCTGGGCCTGTACTTCACCGTCAGCATCGTACTGGCTGTGCTGGACTTTCTGAAGGTCCTGAAATAAACACGGAACACGAAAAAAGGCAGAGCGCCCGGCGGCGACTCTGCCTTTTCTTTTTATTCTCTTCCGAGGACCGGCTCTGCCGGTCCTTATTTTTGATTTCGCTTCTGCACCAGGTGAAAGACCGGAAGCCCGGCCAGGGTCAGCAGGATACCGATCAGGGACTTCACCGGATCACCGATCAGGGTGCTGACCAGAACGAAGGCACCGCCGGCAACGCCGATGGCGGGAACCACCGGGTAAAGGGGCACCCGGTAGTTTTCTTTAGCGGAAAGACCTTTCTTCCGCAGCAGGAAAACCCCGAAAACGCCCATGGTAAAGAAGATCCACAGCACGAAGATCAGAATATCGGTGAGGGCATTGAACGTGCCGCTCAGGACGTAAATGGCCGCCAGAACGCCCTGCAGGATCAGTGCATTGCCGGGAGTCCCGAAAACCGGATGGATCTTTGCCAGCACACGGCTTGCGGGCAGAAGGCCCTTTTCTCCCATGGCCTGCGGCACACGGGCACCGGTCATCAGATAGCCGTTCAAAGAACCGAATACAGAAACCATGATACCGGCGGAGATCAGGGCTGCCCCCTTCTCCCCGAACAGGGCCACCGCCGTATCGGAGCCGGGCGTCTCAGACAGGGAAAGCTGCTCCGGAGACAGGCTGTTGAACACCACCAGATTGAAGGCCAGATACACCGCGATCACGAACACCAGACCGATGACGATCACCCGGGGCAGGTTCTTTCTGGGGTTCCGCATTTCCCCGGCCATATTGGTGACACCGATCCAGCCGTCATAGGCCCACAGAGTTCCCAGCACCGCGCTTCCCATACCGGCGCCGATCAGCTCTCCGGACATGCCGGCAGAACCGGGCAAAGCGCCGGAGAAAGCACCCATGGCCAGAATGATCACGATGGGAACCAGTTTTCCGATGGTGGCCGCCATCTGGATGATGCCGCTGCAGCGGGTAGAAAGCACGTTCAGACCCACCAGCAGAGCAAGGACCCCAAGGGCCACCAGCCGCTGCTGACCGGTGCTGAGCGGAATGAAATACGCCACATACAAAGCGAAGGCGATGGACTGTGCCCCCACCGATGCAGGGTAGGAGATCACCGTCTGCACCCAGCCCAGCAAAAAGCCCCAGCGCCGGCCGTACAGCTCTTCCAGATAGGTGTAAAGCCCACCGGGCCGGGGGATGTTGGCCGCGATCTCGGAGACCGTCAGGGCTGCCGCCAGGGTCACCACGCCGCCCACCAGCCAGGCCAGAAGGGCCCCTGCCGTGCTGCCCGCATCCCGGAACACCACAGCAGGCTTCATGAAAATACCGGATCCGATGATGATCCCAACGATGATGGAAAGGCCGCCGGACACGGTGATGGTTTGTTTCAGATTCTTATTTCCCATATGCGCTCTTTTCTTCTTGGCGAGTTCTTAGCAAATTCTTAATATGGAACAAATTATACCCAATTCTTCTGTAAAAAACAACGAAAAGCGGATTGGATTTACAAGATCACCGGAACGGGATCCTTCAGGTTCATGGAATCGGGTGTTACCCGGCAGTCGCAGGCCAGCACCTGCACACCGTTTGCCGCCGCATGGCGCAGGGCATCGGCAAAGGCTTTGTGCCGTTCTTCGTGGGGCTCAAACCGCACCACATCTTTCATCTGGATCACGAAAAGCACCGCCGCAGTATGCCCGGCGGCCGCTGCTTCTTCCAGCCCCTTCAAGTGTTTCATACCACGCTCCGTGGGTGCATCGGGGAAGCGGCAGATGCCCTCTTCCTCCAGGGTGACCCCCTTTACTTCGATGTAGGCTTTACGGCCCTCCTGCTCCAGATAGAGGTCGAACCGGGAATCCCCCAGGGTCTTTTCCCGCTGCAGGGTCATAACTTCCGGATCGAAGCCGGGAATGCGGAGGTTCCCGGCCCGCAGGGCCTCTTCCGCCGCTTTGTTGGGAGCCTGGGAATCCATATTCACAAGGCGTCTCCCCTTTTCCACGGTGATCAGGTCGTAGCGGGTTTTGCGGGGCGCGGCTTTCGGATTTGCCGCCGCGCCGCTGCGGGCGGCCGATTCCGCCATTTGGCCGCCCTTTCCCTCCGAACTCTGTACCGGACCGTCCTCTCCTGCCCGGCTGTCCTCCAGCCAGACCCGGACGCCGGGCTGCAAAAGCTCTCTGCAGCGTCCCGTATTTTTCACATGTACTTTTTCTTTTTTACCGTCCAGCTCCACGATGGCCACGAACCGGTTGGGCCGTTCCAGGAACCGGGCTTCCCGCATGGTTTTGTATTGCATAAAGGTTTTCCCTTTCCCTTGATTTTCTAAGGTAATAGCCACCCGTCCGGTACCGCTTCGCACCGATCCGGCTGTCTTTTTTCAGTATACCATATCCCGCCTCATTTTTCGAAAAAAAATCCCATTCCGGCAAAACTCCCCTTGCGCTCCTGCAGGAATGGTGCTATGCTATTATGGAAGAATGATAGAGGCGCGGAAACGACCATCTTCGGACGAGCCGGCAGGCACAGACTCCGTCGGGAAGCAATTCCGCCGAACCCATTTCAGCAGGCGTGCTGAATGCGGTGGGCCTGGGGGAAACACCTTCAGGACTGTCTGCAAACTTTGCAGGAGTGCTATCTGACCACAGCTCTTTTCGATGAACCCATTCGGCTCATCGTTTCGGAACAGTCGGCAGGGCATTTCCCATGGCCGGCTTTTTTTATGGAAAGCCGCCGGGGCTGCACACTCTTCCCTTTCCCGCAAACGGGCGGGCACACTCTCCTACGAAAGGCAGGAAACTCTATGGGTACAGAACACATCTTATCCATCGGCGGCGTAAGCTGCCGGGAGCTGGCCGAAACCTACGGCACTCCCCTCATGATCTACGACCAGGCCGAGATCGAACGGAAACTGACCTCCTTCCGAAAGCATTTCGTCTCCGACAAGCTGCAGACGGAAGTGGCGTATGCCTCCAAAGCCTTCACCTGCAAGGCTCTGCTGCAGCTGGTAAAGGCTGCGGGCTGCTCCCTTGATGTGGTCAGCGGTGGCGAGCTCCACTGCGCCAGAGGCGCCGGCTTCCCCATGGAAAAGGTCTTCTTCCACGGCAACAACAAAACTCCCGCCGAGCTTTCCATGATCCTGGAAAACGGTGTCGGCACCGTGGTTCTGGATAACGAAATGGAAGCCGCTCTGCTGGTGGAAATGGCCGCAGAAAAACAGAAAGAAATCGACGTGCTTCTCCGCATCAACCCCGGCGTGGAGGCCCACACTCACCAGTACATCATCACCGCCAACCCGGACAGCAAGTTCGGCATCTACATCGGTGAACGGCAGCGCATCGTAGACCTGCTGAAGCTGGTACAGAGCAGCAAGTTCGTGCATTTCAAAGGATTCCATGCCCACATCGGTTCCCAGATCTTCGACAGCCAGGCCTTCCTCTCCGAGATCCGCACCCTGGCAGAGTTCAGCAAGAGCATCGAGACCGAGCTGGATCTTCCCGTCCCCTTCATCAGTCTGGGCGGCGGCTTCGGTGCCTATTACACCGAAGAGGACCAGCCCATCCCCGTGGAAGAGATCTGCAGCCTGCTGGTAAAGGCCTGCGAGGAAGAAGCCGAAAAGAACGCCCTCTCCCTGCAGAAGATCATCATCGAACCCGGCCGCAGCATCGTGGCCGAAGCCGGTTCCACCCTGTACACCGTGGGCTTCTGCAAGAGCAACGCCAATAAAAATTACGTCTTTGTGGACGGCGGCATGGCAGACAACATCCGCCCCGCCCTCTACCAGGCCAAGTACCGCTGCGACGTGGTAACCAAGGCCGATGCCCCCAAGACCCTGACCGCCACCGTGGCCGGCAAGTGCTGCGAATCCGGTGATATCCTCATCGAAAACGCTTCCCTTCCCGCTGTGGAACCCGGCGATCTGCTGCTGATGTACACCACCGGTGCCTACGGCTACAGCATGGCATCCAACTACAACCGGCTGCCCCGCCCCGCCGTGGTTTTCGCCAAGGACGGCCAGGCCAAGCTGGTGATCCGCCGCGAAACATTCGAAGATCTTGAACACTTAGAACTTTAACCATTTCGAACAAAGGAGAATATAATTATGCTGAATATCAAAGGTTCCATCGTTGCACTGGTCACCCCCTTCCATTCCGACGGCAGCGTCAACTTCCCCCAGCTGGAAAAGCTGATCGACTGGCACATCGAAAACCACACCGATGCCATCCTGATCCTGGGTACCACCGGTGAATCCTCCACCATGTCCCACGAAGAAGATGACGAAGTTTGCCGCGTCACCCTGGAACGGGTTGCCGGCCGCGTTCCCGTCATCGTCGGTTCCGGTTCCAACAGCACCGAAACCCAGCTGATGAAGAGCATGAAGTATGCCGACATGGGTGCCGATGCCGTTCTGTGCATCTCCCCCTACTATGTAAAGGCCAACGCCGAAGGCATGTACCATCACTTCGCCGACGTGGCAGACCAGATCAGCTGCCCCGTCATCCTGTACAATGTACCCGGCCGCACCGGCTGCTCCATCCCCGTGGAAGTTGTAGAACGCCTGTCCAAGCACCCCAACATCGCCGGCATCAAGGAAGCCAGCGGCGATATGGCCTACGCCACCAAGGTGGCCCGCTATATCAGCGACGATTTCCAGATGTGGTGCGGCAACGACGACATCACCGTTCCCCTGCTGTCCATCGGCGCATCCGGCACCATCTCCGTCTGGGCCAACATCATGCCCCAGACCTGCCACGACATGGTCATGGATTTCCTGAACGGCGACATCAAGAAGGCTGCTGAAACCCAGCTGAAGTACCTGGATCTGATCAACAAGCTGTTCATCGAAGTCAATCCCATCCCCGTCAAGGAAGCCATGAACATGATGGGTCTGGAAGCCGGTGTCTTCCGTCTGCCCCTGTACCCCATGGCTGACAACAACCGCGAGATCCTGCGCAAGTCCATGCAGGCAGCCGGTCTGCTGAAGTAACGAGCAGTACGGCGGGGTCAATCGCAAATCCGGCCCCGCCCTTTCACTCTAAGGAGGATCCCCCAATGAAATTTGTCATCAACGGCTACGGCCGCATGGGCCGTATGATCGAAGAAATCGCAAAGAGCAAGGGCATGGAGCTTCTTGCCGCCATCGATATGGATAACGTATCCGACCTGGAAACCCTGGAAAAAGCCGACGTTCTCTTCGACTTCTCCCACCCCTCCAGCACTTCCGCCGTCTGCGCCTACGCAAAGCGTACCGGGACCGCCATCATCAGCGGCACCACCGGCATGACGGAAGAAACTCTGGCTCTGCTGCAGGATGCCGCATCTGCCGCACCCGTTCTGTACAGCGCCAATTACAGCACCGGCGTGGCTGTGTTCCGCCGCCTGCTGCAGTACATCACGCCCTCCCTCCTTCCCGATTTCGACGTGGAAGTTGTGGAGACCCACCACAACAAGAAAGCCGATGCTCCCAGCGGCACCGCAAAGATGCTGGTGGATGCCATCGACCCCGAAAACAAGCTGAAGAGAGTGACCGGCCGTGACGGTTTCTGCGGTGCCCGCACCAAAGACGAAATCGGCGTCTTCGCTCTCCGCGGCGGCACCGTTGCCGGTGAACACACCGTCAGCTTCTTCGGGGAAGACGAGGTTCTCACCATCAAGCACTCCGCAGCCTCCCGCCGCATTTTCGCCGCAGGCGCAGTCAATGCCGGCCAGCACCTGGCCCAGATGGCTCCCGGCTACTACAGCCTGGACGAAGTTCTGTTCAGCAAATAACCGTCCGGCACAAAATCAAACGTACGAGTCCCGGCACAGGAAAGAGTACAAAATAATTCGGACACAAAAAGAGAGAAGCGATCTGCTTCTCTCTTTTCTTTTCGTTCTATTTCATTCCGTTTTGCCTTACAGCATGGTTGCGTTACGGTACAGCCATTCAATGATCGACTGGGTTTCCAGTGCATTGCTTTCAGACCCCAGAGGCTTCGTCAAGGTAATGATCGGAGCAGTAGTAGGCAGAATACCATTCTGAATCTGCAGGATTTCTTCTACAGTAGCTCCGTTTCTATTTGCCTGTGTCACCGCATCGTGCATCAAATACCAGCCGGCAGGGAATGTGTTTCCCGCGACGGAAATATCCTCAGCGATGTAACAGAAATAATATGCATTGGGATCTTCCGCCTGTACGGAACCGAAGCTGGGGATCCCCAGAATTTCATTGGAACCAAAATCACAGAGTTCATAGGTATGTTCGGCCGTACCGTCCGAGATTGTGCAGCCATCCGGGAAACGATTGCTGTAAACCTGATTTTCATAATCGAAGGTGGCGAAAACAGCTTCATAATCCGTAGGATCCAGTACGTCATTCAGTTTCCATGCCGTATCCGCGACAGAAGCCCCTGCCCGGTAGCTATAAGTCACGTTGGTATTCAGTGTGTAAGTAATAACACCCTTCCAAGTACCAAAAAGAGCATTGGTAATTTCGCCTACGGAGATTTCCGCACTGACAGAAATAGAATCCGTATTATTACCAACCTGAACAATATCGCCGAAATTTACATCCAGTGTTTTTTTGCTGCCATCCAGATTGTTTACCACATCTACCGTTTCCGGTGCCGTAAGGCTTACCGTCATATAGGAAGGCCATGCACCTTCCAGATAGACGCTTTCAGCAGATGCACCGGGTTCCAGAACAGCAGGAACCGTAACGATATATTCCTCTGTCCCCTGGCCGGTATACTTTACTTCGGTAGCATAATCATCCGCATAAACCGCTACGCTCATGCTTAATGCCAGCACCACAACGACCAACAAACTTACAAATTTCTTCATCCTTTTACCTTCTTTCGTCATTGCCGTTTATCGTTTGACTGTAAGTTCCACCGTCTGCTCCAAACCGTTCATCTGGGAACCGTTTTCTGCGTCGTAAGTGGAGATATTGATTGCCACGTTATAGACCCCCGTCTCCGGATAAAAGTCTGCTACGTTGACATAAACGTACTTCCCTGCCGGCACTCTTCCCGTCCGAGCAATCAGTTTTCCGGTTTTCACATCGGTCAGAGTAAAGACAAAATCCACGAAGTTTCCTTCCGGGTTCCGAAGTTCGATTTCCGGTACCTTCGATGACACTTCGTATTTTGGCCTGCCTGCAAAAGTAATGGTGGGAACCTTTTCATGGGAACTCCCGGCAGGATCATCCTGAGAGCCTGATTCCGGTCGTTTGTCGTCGGTCAGTTCAAAATCGCCGACGGGCCTTTCCTCTTCCTCAGGAATCTCTCCGCAGGAACGCAGTAATAAAAGAATGATGATTACGATTACGATCAATACTGTAATCAAAATCATCCGTTTTCTGTTTTTCTGTTTTTCTACCTGCTGCAGATCCGCCATAACTCACTTTCCTCAGCATCCGTTATGAAACAAAGGTTAGTACAGTAACAGTATAAGCGAATTTCAAAAAATACGCAAGCGCGTATACGCGTTTGCGGTTATTTTTTTACAATTTCATTGAGGTGATCTTATGTCAGTCAAGGATGCTGTAGTAAAGCGCTTCCATGGCCTTTGCCTGGAGCGTGGGATCAAGTTTAATGAGCTCGCAACGCTTTCCGGAGTGACTCCTTCTACCGTGTACAGCTTAATGGATGACCGGCGCCGCGATGTGTCCGTCATCACCATCAAAAAACTCTGTGATGGTCTTGAGATCAGTTTGGGCGATTTTTTCTCCGCCCCGGAATTTGATTCCCTGGATCAGGAAATCAAATAGCCTGAATTCGTATTTTTAATTACTAAAACAAAAAGGATGACCATACCGGACATCCTTTTTGTTTTTATGGTATTAACAATACATTCAATCGATTATTTAATATGCTTTTTCATCCTTTTTAGGGGTTACACCGTCAAAATGAACTCCTGCAGCAGTTCCAGCGCGATCTCATCCTGTTCGGGAGTGAAGCCGTGCTGGCCGTTGTCGATCAGGTCGTAAAGCACCTGACCGAACTCTTCGCCCTTGTTGCCATTTTCTCTGTCCTTCCAGTACGTCATGACCGCGGTCTCCGTATAGGCGGGATGGATCACAGGATCCCCGGTGCCGTGCAGCAGGAACACGTGGCCGGCATAGGGCAGCATTTCCTTGTAGGGTTCCAGCCCCAGAATATCGGCTGCGAAGCACTTGCCCAGCTCCAGATCGCCGCTCATGAAGGTTTCGGGAATGTTCTGAGGATCAAACTCCGCATCGTACATCTTGCCCTTCTTGGCATCCAGGGGCAGGCTGAAGGCAGGGTAATACAAGCACAGCTTCTTGACGCGTTCAGGGTACTTCCCGGCAAAGAGCGCCGCTGCAAGGCCGCTGTCGCTGCAGCCCATGAGTAAGGTATTTTCCGGAGTGCAGTACGGCAGACCTTCCGCAAAATTCATCACCGCTTCCATGTCTTTGATCTTGGTGAGCACGGACATTTCGGTGGTCTTGCCTTCGCTCTTGCCATCGGCACTGCCGCCGCAGAAATCGAAGGTGAAGGCTGCATAGCCCCAGGACGCCAGTTCTACCGCATACTGCTTTACAGCTTCTTCCGTCTTTGCAAAGGGAGCACAGACGATGGCCACGGGGCGTGCTTTCCCTTCCTTTGCTTCTTTGCGATACTCGGTACCGCTGATTTTAAGGCCGTCACGACGGCATTCGAAACGGGAGATCATGATCCCGTGCTTTTTGATTTTATCTTTCAAAGTGGTAGACATAGTACTTCCGCCTTTCCTAAACTCCCCTTATTATACAATCCTTTCGCCCTTCTTTCAAGGCAGGAAGTTGCTTGTATTGCAAACGAATGAGTGGCGCGTGTTTTAAAAAAACGCAAAAATAAGCTCCAAATGTTTCGCAATGCAAAACATTTTTAGGGAATTAAGCCCATTTTGCTGCATTTTTGAAGAAAAATCTCTTTGGATTCCGTTTTTTGTGTCGAAATTTGTCGAATACTGTCGAAATTGGGAGCGTTATTTTCAAAAAAACGAAAAAACTGCTCCCGTGAAAAAAGCACAGCCGAATTCTCGGATTATCGTTTCAAGCGGCACTGTCGCTGCCACATCTGTAGTTTGAGATGCGGAATCAGCCGCCATAAAACCCGAACTTCCGGGCACACTATGCGTAAGCGGGATCTTTCCCGTAAAACAATATCAATTCCGTAAAAACGGTATCATTCCGGTATAAAAGGAGGTTCCTTATGACAAAGATTCGCAAAACGGATGAATCCACAGCCTATAAGATCGTGGAGGATCTGAAACCCAGTTTTACCGATGTGGACGGAAGCTATACGGGCCGTCCCATGGTGACGGATTACCGGGGCATCACCACCACCGGCCCTGCCGGTACCGCGCCGGGGCACACAGACCGCCGCTATTACAGCTGCCACGTTTCCTGCCCTTCCGTGGAGCAGCCGGTACAGGATGCGGACGATCTGTAAGCCATGGCGCTCCATGCGAGCTGCAGTTCCATTGGCGCTCCATGCGAGCTGCAGTTCCATTGGCGATCCATGCGAGCTGATTGAAAGTATTTGCTAAGAGGCAATCGCCTTCTTCAAAAAAAGAACAGACCGAAGGGTGCAACCACCTTCGGTCCTTCTTTTTGTTGGATGAGCAAGTCTGTAAGCCGGGTTCTGTATTAGACGATCATCTATCTAGGCGCACCGTCGCCGATGCGCTCAAGCGACCTACCTTCCGGGAAGCGGCGGGCTACCGCCTTTCAGGTACTTTGCAATTCTGCCGTTAAGGGCCGAGGCCCTTCGTACATAAAAGCAGTTTCCTCCCTACTTGGTCTTGCTCCGGGTGGGGTTTACACGGCCGGCATGTTACCATACCGCCGGTGAGCTCTTACCTCACCATTTCAACCTTACCGACGGCTTGCACCGCAGGCGGTATGTTTCTGTTGCACTTTCCCTAGGGTCACCCCCGCCAGACGTTATCTGGCACCCTGCCCTTTGGAGCCCGGACTTTCCTCTGGACGCAGGCTTGTGGCCTGCGCCAAGCGACCGTCTGGCTTACTCACCCAAATAGTATACAAGAAAACGCTTCAAAAATCAAGAAAAAAGCGGCTGAGAGTCCGGTGACGCTTTTGTACTTCAGCGATACGAAAAAGCGGCCCGCCGATGCGGACCGCTTTTGCTGTGCCTTTGTTTCTGATCTTACAAACCGCAAAATCAATTTTACAGAACTTCGTCGAAGGGATCGACCTTGACCTTGGAAGCGAAGACTTCCACCTTGCCTTCCACCAGGTCTTCCAGTCTGCGGGCAAAGTTTTCCACAAAGATCCATTCGGTGCCGAAGTGGCCGGCATCGATAACGGCCATGTTGGTTTCCTTGGCCTTAATGCCTTCGTGGTAACGGACTTCGCCGGTGAGGAACACGTCGCAGCCGTTTCTGCGGGCTGCTTCGATGTAAGCGCCGCCGGAACCGGTGCAGAGGCCAACGCTCTTGACGGGACGTTCCAGATCGCCGATGACCTTAATGGTCTTCAGGTTCAGCACCCGCTTGACCTTGTTCACAAATTCCTCCAGAGTGACGGTCTTGGGCAGTTCACCCTGACGGCCGATCACTTCTTCTTCGTCCACGTTGAAGTCGGACAGCAGTCTGCGTACTCTGCTGAGACCCAGCAGCTCTGCCATGTAATCGTTGTTGCCGCCGAACACCTTATCGAAATTGGTGTGAGAAGAGTAAACGGAAATATTTCTGCGGATCAGCTTGATGATGTGATCGCCGATCACGGTTCTTCCGGTGATCTTCTTCAGGGGATTGAACAGCAGGGGATGGTGGGTAACGATCATATCCACACCCAGCTCCGTCGCTTCTTCGATCACGTCTCCGGTGATTTCCAGTGCCACCAGTACCTTGCGTACTTCGGGAGCGCCCATGTTGATCTGCATGCCGCTGTTATCCCAGTCTTCAGCCATTTCCTTGGGAGCGATGTTGTTCAGCAGCTGAATAAATTCTTTGAAATCCATAGCCATGTGTTGTTCCTTCTCTTTCTTGCCACCGTCGTTCGGGCCGACATTCTGTTTCTTTGCGGATTCTTTTGCTAACAAGGTCTCTGCTTTCTGCAGCAGTACATTCAGGGTGCGCAGCTTTCCTTCCGCCTGCCGCAGGGCCTTCCCCTGCTCTTCGCCGCCTTTGGTCCGGATCGCTTCCGTGATCTCCTCCTGCTTCTGCAGTTTTCGCTGCAGGAATTCTGCCAGGAGGGGATCCTTTCTGCGGAACCAGAGGGGGCTGATCTCCCAGCCCAGGTTGCCCCAGGCAAGGGCACTGTACTGCGGTCTTCCGGCCTTTCGTTCGGGGAAATCCCCGCGTTCCAGGGCGGGCGGCACCACAGCCATCACCTGGCACAGGAACTCCCGTTCCTCCACCAGGATATCTTCTTCAATGGTGAAGCCCCGTTCCAGCAGCCACTGGCGCAGTTCCCCCGCAGAGCTTCGGGGCTGCAGCAGGAAACGCTTGACAGCGGCTGTTTTCTTCGGTTCTTCTTCCAGCAGGCTCCGGATCAGTCTGCCGCCCATACCGGCGATGATCACGGTGTCCGCTTCGCCTGTTTTCAGAGTTTCCAGGCCGCTTCCCAGGCGAATATCCCAGGATTCTGCCGGAAGCTCCGGCGCAAGGCGCGCAATGTTTTCTCTGGCCTTTTCCAGAGGGCCCGGGTTCACGTCGGAAAGGATCACTTTGGGGCAGATCCCCGTCTGCCGCAGATAAATGGGCAGGAACCCATGGTCGGTCCCCACGTCTGCAGCCACGGAACCCTGCGGTACCAGGGAGGCCAGAAGCGCCAGTCGATCGGAAAGCTTCATTATTCCAGATAATCCTTCAGTTTCTTGCTGCGGCTGGGGTGACGAAGCTTCCGCAGAGCCTTTGCTTCGATCTGACGGATTCGTTCACGGGTAACGTCGAAACGCTTGCCCACTTCTTCCAGAGTGCGGGCTCTGCCGTCTTCCAGGCCGAAGCGCAGTTTCAGCACCTTCTGCTCTCTTTCGGTGAGGGTATCCAGCACTTCCACCAGCTGTTCCTTCAGCATGGAGAAGGCAGCGGCTTCTGCAGGTGCGGGCACATCGTCGTCGGGAATGAAGTCGCCCAGATGGCTGTCTTCTTCTTCACCGATGGGAGTTTCCAGGGAAACGGGTTCCTGCGCGATCTTCAGGATCTCGCGGACCTTATCTACGGAGATATCCATTTCTTCCGCGATTTCCTCGGGGCTCGGTTCTCTGCCGTATTCCTGCAGCAGCTGTCTGGAAATGCGGATCAGTTTATTGATGGTTTCCACCATGTGCACGGGGATACGGATGGTTCTGGCCTGATCGGCAATGGCTCTGGTGATGGCCTGACGGATCCACCAGGTGGCGTAGGTGCTGAACTTGTAGCCCTTTCTCCAGTCGAACTTATCGACAGCCTTGATCAGACCCAGGTTGCCTTCCTGGATCAGGTCCAGGAACAGCATGCCGCGGCCCACGTATCTCTTGGCGATGCTGACGACCAGACGCAGGTTGGCTTCGCAGAGCTTCTTTTTGGCTTCTTCGTCGCCCTCTTCCATCTTCTTGGCCAGCTCGATTTCTTCGTCTGCGGACAGGAGGGGCACTTTGCCGATTTCCTTCAGATACATACGAACGGGATCGTCCACCGCGATGCCCTTGGGCAGGTTGGCTTCCAGGTCCTCTTCGCTGGTATCCACGCTTTCGATGATCTCCAGCTCGGGATCGTCGTCGCTTTCCAGGGCCACCAGTTCAAAGTCTTCGGGCTCTGCTTCGGATACGATCTCCACGCCCATGGCGATGAGGCTGTCATAAAAATCATCCATCTGGGTTTTGTCCAGATCCAGTCCGTCCAGGTGGTCAGCGATCTCACGATAGGTAATGGACCCCTTTGCCTTTGCTTTTTCGATCAGTTCGGCAACGGCAGTCATCTTCTTATCTTCGTTTTCTGCTGCAAAACTCATCCTTTCCATCCTCCTTTGTTCTTTTGCTTCTGTAATTCCATCAGTTCCAGGGTCAGCTGATTCATTTCTTCCCCGTCTTTTTCGTCATCGAGAACTGACAGTAAGGTTATGATCTCTTTTTCGCGTTTGCTTCGTTTTTTCTCATCCATGGACCGGATGCAGTCCTTGAAGATCTCCTGGTCGCGGCCGGCCAGACGGACCGTTCTGCAGATGTTCTGCAGGAGAGCGCCGTCCTGAGGCTCCAGGCTATCGGTGAGGCTCAGAAGATCCAGTTCCCGGTCGGGCCGGTAGGAGCTGAGGATCAGGCTGAAGATCCGGTAGCAGGCAGGGTCCGTGAACACATCCCGGTAGGGCTCTGTCAGGGGCACGTAGCTGCTCTTTTCCAGCATGAGCCGAATCAGGTTTCTCTGGATCATCATTTCTCCGCGGTCCGGGCCTTTCTCGCCCTGTTCTTTTCGGAAGGATCCCTTTTCTGCCTGTTCCGGTTCGTAAGCCGGTGCCGGTTCTTCGCGGCGTCTGGGTTTTTCTTCCGTTCTGCCGCCTTCCACCTCTCTCCGAAGGGCCCCTTCGGAGATCCGATATTCCTCCGCGATGCGCCGGATGTAAACATCGGCTTCCACGGGAGATAACTGCCGCAGCACCTCCGCCGTCTTCCGCAGGAAGGTCACGTTGCCCTCCGTGGTGGAAAGATCCAGTTTCTTGCGCAGCAGTGAGATTTTGTAGTCTGCAAAGGGCAGGGCGTTCTTCACCAGCTGCAGGAAGGCTTCCCGACCGTTCTTTTTGATGAACTCATCGGGATCCTTGCCGTCGTCTACGTGGAACACCTTGACCCGGAACCCTGCTTTGTGCAGGATATCCATGCCCCGCAGGGCTGCGTTCTGGCCCGCTTCGTCCGCATCGTAGCAAAGCACCACATTATTGGTGTAACGCCTCAGCATGGCCGCCTGGTTTTCCGTCAGGGCCGTGCCCAGAGAAGCGCTCACGTTGCGTACGCCGTGCTGGTACAGGGAGATCACGTCCATGTAACCCTCCACCAGGATGGCGCAGTCCTCTTTGCTGATATCGGTACGGGTCAGGTTCAGACCGTACAGGTTGTTTTTCTTCTGGAACACGATGGATTCCGGCGAGTTCAGATACTTGGGGGTGCCGTCGCCGATGGCTCTGCCGCCGAAGCCGATCACCTTACCCCGGGTGTTGATGATGGGAAACATGACCCGGTCGCGGAATTTATCGTACTCTTTGCCCTTGGAGCTGGACAGCAGGCCCAGTGCGATCAGAGACTGCTTGTCCGCCTTTTTGGCTTCGAAATGGCTGCGCAGAGCGTTCCAGTCGTTCTCTGCGTACCCGATGCCGAACTTGCGCATGGTGGCGGGCTCGATGCCCCGCTTGGCCATGTACGCATAGCCCGGATTGGCTTTTGTGGTAAAATTGCGGTAGAAGAAGGCTGCCGCCTCCCTGTTCAGCTCGTAGAGAGCCGCCCGCTTGCTGTCGTC
The DNA here is from genome assembly GCA_015058215.1 of Clostridiales bacterium. Classification (GTDB taxonomy): domain Bacteria; phylum Bacillota; class Clostridia; order Peptostreptococcales; family Anaerovoracaceae; genus SIG262. Next base: position 47,067 of record SVCU01000012.1, read on the forward strand.
TCCGAATCCGCTCTTGGAAATATCGATCCCGTATTCCGCCGCCAGTTTTTCCAGCGCGCCGTGGAAATCCAGATTGTAATACTTCTGCACGAATTCGATCACATCCCCCTTGGTGCCGCAGCCGAAGCAGTTGAAGATCTGCTTGTCCTCGGAAACCATAAAAGAGGGAGTTTTTTCATTGTGGAAGGGACAGAGGCCCTTGTAGTTTGCCCCCGCCTTTTTCAGAGTCACAACGCGGCCGATCACATCGACGATGTTGCATCTGTTTTTGATTTCATCCACAACGCTTGCGCCGTTATATGCCATGCCGGTTGCCTCCTTTCTCTTCTCTTATTCGACAAAAAAGAGGAACCTCCTCTTTTTTGTTTCGGAAAATCTGTTTCGGGCGGCTGGGATACCCCCGCGCCTTATTTCCAGCCCTTGGGCAGGAACAGGCTCTTATAAGTATGGATGGCGTAACGGTCCGTCATACCGGCGATATAATCTTTTACCGCCGTATCCACGCCCCACTCGGGGATCATGGCCTGCCGTTCTGCGGGCAGCTTTTCGGGGTTCGCCTTATAGTAGTCGTAGAGGGTAAAGATCATGTTGCGGATCTTATCCAGTTCGGACGCTTCTTTGACGATGGGGCTGTGGTAGACATTGCGGAACATATAAGTCCGCAGCTCATCCATGGCTTCTTTCCGTTCGTCGCTCATGGTGATGTGGTCTTTCCCCCGGCTGTTTTCCACCACGTCGATCACCAGGGTGGAGATCCGTCTGCTGTGGGAAGCACCCAGCACATCGATGATGTGGGAAGGCAGATCTTCCGGACGGATGATGCCGCCCCGCAGGGCATCGTCGATATCGTGGTTGATGTAGGCAATGCGGTCGCTGAGACGCACCACCTGCCCTTCCAGAGTGAAGGGGATCTGCTCGCCGGTGTGGTTGCGGATGCCGTCGCGGACCTCCTTGGTCAGGTTCATGCCGGGGCCGCCGCCGGCGACCTCCACGTGCTCCACCACCCAAAGGCTCTGGACATTGTGCTCGAAACCGGGGTATTTTTCACTGAGATACTCTTCGCCGTTGTGACCGAAGGGGGTGTGGCCCAGGTCGTGGCCCATGGCGATGGCTTCCGTCAGGTCCTCATTGAGAGCCAGGGCCCGTGCGATGGTGCGGGCGATCTGGGAAACCTCCAGGGTATGGGTGAGCCGGGTACGGAAATGGTCCCCTTCCGGTGCCAGGAAAACCTGCGTTTTATGCATAAGGCGGCGGAAGGATTTGGAATGGATGATGCGGTCCCGGTCACGCTGGTAAGCGGTGCGGTAGGGACATTCTTCCTCCTGCCGGTCTCTTCCCAGGGATTCTGCGGCCTTGGCGGCCACGGGGGACAGGATCTCATATTCTCGTTGTTCGATCTGTTCGCGAAGCAGCATGCTTTACTCCTTTCCGGTGTGGCCGAAGCCGCCCTCGCCCCGCTCCGTTTCCTCCAGGGAATCGGCGGGCTGCCAGTCCACCCGCTCGTAGCGGGCAACGATCATCTGGGCGATGCGGTCGCCGTCGTGAATGGTATAGGGTTCCTGGCCCAGGTTGATCATGGCCACTTTGATCTCGCCGCGGTAATCGCTGTCGATGGTGCCGACACCGTTGACCAGGGTCATGCCGAATTTCAGAGAAAGGCCGCTTCTTGCCCGGATCTGCGCTTCGTACCCTTGGGGAAGCTCCATAAAAAGACCCGTGGGCACCGCCTTGCGCTCACCGGGCTGGAATACCAGGTCTTCCGTCAGGAAGGCCTGCAGATCCATGCCGCTGGATCCTTCTGTCTGATATGCGGGGTAACGGCCGCTTTTGGATACCATTTTTACCTTCACGGTGAGGTCCGCCTTTCTGTGCATAGTCTTGCCTGAATATATACCCAAAAAGGGACAGCTTTACGCTGTCCCTTTCGGATTTCTTTTTTATGCCAGCAGTGCCTGCAGATCCTGCTGACGGTCGCCCACCAGAACAGCGGAATACTGTTCGGGATTCCAGATCAGGGCTGCCGCCTCCTTCAGATCTTCCAGCGTGACCGCATCGATGGAGGCCATCACCTCTTCGGGGGTGCGGGTGCGTCCCAGAAGCAGCGTGTTCTTGCCCTGGGCAAACATGCGGCTGTTCACATTTTCAGAGCCGAAAATATAGCTGCTCTTCATCTGCTCTTTGGCGATGAGAAGTTCTTCTTCCGTGATGAAATTGGTCTTGAGGCCCCGCAGTTCGGCGGCAATGGCGGTTAGGGCTTCTTCCACCTTATCGTGGCCCACGCCGGCATAGATGCTGAAAATGCCGTGGTTGCAGTAAGCATGGGAAGATGCAAAAACGGAGTAGGCCAGGCCCCGCTGCTCGCGGATGGACTGGAACAGACGGGAGCTCATGCTGCCGCCCAGAATGTTGGCCAGAAGGGCCATGGGATAGTAGAGAGGATCGCTGAGCTTCACACCGGGAACGCCGATGCAGAGGTTGCTCTGCTCCACATCCTTTACCTTCACCCTGAACTGAGGCACATACTGCTTATTCGTGTCCTTACGCTCCTTATTTTCTGCGGGAAGATCCCCCAGAGCTTTGGCAAAAATGCCTTTGACTTCTTCGGGGTCGAAGTTGCCGGCCAGAGATACCAGCACTCTGCCGCCGGTGTATTCTTCTCTCATGTAGCGCTTGATGTCTTCCCGGGAAATGGCTCCCACGGTTTCACGGCTGCCGATGATCTGGCTTTCCAGGTTGGTGCCCTTAAAGATCATGGCGCTGAGAAGATCGTGGGCATCGTCCTCGGGGGAGTCTTCGATCATCTTCATTTCTTCAAAGACCACTTTTTTCTCCCGTTCCAGTTCTTCGGCATCGAAGGCGGAGTTCAGGAACATATCCAGCAGGATCTCGCAGGCCTTGGGCAGGTTGCTGCTGATGGTCTTCATATAATAACAGGTGGCTTCCTTTCCGGTAAAGGCGTTGGCGGCGGCACCGATGCGGTCCGTGTCGGATGCGATCTGCCGTGCGCTTCTGGTTTCCGTACCTTTAAAGAGCATGTGCTCGATCAGGTGGGAAATGCCTTCGTCTTTCTGCACTTCGTCGCAGGAACCGGCTTTGACCCAGATGCCCACGGAAACGGACTGTACGTGGGGGATCTGTTCCATGACCAGACGAACGCCGTTGGAAAGAGTTTCGTGAATCACCATAATTTTACCTCACTTGTAAACAAAATGCCCTATTAGTATACCCTATTTTCCTGTTTTCTGCAAGGGAATCCCGAAGTCGGAACCGCCTGCGGAAAGGCCGGGCAGCGCACTGCGTTCCATCAGTTCCGTCAGGGTGACCATGGTGAGCCCCTGCCTGGAGATCCCGTCGATGATGGCAGGCAGCGCCTTCACCGTTTCCTCCTTCGGATGCATCAGAATGACCCCGCCGTGCAGGTCTTTTTTGAAGATCCGCCGGGTGATGGCCTCCGCCGTGGAGCCTTCCTTCCAGTCGATGGTATCGGCGGACCAAAGGGATACTTTATAGCCCAGTTCCCGGCACAGAGATAGGGTTTTCGCGTCATAATCGCCCGATGGCGGGGCGAAAACCGTCGGATGGATCCCCAGGAGGTTCTGCAGGGCAAAGGTCGTTTTTTCCAGCTCTTTTCGGACCGTCTCTTCGGAAACCTGGGAACAGAGCTTGTGACTGTAGCCGTGGCTCTGGATCTCATGGCCGCGGATATACAGTTCCCGCAGAAGGGCCGGATGCTCCTCCGCCCATTTGCCGCTGACGAAGAACGTAATGTGCACGTTCTTCTCTTCTAAAATCTGCAGGATGGCGGGGATCTGCTCTTCGCCCCAGTCCACGTTGCAGGTGATGGCTGTCAGATCGCTGTCCGGGCTGCCGCAGCGAAACACCACATCTTCTTCCCCGGGGACAGCGGCTGCCGGCACCACCGAAAACAGTTCGAAGAAAAACACTGCCGACAGCAGCACGGAAAGCACCAGCATGGCGATCAGTAGATTTCGGATCATAAAAAAACACCCCCGCAGCACTGTATGCTGCAGGGGATTGTCTTTATCGCTTTCTTTCAGGCTCGAACCTTACAGAAGTTCCTTGCGGGACAGATTGATTCTGTTCTGGTTGTCGATTTCCACTACCTTTACGGTAACTTCGTCGCCCACGTTCAGAACGTCTTCTACCTTTTCTACACGTTCCTTGGAGATCTTGGAGATGTGCAGCAGGCCTTCCTTGCCGGGCAGGATTTCCACGAATGCACCGAAGGCCATGATTCTGGTGACCTTACCGGTGTAGACTTCGCCGACTTCCACTTCCTTTACCAGCATTTCGATCTCTCTCTGAGCAGCCATTGCGCTGTTCATGTCGGGAGATGCGATGCTGATCAGGCCGGTGTCATCGATGTCGATCTTTGCACCGGTTTCGGCGATGATGCGGTTGATGGTGCTGCCGCCCTTGCCGATGACCACTCTGATCTTATCGGGATCGATGTTCATGGAGATGATTCTGGGAGCATAGGGAGACAGTTCGGTTCTGGGTTCGGGAATTTCATCCAGCATCTGCTGCATGATGTACATGCGGCCTTCGCGAGCCTGCTTCAGAGCAGCGTGCAGGATTTCTCTGGACAGACCGTGGATCTTGATGTCCATCTGGATGGCGGTAACACCTTTAGCGGTACCTGCTACCTTGAAGTCCATGTCGCCCAGGAAGTCTTCCATACCCTGGATGTCGCTCAGGATGGCAACCTTGTCGTCACCCTTGATCAGACCCATTGCAATACCGGCTACGGGTGCCTTGATGGGTACACCGGCATCCATCAGGGACAGGCAGCTGCCGCAGGTGGAACCCATGGAAGTGGAGCCGTTGGAGGACATAACTTCGGATACCACGCGGATTGCGTAGGGGAATTCTTCTTCGGAGGGCAGTACGGGGATCAGTGCGCGTTCTGCCAGTGCACCGTGGCCGATTTCTCTACGGCCGGGGCTGCGCATGGGGCGAGCTTCACCGACGCTGTAGGGGGGGAAGTTGTAGTGGTGCATGTATCTCTTGGTGGTTTCTTCGCTGATGCCGTCCAGAGTCTGGGCTTCACCCAGAGGAGCCAGGGTAGTGACAGACAGAACCTGAGTCTGACCTCTCTTGAAGAGGCCGGTGCCGTGGGTTCTGGGCAGCAGACCGGTTTCGCACCAGATGGGACGAATTTCGGTGGTCTTTCTGTTGTCGGGACGGATGCCTTCGTTCAGGATCATGCCGCGGACCTGTTCCTTGGTGATGTTGTACAGAACGGAGTCGATATCCTTTGCGTTGTCGGGATAGATTTCAGCAAAGTGTTCCTTGGTTTCTGCTTCTACTGCGTCCATGTTGGCCAGTCTTTCCAGCTTGTCGTAGGTCAGGATGGCGGTGCGCATCTTGGAAACTGCATATTCGCGGACAGCGGCGTCGATGTCTTCGGGAACCTTGTAGAGGTTGACTTCTCTCTTGGGCTTACCGACTTCAGCAACAACTTCGTCGATGAAGGCGATGATCTTCTTGATTTCTTCGTGAGCGAACAGGATGCCTTCCAGCATTTCTTCTTCGGGAACTTCCTTAGCGCCTGCTTCTACCATCATGATGGCGTCGCGGGTACCGGAAACTACCAGGTGCATATCGCTCAGTTCTCTTTCCTTCAGGGTGGGGTTGATGACGAATCTGCCATCGACACGGCCAACCAGTACGGAACCGGTGGGGCCTTCCCAGGGAATGTCGGAGATGGACAGAGCTACGGAAGAACCGATCATAGCTACGATGTCGGGGGTGCAGTCGGTGTCCATGCTCAGTACGGTAGCAACTACCTGTACGTCATTGTAGAAGCCCTTGGGGAACAGGGGGCGCAGAGGTCTGTCCATCAGACGGGAGCTGAGGATGGCCTTTTCGCCGGGTCTGCCTTCTCTCTTGATGAAGCCGCCGGGGATCTTGCCTGCTGCGTACATCTTTTCTTCGAATTCGCAGGTCAGGGGGAAGAAATCGATGTCGGGGCGGGGTTCTGCGGATGCGGTTGCGGTTACGTGAACCACGGTATCACCATAACGTACCAGTACGGCACCGTTGGCCTGTTCAGCCAGCTTGCCGATTTCCAGGGTCAGCAGTCTGCCGCCGACGGCGGTACGGAATGTTCTGTAATCAGTAAATCTCATTTGTAATTTTTCCTCTCTCTTCTTACCAACTTTAGGAGCAACACAGTCCCCTGTGCCTCCAGGGATTCCGGCCGCCCTCGGCCTTCCTCCCGATCAAAAAGCTCTTCGCCTTACAATGCAACAAAGACGGGGATAAGACTTCCCCGTCTTCTATTGATTGCGTGATTATTTTCTGAGGTTCAGACGACCCAGCAGGTCTCTGTAGCGATCTACGTCTACACTCTTCAGATAGTTCAGCATGTTTCTTCTCTGGCCGACCATCTTCAGCAGACCTCTTCTGGAGTGGAAGTCCTTCTTGTGGACCTTCAGGTGTTCGTTCAGGTCGTTGATTCTGTAGGTCAGAATTGCGATCTGAACTTCGGGGGAACCGGTGTCACCTTCGTGGGTCTTGAACTCTTCGATAATCTGAGCTTTCTTTACCTGATCAATCATTTTAATTTCTCCTTTTCTTCGTTCGCCCGGGCCGTGTTCCTCGCCGGAGAAGCGATGGGCTCAGCACGGGTATGAAATGATTCTTTGCGGATTTCTCCAGCTATTTATCCTACCATAGACTATTCCCTTTGTAAAGTGGAAATTTCCGGGATAAACAAGATTTTTTCAAGGGTTCCGAGCCCTACCCTACTTCTTAATGATGCCCGTCTTCTTGTACTTGGCGATGAAAATCACGCCGATCACAGAAGCTGCTGCGAAGGAGGCAAAGGCCAGACCGAAGGGCAGCATGGGATCCGCTTCGTAGATGAGACCGGCAAACAGTGCGCCGAAGATGCCGCCCAGGGAGATCATGGACTGGTAGAAGCCCATGGCCAGGTTGCTGTTCTCAAAGGAAGCGTGCATGGCGGTCAGGTTCTGGGTCAGGGACAGGCGCACCGCATTCAGCGCGAAGAACACGATGTCCGCCGCCACAAAGGGCACCAGATCGCGGAAGATCAGGATGGACAGCGCAGAGATGGCGCCGCACACCGTGATGGGCAGGAAGGTCTTATTGATGTCCGTTTTCTTCTGCAGCCAGACGCAGACGGTGCTGTTCAGCAGCAGAGTGGCCGCCGCGATGGCCGCCTTGAATACGCCGTTATAAACAGAAGAAAGATCAAACTGATCCTTAATAAAATAGTTAAAGCACTGGTCAAATGAATTCTGACCGATGCTGGTGACCGCCACAACCGCATAAATCAGGGCCAAAAGCGGGGTCATGAAGGTTTTCGCAGAAACAAAGGCCTGGAAAGGATTGGCCTCCTTCACGGTCAGAGGCTTCTCGGGAATGTGCTTGAAGGGCGTATCGTCCACGCAGATCCAGAGGCCCAGGAAGCCGCAGGCCACCAAAGTGACCACCTGCACGATGAAGGCGCACTCCACGGAAATGACTCCCAGCATACCGCCCACGAAATAGCCGCAGGCGCTGGCCACGTTCTGAATGGTCACCAGAGTGGTGAGACGGTGACCGCGGGTCACAGGATCCGTGGACACGTTGATCACGTAGTTCATCAAGGAAACGAAGATGGCGCTGGAGAAAGCCCCCGCCACCATTCTGCCGGCGATGACCACCAGCTCCGTCTGGGCGGAGCAGAAGATCCCCTGCCCCAGGGCGTATCCCAGAAGGCCGATCAGTGTGATCCGCTTCACGGGCATGTAGTTGCACAGCTTGCCCCAAAAAGGTGCAAACAGGAAATTCATCACCTGCATGGCTGCCAGAGCCACGCCGAACATGGAGTCATCCAGCTGCCGCTCCACAATGAAGGTGGGGGTTACCGGGTGCGCGAAATTGGCCGCTAAATAAAAGAGCGCGGCATTGCAGTAAAAAGCGAGCAAGCGCTTGCGATCGTTCAAAAAATCAGGTCCTTTCTATGGGCAATCCAAAGGCCGCACTGTCCGGCACAATCACGCCGCACTGCAGGGTGCAGCTCTCGTGCTGGTTCAGACTGCGGCCCGGATACGGGTTCAAAAATACGGTACAGGAGGCATTTTAGCACAGCCTCTCCCCTTTTGCAAGGGCTGCCTCACGCTGTCCCATTTACTTTAATTGTTGCTGAATAAATCTTTGTAGATTTCGCCAAGCGTTGATAGGAGTGGAATAATATGATACAGTAATAAAAGGATAAACCAATTTGTGAGGATGAAAGCAATGATTGTTCTGATTACCGGTGCGTCTCATACAGGCAAAACTGCACTTGCTCAAAGATTACTCGAAAAGTATAAATACCCGTATCTGTCGATCGACCACCTGAAGATGGGGTTGATCCGTAGTGGGAATACGGAACTTACCCCGATGAGCGATAATGAGGAGTTAACTGCATACCTATGGCCGATCGTCCGTGAAATGATAAAAACAGCTGTTGAAAACAATCAGAATTTGATTGTCGAAGGATGCTATATTCCCTTTGATTGGGCGGCGGACTTTGAGCAGGAATATCTTGAAAACATCAAGTACTATTGTCTGGTGATGACCAAGGGATATATAGAAAGACATTTTGATGATATAAAGAAATATGCAAATATCGTTGAAAATCGTCTGGATGATGCATGGTGTACTTTGGAGCGTGTACTGGAGGATAATGCCGAAATGTTAGCTCTTGCACAAAAGCACGACGTAGATTACATCCTCATTCAAGATGAGTACGAAATCAATATTGAAATATAATAATGCCTCCCTCCGTCCTTTCGACGAAGGGAGGTTATTTTTACTTTAAAAACACAAAAAGGGGAAAGGGAACTCACTCCGCTGCATTCTCAAAAGTAAAAACGGATCAGGTTTTTTTCGATGGAGCGGTTTTTTCGTTTTTTTGAAAATTACGCTCCCAAATTCGACAGTATTCGACAAATTTCGACACGAAAACCCGCGTAAAAATACGTTTTTACCGAAAAAAGCGGAGTTTGCCGCCTTTTTTCTCGAATTTGTTTTGCATCGCGAAACTTTTGGAGCGGATTTTCGCGTTTTTTCAAAAATCCGCTCCATGCAGGTTCTCCGTTCCGATTTCGATCAGTGCTTTTGAACGGAATCAAACGGATTTGATGCAAATAAAGACCCCGTAACGCGTAAGGCGAAACGGGGTTTTTTTCGCGGCAAAGTGCGACGAACCGAGCCGCTATAATTTCCAAGGTTAGCGCTCCAGCACCAGGCGGGGATAGAACTGCATGGCGGTCCGGATGTCCTTCTGGATCTGCTCCTGCAGGGCTTCCAGGCTGTCGAACTTCACCTCGGGGCGGATCCGGTTCAGGAATTCCACCCGGATGGTTTCGCCGTACAGGTCGCCTTCAAAGCCAAGCAGGTTGGTTTCGATGCTGCGTCCCACACCGCTGACCGTAGGCCGCAGGCCCACATTGGTGATGGCGGGGTAAGCGTGATTTTTCCAGATGCACAGGGTGGCATAAACGCCGTCTGCAGGCAGGATCATTTCTTCCGCAGGCATGAAGTTGCAGGTGGGGAAGCCGATGGTTCTGCCCAGCTGCTTGCCCGGTGCCACAGTGCCGCTGAGACCGAAGTTGCGGTCCATGTATTCTCTGCAGAGGTCCACCCGGCCTTCGGTAATGGCCTTACGCACCAAAGTGCTGCTGACCAGCTCGTCGCCCACATACAGTGCGTCCTGCACGTAGACTTCCATGCCTTCTTCTTTGGCGATTTCCTTCAGCATGGCCGGAGTCCCCTGGGCCTTGTGACCGAAATGATAGTTGAAGCCGCAAAAAGCCGCCTTCATGCGGCAGGTCTCGCCCAGCAGCTTGCGGGCGAACTCGTCTGCGGACATGTGCTTGAAGTCTTCGGTGAAATCGGGGGCGAAGAGATACTCCACGCCGGCCCGTTCCAGAAGGTCCAGCTTTTCCTCCCAGCTGATGATGCGCTTTACCGGCGCTTTGCCGGGGATCATGTTCTTGGGCGAATTGAAGAACGTAAACACAGCACTTTTGCGCCCCTGGGCCGCCGCATCCGCAACCGCCCGGTCGATGAGAACCATGTGTCCTTTATGCAGGCCATCGAAATATCCCAGGGCAATGCTGGTGGGTTCGATGTCTCTGATTTCTTCGATGGAGCGAAAAACTCTCATTGGTCAACCTCTCTGCAAATGACTTTATCGGCCTTGAACTGCTGCTCTTCTTCGTTCCAGACCACAGTCCCCATGAATCTGCCGCCATGGGAGCGGACTTTATAGTATTTCTTGAAAGGGCCTTCCTGCTCTTCGCCGCTGCGGCGATGGGCATCGTCGGGCTCTTTTTTGCCTGTCAGATCGCGGTCCGTCAGGTAGCCGCCGTTGGAAAACCAGCGGTCCCGGCCTTCCCGCAAGGTCAGTTCCCCCATCCAGAGGATCCCCGCATCGGAGGGGAGCAGGCAGCTTTCCCAGCTCTCTTTCAGCTGAGCCAGGGTCACAGCCTCCTGAATGGTGAAGGGGCCGGAGGCGGTTCGTGCCAGAAAGCTCATGGCAGCGCCGCAGCCCAGGGTATCCCCCAGTTCCTGACAAAGGCTTCTGATATAAGTACCCTTACTGCAGGTCACATCCATCACGCCTCTTCCCTGCTCTTCGTCGTAGGAGACCAGCTGCAGGCTGTGGATGGTGACGGTGCGGGCCTCTACCTGGGGCACCTCCCCGCCGCTTCTCGCATATTTGTACAGAGGCTTTCCGTTCACCTTCAGGGCGGAATAGGCGGGCGGCACCTGCAGGATGGTGCCTCTCAAAGGTTCCAGCGCAGCTTCCACCGCCTCCCGTCCGGGCATAGCAAAAGCACCTCTGCGGTCTTCCAGGATCTTGCCCCACACATCCAGGGTGTCGGTTTCAAGGCCCAGCAAGAACTCGCAGCGGTAGGATTTTTGATCCCCGTCCATATATTCGATGAGACGGGCAGTGTTTCCCACACAAAGAGGAAGAACGCCGACGGCCATGGGATCCAATGTTCCCGTATGACCGATGTGACGCTCTCCCAGTAAATGCCGTAAAAAGGAAACGGCGTCGTGGGAGGTCATGCCTGCCGGCTTCAGCAGGTTGATAATGCCTTCCATTGTTCTTCCACCGCTTTCTTTAATTGTGTGCGGGCTTCCCCGAGGGTGCCCTTAAAGGTGCAGCCGGAGGCGCGCACGTGGCCGCCGCCGCCAAACTGCTTCCCGATGGCGGATACGTCTGCAAACTCCTTGGAGCGCAGGCTGACCCGCACGGTGTCTTCGTTGATTTCTTTCAGGAACACAGCGTATTCCACGCCTTTGATGCCCCGAAGTTCTTCCACCACGCCTTCCACTTCGTCCATGGTGGCGCCCAGCTCTGCCAGAAGTGCCTGGCTCACATAAGCCATGGCGGCCTTGCCGTCAGCGAAGAGTTCCAGTTCGGACAGGATGCGGCCTTTCAGCAGCACCCGGGCCATGGTGTGGCTCTGGTAGACTTCGATGCTCACCTTCAGGAAATCTGCACCGCATTCCATCAAATCGGCGGCGATGCGGTGGGTTTCCGCGGTGGTGGCGGAATACTGGAACTGGCCTGTATCGGTGACCATGCCCGTGTAGATGGCGGTGGCCATAACGGGATCGATGGTCTTGTCCATGGAACGGATCAGCTTGTACACCACTTCCGCGGCTGCGGCACAGTCTCTGCCCACGTAGTTCACGTCAGCGAAGCCTACATTGGTGGAGTGGTGATCGACGCAAAGGGTCTTGGGGCCCTGCAGAAAAAGATCCCGCAGAGTCTCAAAGCGGCCGGGGTCGCTGCAGTCCACCGCGAAGCAGAGGTCTGCACCTTCCAGCAGTTCCTTATGATTTTCTTTGGGGTGGATCAGACAATAGTCCGTTTCCAGGAAGGAAAGATAGCCGGGTACTTCTTCATCCATGAGGATCCAGGCTTCTTTGCCTTCGTTCCGCAGCATGCGGCACAGGGCCGTTGCGGAACCCAGGCAGTCACCGTCGATCTGCACGTGAGTGAAGATCAGGATCTTTTTGGCTTCTTCCAGCACCTTGCCCACTTCGGCAAAGGTGTTATTCTTCTTCGCTTTCTGCTCCATCGTCTTCTCCCTGTTTGAATCCCAGGCTGTTGAACAGTTCGTCCATATGCTTGCCGTATTCCAGAGTGGTATCCAGCTTGAAAATCAGTTCGGGGGTGCGGCGCAGCTGCACTCTCCGGGCGATCTCTCTGCGAATGAGGCCCTTGGCGCTTTCAAAAGCGTCCAGCACTTCCTGCTTCCGCTCGGGGGAAGCTTCCATGGAAGCGCTTTCGCCCAGGACCATGATATAAAGGGTGGCATAGCTGAGATCCCGGGTCACGTCCACCGCGGAAACGCTCACCAGACCGGAAAACAGTCTGGGGTCTTTCAGTTCCCGCAGCAGAAGATCGCTGACCACTTTACGGATTTCTTCACCCAATCTGCCTGCTCTGTGTTTCATAGGCTTTTATTTTCTCTCCACTTCTTCCATCTTGAAGGCTTCTACGATGTCGCCTTCCTTGAGGTCGTTGTAATTTTCGATACCCAGACCGCATTCGAAGCCCTGCAGCACTTCCTTGGCGTCATCCTTGAAACGCTTCAGGGAAGAGATCTTGCCCTGGTGGATGACGATGCCGTCACGCAGCAGACGGATCTGTGCGTTTCTTGCCACCTTGCCTTCGATGACGTAGGCGCCTGCGATGGTGCCAACGCCGGGGACCTTGAAGGTGTTGCGGACTTCGGCCTTGCCCAGGATGACTTCCTTGAACAGGGGATCCAGCATACCCTTCATAGCGGCTTCGATGTCATCCAGAATTTCGTAGATGACCTGGTAGGTACGGATTTCAACGCCTTCACGTTCTGCCATGGCAGAGATCTGGGAGCTGGGACGTACGTTGAAGCCAATGATGATGGCACCTGCGGTGCTGGCCAGAGTGATGTCGGATTCGTTGACGGTACCAACGCCGGTGTGCAGAATGCGGACGCGAACGTTTTCGTTCTGCAGTTTTTCCAGAGACTGGGTCAGTGCACCGACGGAACCCTGAACGTCTGCCTTGATGATCAGGTTCAGATCCTTGGTTTCGCCTTCCTTCAGCTGGCTGAACAGCTGTTCCAGAGTGACGCTGGCGTTGCGTGCCAGAACTTCTTCTCTCTGCTTTGCGGCGCGGTGCTCTGCGATTTCTCTTGCCAGCTTATCGTCCTTCAGAGCGTTGAAGGTGTCGCCTGCCTGGGGAACTTCGGAGAGACCCAGGATTTCCACTGCGGTACCGGGGCCTGCCTTCTTGATGGCATCGCCGCGGAAGTTGGTCATCACGCGGATACGGCCTGCGGAGGTACCTGCGACCACGGACATACCGGACTGCAGAGTACCGTTGCTGACCAGCAGGGTGGCGACGGGGCCTCTGTTTTTATCCAGACGGGCTTCGATGACGGTACCCATGGCCAGACGGTTGGGGTTGGCCTTCAGTTCCAGCATTTCTGCCTGCATCAGGATCATTTCCAGCAGTTCGTCGATGCCGGTGCCGGCCTTGGCGGATACGGGAACAGCGATGGTATCGCCGCCGTATTCTTCTACCAGAATGTTATGCTGCATCAGGTCCTGCTTTACGCGGTCGGGGTTTGCAGCGGGCTTATCGATCTTGTTGATGGCGACGACGATGGGAACGCCTGCAGCCTTTGCGTGGCTGATGGCTTCCACGGTCTGGGGCTTCACGCTGTCGTCAGCGGCTACCACCAGTACGGCAACGTCAGTGACGAAAGCACCGCGGGCACGCATGGCGGTGAAGGCTTCGTGGCCGGGGGTATCCAGGAACACGATCTTCTGGCCGTTGCTGTAGACTTCGGATGCACCGATGTGCTGGGTAATGCCGCCGGATTCGGATGCGGTAACATTGGTCTTGCGGATGGCATCCAGCAGAGAGGTCTTACCGTGGTCAACGTGGCCCATGACGGTGACGATGGGCGGACGGGGCTTCAGATCTTCCGGCTTATCTTCGAAGGTTTCCAGACCTTCTTCGGGAGATTCTTCTTCTACCTTATCCACAACGATGTTGATGCCCAGTTCTGCACCCAGCAGAACGACGGTATCTTCGTCCAGGTTGTGGTTGATGTTGGCCATAACGCCCATCTTCATCAGGCACATGATGATCTGGGAAGTGCTGCACTGGATCTGTTCTGCCAGACCGGCAACGGTGATGGGTACGTTGACCACCTTGCTGCCGGGTTCCAGTTCCATTACATTGATCTTGGGTTCTTCCACCACGGGCTTTTCCTGCTTCTTATGAGGCTTTCTGGGCATCTGCTTTTCCAGAGACATCATGCTGCGCTGGTTGCCCTTGTTGCCCCCTTCTTTTCTGCTGAGGCCGCGATCCAGACGATCGGACTTTTCCTTTTTGATGTCGGGGCGATCCTTCTTGGTGGTCTTCTGCACCATGGGTGCGGGGATGTCTGCACCGCCGCCGGAGGGGCGTCTGGTGCGGTCGCTCTGGGAGCGAATGGGACGATCCTGAGAATCCTTATCCTTATCGAAGGGTCTGCCGCCCTGGGGTCTGTCGCCGTAGGGTCTGCGTTCGCCCTGGGGTCTGTCGCCATAGGGTCTGCGTTCGCCCT
>SVCU01000033.1 GCA_015058215.1 Clostridiales bacterium
CCCGACAGCTTCCTGAAGCCCATGGTAGATGCCAATATGCTGCCCCTGATCGTCACTTCCATCCTGCTGGGTGCCGGCGTTCTGGCAGCCGGTGAAAAGGGTGCCATGGTCGGCAGAGCCATCAGCAGCATGACTGAAGTCATCATGAAGATCATGATGATGATCATCAAGATCACCCCCATCGGCGTATTCTGCCTGATGATCAACGTAGTTGCCGTGAACGGCGCATCCATCGTGGGTACCCTGGCACTGGTCATCGGTGTTGCCTACATCGGTTACTTCCTGCACATCGTTCTGGTCTACGGCAGCAGTGTGAAGTTCCTGTCCGGCATGAACCCCTTCAAGTTCTTCAAGGGCATCGCTCCCGCAATGATCACCGCCTTCACCACCACCTCTTCCAACGCAACCCTGCCTGTCAACATGGAATGCTGCAACAAGCTGGGTGCTGAACCCGAAGTCAGCTCCTTCGTACTGCCTCTGGGCGCCACCATCAACATGGACGGTACCGCCATTTATCAGGCCGTTGCCGCAGTCTTCATCGCCAGCTGCTACGGCATCGATCTCACCCTGTCTCAGATGGCTATGATCGTTCTGACCGCCACCCTGGCATCCGTCGGTACCGCTGGTGTATCCGGTGCAGGCATGATCATGCTGGCCATGGTTCTGACCACCATTGGTGTTCCCGTTGAAGGTATCGCCATCATCGCCGGTGTCGACAAGATCTTCGACATGGGTCGTACCGCTCTGAACATCACCGGTGACGCCACCTGCGCCATCTGGATCTCCAAGCTGGAACAGAAGAAGAAGGCAAAACAGGCCGCATAACAAATCTGTAAATCGAGACGTGCGAAACGCGCGATTTGTTCCTAAACTGCAAGAAAAAGGGCTGCCCGGCGGGCAGCCCTTTTTCTGTTGTTTTATCGATTGTTTTCAGTTTGTTTTATTTCCGGTGTATAATCTCCCCAGCTGCAGCCCATGATCCGGAGCAGTTCCTCTTTTATCGCTGCATTATTCTACGGTTTCGATCTTGCGGAAGATGTTGTCGCCGCTCATGGGGATCAGTCCGCCGCCATTGTTCATGGTGTTGGTGATGGGGTTGTAAGTGAAGGGGGTGCTTCCGTCCTGACCGGGCCGGCGGCAGTTCACTTCGAAACCGGAGACAGACCAGGTGCCATGGGTGGTTTTCAGGGTTTCCATGGTATCCGCATGGATCAGGTACTGGGTGAAGGTACGGTCTTCTTCCAGAATAAATAAGTTGATGGCTTCGCAGTCATAGTGGCTCAGATAACCGGTTTCCCAGGCCCAGGTGCCAACGGCGGCATTGGGAACGATCAGCAGCATAATGGCGATGGCAACGGCGATGACGGCGACGATGCAGAGGGCGATGATCAGGCCTTTCTTTTTCATTTTGATAAGTACTCCTTTGTTCGGGTTATGTGAAATAAAGTTGCTTTAAATGTATCACATTGCCCCGGGAAAGTAAAGCGAGCCGCAGGATTTGAATAAAGGAGATTTCTATGTAAATCTGACTCCCAAGGCAGATGCTACCCGTGCGCAAGCAGCGGCGCTCTTCCAGCGTTTCTGCGAGAATGTGGCTGAAAAGTAAATCGCACAGCAAAGGCGGAGAGTTTCGACTCTCCGCCTTTTTCTGTGTTTCAATGATCGGCGCCAAAATCCATCCGCAAGACAACTCGAATAAAAAAATTCCTCCTGTGGATACTAAAAGCGACAAAAAGGTATCAGCAGGAGGAATTCATATATGAAAGCAACCGGAATTGTTCGAAGAATAGACGATCTTGGCAGAATTGTACTGCCCAAGGAGATCCGCCGCACCCTACGGATTCGGGAGGGGGATCCGCTGGAAATCTATACGGACAGCGAAGGCGGCGTGGTGCTGCGGAAGTTTTCGCCGGTGGAGGAGCTTTCCCGGGTGGCGGGAGAGCTGATCGACTCCATGTATTCCACTTTGGAGGAACGGGTGCTGGTCACCGATACGGACAAGGTGGTGGCGGTGGCGGGCGGTCCCAAGCGGGAATATCTGGGAAAGGAGATCAGCCCGGCGTTGTCGGAACTGATCCGCAGCCGGAAGGCCAGGAACTTTACGGAGGAGGCGCCGTTAGAGGTGCTGGCCGGAGAAGGCAGCACCTTGGGAAATTACACCGCCCAGGTGGCGGTACCCATCGTGAGCCAGGGAGACCCGGTGGGAGCTCTTATGGTATACAGCCGGGAGGAAGGGAAGGAGTTCCCGCCGGCTGTGGAGCTGGCAGCCCGCATGGGAGCCGGTTTTCTGGCAAGACAAATGGAAGGGTAGGGCGGACGCAGGTTACAAATTTGCGGCCGCCCGGATGCGCCGCCGGCAGTTTTCCAATCCGGCGGCGCCGGGGGCGCAGCGGCACCAAGCAAAAAGCCGCTGCGCTTTTTTCATGCGCTCCCTTTTTCTGCCAGACAATCTATGCTATAATAAATCCAAATGGGTATTGTTAGAGAAAGGAGCACTCATGTTATTCGAAAACATCACCATTCTGGATAAAGACCTTCAGGTGCAGGGCCCTGTCTTCGTGGGCATAAAGGCAGACCGCATCGATTACATTGGTAAGGAAAAACCGGAAGCCGATTACGGCGATCGGTACGACGGTAAGGGCAAGCTTCTGATGCCCGGCTTCGTCAACGCGCATGCTCACAGCCCCATGATGCTGATGCGGGGCTACGGCGAAAATATGGTGCTGCAGGACTGGCTGAATAAGCGAATCTTTCCCTTTGAAGACTGCCTCACCGGCGATGCGGTCTACAACGCCACCTTGCTGGCCATGGCGGAATCCCTGCGGGCGGGCATCGTTTCCAGCACCGATATGTATTATTTCTGCGACGATATGGCCCGGGCCATTCTGGATTCCGGCGCAAAGAGCAATCTTTCCCGGTCCATCGTAGCGTTTCAGGATGCTCCGCTGCGCAGCCAGCAGAACTTTCAGGAAGCCCTGGATCTCTTCGAGCGTTACCACGGTGCCGGTGACGGCCGCCTGCTGATCGATATGTCCCTCCATGCGGAGTACACCTCTCTCCCGCGCACCGCTCTTGAACTGGCGCAGGAAACCAAGGCTCTGGGTGCCCGCATGCACGTGCACGTATCCGAAACCCAATTTGAACACGAAGGCTGCAAGGAACGTCACGGCAAGACCCCTGCCGCCTATCTGAACGATCTGGGCCTTTTCGACAGCCCCACCACCGCCGCCCACTGCGTCTGGGCGGAGCCGGAGGATCTGGCCATCTTCGCGGAAAAGGGCGTCACCGTAGCCTCCTGCCCCATGAGCAACGCCAAACTGGCCAGCGGTGTCTGCAACATCCGCGAAATGAACCGTCTGGGCCTCAATGTGGCGCTGGGCACCGACAGCGTGGCCAGCAACAACAGCCTCAATTTCCTGGAGGAGATCAAGCTGTTCTCCGTGATCCACAAGGTTTATAATGCGGACCCCACCCTGATCACGCCCGAGCAGGCCATCCTGACCGCCACCCGGAACGGCTTCCTTTCTCAGGGCCGCAAGGACAGCGGCGTTCTGGAAGAAGGAAAGAAAGCGGACCTTGTGGTGCTGGACATCAGCGGTCCTCATCACTTCCCCGTACATAACGTAAAAAACAATCTGGTGTATTCTGCCGATAACAGTGATGTGCGCCTGACCATGGTAGACGGCAGAGTCCTCTACAAGGACGGCGAATTCACCACCATCGACGTGGAAAAAGTAAAGGCACAGGCCCAGAAGGACTGCGATTCCATTCTGGCCCGCCTTGCATAAGGAGAACTCATGGCTAAGAAAACATTCTTCGGCGGTGCGGTGGTTCTGGGCGCAGCGGGCCTCTTGATCAAGCTGCTGGGCGCCTGCTTCCGCCTCCCCCTCGCCAACATCATCGGCGACACCGGTATGGCCTATTACCAGGCCGCCTACCCGGTTTATGTACTGCTTCTGACCCTGTCCACGGCGGGCATCCCCGTGGCCATTTCCCGTATGGTGGCTGAGCGTACCGCCCTCCATCACACCAAGGAGGCCCACAGAGTCTTTAAGGCATCCATCCTGCTGCTGTGCATGATCGGCCTTGCCTCCGCTGCGGTTCTGTTCTTCGGAGCTGCCGCCATTGCGGAGTATGTGAAAATGCCGCAGGCGGAACTGGCCCTGAAGGCCATCGCTCCCGCCCTTCTGGTGGTGCCCATCATGGCGGCCTTCCGCGGCTATTTCCAGGGCATGCAGAACATGAAGCCCACCGCCGTTTCCCAGGTCATCGAACAGGTCTTCCGCGTGGGCGCGGGCCTGCTGCTGGCCGGTCTTCTGCTGACTTACGGCGTTGAATTCGCCGCAGCCGGTGCATCCTTCGGTGCCACCGCCGGCGGCATCGGCGGCCTCACCGCCGTGCTGCTGATCTATCTGCGCCAGAAGAAGCAGATCGCCCAGGGCCTGGCGCAGGACGTTCCCTGCCAGCGGGAATCCTACCGTAAAATTCTGGGACAGATCCTTCTGATCGCTGTGCCCATCACCATCGGCTCCGCCATCATGCCCATCATGAACAGCATCGACCTGGCCATCGTGACCCGCCGTCTGGTTTTCGCCGGGTATACCGTGGAATCCGCTCATGCCCTTTACGGCCAGCTCACCGGCATGGCCGGTCCCCTGATCAACTTCCCTCAGGTGCTGACCCAGGCCGTGGCCATGAGCCTCGTCCCCACCGTGGCCGCTGCTTATAAGACGAAAGATATGGACTTCCTGCGCCACAATGTGCAGCTGGGTTACCGCACCGCCATGATCCTGGGCCTGCCCTGTGCCGTAGGGATGATGACCCTGGCAGAACCCATCATGCGCCTGCTCTATCCCAGCCAGGAAGCATCCGCCATCAGCGCGGCTCCCTGCCTGTTCATTCTGGCCATCGGCGTGGTGTTCCTGGCCACCGTCCAGATGCTCACCGGCGTTCTGCAAGGCGTGGGCAAGCAGCTGATCCCCGTCCGCAACCTGTGCATCGGTGCCGTCGCCAAGGTGATCCTCACCTATACTCTGACCGCTGTTCCCGCCATCAACGTGCGGGGCGCAGCCATCGGCACCGTGGCCGCCTATGTGGTGGCTTCCAGCCTGAACCTGCTGGCTGTAAAGAAATACACCGGCGTCCGTTACGATTTCAAGCTGACCATCGGCAAGCCTCTGCTGTCCGTGATCATCATGGCCGCCGCCACCCTGGGCACCTATCACCTGGGGCTCCTGGTGCTGGGCGACAGCTGGAAGGCCAGCGCCCTTGCGACGGTGGCGGCCGTCGGCGTTGCCGTGATCGTCTATTTCACCATGATCCTGGTACTGAAAGCCATCACTCCCGAAGAACTGGCCCTGCTGCCCAAGGGCGGCAAGCTGGTCCGCATCCTGAAGAAATTCCAGAAGTAGAGAGGATTTCTGAACATGAGCGAAGTAAAGAAAGAAGCGGCCCTCCAAACGGAAGGGGCCGCCAATCCCTTCGGCCTCACCGCCGAAGAATACGTAAAACTGTTCCGGAAGGCCGAATCCAAGGGCGAAGCCCTGGAACGGCTGGATATCGTTCTGCGGGCTCTCCGCAGCGAAAACGGCTGCCCCTGGGACCGCGCCCAGACCCACCAGAGCCTGCGCAAGGATCTCATCGAAGAGGCCTATGAAGCCGATGAAGCCCTTCTGAACAACGATATGGACAATCTGGAGGAAGAACTGGGCGATGTACTGCTGCAGGTGGTCTTCCACAGCAATCTGGGCAGCGAAGAAGGTGCCTTCGATTTCGTTTCCGTGGCCAACCGGGAGTGCGAAAAAATGATCTCCCGCCATACCCACGTCTTCGGAGAAACCGCTGCAAACGGTGAAAATTCAATGAAATCTGCAACCAATTTTGCACAAACTATTGACAAGGTACTGCAAAATTGGGATAATGCCAAACAGAAAGAAAAAGGGGAGACTCGGAGCCAGTCCATGGAACGGATTCCCAAGGCCCTTCCGGCTCTGCGCCGAAGCTACAAGGTGCAGGCAAAGGCCGCAAAGGTGGGCTTTGACTGGGACCGCGTGGAAGACGCTTTTGCCAAGGTGAAAGAGGAGACCCTGGAACTTTCCGAAGTCTATCTCGGGACAGACAAGCAGCGCACCATGGAAGAGCTGGGCGACCTGCTGTTCGCCGTGGTCAATGTGGCCCGGTTCCTGGAGATCGACCCCGAAGACGCTTTGCACTTTGCTTCGCGCAAGTTCATCGATCGCTTCTCTTATGTAGAGAAGTCCGCGGCAGCCGCAGGAAAACGGCTGGAAGACATGACACTGGAGGCCATGGACAAGCTCTGGGATGAGGCGAAAGCCCTGGAGACACAGAAGCGGTAGTGAGCCCGCAGCGGGCAGAGACAAATGAATAAGGTATCTATTTTAAGGAGGAAATTAAAATGAATAAAGCTGAATTGGTTGCATGCGTAGCAGAAAAGACCGGCTTCACCAAGAAGGATGCTGAACTGGCAGTAAATGCTTTCGTATCCAGCGTAGAAGAAGCTCTGGTAAAGGGTGAAAAGGTACAGCTGATCGGTTTCGGTACTTTCGAAACCAGAGCAAGAAAGCCCAGAGAAGGCCGCAACCCCAGAAAGCCCGGCGAAGTCATCAAGATCAGTGCTTCCAAGGCTCCCGTATTCAAGGCTGGCAAGGCTCTGAAGGACGCTGTCAACAAATAAGTGAGAATCGATAAGTTTTTAAAAAACTCCCGGCTCATCAAGCGCCGCACCGTGGCCAAGGAGGCCTGCGACCAGGAACGCGTTCTGGTCAACGATAAGCCCGCCAAGCCCGGTACCGAAGTGAAACCCGGCGATGTCATCGTCATCCGCTTCGGCAACGGCGAAGTGAAGGCAAAGGTGCTGGCCATCCCGGAGCATGCTCCCAAGGACGTGGCTGCCACCATGTACGAACTTCTGCAGTAAGCCGGAAGACTGCTGCCGAAGGGCCCGAATCGGCCCTGCAGCCCTCACAAAAGAAAGAAAAAGACCGCAGATCCATCTGCGGTCTTTTTTGATGTCGTTTTAGCGTTTCAGCGCGCGGTTCAAAGGTTTGTACAGATAATAGATCACCAGGGTCTCTGCTACGGCCAGCCCCAGTACCACGGGGATCTTGGAGACCAGCATGACCCAGTAATCGACGCCCTGCCACATGGCCAGCCAGGGGGTGTTCCACAGCAGGGAGGCCACGATGTCGGTGACGAAGATCACGATGCCCACCCGCCAGAGGCTGACGGTTTTGCCCAGCAGGGGCTTCTTCAGCAGGGCGGGGATCAGGCCGAACAGGGCGGCACCGATGGTGATGGGAGGCAGGAGACCGTAACCGGACATGAATGCTCCCAAAAGGTCGGAGACCACACCGGTCAGGAGACCGGCCACGGGTCCCAAAAGCAGACCGGCCAACATGACGGGGATATTCCCCAGGTTGATCCGGGATGCGGGGGTGATGTAGAAAACAAGCCAGCGAGCCAGAATGATGCTGATGGCGACCATCAATGCCATGATGGCCAGGTGTTTCGTGTTGAGTTTCTTGCGCATAAGAAAAATCCTCTCCTCTCTGTGTTTTGCTGCCTCTTGTTTGAGGGCATAGGAAACCAGCCCTCTGACAGAGGAAAATTCCCTACACTAAAGAGAAAAGAATTTGATTTGCACGCCGTCGGCGTCTCCTTAATGTAGCAGCGGACGCAATATTGTATCGCACCTTCGTGGTTTTCGTTCGCGGGCGACATCCCATCCCGTGACACTGAACGCCCGATCCGGGCGTAACGCACAATATTTACTCTACCATTTATAATCATAGCACAAAGAGGACGGCGGCACAAGGTGAGACTGCGGTTTTTTTAACGAAAAAAATGAAAACTTTTGCAGTGCCGGCGGTATCAAATGATGTTTTCCGGTGTGATCTGTTCCTGACGGCACAGGAGATCCAGGAGTTCCCGGAAGGCGGCGAACTCGGCGGAGGCGGCGGCAGGGTCCTGTTCCAGAAGTGCCAGGGCCCGGGCCAGGCATTCCCTGGCTTCGTGGATCTGGCCGGAATCGCTGAAGACGGAATAGTAGAATTCGATCCGCTCCCAGCAGGACAGGAGTTCCCCGGCGGGAAGGGGTGTCTGGGACAGCAGCTGCCGGGCTTCCGCCACCAAGGCTTCTGCAGTGGTAACGAAATAGAACCAGATGCCGATCACCAGCAGCAGGCAGAGCACGGAAATCAGCAGTGCGCGCATGGGGGCACCTCCTCCAGATCGAATTGCTCCCGCAGATAGGTCTGCAGGGTTCCGGTTTCATCCCGGTAGCAGAGGAAGATCCGGGAAAGTTCCGGAGCACCCTGCTTCCGAAGCTGTTCCAGAAGGCTTTCCTTGGAGAAACCGGCTTTCTGCAGGTTGGAACGGCAAAAGGCTCCGTCTGCGATCAGGATCAGGGGCAGCTCCTGGGGTTTCTTTCCGCAGCCCAGATCCGCCCGGGTGACGGCGGCCTTTTCGTACTTGGGGATCACGGAAAGATCGCCGTTGGGTTCCAGCACCGCGTAGTCCACATCGTTCAGCGAGGGGAAGTTCTTCAGCCGCAGCTGGCTGGAAAGGTCATCCAGCGTGATCCGCAGCCGGGCCAGCTCCCGTGTGTCCAGCTCACCTTTTTCCACCAGAAGACTGCTTTTGCCGCTGAGAAGCTTGCGGAGCCGCCGGCTCTTCAGAGAAAGGAAAGAAAACAGCACCTGGATGAACAGAAGGGTGAGCAGAGCGGTGAGACCGGTGAACATGGAAATGTCCGGCGACTCGATGGGGAAGGCGGCCAGGTTGGAGACCATGAACAGGACGACGGTCTGGAAGGGATCCATTTTGGATAGTTCCCCCTGGCCCATGACGCGGATCACGAACAGGGCGATCAGATATAAAATGAATGTACGGATGGCAATGAGAACCATAGAGACCTCCTTTGCTTGGCCTCTGTAGTATTCCGAAAATGGGGCGGCTTTATGCCGGTTTTGGCCGCGAAATTGCTGCAGCCGCAGGGCGGCTTTCGGCGCGAAAACGGGGCCTGAAAAACTTTCGAAAAAACTTTTGAAAAAGATGAAAAAAGGTGTTGACAAAGGTATTACCTTTTGGTATAGTAATACCTGTTCCGCGTGAGACAAAAGTGCTCTGCGGAGCCCTGAAAGGTTGAAATTTCAACCCTTCAGCGTACCTTGAAAACTTCATAGTGCAAAGATGAAG
The DNA here is from genome assembly GCA_015058215.1 of Clostridiales bacterium. GTDB lineage: Bacteria > Bacillota > Clostridia > Peptostreptococcales > Anaerovoracaceae > SIG262. Next base: position 9,217 of record SVCU01000033.1, read on the forward strand.
TCAATAAAATGACTATGTACAAAGTATCGTTCAAGCAATTGAACGGGTCGTACGAAAATT
>SVCU01000001.1 GCA_015058215.1 Clostridiales bacterium
TTTCCCACAATGCTTATCTTTTGGTCTTTGGTTCGGAATAGTGTAGTGCTGGCGGTCTATCTCTTGTTTTCGGTTGCTTGCTTCCTTACCGTACATGAGCATTCGACCAAGGTTTCAAATACTGGATGCCCATGTCCATATGCCAAAGTGTTGTCAGGGTTGAATAAATCATCTTTACCTTAGCCGTCGTCTTTCCGGTTTCCAAATACCCTTCCTGGTACAAATATGCTTCTGCTTCTGCGATGGTTACGGTCGGATAATTTTTGTAAAGCTCATATTCTTTTTTGTTGCCGAAGGAAAGCGTAAGTTCTTTCTCAAAACTGAGTAACCCGATTGAGCGTTTGGAATTTCCAATCCGTTTTTCTAACTCTTCTTCCACTTGCAGGATCGTCCAGTTTTTACGAAGCTCACCTGTGAATGTGATGGATCCGCTATATACGATTTCAGGAGCATTGATTTCGGAGTACTCCAGGACTCTTTGCAGATAGGGATTTGTCTCCATCAAAGAATGGATCGATGCTTCATTCAATTCCACATCGAGCGGAAGATGCAGAGCATATGCTGTTGGATGTGCGTTAAATACCAGGATCGGTTCCGCTGAGCCCTTGGAATACACGGTGTATTCATAACACCCGATGAGCCATTTCGATTCTTCGCCCTCGTCTTTTTTATCAAAGGTGAATTCCAGATCCCCCATTAGGAAACGTAACACCTCTTCCGCATTTACTTGAATTTCTGCCTTTTCATCTTCCGTAAGCGTATACCACGGACCAATCATGTACTGCGACGGATAGGGATCCTTTAAAACCGGTAAATGTTCCGGTAACGGTTCTTCCGGATCCAGAAAATTACCGTTTCCAACATATACGTAGGGTGAACCGTAAGTTGCGGCTTCTGCAACGCGAGTCTTCCATCCCTCAGTCTCCCATTCAGGAATCTGCTGCTGGCCTTGCTGATCTTGTGTCCCTTGCTGACCGCTCTGGTTTTGTTGAGACTGCTGCGTTTGCTGATTCTGCTGAGATTGCTGCGTTTCCTGTTCTGTAGTTTCCTTATCGACGGTTCCTTCGTTCACCTGATTGCTCTCGTTCTGTTCTTCATCCGTCACATCTTGCGGAATCGTACAGGAAGTCGCCGTAGCCAATAGGAAAACCATTAGTAAGCATAGGAATACTTTTTTCATTGTCACGACCTCCTTTCATCCACTTTTAGTATTGCATACATGTCAAAGTTTTGTCAATTTCAAGTCTGTGTCGATACGATTTCATTACTATAACAAAAGGGTCGGCAAATGCCGGCCCCTTGCTCACTTTATTTGTATTCATACACTTTGTGGCCGGCCAGGTAGGTGGCCAGCACGGGGATATCTTTGAGTTTGGAAGACTCTGTCTCGAAGGGGTTCTGGCCCAGAACCACGAAGTCTGCCAGCATGCCGGGCAGGATCTGCCCTTTGGTCTGTTCCTCGAAGCTGGCCCGGGCGCTGTCCTTGGTGAAACTATCCAGGGCTTCCTGCAGGGTGAAGGTTTCCCGGGGCAGGTATTCCCGGCGGCCCTGCAGGTCGCAGCGGGTGACGGCGCACTGGATGCCTGCCAGCACGTCGGGAAGTTCCACAGGGCAGTCGCTGCCGTTGCTGATGGTCATTTCCCTTTTTCGCAAGGTTTCCAGTTTTAACTGGGCGCAGTCGCATCTTCCCCTACCCGCTGATGCATAATGTGTACATCGTAATCCAAAAAGATGCTCGGGGCATAAATTCCGCAGACAATAAAAAAGGACCGGCCAGGCCGATCCGTTGTTTTCAGATGTGGGGCTCCCCCTTCCCTAAAGGGGCGTCCCGTATGGAAAGGTAGGTGCGCGGCAGGGCCCGGAGGCTCCCAGGTGTTCCGCTGCGGCGGACCTATCGTGGTTGTCTTGGAGTGGATCCGCAAAAGAACGTTTCGCAGCCGGCGGCTGCCAAGTGGCCTCAGAAGGCTCTCAGCGGCGATTTCAGCCACTTTTTCAGCTTTCTCAGTTCCTTGTTCGTCCGCGGCCTTTTTCTCCCCAGAGAGGAGTTTCACGCCCGGCGAACTTACTGTTCTCTTGCTTTCCATGGGTAGTATAGCCCATCTCTTGACATAAGTAAAATAAATAGTTATGATATTGACATAAGTTTTGCTTATAGGAGGCACAATTTATGTTTTCACGTTACGGCATCTTCTGCAAAGTGGTGGAAACCGGCAGCTTCACCCGGGCCGGCGAAGTTCTGGGCTATTCTCAGAGCGCCATCAGCCAGACCGTCAGTGCCTTAGAACAGGAGCTGGGCACCACCCTTCTGACACGCCGCCGGGGCAATGTATCCCTGACCCGGGACGGCAAGGAATTCTACCCGTTCATTCAATCCATCCATAACAGTGAGCTTGCCCTGGAGCGGAAAGCTCTGGAACTGCAGGGGCTGGAGAACAGCACCGTCCGCATCGGCACCTTTACCAGCGTCAGCCGCCACCTGCTGCCGCGCCTCATCAAGGAATTCCGCTCCCAGTACCCCAATGTCCACTTCCTGCTGGAGCAGGGGGATTACACCCGCATCGAAAACCACATCCTGGCAGGTACCGTGGATTTCGGCTTCACCAGCGCCGAAGCCAGCCACAAGCTGAACGGCCAGGTGCTCTACCGGGACGAAATGATGGCCGTCCTTCCCAAGGACCACCCTCTGGCTGCCAAGGAGTCCGTTTCGTTGGAGGAACTTTCCAAAGAGCCCTTCATTCTGGTGGACGAGGGGCATTTCAGTGTGGCGGTCAACGCTTTCCACGCCCACGGTCTGGAACCGGATATCGAATACCGGGTCTTCGACGACTATACCGTCATGGCCATGATCCAGCAGGGCCTCGGGGTCTCCATGATCTACGCTCCCGTGCTGAAAGGCTTCAATAAAACAGAACTGGCCATCCGGCCCATCGAAGATAAGGTCTACCGTGCCCTGACTTTGGTGTGGGACCAGTGGGATACCATGCCTCTGGCGGCCCGCCTGTTCGCGGAATACATTTTGAAGCGGGCCTCCGGCTCCTTCCCGTTCTAAAAAAGCCCTTGACAAAAGGGCTTTTCCCTTTTATCATAAGGGCAATTAAAGAACGCCAAACCATAGACCGAGAAGAGTACCTTCTTTTACGAAACGCCCAGAGAGCTGCGGACGGTGCGATCGCAGCGGTTTCTGTTGAAGGGAATGGCCTCGTGAGGGCAGCAGGAACGTTCCTACGGGAATCAGTAATGGCTGACGGGAGCTTCACCCGTTATCCGCGAAGCGTATATGCACGTATGCGAAAGGAGTGGCCGATCATCGGCAATTTGGGTGGTACCGCAGAGCACAGGCTTTGTCCCATGTGGGGCAAAGTTTTTTTATTTCCCCCAGAGACCTCCCAATGTCCGCCACGCGTTCAGCGGACCCGCCTCCCCACTCCGGAAAGGAACACAAAATGGAAGTTACAAAGAACACCGCCGTCCCCTATAAGATCTATCTGGAAGAACATGAAATGCCCAAGGCCTGGATGAACCTCCGCGCCTTTATGAAGAATAAGCCCGCTCCCTTCCTGAACCCCGCCACCAAGAAACCCTGCACCTTCGAAGACCTGCAGGCCGTTTTCTGCGACGAGCTGATCCGTCAGGAACTGGACGACACCACCCCCTACTTCGAAATCCCCGAGGAAGTACAGGCCTTCTATAAGATGTACCGCCCCGCTCCGCTGGTACGGGCCTACCATCTGGAACGGTACCTGGATACTCCCGCCGAGATCTACTACAAGTTCGAAGGCAACAACACCTCCGGTTCCCACAAGCTGAACTCCGCTGTGGCCCAGGTCTATTATGCCAAGCAGCAGGGTCTCACCAACCTGACCACCGAAACCGGTGCCGGTCAGTGGGGTACCGCCCTCTCCATGGCCTGCGGTTTCTACGGCCTGGATCTCACCGTCTACATGGTGAAGGTCTCCGCCGAGCAGAAGCCTCACCGCAGAGCCGTCATTGAGACTTACGGCGGCAAGGTAGTCCCCTCCCCCTCCACCACCACGGAAGTGGGCCGCAAGATCCTGGAAGAAAACCCCGGCACCGGCGGCTCCCTGGGCTGCGCCATCTCCGAAGCCATCGAAACCGCACGAAACACCCCGAACTGCCGCTACGTTCTGGGCAGTGTGCTGAACCACGTGCTGCTGCACCAGTCCGTCATCGGTCTGGAAGCCAAGGCCGCTCTGGATAAATACGGCATCACCCCCGATATCGTCATCGGCTGCGCCGGCGGCGGCTCCAACCTGGGCGGCCTCATCACCCCCTTCATGGCAGAGAAACTGCAGGGCAAGAACAACATCGAATTCATCGCCGTGGAACCCGCCTCCTGCCCCTCCCTCACCAAGGGCAAGTTCGCCTACGATTACGGCGACACCGGCCGTACCACTCCCCTCATGAAGATGTACACCCTGGGCAGCGGCTTCATGCCCGCTCCCAACCATGCCGGCGGCCTCCGCTACCACGGCATGACCTCCACCCTGTCTCAGCTGTACCACGACGGTTACATGACCGCCCGCAGCGTGAAGCAGACCGAGGTCTTTGAAGCCGCCACCCTCTTCGCCAAGGTGGAAGGCACCCTGCCCGCCCCCGAATCCTCCCACGCCATCCGGGCCGCCATCGATGAAGCCCTGAAGTGCAAGGAGACCGGCGAAAAGAAGAAGATCCTATTCGGTCTCACCGGCACCGGCTACTTCGACATGACCGCCTATACCGCATTCAACAACGGCACCATGACGGATTACGTCCCCACCGACGAAGACCTGAAAAAGGGCTTCGCCACCTTACCCCAGATCGACCTCTAACGAAAAAAGACCCGAGCACAGCTCGGGTCTTTTTTATTTGCTCAATTTTTTATTTCAGCTTAATCTTCCCAGTAAACGATGACGGAGCCTTCTTCTACCTTGACGGAAGCGGGGCATTCCACGATGCGGTTGCTGACGCCCTTGGGATAGATGCTGGTCAGGATCTCGCCTTCAGAGGGGAACTTCAGGCCCTTGTAGGTGACCTTGGCATCGTTCAGTGCGAAAACGGAAACGATGTAATCTTCTTTGGGGGGATGGGCCACGTGTTCATCCAGTACCAGTTCGTCGGGGCCGTTGATGACGGTGATGACGCCTTCTTCATCGTAGAGATAACCGATGGCATCCCGTTCGGACAGCCAGGAGAGTGCCTGGATGTTGGCCAGAGTGTGGTCCACACGGCCACCGGTGCAGCCGAAGAGATGGAACACACGGTACCCCTTTTCGTAAGCAATGCGCATGCCGGCCAGAGTGTCGGTATCGTCCTTTGCTACGGGCAGCTTCATGAACTGGGGGCCGTCGGGATTGTTCAGGTCTACGCCCTGTTCCACCAGAGAAGCGCTTTCGTCATCCAGAGAGTCGAAGTCGCCGATGATCAGGTCCGGTTCCAGGTAGAGGGTCAGCAGGCGGGTCAGACCACCGTCAGCCGCAATGAGGAAGTCACCCTTCTCTCTGGAAAAATCTGCGCTGACCTGTTCTTCGCTGCCGTAGTATTCGCCGGCGCCGAAAATGTAGCAAACACCTGTTTTGTTCATTCGTCTACCTCCTTATTTAAATCACGGAAACCATTGCCTTTGCCCCAGACGCCTTCGACCTTTTCTACAGACAGGAAAGCTTTCGGATCGATCTGGGAAAGATATTTTCTTATGAGTACGCTCTCACGGGGAGAACAGTAGGTCATCAAATTTTCGTGGGAACGCATGGTGTATGCACCTACCACTGTAGAAATAGTAACACCTCGGTTCAAATCGTGCAAGATGTAATCTGACACTTTTGCAGCTTCTGTCGTGGTAATTTCCACCCGGACCACCTTGGCCTGCATACCGAAGAGGATGATTTCAACGGCCTTGGAGAAGATGAACTGGGAAATCAGCGCGTACAGCGCAATGTTTCTGCCGTAGAAAATCCCGGAGACCAGGATGATGCCGCCGTCCAGATAGAGCAGGATGGTGGACAGGTTCATGCCGGGGGCCAGCTTCTTCTTGATGATCTTGGCGATGGCATCGGTACCGCAGATGGAATAGCCGCGGCTGAAGATCAGACCGCTGCAGGCACCGCTGAGTGCGCCGAAGTAAATGGCGGCCAGCACCAGGTCTTCTTCTTCCAGAAGCATGAAGTTGACCTTTTCAAAGACCACCATGACGGTGGGGTACAGGAATGCCATAAATACCAGCTTCTTGGCTTCCCGCATGCCCAGGATCAGGGCGGCCAGCACCAGGATCACAAGGGAGATGCCGTAGAAGGTGAAGCCGTAATCCAGACCGGGGATCAGTGCCTGCAGGATTCGGGTGAGACCGGCGAGACCGCCGGCGGACAGACCGTTGGGCACCAGGATGCTGACGGAAGCAAAGGAACCGATGCTGCAGGCCAGCACCAGCACCAGGATGTCCAAAAAGGAACCACGCAGTTTTTGATTGGATACTTTCATTTTCATTTAGGGGACCCTCCTCCCCATACAGTGCAATTATTCAGGTTGATCGATAACGGTAATACCGCTGTTGCCGAAGATGTCCACGGCTTTGACGGTGATGGGGAAGAATTCCTCGCCCAGAGTTTCGTAGACCAGGGTCAGGCCCTTCCCATCCCTGCAGAAGCAGGCCTGCGGCCTGCTGGCGGGGGCGGCCGCCGCAGAGTTTGGCGCGGCCGCCTCCGGGCCGCCGGGTGCGGATTCGGCGGCCCCGCTGCGAAGCTCCACGCTCCAGAAATCCACAAGAGCGGTGGAGTCCTCTTTCAGCACCGTCCGGATCACCGGCAGATACTTTTCTTCCACAGGTATGTTTTCCAAAGTGGCGGGCGTATACCCCAGAAGTTCCACTTTCAGTGCTTTTTTATCGGACAGGGGCAGAGCCTCCAGAGAGGCTTTCACCTGAACGGTGCCCTGTTCACGGGTATCCTCGGCCTCCGTCTTGGATTCGTAGAAATCGTAGGACGCGCCGGCGTTCACCATGCGCTTATGGGTATTCACCGCAGCCAGACGGCCGATATCGCAGGCGATCCAGCGGCGGCCCATGGATTCCGCGGCCGCCGCCATGGTGCCGGAGCCGCAGAAGAAGTCTGCGCACAGGTCACCGGGGCGGGTGCAGCTTTCCAGGATGCGGTTCACCAGAGATTCCGGCTTCTGGGTCACATAACCGGTCCGCTCCGAAGAGGTGCGGCCCACCATATCCAGACTCCACACATCCTTGCGGTTGACCATGGTATACCAACCCATTTCGTCCCGGTATTCCTTAACGCCCTTGAACCGATAGGGCTTGAAACCCCGGTTATAGGATTTCTCCTGCTGGGCCTTGAAGTAATACTTGGGGCCTTTCGCATAGAACAGCAGGGTATCGTGTTTCCGGGCGAAGCTGCGCTTGGAAACGCCGCCGGATTTATAGTTCCAGACCACTTCGTTGATGAAGTTCTTTTCGCCGAAGATCTCGTCCAGCAGGATCTTTACGTAATGGACGGCATGGTGGTCCAGATGGACCCAGAGGCAGCCGTCTGCCGCCAGAAGGTCCTTGATGAACAGGAACCGTACGGCCAGCATGGTCAGGTAATCTTCCATGCCGTTCTCCCAGGTATCCTTGTACGCCTTCTGCTTCATGGCGGGGATCTTGACACCGGCCTTGGCGTTCAGTTTGATCTCGGCACCATAATTCGCTTTGGTAAAGAAGGGAGGATCGATGTAGACCATCTGCACCTTGCCCGCAAGGCTGCGGTCTTTGATCAGGTGGTCCATGAAATCCAGGTTATCGCCCAGAGCCAGGATGTTTTCTTCCCCGGCCTTGGGGAGCGGTTTCCCGGCGGCACGGATCTCCTGACGGCAAAGGAAGGGAACGGCTTCTGCCGCCGCCTTTTTCGCCTCGTACAGGGCGTAGCTGTTCTCCATGATCTGGGGGAATTTCAAGATCAGACTCATTGCTTCCTCCTTTCATCAGCGGGGAGTGCGGGGCCCGCGGCCGCGGCCTGCGGGCCGGGACGGCGCGCCGCCCTTCTTGCCTGCGGGGGCGGCGCCTCTCTGCCCTGCGGACGGGCCGCTTTTTTTAGGAGCGTCGCCCCGTCCTGCGGCCGGGCCGCCCAGCAGCACCGGAATGAGATCCTGGCGGCCGGCCGTTTCCAGGGCCTCCCGTACCAGGTTCCGGTTTTCTTTCTTATTGAAGTGGAGCAGGGCCCGCTGCATATGCTTGCGGCGCAGGTCCTTTTCCACGTAAACGTCTTTGCCCGTCAGCGGATCCAGGCCGGTGTAGTACATACAGGTGGCCAAAGTACCCGGTGTGGGGTAAAAATCCTGCACCTGATCCGGCACGAAACCGGTACGCTGCAGGTACAATGCCACTTCGATGGCATCCTCCAGAGTGGCACCGGGGTGCGAAGAGATCAGATAGGGGATCAGATACTGCTTCTTCCCCAGCTCCTGGTTGATGGCCCGGTACTTCTTGCTGAAGGCATCGAAGACCTTGGCGCTGGGCTTCCGCATGGCCCCCAGTACCCGGGGGCTGATGTGCTCGGGAGCCACTTTCAGGGTACCGCTGATATGATGCTCGCAGAGTTCCCGGAAGAAGGTATCGTCCTTATCGGCCATCAGATAGTCGAAACGGATGCCGGAGCGGATGAAGACCTTCTTCACCTTGGGCAGGCCGCGTACGGCGCGCAGCACGTCCAGATAGTCGCTGTGGTCGATGGTCATATTCTTGCAGGGCTCCGGATAGAGGCAATCCCGGGTGCGGCACACGCCCGCCTTTTTCTGCTTTTCGCAGGCGGGCTTATAGAAGTTGGCCGAAGGCCCGCCCACATCGTGGATGTAGCCTTTGAAATCGGGTTTCCGGATCAGGGCTTCCGCTTCTCTCACGATGGATTCTTTGCTGCGGCCCCGGACCTCCCGGCCCTGGTGATAGGTCAGCGCGCAGAAGGCACAGCCGCCGAAGCAGCCGCGGTTTGCGGTGATGCTGAACTTCACTTCCCGGATGGCGGGGACACCGCCCTGTTCCTCGTAGGACGGATGGTAGTCACCCTCGTAGGGCAGCTCGTAGACTTCGTCCAGTTCTTCGGTGGACAGGGGTTCCGCCGGCGGGTTCTGGATCACGGCCTGACTGCCGTAGAGTTCCGCCATGGGAACGCCGCTGATGTAATCGTTGTTGCGGTACTGCAAACGGAAGCTTTCCGCGTAAGCCGCCTTGGAGGAAGACACTTCTTCCCAGGGAGGAAGCACCACACCCTTGGGCCCCAGAGGGCCACCGGGAGAAGCCAGTTCTTCTGCGGTGATGCCGCGCGCACGCCAGACGGTACCGGGGATCCAGCTGATGTCCTGGGCGGCGATGCCGCTGTCCAGGGCTTCCGCGATCTCCACCACAGCCCGTTCGCCCATGCCGTAGATCAGAAGGTCGGCGCGGGAGTCCACGAGAATGGAGCGGCGCACCTTATCTTCCCAATAATCATAGTGCGCCATGCGCCGCAGGCTGGCTTCCAGACCGCCGATGACGATGGGCACATCCTTATAGGCTTCCCGGGCGCGGTTGCAGTAGACCATGACCGCACGGTCGGGGCGTTTTCCGGCAATGCCGCCGGGAGAATAGCTGTCTTCCTTGCGGCGATGCTTCATGACGGAGAAATGGTTCACCATGGAATCCACATTTCCGGAATTGATCAGAAAGGCCAGGCGGGGGCGGCCAAACCGTTTGAAATCCTCTGCGCTGTGCCAGTCCGGCTGGGGCAGGATGGCAACCTTATAGCCGCGGCTTTCCAGCACGCGGCTGATGATGGCGGTGCCGAAGGAAGGGTGATCCACATAGGCATCACCGGTGACCAACACGAAGTCGGGCCGGTCCCAGCCCCGCTGCAGCATTTCTTCTCTTGTGATAGGAAGGAAGGCCATTTAGTTTACTCCTTTGGGAACGACGAGGGTACCTGCTTTGATCTGTTCCGTGCACTGCGAAACCCGTTCCAGTGCAGCCGCATCGGCCTTACCGGCGAAATCGGCATAGGTGACGCAGTCTTCTTTCACGCCGTAGGAAACCGTGCCGCCGGCAAATTCGCCCCGCAGGGCACTTTCGATCACCAATTGAACGGCAGCCCCATAGTTCTTCTGCACGCCGAAATCGCAGATGCTGCCGTCCGCGTAAGGAGATGCGGCGAAAAATACCTCTGCGCCGAACTTCTTCTGGGCAGCGATCAGGGCTGCGGCTTCATTTGCATCTGCGGAAAAACCGGCGTAGGACACCAGAACAGTGCCGTCGCTTTTCACAGACTGCAGACCGGCTTTGAATGCAGCTTCCTGGGCTTTCCCGAAAGCATCTTCTTCCGCCCCCACGAAGCCCGTAACAGCCTGTCCCCGGAACCCGGCCAGAACGCCGGCGAGGTAGGCACCTTCAAATTCGGCAAAGGTGACCCCCAGCAGATTGCTGCGGTTGCCAGAAGAACCGCCGGACTGTTCCAAAAGAAAAGCATCCAGCACGGCGAAGGAAACTTCGGGATACTGCTTTGCTGCGGAAACGGCGGCCTCCGCAAGAACGGAACAGCCTGCCAGAACCAGATCCGGGCTTTCTGCGGCGGCAGCCAGAAGCTGCCCCTCCCGGTCTTCTTCGGATGCGGGCCGCAGCACCTGCACCGCCATGCCGAACTCTTCTTCGGCTGCGGTCAGCCCGGCCAGGGCTTCTTTACAGACCGGACAGGAGGCCTGTCCCTCTTCGCAGGTGACCAGGATCACCGTTTTATTTCTGCCCAGACGCTTCCCGGTCGGTTCGCCGCAGGCGGCGAGACTCAGCACCAGGGTCAGAGCCAACAGAATGGTCAGGAATTTTTTCATGTACGTCCTCCGAAAGTCTATTGGGAACCGGCAGCAGGCCGGAAATTCTCTACCCTATATTATACCATTGCCAGACTATTTTGTGAAGTGAAAAAGTGGGAAGATTGGGCGCCGCCAGGCCATAAATTCGGCGGCACCCCTCCACGCAAAAGGGACCCCGGCATGGCTCACCGGGGTCCCTTCTTCGGACCTGGAACTGTTCTTCAGGGGTTCCGGGCTTCTGCGCCCGGAACTTACGGTTTCAGAAACATCTGTACCCAGTAAGCGGTGCCGTGTTCATCCACGGCATAGCCCACGCCAAGATGGGTAAAGCTGCTGTTTAAAATGTTGGCCCGGTGACCTTCGGAATTCATCCAGCCGGTCATCACGGAATCCGCATCGGGGTAGCCCTTGGCGATGTTTTCGGCGGCAGCACTGAACGTGATGCCGAAGGAATGCATCTGGTCAAAGGGCGAGCCGTAGGTCGGCGATGTATGGGAAAAATACCCGTTCTTCGCCATGTCTTCGGCCTTCGCCCGGGCTGCACGGGAAAGCTCGTCAGAAAGGGTCAGGGAAGCCAGGCCGGCTTCGGCTCGCTCCTCATTGACAAGCCGGAGGATCTGACCCGGGACAGCCTCACCTGCGGCTCCGTTGTCGGAATCGGTATTGGGATCGTTGTTGGATGGTGTGTCGGAATCGGTGTTGGAATCGTTATCGGATGGTGTGTCGGAATCGGTGTTGGAATCGTTATCGGATGGTGTGTCGGAATCGGTGCTGGGATCGTTATCGGGGAGGGTGCTGCCGGTGCCGTCTCCGGTACACAGTGCCCGGAGCTGGGCGATCAGTTCGGAGAGAGAACGGATTCCGGGGCGAACATGATGCGCGAGGGTTTGCTGGAAACAAGCTGCGGCCTCCCGGCGGTCCGGCCCCTGCGAAGCGGCATACGCCGTTCCGGCGGGCAGAATCATGGCCAGGATCAGGCACAGCGAAAGGATGGTTCGGATTGCTTTCTTCATTGGTTCGTTCTCCTTGGGATCTCGCAGTTCCAAGTTCGCACAGAGACCTTCGGCCCCTCGGGGGCACTCTCGGTCACAAAAAAATTATAGCGGCTTTCTTTCAAAAAGAAAACCGCTAAAATATTTCCAATTTGGAATTGGCCCCTGCCGATTAGTTCAGCACTTCGAAGCCCTGGATGCTGTCGCCCAGTTCTTCCTTGTCTGCGCTCAGGCTGACTACGAAATCCACATCGTGAACTTCGGAGATCTTTGCCAGCTTCTGCAGGAATTCTTTGATATCGCTGATTTCAACGTTCTCGTACTTCAGGATGCTGTCCATGAAAATAACATCCAGATCGTGGTCGGAACTGATGATACCGTAAATGAAACCGATGAATTCATTTACGCTGGTGACATATTCGTAGTCTTCCATGCTGACGACACGAATGCGATATTTGAGATCATACATCAGACGATGATCTTTATTGATGTATACGGTGCTGCCCTCGCTGACCTGAACGTGATCGTTGGCCATCTGGATCATTGCTTTCGTCTTACCGGCGCCTTTACGCCCTACCATTAACTTTACCAAAGGAATCGCCTCCTCTTAATTCTGTCGGGTGTGTTACGGAATCCTCCGTCCCGCAGGTCTATTATACACTATTTGATACCCGTTCAGCAAGGAGAAAAACACAGGTTTCCCTCCAACCACAGGAATTTTTCACATAAATGGAGATTTTTCCGCCTTTTTGGACGGCCCACCTACTTTCGGAGCAATTTCTGATAGGCATACCGCAGGGTGCCGTCATCCACGGTAACGATGCCGCAGTAGGTATATCCCATCTTTTCGATCAGCTTCTGCATAGGGATGTTATCCGCATGGGTATCGATGCGCAGATTGTCGATCTGGGTCTCGCACCATTCCATGGCGAATTTGGCAGCACCGTTCCGTCTGCCGCCGGTGGCCACCTTGTGGATCACGCCGTAGGGGCCGGGAGCCAGCCAGGCACCGTCGATCCGGGCATAATTGGGGTCGGGGTCTTCGCCGGTCCACAGAGAGAATTCCGCCTCAATGGTTTCCCGGCCTTCGCTGTCCACGGACACCACCGAATAACTGGTACCGGTCTCGATATCTTTGATAATGGCAGCGTCCGAAGGACGGCCGTCGCCCCACTGGCTGGGGTTGCCGTTGGCTTTCATGAATTCACGGGCCGTCCGGTACATCTCCAGCACCACGGGCAGGTCTTCTTTTGTGGTTTTTCGAACAGTAAACATGGTTTCCTCCTTGAGCCAGCTGTTTCCTTCTTCACGGCTGCGGAAAATGTGGATTTCCCGGCCCTCGCTGTAGTTCTGCAGAAGCCGCAGGATCTCCGGCTTCTGCTCCCGTTCAAAGTTCAGGATCCAGTCCCGAAATTCGGGATCCATTTCCGTTTCTACCCAGGGCAGATCCGGCCGTGCAGTGCCGATGCGCGCCTCCGCGCTGTTCAGGCAAAGCTCCTGCGGGTAATCCAGAAAGATCACCGTATCGCAGGCCCGGATGCGTGGCTCCATGGTGCGCAGGAAATTGCCGTCGATGATCCACCGGCCCTCTTCCAGAAGAAGTGCCAGTGCTTCATCAAATTCCTCACGGCTGACGACAGTGCGGTCCGGCTTCCACCACAGCCGATCCAGGTAATGCAGCGGCAGCCCCGTCCTTTTCTGCAGCTTCCGGGCAAAGGTGCTTTTGCCCGCCCCGGGGCATCCAACGATCAAAACCCGCTTCATCTGCTGCACCTCCTGTACTTTCTTGAGCCCCATTATACCGGAATCTGCCATTTTTTGCAAGCCCCGCAGTGTCGTCCCTTGCACAACACCACCCTTCCGTGCTATACTGAAACCACTGAACTGCGGGCACAATACGCACCGCACCCATCGCCAATTTGCAATACACAGGAGAACAGTATGTACGATATCGTTTTGTTTGACCTGGACGGCACCCTCACCGATTCCGCTCCCGGCATCACCAATTCCGTAGCCTACGCCCTGCAGCACTGGGGCATCGAAGTGGAAGATAAAAGCCAGCTGCGTCCCTTCATCGGCCCTCCCCTGCGGGAATCCTTCCAGAAATTCTACGGCTTCAGCGAAGAAGACGCAGAGCTGGCGGTAAAGTATTACCGGGAAGTCTTCAGCGTAAAGGGGCTCTTTGAAAACAGCGTCTACGAGGGCATCCCTGAACTTCTGGAAAAAATCAAAGCCAGCGGCCGCAAGATCGTGCTGGCCACCTCCAAGCCGGAAGTCTTCGCCGTCCGCATTCTGGAGCACTTCGGTCTGGCCCCCTATTTCGACCTGACCGCCGGAGCCGTCATGGATGGCACCCGGGACAGCAAGGCCTCCGTCATCACCTATGCACTGCAGCAGTTCGGCCTCACCGCAGAAGCCCTGGCCGCAGAAGCCGGTATTCCCGCCGACTCTCCGGAAGCCGCCGCCCTGCTGGATGCGGCCAAAGAAAAGGTCATCATGGTGGGCGACCGGGAACACGACGTTCTGGGCGCTGCCGAAAACGACCTCGCCTGCATCGGTGTCCTCTACGGCTTCGGCGACCGCGCCGAGCTGGAAGCCGCCGGCGCCAAATACATCGCGGAAACCCCTGCAGACATTCTGCAGTATCTGTAAACACAACCCTACTCGTTCCAACAAAAAAGCGCCCCGCAGGGGCGCTTTTCGATTGGTCTTTTATAATTCCAAGCAATACTGAAGCAGGTTCATTGTGACTTCCGGGACCTGATGATAGATCCGCACCCACTGCACAAATGGAGGCTCCGGTATTTTTATCGTTGATGTCAGGTTGCTTTCTACCATACCATGATACCGGTTTCGATACGAACGGAAGGAATCTTTTCCCGCAGGCTTCACTCTAAGGTATGTATAGATTTCTCCGCCTATGATCCCGCCTTCAAACAGATTTCGTTCAACGATTTCTACAGGACATGTCTCAATTTCCGCAACACAGGCCATCACCAAATATTTATTCAGCGGGTTCTTTATTTCCACTGTTTCATCCTGATGACCGGAAACGTGAATGATTTGCACTTCGTCACCCCACGTTGCAATTGCACAGTATGTAAAGGCAAAAAGAAACAGGAACACCAAAATTCCGGCCGGGATCAAGATCCATTTCAACTTTTTCTGCATACGGTTCACCGTCCTTTCTTGCCTATAGTTTACCATATCCCCCCCTGTTTTCCATTTCATTCCGGTTACAGAGTGAATACGGTTTCATTATAAACGAGACGGAGTCAAGGCGGCTCTTTGTTTTCCTTTTCGGGTGGCAGGAGGGCGGCAGACAGGGGGCGGCAAATTTTTGAGGAAAACGGTTGCGGCCATCCGGTTTGCCGCCCTCCTGCCACCGCAACCGCAAAACAAAAGGCACCCTTGCGGGTGCCTTTGCTGTATCGATTCAATATTGTAATTGATCCAAACTATTTGGCGTATTCCACGGCGCGGGTCTCGCGGATCACGTTGACCTTGATCTGGCCGGGATATTCCAGTTCGCTTTCGATCTTCTTGCTGATTTCTCTTGCCAGCAGGGCGATGCCTTCGTCGTTCAGCTGATCGGGCTTGGCCATGATGCGAATTTCACGGCCGGCCTGGATGGCGAAAGACTTTTCAACGCCGGGAGTGCTGTTTGCGATCTCTTCCAGAGCCTGCAGACGCTTGATGTAGGTTTCAAGGGTTTCTCTGCGGGCACCGGGGCGAGCGGCGGAGAGAGCGTCAGCGGCAGCAACCAGAACGGCTTCGTAGCTCTTGGGCTCGTAGTCGCCGTGGTGTGCGGCCATGCCGTTGATGACGGCTTCGGATTCCTTGTACTTACGCAGCACATCGATGCCGATGTCTACGTGAGTACCTTCCACTTCGTGGTCCAGAGCCTTGCCGATGTCGTGCAGCAGACCGGCTCTCTTGGCCAGCTTCACATCCATGCCCAGTTCGCCTGCCATGAGGCCTGCCAGATGGGCAACTTCCACGGAGTGCTTCAGCACATTCTGACCGTAGCTGGTACGATACTTCAGACGGCCCAGCAGCTTCACCAGTTCGGGATGGAGACCGTGAACACCCACTTCGAAGGTGGCCTGCTCACCGGCGTCCTTGATGATGGCGTTGACTTCCTTGGTTGCCTTTTCCACCATTTCTTCGATGCGGGTGGGATGGATTCTGCCGTCTACGATCAGCTTTTCCAGAGCCACGCGGGCGATTTCTCTTCTGACGGGGTCGAAGCCGGACAGGATGACGGCTTCGGGGGTGTCATCGATGATGAGGTCCACACCGGTCATAGTTTCGATGGTGCGGATGTTGCGGCCTTCACGGCCGATGATGCGGCCCTTCATTTCGTCGTTGGGCAGGGGCACAACGGAAACGGTGCTTTCGGCAACGGTATCGGCAGCACAGCGCTGGATGGCGCCGGTGATGATCTCGCGGGCTTTCTTATTGGCTTCTTCCTTGGCTTCGGCTTCGATCTCTTTGATCATCAGGGAAGCTTCGTAACGGATCTCCTTCTCCACATTGGAGAGCAGCAGTGCCTTGGCTTCTTCTACGGAGTAGCCGGAGATTCGTTCCAGCTCGGCCAGCTGTCTGGCGTTGATGGTCTCCAGTTCCTTTTCCTTTTCTTCCAGCTTCTTTTCCTTGCGGACGATGCCTTCTTCACGGCGTTCCAGGGCTTCCGTTTTCTTATCGATATTTTCTTCTTTCTGGAGCATTCTGCGCTCGGTCTTGGCGACTTCTGCTCTGCGCTCACGGGCATCCCGTTCCGCTTCGCTGCGGATGCGGTGTGCTTCTTCTTTGGCCTCCATTCTCAGTTCTTTCTGCAGGGTCGTGGCTTTGGTCTCTGCATCGAGGATGAGGTTCTTAGCTTTGAGTTCGGCGCTGCCGATGGCTTTTTCACCGACTGTCTTTCTGATAATATATCCGATCAACAGCCCAAGGGCTAGAGCAAAAATTCCAATGATAACAACATATATGGGTTTAATAGGAAATGCACCTCCTTTTTACGCATTTTGATCCTATGGTCAATTAAATATTGATATAATCATACAAACTATATTATAATAGGAACTGTAAACTAATGTCAAGAAAATCAAGGAGACACCCGTGAAGTATTTTCGCGAACTTCTAAAAAATATGGACCTTATCCTGCTGACCCTTCCCGTGATCTTCGCAGTCATCAGCATCATCATGATCGGCAGCACCGCCTACGACGGCGAATTCGTGTTCAGCCGCAGCATCAAGGTACAGATCGCCGCCTTCGTCATCGGCGCAGGCGTTCTTTTCGTGACCATGCTGCTGGATTATAACAAATTCGAACGCGTCCACTGGTATTTGTACGCCTTCTCCATTCTATTCCTGCTGACCGTATTCATTCCCGGTCTGGGCAGCGAACAGTACGGTTCCCGGGCCTGGCTGGATCTGAAAGTGATCTACCTGCAGCCCGCCGAGATCGTAAAGATCACCTTCACCCTCTGCTACGCCGCCTTCCTGACGAAATACCAGGAGAGCCTGCAGACCTGGAAAGGCTTTTTCGTGGCCGTGGGCTATGTGATCCCCTTCCTGTTCATCATCGTGGTACTGCAGAACGACCTGGGCAACGCCCTGGTTCTGCTGGTGGGGGCCGTATTCATGCTCTTTGCCGCCGGTCTCCGGACCCGCATTTTCCTCACCGCAGCCGCCGCGGTCTGCGCCGCCGTACCCGCCGCTTATTTTGTTCTGGCTCCCCACCAGAGGGAGCGTATCGATGCCTTCCTCCATCCGGAAGACCTTTCCCTTGAGGGGAACTACCAGGTCTGGAATTCCAAGGTAGCCATCGGCAGCGGCGGCATCACCGGCAAGGGCCTCTTCCAGGGCACCCAGAAGGAGCTGAAGTTCCTGCCCGTACAGGATTCCGACTTCATCTTCTCCGTCATCTGCGAAGAGTTCGGATTCCTGGGAGGCTTTGTGGTGATCGCCCTCTACGGCCTGTACCTGTTCCGCATTTTCCGCATCGGTACCAACGCCAAGGATCTCTACGGCAATCTGATCGTCATGGGCATCTTCGGCATGTTCCTGTTCCAGATCTTCGAGAACATCGGCATGACCATGGGCATCATGCCTGTCACCGGCGTTACCCTGCCCTTTATCAGCGCCGGCGGCACCAGCGTCATCACCAATATGTTCGCCCTGGGCCTGATCCTGAATGTCTGCATCCGCAGCAAGGTGATCAATTTTTAGTAACCCAAAGTAAAAGCGCGTGCTCAGAAAGCACGCGCTTTTTAATCGCCTTTCGGTACGGCATCATCAAAATAGCCGCCCTTGAGCCCCTCGTATATGAACCATTGTTCTCCATAATTGGCAATATAAAAGTCGAATTCCCCAAATCCTTTTTCCGGTCTTTTCTGTCCGTCAAAGGTTAAAGTGACACGCAGAACACCATTGATTTTCAAGGTAGTTTTCACAGCGGGCATCTCCGCAACCCACGATTCCGCTTTGTCTGGATACTTCTTGTAAAGTTCTTCCTCACTGATAAATTCATCGCCCGTCTTCTTTTTTAAGAACGCAGCATTCATTCTTCTATATTGCTGATAGGTGAGAATCTCTCCTCTTTCACGATCTTTATACCCCTGTATTTCACTTGAGTTGTAAACCAAAGAAACATCATAGGATACATTTTCCCAGGCGTCATCACCAAAGGATTCTTCCACTACAAGATTTTGCCACTCCAGATACTCTGAAAACGTTCGCCTTTCGTGGTCCTTTTTTAATTGCTCCAATTCCGCATCTGTTTGTACTTCAAAAAGACCTTTTGCATACTTAAAATCCATTCCCCAAAAAGCAGGACTATCCGTCCATGCTACATTTTCGCTGAAAGTCTTTTCACGGAACATAGTAAGAAACTTTTGAATGACCTCTTCTTGGCTTTGTGCAAAACCATATTCCTGATAATTTTGCTTTTCCTCAAAAATGCAAGCATTCAAAAGGAGAACCATTATGATCCAAAGAATGCTCAAACGTAATCCGTTTTGCTGTTTATCTTTTTTCATTTTTAAACATCGCCATTGTATTCAGAATTATGGTATCCGCCCACAATCCCTTGGTAGATACTCCACTCCCCATCTTTATTGGATAACTATCAATAACAAACACAAGAGTACATGCAATACTTTTTTCATATGTGCCTCCTTTCTAAAACCCAGCGTTTTATTGATATAATTTTATCATTCTCCGGTACACCTTTCAACCTCTAATAACATTATATTTTCACTATTCTCTTTCTTTTTTCGCTTATTGGTATCACAAAAAAGAGAGAGCTGCAAAACCGCAGCTCCCATTTCGTTTTTCCATAGTCTTCTCTTCTAACTGCTTCTTCCCTCACGGACACTTTGTGGTGCCTTTACAGAGGCTGTACCAGCCCCATGGCCATGCGGCGGAAATTGTCGGCGATGTAGGTGCCCGGTTCCATGACGATGGGCAGGCCGATGTTGGAGGAAAGCTGGATGTTGGCATCGTACTGAATGATGCCCGCCAGGGGAAGCCGCAGGCTTTCCACGATGGCTTCCGGCTGGGGGATGGCGGGTTCGTCGAAGAATTCGGGCCGCACCTTGTTCACCACCAGACGGCGGTCAGCAATGCCTTTGCTGCGCAGCAGCACGTTCACCGTCTCCGCATTCCGCAGGGCTTCCTGATCCGGGGTCACCAGCAGGATGGCCCGGTCTGCACCGGAAGCGGCCAGAGAGAGCGTCCCCGCAGGGCCGCCGGCCGTATCGATGATCACGTAATCGTAATGGCGCTTCAGTTCTTCGAAGAGGCCGCGGATCTGGCCGGGGGTGAAATCCGCCTTTCGCAGATCCTGAGGGCCGGAGAACAGATCCAGCTTTTCGAAACGGCGGTCCGCCACGCAGGCCTGCCGCAGGCTGCAGACACCCAGGAAAACGTCTCCCAAATCGTAGATCACGCTGCTTTCCAGCCCCAGGGCCAGGTCAAGGCCCCGCATGCCCAAGTTCAGATCCACCAGCGCCACAGCGGCGCGCCGCTGGGCCAGGGTGACGGCCAGGTTGACCGCGAAAACAGTTTTTCCGGTGCCGTCCTTACCGGAGGCGATGATGATGCTTTCTCCCATGATTGCTCCTTGGGGCCCGCAGGGCCCTTTTTCTTTTGCCGGCGGCCGCAGGCCGCCCTGTGCTTTTTCCTTTGGCGGCCGCAGGCCGTCTTCTGTTAATTGGGTACAGTGGTGAGGGTGAAGTCCTCGTATTCCGTGTTCAGTTCCAGATATTTGCCGATCACTTCTCTTGCCACGGGGCCGGCATAGCCGCCGGTACCGCCGTTAAAGATCAGCACCGCCACGGCGATCTGCGGATCTTCCGCCGGGGCCATGGCCACGAACCAGGCGAAGTTATCGTAGTCTTTCTTATAGTAGTCCAGAGTTGCAGCATTGACGGTGCCATTGGACAGGTTGATCACCGCCTGACGGACCGCGCTGGTGGTGGAGGTATAGGTATCGGATTCCTCCCGCAGCAGCCGCTGCATTTCCGTTTCCACCTGCTGCCAGGTGAGGCGGCCGTTGATGCGGTACAGGTTGCTCTTGATGTATTCCACTTCGTCGGCAGGCTGGATCTTACCGGACCGTTCTGCGGTACCGGTCTTGGCTCCCACGGTGACGGGGAAGTTCCAGAACATCCCATAGCCGGAGCCGCCGGGATTGTGAGCCACCTGGGTCATGCCCTTGATCAGATCGTCGAAGTATTTATCGTCGCTGACTTCCACCTGCACCGGTTCTTCCTTTTCGGTGCGTTCGTCGCCCACGGCGTACACCACACTGACCTCGTTGCGCTTCCCTTCGTTGCCGATGGTGGCCACCATGTTGGCCACCTGCAGCGGCGTGTAGGCGTTTTCGCCCTGGCCGATGGAGATATTGAAGTAGTCGCCCAGAGTCCAGTTGGCCATGTTGAAGTAGGAGTATTTGCAGAGGTCTGCCACCGTTTCCACCTGGTCCTCCTTCACGGGCATTTCCTGCAGCCGCTTGATGATGGTGCCTCTTGTTGGGTTCTCTCTGGCCCAGTTTGCGATGGTGGAAATGGTTTCCGCCAGCACCTGGTCATCCCCCAGGGCCCGCTCGGTGAAGTAGGTGTTTGCCCGGGCCTTCAGCACGCTCTTCAGAGAAGCGATGGTGGAAGACATTTTCCGTTCGGCGCTGGGCAGAGGCTGCACCGTTTCGGGGATCTCGATGCCGGTGGGCTGGCCGAAGCCGAACTGCTCCGCGTACTCCATCACCAGCTCGATGCCCATGGAATCATCCAGACCCAGGCCGGCACCGGTGTACCAGTCCTTGTTGGAGATCAGGTTGTAGAAATAGTAGTTGCAGGAAACCTCGATGGCATCAAACAGGTTCAGAGCCCCGTGTCTTCCGCCGTACAGGTTCCAGAGAACGCAGCCGTAAGTACGGTTCCCCACAGCGATGTAGGCACCGTCCTGGTAGCGGGCGTTGGGGTTCAAACCGGCTTCCAGAGCCGCAAGGCCGGTGACCAGTTTGAAGGAGGAACCGGGCTGTACCGCCGTTCTCGCCGCCACGTTATAAAGCGGTCTGGGAGACAGAGGATCCCGGGTATTCTGGGCCTGAAGGCTGTTCCAGTCCGCGGAATTGATGCCCTCCGCGAAGAGGTTGGGGTCGAAATCGGGAGCACTGGCCATGGCCAGCACGTCGCCGGTCTCCACTTCAATGGCCACGGCGGCACCCACCGTAGCATTGGGGTAGGCTCTGCCGTAATCGTAGTTGCCGTATTCACTTTCGAAGAGGCCGCCGGTCTGGATCTCTTCCAGAGCCTGGTCCAGGGCTTCTTCCATGGTTTTCTGCAGTTCCAGATCGATGGTGAGATAGACGGTTTCGCCCTTCTTCTCTTCCGTTTCGTCCAGCACCTGCACCAGCTGTCCGTAGACGTTGACTTCCACGCTCTTGACACCGTCGGTGCCCTTCAGCACGTCTTCGTAAGCCTTCTCGATGCCATCCTTGCCCACCAAGTCGGTGACGCTGTAGCCCTTGGCCAGATACGCCGCCTTTTCACTTTCGGAGATTTTGCCCAGATAGCCCAGAATGTGGCTGGCGGTGCTGCCGTTGGGATAGTAGCGGACGTATTCGGTGACCACGTCCACAGCGGAAAGCTCCATGCTCCGTTCTTCGATGGTGACGATGCTTTTTTCGCTGATGTTCTTGGCCACGGTGATGGGCACGTAGCTCAGATAGCCCTGGGCGCTGAGTGCATCCCGCACCAGGATGATCTTGCGCGCATCGGCATTGGTGAGGCTTTCATCGATTTCGTAGACTTCCCGCAGCATGGCGAAGGCATCCCGGGCAGAGACGGTGTAATCGTAATCCCGCCGTTCCAGGCTGGCCTCGTAGCGGCCCAGAAAGCTTTCCAGGTTCAGGGTTTCGGTGAACTTCATGACCCGGACACTGATGGGCGGGTAAATGTTATAGGTGTTCTGCAGCTCCAGCTGCGCATCGTACACATCCAGTTCCGGATCGATGCCGTAGCGATTCCGCAGCTCCTTGAACGCCTGCTCGGCGGTGTAGGTGACGGGCATTTCCATGGATGCCAGCCATTCCTCCACGGAGCGCTGGTAGGTGTAGTAGAAGGTGCCGCCCTCTCCCAGCACGATGGGGAAGGAGTCTTCGATCTCCTCGCCGTTTTCTTCCAGGATATCCATCAGCAGCAGCGCCTGGGAGTTCAGTTCTTCGTCGTCGAAGTTGCCTTCGGAGAACTGCACCACGAAGCTGAACTGGTTGCCGGCCAGCAGACGGCCGTAACGGTCGCGGATCTCGCCCCGGGGCGCGGAAACGGTCAGGTTCTTCACACTGATGGCCTGGGCAGCAGAGGCCCAGCGGTTATTTTCCAACACCGTGAGGTCGAACAGTCGCAGGCCGAGAGTCACCATCAGCAGGATCAGAAGCAGCAATATTTGGTTGTGCCGGTGTTTCAGCCACTGTTTCATGAAACTCTCCTAAGACCAATAACTTCTTTCGTGGAACCAGCGATCCTGGGGATAGTGGAAGGCCCTTCTGCCGATCAGCCAGTAGAAGGCTGCCGCCCAGAAGAGTTCCTGCAGCAGCAGAGGCAAAAAGCCTTTCAGGACCATCAGGATGTGGAACGCCTGGCCGAAGCTCTGCAGGATCAGCCAGTCTGTCAGGCAGAAAAACAGGGTCCCCAGAACCACGGAGGCGGTGATGGGGATCAGTTTCTCCCCGTAGAAAAACTGCCGGGCCACCAGGACCAGGGCAGAAATGGCAAAGTAGATCAGGGCGGAGGGGCCGATGATCAGCCCGAAGCAGAGATCGCGCACCAGGCCGAAGAAAATGCCCAGAACCGCGCCCTGCCAGCCGCCGTAGCAGAAGGGAAACAGAATGGAAAGCACCAGGATCAGATCTGCGGACACGCCAAAAACAGGCCATGCGGCGCAGAAGGTGCTCTGCACCAGAAATGCCCCGAAATAGATCAGAAAGGCATAATGATGCTTCATGTTTCCTTAGTTCCTTTCCCCGCTTTCCGTCAGGATCACGGTGACGGTCTGAATGTTTTTAAAGGATGCCGCCGGTTCCACCGTCAGGTTCACCAGCATGGTGTCTTCGTCCACGGTGACGGAGGAGACCCGCCCGATGACGATGCCTTCGGGATAGAGTTCCATACCGGAAGTGACCAGCACATCCCCTTCCACAACGGAGGCCTCAGGATCCAGCAGGTAGCCCTGCAGGCTGCCGTCTCCGCTGCCGGAGAGCATGCCCAGCACGTTGAGATCCCGCATGACCTTGAAACTGATGTTGTTGTTCTCGTTGATGACGGCGATGACCTTGGACCAGCTTGGACCCACTTCCAGCACGCGGCCCACCAGACCGTCCCGGCTGACGACCACAGCGTCCTTGTGGATGCCGTCATTGGTGCCGGCACCGATGGTAAAGGTGCTGAACCAGCGGGCATTGTCCATGGCGGTGACCCGGGAGGTCACGTAATCGTACTCCGTCAGGGCGTTGCTGTTCAGGAGATCCCGCAGCTGGCGCAGTTCCGTCAGTTCGGAGGCCAGCAGCTTCTGCTCCAGCAGGTCCATTTCCAGACTCGAGACACGGTCCTTCAGTTCCTCATTCTCCTTCTGCACTTCCCGGAAGCGGAACATGCCGTAGAAGAAATCACCGATGCCGTCAGCGGCCGCCGTCAGGGGTTTCTGCACCCAGGACACCACGGATTCCACCTGGCGTCCGAACCAGGTGTTGCTGCCCATGCTGACGAAAGAGGCCACCGTCACCACCGTGAGGAGGACGATGACAAGAGCGACAGTCGCTCCTTTTCTGTGCTCGCGGAAAAAATTCATTCTAATATCTCCGATCCTTCATGGATACGCGGCGGATCATGCTGATGTTCTGCAGGCTCTTGCCGGTGCCTTCCGCCACGGCTTCCAGCGCATTTTCGGCTACGGTAACGGTCATGCCGGTGTGGTATTCCAGAAGCTTATCCAGCCCGCGGAGGAATGCGCCGCCGCCGGCCAGCACCATACCGGTCTCCACAATGTCTGCGGCCAGTTCCGGGGGTGCGTTTTCCAGAGTGTTTTTTACGCCTTCCACCAGGATCTCCACCGGTTCTTCCAGTGCCTTCACCACATCGGTGGAATGGATGGTCACGGTCTTGGGCAGGCCGGTGAGCAGGTCTCTGCCCTTGGCTTCCATGGAACGGATGGCATCGGGATCTTCGGGGTCCAGATAGACGCTGCCGATCTCCATTTTGATCTGTTCACCGGTTTCGGTACCGATGAGCAGGTTATAATTTCTGCGCATATAGGCCACGATGGCTTCGTTCATTTCGTCGCCGGCGTGGCGCAGGGAAGTGGCGGTGACGATGCCGCCCAGAGCGATGATGGCAATATCGGAGGTGCCGCCGCCGATGTCAGCGATCATGTGGCCGGTGGGTTCCTCTACGGGAATGCCTACGCCGATGGCAGCTGCCATGGGTTCATCCAGAATGAAGACCTCACGGGCCCCCATCTGACGGACCACTTCTTCCACGGAGCGCTTTTCCACATTGGTGACACCGGAAGGAACCGCTACCACCACGCGCACGTTGGTGAACCAGGAGCGCTCGGATACCACCTTGCTGAGGAATTCCCGCAGCATGATCTGGGTCATCTGGAAATCGGAGATGACACCTTCTTCCAGGGGGCGCACCACCCGGATGTGAGCGGGAGCGCGGCCCAGCATGGCCTTGGCAGCCTTGCCCACAGCCAGGATCTTCTTGCTGCTTTCGTCCACGGCGATGACCGAGGGCTCGTTGAGGACGATTCCTTTATTCTTTACGTAAATCAATGTATTGGCTGTTCCCAGGTCGATACCGATGTCCTGGCTGAACCAGTTTGCAAACATTTTATGCTCCTTTCATTCCGTCTGCAGGTACCCTTGCTCCCGCAGGCTGATGTATTCCCCATCGCCGATGATGATATGATCCAGCAGGGGGATCCCCAGAATGGCACCGGTCTCCGCCAGCCGCCGGGTGATCCGAAGATCGTTCCGGCTGGGCTCCGGGCTGCCGCTGGGATGGTTGTGGGCCGCCACGATGCAGGCGGCACTCCTTCGCACCGCATCCCGGAATACCTCCCGGGGGTGGGCGATGGAACTGCTTAAGTCGCCGACAGAGACCTCCTGAATGGTCAGGATCTCATGGCGGGTGTTGAGTAGTAAAACCCGAAAAACTTCCTGTTTCCGGTGACGCATCTCCTCCATGAAGAGATTGGCCACCACTGCCGGGTCGTGGATCTGGACCCGCTTTTCCCGCGGGGCAGTGGCGATGCGCCTCCCCAGCTCTAAGGCTGCCGTGATCTGACAGGCTTTGGCAATGCCCATGCCGGGAAGCTGTGAAAGTTCTTCCGGCGTGCAGTCCGCCAAGGCCGCAAGACCTTCCGGCCGCAGGGCCAGCACCCGGTCCGCAAGGTCGGTAACGGGCAGTTCTTTGGTGCCCGTACGGATCAGGATGGCAAGAAGCTCACGGTTGCTCAGAAAGGATGCACCTTTGCGGAGCATCTTTTCTCTGGGCCGTTCCTCTTCGGGAAGTTCCCGAAGCAGAAGTTTCTGATTCAATTTTGGTTCCCCCTTTGTTACACCTCCGTCCCTTTAGTCTCTAAACCCCATATCTTCAAGCGTCCGCCGGGTGCGTTCCCAGGGAAGCCCGATCACGTTATCATAGTCTCCGTCAAAATGGGAGACGTGTTTGCCCCAGCCCCCCTGAATGGCATAGGCACCCGCTTTGTCCATGGGTTCCTTCGATGCCACATAGGCCAGGATCTCTTCGTCTGTGTAGTCGCCGAAAAACACTTTGGTCTCTTCCGCGAAGACCCGCCGGTTGCCGGTGCCGGGCTCCAGAATGGCCACGCCGGTCAGTACCCGGTGGCTGCGCCCCCGCAGTTCTTTCAGCATGGCAACGGCATCTGCCGCGTCTTTCGGTTTCCCCAGGATCCGTTCCCCGCCGGGGAAGGAAGGGTCGGTGCAGACCACGGTATCAGCCCCGACCAGGAAGGTGCGGGCGGCGCCGGGCGCAAATTGGGCGCCGCCGGGTGCGGCCGCCGGATCCGAAATTTGGCGGCCGCCTTCTTCCCGCAGGATCCTCTCGATATCCAGCGCTTTGGACAGGGCCAGATACTGCACCAGCTCTGCCGGATTCAGACCCTCGGGTGCCTTTTCTTCCTTCTTGGAAGGGCGCACCAGCGGGTCGTAGCCGTGCTTCTGAAAGTATTCGATCCGCCGGGGCGAACCGGAGGCCAGTACCAGTTGATCCTTCATGAAAAAATGCTCCTTATCGTAAGCCGCAGCCCCTCTTTGCAAGGGCCCGGCCGGTCAGACTTTTACATTTTATTTTACCACATACCCCCCGGAAATTATAGGTTTTTTTCGTTCTGTGAAAAATTTTTCACTCATAGTATCCCCGCCGGAAGCCATACTAAAAGCGAAGTCGAAAGACAAAGGTTTTTCCGAAGGGAAAGGAGAAAAACGATGAGTAAATGCAACATCAACAGCCACATCATCTGCCATGTGGACACCTGCAAATTCCACTGCAACGGCGATGACCACTGCAGTCTGGAAAGCATCCGTGTGGGCACCCACGAAAAGAATCCCACGGGTGCCCAGTGCACCGACTGCCAGAGCTTCCAGCTGAAGTAACGGCAGCTTCCGCCGGGAGCCCCTCCGGGGCTCCCGGCGGAAAAATCGCAGTGAAAAAAGGACTTGCCCCGCGCAAGTCCTTTTTCCGCTGCGGACAGACAAATCGATCTTTTCCCCTTCATAGAGTACAGGGACCCGCCGTTTCCCAGCAAATCAAAAAGGGCCGCTTCGCGGCCCCCTGCCGGAGGTATTCCCATGAGTCTTTCCCTGCTTCTCGCGTCCCTGTTCATCAGCCATCCGCTTATCCTGCTTTCGGGCTATGTAACGTCCGGCGGCTCTTTCCCCAAGCCTCTTACCGACGAGGAAGAGCAGGCTTTTCTGGCCCGCTGGGCCAAAGGCGACCGGGAAGCCCGCAGCATCCTCATCGAGCGCAACCTGCGCCTCGCCGCCCACATCGCCAAAAAATACAATGCCCCGGGCCGTGACCCGGACGACCTTGTTTCCATCGGCACCATCGGCCTCATCAAGGCCATCGACACCTACAACGGCAGGAAATCCGTCCGTCTGGCCACCTACGCCGCCCGCTGCATCGAAAATGAGATCCTGATGCACCTGCGGGTCACCAAAAAGAACCGGGGTGAAGTTTCTCTCAGCGAGCCCATCGGCACCGACCGGGACGGCAACGAGATCAGCTTCAACGACATCCTCAGCAGCGACGACGAAAGCATCCTGGACGCGCTGGATACCCGTATGCAGATCCAGAAGCTCTACCGGGCCGTGGAGCAGCTTCTGGACCCCCGGGAAAAGCTGGTGATCTGCAAGCGCTACGGTCTCGGGAACCGGCAGCGGATGCCCCAGCGGGAAGTGGCCCGGGAACTCGGCATCTCCCGTTCTTACATCAGCCGCATCGAAAAGAAAGCCCTGGAAAAGCTGCGGTCCGCTTTTTCTGACGAAGAAGCGGACCCTGCAAAAAAGTACTGATGCAATTGTTTATTCTGCCACCCGGTCCAGGATAAAATCGATGACCTGGCCGATGTTCATGTGGGTGGAATCGATCTCCACCGCATCCTCCGCCTTGGTCAGAGGGTTCAATGCCCGGTGGCTGTCGTTATAATCTCTCTGCTTCATGTCAGCCAGGACCTGTTCAAATTCCGGCTTTTCCATGGAAGCGGCGCCCTTGGCTGCCACTTCGGCCTCGTACTTAGCCTCCAGTTCCAGCAGTCTTCTTCTGGCCCGTTCTTCGGCACTGGCGGTCAGGAAAAACTTATACTTGGCATCGGGGAACACGTTGGTACCGATGTCGCGGCCATCCATGATGACGCTCTTTTTGCGGCCCATTTCTCTCTGGGCGGCCACCAGCTTGGCGCGCACGGCAGCCAGAGCGGAGCAGTCGGAGGCCATCTTGGAGATTTCGGGAGTGCGGATCTTGCCGCTGACATCCTCCCCGTTCAGGTGCACCTTGCCCTGGCGGAAATCGATCTCCGCATCCTGCAGGAAAGCTTCCAGCTTTTCCCGGTCTTCTTCGCCAACGCCGATGCCTCTCTGCACCATGCCGTACCCCACGGCCCGGTACATGGCTCCAGTATCGATATATTCTACGCCGAGAGCAGCCCCCACTGCCTTTGCCACAGTGCTCTTGCCTGCGCCGGAGGGACCGTCCACAGCGATGCAAATCACATTAGACATTTATTTTCCTGCCTTTCCGCTGTCCAGCAGCTTCTGAATTTCCTGTACGAAGGTGTTCACATCCTTGAACTGGCGGTACACGGAAGCAAACCGCACGTAGGCGACTTCGTCCAGTTCCTTCAGATGTTCCATGATGACTTCACCGATGATCTTGCTTTCGATCTCCTTCTGCATCATATTGTTGAGACCGCGTTCGATCTCGTCCACGATGTGTTCGATTTCCGCCATGGAAACGGGCCGCTTCTCGCAGGCCTTGATGATGCCGTTGAGCACCTTGTTCCGGTCGAAGGCTTCCCGGCTGCCATCCTTTTTGATGACCATGAAGAATACATCTTCTACCTTTTCGTAGGTGGTGAATCGTTTTCCGCAGTGATCGCACACTCTGCGACGGCGGATGGCATGTCCATCTTCTGTGGGTCTGGAGTCAATGACTCTGGTATCTCTGGTTTCGCAAAACGGGCACTTCATCCCCAAGTCTCCTTTCGTTTCTTCGTACGCTCCACTAAAAGCATTGTTTTTTATTGCTTTATTATACTACATCTTGTGGACGATGCAAGCATTTTTTACTCAAAGGCGTTTCCGGCAGTCTCCACCAGGATCACATCCTCGCCCACCTTACGGACATCCCTCCAGGGGATCACCCGTTCCTCCTCCCGGCTTCCAATGGCGAACCCTCTCCGGGGCAGGGGCACCACGATGCCTTCCACCGTACCCTTATCCCAGTTCACTTCCAGGTCGTAGACGAACCCCATGCTGCGGCCGTCCCGGATGTTGATCACTTCTTTTTCGCGCAGGTCCTGTGTATTGATCATAGTCTCACCCTCCTGCTTCATCCTATGCCGGCGGCCACCGGGCTATGCCTTTCCGGGCTCTCTTCGTTTTTGATCGGCAGTTATACTCCTGCAGGAGTATAGCTGCTTCCACACAGAAAAAGCGGCTCCCCCACACGGGGAGCCGCTATGGTTTTCAATTGCTCTAACAAGCCCGTGATCAGCCGATGCCGCCGGAAACGGCACCCAGGATCAGGACGGCCACGGTCAGCAGGCAGAACAGGTACTTATACACGGGATAGTACCAGCCGCCCACGGGCTTCTTGCGGCCGGTGGAAACAGCGTCGTTGACCGCTTTCTTTCCCCAGACCCAGGCGAACATGATGCCGGCCAGTGCGGCACCGATGGGGCAGACATAGATGGAGATGAAATCCATCCAGCCGGATACGATGCCCTGAATGCAGATGGCCACCGCGATGCCGACCACGGCGACGATCACCACAGCAGGCAGGCGCTTCATCTTCATATGGTCCTGCAGGGAGCTGACGGGAGCTTCGAACAGGTTCACCAGAGAGGTGAGGCCGGCAAAGAGCACAGCCACGAAGAAGATCACCATCACAATGGAGCCGCCGGGCATGCCCTTGAACAGATAGGGCAGGGAGACGAACATGAGGCCCGGGCCGCTTTCGCTGAGCAGTTCGCCGGTGGTAGCCATGGCGGGGATGATCACCAGAGAGGACAGCAGGGCAGCACAGGTGTCGAAAACAGCGATGGTAATGCCGGCGCTGACGGTGTCTTCCTTTTCGGACAGGTAGGAACCGTAAATGATGGTGCCGTTGCCTGCCAGGGACAGGCTGAAGAAGGACTGGCCCAGTGCAAAGACGTACAGCATGGGATCCTTGAAGGCTTCGGGGCGGATGGTGAACATCCACTTGTAGCCGTCGGCGGCGCCGGGCTGGAAGGCCACGTAAACGGCCAGACCGATGAACAGCACGTAGAACAGGGGGATCATCACCTTGTTGGCCTTTTCGATGCCGCCGGAGATCCCCAGGATCATGATCACAAAAGTGACCAGAAGGCCGAAGATCAGCCAGCCGTTGTTGCCGAAGGAGGAAGCCATGGCACCGAAGGCTGCACCGAAACCTGCAGGGTCAGCGGGGGCCAGAACCGCACCGGTGAAGCTGCCGAAGGTGTACTTGAAGATCCAGCCCACCACGATGGAATAGCCGATGGCCAGGGTCAGAGAGCCCAGCATGGGAATGGCACCGATAGCCTGTCCCAGAGGACGCAGCTTTTCGCCGCGGGATGCCATGGCGGTACCGAAGGCACCGATGGGGCCGGAGCGGGCTGCTCTGCCGAAACTCATTTCACCGATGACACCGGAGAAGCCGATGATGGCGGAAAATGCCAGATATACGAGGAGAAAGGAACCGCCGTAGGTGGCCATGCGGTAGGGGAAGAGCCAGATATTGCCCATGCCCACTGCGGAGCCGACGCAGGCCAGGACGAAGCCCAGCTTGCTGCGGAAATTATCGCGGTTCAGAGTCTTTTCATTGCTCATAGGAAAGCTCCTTTATAGAATGATGTAGTATTCTATAAAGTTACCATTTTGTTGGGATTCAGTCAACCGGATTCGACAGAAAGACCCTCTCTTTACACATATTTCCGTAAAAATTGCAGAGCATTCTTCTCCAAACGGCTGACCTGGGCCTGGCTGATGCCGATTTCCGAAGCCACCTCCATCTGGGTACGTCCCTGGAAGAAGCGCATGGTGATGATCTTCTTTTCCCGGTCCTCCAGCTGTTTCAGGGCTTCCTGCAGGGCCAGGTTTTCCGTCCAGTACTCATCGGAATGGGCCGGGTCCTTGATCTGGTCCACCACATAGACCGCGTCGCCATCGTCCCGGTACACAGGTTCGAAGAGGGAGACCGGGTCCTGGATGGCATCCAGGGCCATGACCACATCCCCTTCTTCCACTCCCAGTTCTTTGGCGATCCGGGCGGCGGCTGGTTCCTTTCCGTCGGCCGCCGTCAGCTGCTCCCGCACCTGCAGGGCTTTGTAGGCCAGATCCCGCAGGGAGCGGCTCACCCGAATGGGATTGTTATCCCGCAGATACCGGCGGATCTCACCGATGATCATAGGCACGGCATAGGTGGAAAACTTCACGTCATGAGACAGGTCGAAGTTATCCAGTGCCTTGATGAGTCCGATGCAGCCCACCTGAAACAGGTCATCGGCGTTTTCACCGCGGTTCTGGAACCGCTGGATCACCGACAGCACCAGACGCAGATTCCCTTTGATGAATTCCTCCCGGACGGCGGTATCCCCCGCCTTGATTTTTTGCAGCATCGCTTTCATCTGCGCGTCCTTGTACACCGGCAGTTTGGCCGTGTCGACACCGCAGAGTTCCACTTTATTGATCACGTTTTCTTCCCCGCTTCCTGCTTTGTCTCCCCAGGCATTGCAGTTACAGGGTTAGTATTCACGTTCCGGCGGCGGCTTCATACCGGGAGGCCGCCGGTATCCGCCGCAAAATTCGACAGCGGCGGGTCTTACCCCAGCTTTCGGATCTCCTTCTGCAGTCGCAGAATGATCCGCTTTTCCAGCCGCGAGATATAGGACTGCGAGATCCCCAGCCGGTCCGCCACCTCCTTCTGGGTCAGTTCATGACCGTTTTTCAGCCCGAACCGCAGCTCCATGATGACCCGTTCCCGCCGGGACAGCCGGTTCAGGGCGTACTCCAAAAGGTTCCGGTTCACTTCCTCCTCCAGGTGGTCGTGGACCATATCCTCTTCCGTCCCCAAAATATCGGAAAGAAGCAGTTCGTTGCCGTCCCAGTCCACGTTCAGCGGCTCGTCGATGGAGACTTCCGCCCGGATCTTGCTGCTTCGGCGCAGGTGCATCAAAATCTCGTTTTCGATGCAGCGGGAGGCATAGGTGGCCAGCTTGATGTTCTTCTCCGGATTGAAGGTGTTCACCGCCTTGATAAGACCGATGGTACCGATGGAGATCAAATCCTCCAGACCGGTGCCGCCGCTTTCGAACCGCTTGGCGATGAAGACCACAAGCCGCAGATTCCGTTCAATGAGCGTTTTGCGCAGTTCTTCCCGCTCTTCTCCGGCAGCCTCCTGCATCCGTTCCGTCAGTTCCCGCTCCTCTTCCGGTGTGAGGGGCTGGGGCAGCACATCGCTGCCGCCGATGTAATAGATCTCGCCGGCATTCTGCAGCAGGTCCCCGGGCAGCGATTTCCTGAGCCGGTGCAGAAGCCGGGCCAATGCAGCTGCGGGGTACAGCACCACCGGTTTCCGGCTTCTCTGCCGCCCCGTCTTCGGGCCTTTCACCCGGTTCGCGTTTCTTCTTTTCTCCATGATTTTCCCTCTTTCCCCTTGCGTTCAGCGCTTCATCGTCCATTAACGATGCACGCTGCATCCATGGCCAGCAGCAGATCGCAGTTCTTCGGCAAACTGCCGGGAGCCTGCGCCAGTACAGCCCTTACCGAAATCCCCTGTCCGCCGGTTTCCGGTTCCGGATAGATCCGGATCTCCTCCGGCAGAAAGCAGTCCAGACGCCCCGTCCCTCCGGCTGCGGTCCGAAAGGACACCGGAAAACAAACCTCCGCCGACCGGCCGTCCAGCAATGCCGCGGCGGCCTCCGGTGCAAGAAGGTAGACCGGCCGCCCCGTAAGCGGATCCTTCAGCAGGTTTCCCGTATCGAAAAACCCGCGCAGGGTCAGCCGTTTTCCGAAGGCGGTCACCTCTGCCCGGCAAAGCCGGCTGCGGAGAAGTTTTTTCTGTTCCAGAAAGACGGCAAACCTCCATAACGCACCGCAGGCCAAGGCCATGGCAAATGCCACTCTTCCGTAGGCGCGGGGCCCTATGTAAATGCCGCCGCCATAGGTCAGGCCGGGGGCTTCGCAGAGAAAGAGCAGCCCTGTTACCAGACCGCCCAGAGCCAGGCTCACCAGCAGAAAAACAGCCGGAAACCGAAGCTCTGTGCCGAAGCAAAAAGCGGTGACCGCCCAGGCGAAGGTCAGTTTCAGAAGCAGACCGGGCAGGAAGCCCAGGGGTTCCAGAAACAAGGTAAAGCTGTACAGGCCGCAGGCGGCCGCCCCCAGCACCAGGCGGCCGCCTCGCCGGCGCATCCTGCGCCGGCCAAGGGCAGACCGCCCTTCTGCGGCCTGCAGCTGCCGCTGCGCGGCCCCCGCGGGCCGGCTTCTTCGGTTTCCTGCTGGCCCGCAGAGCTTC
The DNA here is from genome assembly GCA_015058215.1 of Clostridiales bacterium. Taxonomy (GTDB): domain Bacteria; phylum Bacillota; class Clostridia; order Peptostreptococcales; family Anaerovoracaceae; genus SIG262. The sequence goes on from SVCU01000001.1 coordinate 33,629, forward strand.
CCTGTCACCGCCAACAGAAACCAGCCCGCCAGGAAATTTTCCAGGAAAAGATATTCACCGTAGATCACCATGTCTCATTCCTCCCTGAAGGGCCTTCCCTGGGTGCTGCGCGAAGCGCATCCCCCGTGCATTGGCGGAGCGCTCTTTCTTTTGATTATAAAACAAGCCCGAAGCGGAACTTGTCGCTTCGGGCTGTTTGTTTTTAGATTCTTTTGTCGGAACCGAACTTATTTGTTCAGAGCCTTCTTGGCTGCTTCTACCAGAGCGGTGAAACCCTTTGCATCGTAGATAGCCATTTCGGACAGCATCTTACGGTTGATTTCGATGCCTGCCTTCTTCAGACCGTTCATCAGCTGGCTGTAGGAGATGCCATTCTGACGAGCTGCTGCATTGATACGAGCGATCCACAGCTTGCGGTAGTCTCTCTTCTTCAGCTTTCTGCCAACGTATGCAGAAGCCAGGGAGCGCAGTACTGCGGGCTTAGCAGCGCGGATTACATTGTGCTTGGACAGGTAAAAACCCTTTGCCTGCTTCAGCAGCTTCTTATGTCTCTTATGGGAGCTTACGCCTCTTTTAACTCTTGCCATTGTTTCTTACCTCCAACCTTATTTGTCCAGAACGCTCTTGATTCTCTTCTCGTCAGCACTGCTGAGGATAGCGGACTGACGCAGTCCTCTCTTTCTCTTGGTGCTCTTCTTGGTAAGAATGTGGCTCTTGTATGCCTTATGACGCTTTACCTTACCGGTGCCGGTGATTTTGAATCTCTTGCTGGCCCCTCTGTGGGACTTCATCTTTGCCTGTGCCATTTTACTCTCCTTTATTTATCGTTTTTCGGTGCAAGTACCATGATCAAGCTTCTGCCTTCCAGCAGAGGCTGCTTTTCTACATTGGAAACATCTGCGGTTGCTTCGATGAAGGTACGCATGACCTTTTCACCGGCTGCAACGTTGCCGCGTTCGCGGCCCTTGAACCGCAGACTGACCTTGACCTTGTCGCCGTCCTTCAAGAACTTTGCTGCGTTATTAGCTTTGACCTGAAGATCGTGACCTTCAATGAAAGTGCTGAGACGGATCTCTTTGATCTGAACGATCTTCTGTTTTTTTCTGGCGTCCTTTTCACGCTTCTGCTGTTCGTAGCGATACTTACCGTAGTCAAGGATCTTGCATACGGGGGGCTTCGCCTGCGCTGCGATCAGGACCAGATCCTGCTTCTTTTCACCGGCAAGGCGCATGGCCTCTTCGATGGGCAGAATACCGAGCTGAGTGCCGTCTTCGTCGATGACTCTCACTTCTTTTTCACGAATTTCTTCGTTGATCAGTGCTTCCTTACTAATAACTCGCACACCTCCTAAGGGTTTACATAAGAAAAGCGGATCGCACAAGGATCCGCTATCAGCAAGGCCAGGGGCCTGTGTTTCGATATCAACCGCTGCTGGCGATGCCGCAGGGTGAGAAGCGGATACTTCTGCTTTCTGTTTGCTCAAATATGTTACCATGCAAATGTACCGCTGTCAACTGTTTTTTTGCGGTTTTTTGTGCATTTTTACAGGGTTTCCGGGCTTTTTTCCCCTCTTTTACTCACGTTCCGTTCGCAGTTCTTTCCCTTTGCTTTTGCGGTTGTTGCTCCACACAAAGAGGATCAGCGCCGCCCAGACGCAGGCAAAGAGCACCATCCGGGAGGGATCCAGTTCTTCTCCGTACACCAGAATGCCCACCAGCATCTGCAGGGTGGGGTTCACATACATGAGGATCCCCGCAAGAGCCATGGAAATGTGCTTCACGCCGTAAGCGAAGAACAGGAGCGGAATGGCGGTCACCACGCCGGACAGGGGCAGATACAGAAGCTCTGCGCCTTCCAGAGCCGCCAGCGCTCCGGTACCGTTCCCTTCCGCCCAGACCATATACGCCAGGGCCAGAGGCGACAGGAACAGGGATTCCACGAAGGTGGACACCAGCCCCTCCGCCTTCACCCGTTTCTTGATGGTACTGTAGACAGCGAAGGACATGCCGATGATCACCGCCAGCCAGGGAAATTCCCCATGGGCGAAGATCACCGCCAGAATGCCCGCAAGGGCGATGGCCAGAGACAGAAGCTGCAGGCCGCTGAGCCGTTCTTTGTAGAACAGGAAGGCCAGCCCGATGGTGAACAGCGGGCACATATAATAGGCCAGGCTGCCGTCCAGCACGTGGTCGTTCACCACGGCATAGATATAGAGCCCCCAGTTGATGCAGACCGCCACACCGGCAAAGAAGAGGCGCAGGGCCTCTCCTTTGTCTTTCAGTGCTTCTTTTGCTTTCCCGGCCTGCCCCGTGACCAGCAGCAGAATGCCGCAGAAGATCACGGACCAAAAGATCCGGCCGGAAAGGATGTAGACGGGATCCAGACTGTCGATCTGCTTCCAGTAGATGGGCAGGAATCCCCAGCAGATATAACACAGCAGCACGCAGAGGCCGCCGTGCTTTTTGATCCAGTTCATCATGATTTTTTGCTTAGATCCGGAAACCGAAATAGGCATCCGCGTTGCGGTAACAGATATCCGTCACCAGTGCGCCCAGGGTTTCTTCGTCCCAGGGGTACTGGCCGCTTTCCACCAGGTTCCCCAGCTTTTCGCAGAGGATGCGGCGGAAGTATTCGTGGCGGGCGAAGCTGGTGAAGCTTCTGGAGTCGGTGAGCATGCCCACGGAGCCGGACAGCAGGCCGGTTTCCATCAGCTGATCGATCTGTTCGGAAATGCCGCGGATGTGGTCCAGCAGCCACCAGGCTGCGCCGTACTGCACCTTGGCACCGTCCGCCGCAAAGTTGACGGCCATGGTGGAGAGCATGGTGCTGTCCACGGGGTTCAGATTGTACAGGATGGTCTTGGGCAGAGCGTCCGCTGCTTCCAGGTCGCCCAGGAAGGCGCTCAGCAGGAAGGCATCGGTGGAAGCGCCCACGCTGTCGCCGCCGGCATCTGCGCCGAAGGCCTTCATCAGCTTGGGGGAATTGTTGCGGATGGGGCCCAGATGCAGCTGCATGGTGAGTCCTCTCTTTTCGTATTCCGCACCCAGGAACCGCAGCAGTGCGCCCTGGTAAACGGCGATTTCTTCTTCGGTGAGGGGCAGACCTTCCAGAGCCTTGGCCATCACGTGATCCGGGTCACCGTTGGCATACCGGAACCGCAGGAAGCCGTGGTCCGTCACCTTGCAGCCGGCTGCCGCGAAGAAGTCCAGAGACTTTACAAGAGCGGCCTTCAGGCTTTCCCAGTCGGTGATGGTGCCGTAGCGGGCACCCAGCTGTTCCAGGGCCGTTTTCCAGGCGACCTGGTCGATGTGCAGGAACCGGTCGGGGCGGAAGGAGGGCAGGGTCCGGAAGGGGATCTCTTTATCTTCCTTCAGTTTCAGGTGCCACTGCAGATCGTCGGCGGGGTCGTCGGTGGTGCAGAGGATCTTCACGTTGGCCTTGGCCAGCAGAGAAACGGCATCGAAGCCTTCGCCCTGCAGCATAGCAGAGGTCTTTTCCCAGATGGCATTGCAGGTATCTTTGTTCAGTGGCTCGTAAATGCCGAAGTAACGCTGCAGCTCCAGATGCGCCCAGTGATACACGGGAGTACCGATGAGCCGGGGCATGATGGTGGCAAACAGGGTGAACTTTTCGCAGTCGCTGGCGGGGCCGGTGATGTAATGCTCGGCGATGCCGCAGACACGCATGGCTCTCCACTTGTAGTGGTCCGCTTCCAGCCAGACCTGTGCCAGGTTGTCATAGCGGCGGCGTTCAAAGATTTCCTTGGGGTTCAGGTGGTTATGGTAATCGATGATGGGGCAGTTCTCTGCGTACTTGTGGAACAGGGTCTTTGCCGTTTCCGTGGACAGCAGGAAATCCGCATCCATAAAGTTTCTCATCTTAGAATTTCTCCTTATTGATCCAGAGGCCCAGGGCAGGGTTGGGAATGTAGTAAATTTCTTCGCCGTCTTCCAGGGTGTTGTAGCCGTACTGCAGCTTGGCGGGGTCATACTTCTTGATGACCTCGTCGTAATCGGCAGCCCGGAAGCCCACGCCTTCCACTTCTTCTTTGGTGATGTTCTTCACCGCATAGGTGATGGTGAAGCGGTCGTCGGAGGAACCGTGGATCAGGTGAGCGGCTGCGCCCATGTTGTCGCGGAGATCCTGATTTTCGGGCTGTTCGAAGGCTTCCAGGGTCTTCAGACGGCCCCGGTAACCGTACTTGCGGATCAGCTCGTCCACCTTGCCGTCTTCGCCGAACCGCTCCACGCCGGGGGCCAGAACCAGCAGCTCGCCGCCGTCGGCAATGGCCATGCGGGTGCGGTACACGGACTTATTGCCCAGCCAGGTGCTCTTGAATTCGCCGGGATCCAGGTAGACCACGCACTTCTTGATGCCGGTCTCCACGAAATCGATGTTCTTTTCCTGGGAAAGCTCGATGGCCTTTTCCAGGACCTTGCGGGTATCGCCGATGAAGAGGCCGTGCACCAGGCTTTCCCCTGCGGGTGCGGTGCAGACGGTCAGCACGAACAGGATGGGACGATCCTTCAGGAAATGCTCCAGACCGTAGTCGAATACTTTGCGAACGGGAGTGTGGTCTTTACCCATCATCCGTTCCATGCCGTACACAGCGCCCACCATGTGGCTCTTGTTGATCATATCGCTGCCGCCCACGCCCACAAACAGGTTCTTGGAGTGGTTGGCCATACCGATGACCTCGTGAGGAACCACCTGGCCGGGAGAGATGATCAGGTCGTAGCTTTCGTCCATGACCAGCTTGTTGATCTCCACGCTGACGGGGTCGTGCCACAGGCCTTCGGTGATCTCCTCCAGGTATTCTGCGGGCACTTCACCGATCTTCATCACATCGGTACGCCAGTTGTGGGGAATGAAACGGTCGTAGGGGATGTCGCCGAACATGAGGCCTGCCTCCTCTTCGGTGACGGGCACATGGGTGCCCAGGGCGGGCAGGATGTCAACGGTGCAGCCCAGGTCGGTGAGGGCATGGTAGTATACGTTGGTGATATAGCCCGCATTGGAGTGAAATCGGGTGAAGTCGGGAGGAATGATCAGCACCTTCTTGAGGGCCTTTCCTTCCAGGCTTTCCAGCAGGGCGGCTTTGATCTCGGCCTTGCTGAGACCGGCTTCGGTTTTGCCGTAATAGAACTTTTCCATGTTGCCTCCTATACGCCGCTGTAGGCGCTGAAACCGCCGTCTACGGGGATCACGATGCCGGTGACGAAGCCGGAGGACTTTTCATCCACCAGGAACAGCAGTGCGCCCAGCAGTTCTTCGGGGCTGCCGAAGCGGCCCATGGGAGTGGCGGCCAGGATCTTGCCGGTACGGGCGGTGGGGCTGCCGTCTTCGTTCCACAGAAGAGCCTTGTTCTGGTCGGTGGAGAAGAAGCCGGGGGCGATGCCGTTGACGCGGATGCCCACCTTGCTGAAGTGAACGGCCAGCCACTGGGTGAAATTGGAGATGGCCGCCTTGGCGCCGGAGTAAGCGGGGATCTTGGTCAGGGGGGTGTAAGCGTTCATGGAGCTCACGTTCAGGATGGTGCAGCCTTCCCGGCCCACCATATCCTGTGCGAAGGCCTGGGTGGGAAGCAGAGTGCCCATGAAGTTCAGGTTCAGAACGGTCTGTACCCCTTCTTCATCCAGATCGAAGAAGCTCTTGGTGTCGGCTTCGATGTCGCCCAGGTCGAAGTATTCCTTTTCGGTGGTGGCTCTGGGGTTATTGCCGCCGGCACCGTTGATCAGGATGTCGCACTTGCCATAGATGGAAAGAACGGCTTCGTGAGCGGCTTTGACGCTGGCAGAATCGGTCACGTCCACCTGGACAGCGGCGGCTTCGCCGCCCATGGCCTTGATTTCTTCGGCCACAGTTTCTGCCTTGGACAGAGTGCGGTTCAGAATGGCCACCTTAGCACCGCAGAGAGCCAGTGCCTTGGCGAATTCCTTACAGAGAACGCCGGCGCCGCCGGTGATGACAGCAACTTTACCGGTGAGATCCGGCTTGATGGAAAGGTTCATGGTTTGCCTCCCTCCTACCCGAAATTTACGGGTATATGGGGAAAGTGCAGCGCTCAAACGAGCGCGGCACTTTCCTTCTTTACTCTAAAAACAATATTTTTCGATGCCTTTGGCCACGCCGCTTTCTTCACAGGAAAGGGTGATGTCATCGGCTGCTTCCTTGGCTTCGGGGCAGGCATTTGCCATAGCAACGCCCACACCGGCCGCTTTCAGCATAGAAAGGTCGTTGAGACCGTCCCCGAAGGACATGGTAGCTTCCCGGTCCACGCCCAGATAATCGGCAAGAGCCATGAGAGCTTCGCCCTTGTTGGCCTTCAGGGTGTTGATTTCGCAGTTCTGGTCCACAGAGCTGGAAACCGAAAGGTTTTCGAACCGCTGGGGAAGCTCGTCCATCAGGCGCAAACGAAGATCTTCGTCCTTGGTGAAGAACTGGATCTTCTGGATGTCCTGGCCCAGTTCGGCGATGAAATCGCGCAGTTCGGGCACAGGCTTGCGCAGGGTATGGAGCATGTGGCGATAATGGGGACTGCGGATGGTATCGTCCACCATATCCTTATGACGCTGGCTGATCCAGCCGCCGCCACCCAGATAGCAGTCGTACAGCAGAGGATAATCCTCTAAGAAGTTCATGATTTCAATGGCCTGCTGCAGAGGCAGTTCGGCCTTATAGACCACCGTATCCCGACGAATGTCGTAGACTTCGGCGCCGTTGATGGTAATTGCATAGTGCAGGAAAGGCAGATCCCGGATAAACTGGGGCATGCCGTTATAGAAACGACCCGTGGTGGGTACGATTTCAATGCCTGCTTCCGCAGCCTTTTCCAAAGCGGCCCGATTTTCGGGGGTCAGTTCTTTCTTCGAGTTCAACAATGTGCCGTCCAGATCCAAGGCAATGATGCGGATTTTTTTATGCATTATACACTCCTGCTGCGGTGTCGCCGCCGTGCCCCGTCCAGTTGGTGTGGAAGAACTGGCCGCGGGGCTGGTCGATTCTTTCGTAAGTATGGGCACCAAAGTAGTCGCGCTGTGCCTGCAGCAGATTTGCGGGCAGAGTGTCGGTGGTGTAGCCGTCGAAGTAATTCAGTGCAGAGGAGAATGCGGGCATGGGAATGCCGGCCTTCACTGCGTAAGCAACCACTTCTCTCCAGGCGGGTACCAGACCCTTGATGGTTTCTGCGAAGTAGTCATCCAGCAGCAGGTTTTCCAGTGCGGGGTTCTTGTCGAAGGCTTCCTTGATCTTGCCCAGGAATACGCTGCGGATGATGCAGCCGCCTCTCCACATGAGAGCGATGCCGCCGTAGTTCAGGTTCCAGTCGTAGGTCTTGGCTGCGGTGCGCATCAGGGTGTAGCCCTGTGCGTAGGAGATGATCTTGGAGGCGTACAGTGCCTTGCGGATGCATTCCACGAAAGCGGCCTTGTCGCCTTCGAAAGCGGGAACTTCCTTGGGGAAGACCTTGGCAGCGTTCACACGCTCTGCCTTCATGGCGGACAGGCAGCGGCTGAATACGGCTTCGCCGATCAGGGTGAGGGGTACACCTTCGTCCAGAGCGGCCACTGCGGTCCACTTGCCGGTGCCCTTCTGGCCGGCGGTGTCCAGAATATAGTCTACAACGGTTTCGCCCTTTTCATCCTTGTAGCCCAGAATGTCGCGGGTGATCTCGATCAGGTAGCTGTCCAGTTCGGTCTTGTTCCATTCGGCGAAAACTTCGTGCATTTCTTCGGCGGACATGCCCAGGCCGTCCTTCATCAGCTGGTAAGCTTCGCAGATCAGCTGCATATCGCCGTATTCGATGCCGTTATGTACCATCTTTACGAAGTGGCCTGCACCGTTTTCACCGACCCAGTCGCAGCAGGCAGCGCCGTCTTCTACCTTGGCGCAGATGGCCTGGAAGATGGGCTTTACGGATTCCCAGGCCTGGGGAGAGCCGCCGGGCATCATGGAGGGACCGTTCAGTGCGCCTTCTTCACCGCCGGAAACGCCGCAGCCCACATAGAGCAGGCCCTTGCTTTCCACGTAAGCGGTACGGCGGATGGTGTCGGGGAAGTGGCTGTTGCCGCCGTCAATGAGGATGTCGCCTTCTTCCAGGTAGGGCAGCAGCTGATCGATGAGAGCGTCCACTGCCTGACCGGCCTTGACCATCATCATGATCTTTCTGGGCTTTTCCAGGCTGGCTGTCAGTTCTTCCATGGAGTAGGTGCCGATGATGTTCTTGCCGGCTGCTCTGCCTTCCACGAACTTCTGTACCTTTTCGGTGGTACGGTTATACACAGCGACGGTGAAACCCTTGGATTCCATATTCATGACCAGGTTTTCACCCATGACGGCCAGTCCGACCAGACCGATATCTGCTTTTTTCATTGTTAGTTCCTCCTATCTCTGAACGCGGGCATTGCCGGCGTAAATATCCCAGATCTGCTTTTCGTCTGCAGGCTCTGCATAGTCATTCAGGCTGCTTGCTGCCAGAACACCGCTGGCCCAGCCGAACTGCAGGCACTTTTCGGGTTCCCAACCGCTGATGAGGCCGTAGAGCAGACCGCCGGTGAAACCGTCGCCGCCGCCGATTCTGTCCATGACGGGGATGGGTCTGGGTTCTTCCACGCACCACTTGCCGTCAGCCAGCAGCAGGCCGCCCCACAGATGTTCGTTGGCGCTGATGACCTGGCGCAGGGTGGTGCCGTACACCTTGGCGTTGGGGTACTTTTCTTTCACCTGGCTGATCATATCCTGGAAGGAGCTGATCTTGGCGGCCAGATCTTTCCCGCCGGCTTCGGGGCCTTTGAAGCCCAGGCACAGCTGGAAGTCTTCTTCGTTGCCCACCAGAACGTCGGCAACGGATGCGATCTGATGGAAGGCGTCTGCCAGTTCTTCTTCTCTGCCCTTCCAGAAGGTGGCTCTGTGGTTCAGGTCGAAGCTGATCAGAGTGCCGTACTTCTTGGCGGCCTTGGCGCATTCCAGGCAGAACTTGGTGGTGCTTTCGCTCATGGCGGCAATCAGGCCGGACACGTGCAGGATGCCCACGCCTTCTTCACCGAAGATGCGGTCCACATCGAATTCGCTGATGTCCAGGGTGCGGCCCACTTCACCGGCGCGGTCGTTCCAGACTCTGGGGGCTCTCAGGCCGAAACCGGAGTCGGCGATGTTGAACTGATGGCGATAGCCCCAGGGGCCGCCCTGTTCCACTTCGGCGCCTTCGTAGTTGATGTTGCGGCTGCGCAGATCGTTCTTGATGAACTGAGCGATGGGGCTGCCCTTGACGAACTTGGTCAGGACCAGGCATTCCTTGCCCAGAGAAGATGCCACGTTCAGCACGTTGCTTTCGGCGCTGGTGGCCTGCATATAGAAATGATTGCTGTTGTGAACAGCCATACGGTTATCGGGGGTGATACGGATGCCCATGCTGGTGGGGCAGGCGATGGCGTAGCGATAATCGCTGCGAAGATTCAGTTCCATTTTTAACGATCTCCTTTTTCCTTTTGAGCCAAAAACACATAGAATGAAAACGGCTCATAACTTATCCATTTTATCAAATACTATTTTACAGCAAATCACCCCGTTTGAATAGTACAATCCTTGGGAAAATCCGTAATTTTTCAAGGCTTTTTCCCCGCCTTGTGGTATGATAAAATCACAGAAAAGAAAGGAGGCAAAGAAGACGGAAAAACAGCGCACCTATATCGCCATCGACCTGAAATCCTTCTATGCCTCCGTGGAGTGCATGCAGCGGGGGCTGGACCCCATGACCACCAATCTGGTGGTGGCGGACCGCAGCCGCACCGAAAAGACCATCTGTCTGGCCGTCTCCCCTTCCCTGAAGCAGTACGGCATTTCCGGCAGAGCCCGCCTGTTCGAAGTGGTGCAGCAGGTGCGGAAAGCCAACGCCCTGCGGCAGCAAAAGGCCCCCGGCCGCCGGTTCGCCGGGTCTTCCTGCGACGATACGCAGCTCCGGGCTCATCCGGAGCTTTCCATCGACTACGTGACCGCGCCGCCCCAGATGGCCAAGTACATGAAGACCAGCACCGAGATCTACAACGTGTACCTGAAGTATGCGGCCCCGGAGGATATCCACGTGTACTCCATCGACGAGATCTTCCTGGATGCCACCCATTACCTGGGGCCCCAGGGGCTCACCGCTCCGGAATTCGCCCGCAAGATCATTCTGGACGTTCTGCGGACCACCGGCATCACCGCCACCGCCGGCATCGGCAGCAACCTCTATCTCTGCAAGGTGGCCATGGACATCGTGGCCAAGCACATCCCCGCCGACGAAAACGGGGTCCGCATCGCGGAACTGAACGAGCAGACCTACCGGGAACTGCTCTGGTCTCACCGCCCCCTGACGGATTTCTGGCGGGTGGGCCGGGGCTATGCCCGGAAGCTGGAGGAATTCGGCATTTACACCATGGGAGACATCGCCCGCCAGTCCCTGCAGAACGAAGACCTGCTGTACCAGCTCTTCGGCGTCAACGCGGAGCTGCTCATCGACCATGCCTGGGGCCATGAGCCCTGCACCATGGCGGATATTAAAGCCTACCGGCCCGAATCCAGCAGCATCGGTTCCGGACAGGTGCTGCACTGCGCCTACACCGCAGAGAAAGCCCGTCTGGTGGCCCGGGAAATGACGGATCTGCTGGCCCTGGATCTGGTGGATAAGCGTCTGGTCACCGACCAGATGGTGCTCACCGTGGGCTACGATATCGAGAATCTGACGGACCCGGAACGCCGCCGCAAATACAAGGGCGAGGTGACCCGCGACCCCTACGGACGCACCATTCCCAAACACGCCCACGGCACTGTCAATCTGGGCCGTTACACCTCTTCCTCCCGGGAGATCCTGCAGGCGGTAACGGCGCTTTACGACCGCATCGTAGACAGTGACCTTCTGGTGCGGCGGCTGAACATCGTCGCCTCTCATGTGATCGAAGAGACCGCCGTGCCCCCACCCCCGCAGACGGAACAGCTGGATCTCTTCACCGACTACGAAGAGCGGGACCGCCTCCGGGCCGAAGAGGAAGAAGCCCGGCAGAAAGAACGCAGCCGCCAGGAAGCCATCCTGGCCATCAAGAAAAAGTTTGGAAAGAACGCCATCCTGAAGGGCATGAACCTGGAGGATGGCGCCACCGCCAAGGACCGCAACGCGCAGATCGGCGGCCACAAGGCTTAATAAAAAGCAGCGCGATGCTGCGCTGCGACACAAAACGACAAATCTCGGAAAGGAGGAACCGCCATGGCCGGTACAAAAGAACATCCCTACAGCGATATCATCCATCTGTCCCGACCCGTTTCCACCGCCCATCCCCCCATGAGCCGGCAGGACCGGGCGGCGCAGTTCAGTCCCTTCGCCGCCCTCACCGGACACGATGCCGCCGTGAAGGAGACCGCCCGGCTCACGGACCGCCGCCGGGAGCTTTCCGAGGACGACAAAGCGCTTCTGAACCAAAAGCTGGCCCTGCTGCAGGAGGCTCTTCCTCAAAAACCGCAGGTATCCGTCACCTATTTTGAGCCGGATCTGCGGAAGGAAGGCGGCTCCTATGTGGAAGCCGCCGGCACCCTGCAGAAGCTGGATCTTCGCCGCCGCCTTCTGCTCCTGGAGGACGGCAGTTTCATCCCGCTGGATGAGATCCTGCAGCTGGAAAGCGACTGCTTCCGCTGCCTGGAATAACAAAAAACCGGATCCCGAAGGATCCGGTTTTCGATTGGTGGAGATTAGCGGGATCGAACCGCTGACCTTTTGACTGCCAGTCAAACGCTCTCCCAGCTGAGCTAAACCCCCAAACTTGTGGCGCTCGTTAATAGTACCACAGGTTTTTCTTTTTTGCAAGTCTTTTTTACAACTATTTTTGCAGCACTTTTGCAAAACGGATGCTGTTCTTTTATTTTGCTTTGCGGATGGCGATGAAATCCTGTTTGACGCGGCTGTGTTCGTAGTTGCCGTCGATCCACATTCCCACGAACTCATCGGCCCGCATGAGCCGCACTTCGTTGTAATAGGGTTCGAAGAACAGCAGGCGATTTTCTTCCGCATCGCCCAGCGCGTAGAAGCCCAGCAGTACCATCCAGTGGGCGTAGTTCACCATGCTTTCCAGCATCACGTAGTAGCCTTCCTTCATGCGGTCCAGCACGTCGTCGAAGGTGATGTTTTTATAATCGCAGCCGTAGAGCACGTCATAGTCTTTCAGCAGGCCGGTTTCCTTCAGTTCTTTGGAGAAGTGGGGGCCGGGCTGCAGGCTGCAGCTGCTGACGATATCAGCTTCCGCAGGCACAGAGCCGCCTACGCCGGAGAGCATGGTGCGGATGCAGGCCAGGGCGCAGGTCCAGTCTCTTTCCTGCCGATAGAATTTGGGCGGCGTCATGGAAACGGATTCCGTATGACGGGTCGTACCCTTCTCAAATACCTCGTGTTTTCTCATTTCATTCCCTCTCTTTTTTCTTTGCGCTGCCGGTCCTTTCTGCGATCGTTGAGCCAGTTCAAGCTCAGCACCACCGCCACGATGGCGATGGAGGCCAGATAGACCAGCAGTTCCGTCATATTGTCGTTGGTCAGCGCTTCGATGATGCCGCTGACGGATTTGGCCGTGCTGACAAAGGAGAGCAGCAGCAGGAAGCCGTTCTTGATCTTATTTTCGCGCTTGGAAATGCGGCGCTGGTTGGTTTTGATCATGGCATCCAGCAGTTCTTTGTTCTGCTCGTATTTTTCGAAGACCTGTTCCATGCCGAACAGGGCGGACACGGTTTTGGCCGACTCCCGGGTGGTGGGGAACCGGAACTGGGTGTAATCGGAGAAACGAATGGCTCTTGCCATATCGAAGTTGATCTCTTCCACCCGGTCCATGTTGATCTTGGAAATGGAGCTGTCATACTGCAGTTCCTGCTGAGCCAGCAGGTCCTTGTGGACCTTATCGATGGCCGCATCCTGGAACAGCAGCAGTTCCACGTAGAAGATCTCGATCACCTGATAGTTGAGGCGGTTCCGCAGCTGGATGGCTACAGGGTCCCAGTTTCTGACGCATTCGATCAGGGTAACGGGAGAAACATAGACCTCCGCGGTGTCGTAGAGCGCGATGTTGCACTCTTCCACCCGCTTCCGGAACAGGCCGCCGATCTTTCCCATGGGGTATTCTTCATTGGCCAGAGCGTTGACGATGGCCTGCTTCTCGATATCACCGTAGGCGAAGACCAGGCTCCGGTTATCACCGAAGCTGCGGATGGCGAACAGGTCCAGCAGTTCCGCCAGGGAATAGACCTTGCCGCCGTAATGGTAACGGAGTTCGTTGCCCCGGTAATAGTTCAGCAGCTTATTGCCGCCGATGAAGCAGTTATTTACCAGGATCTCCAGCACGCAGAGGCCGGTGCTGTGGGTCACAACGCAGATGGTGGCGGGCTGGAAGAAGCTGCCGCCTTCCACGTAATCCTGCGGGACCTCGATCACCGCAGACCCCAGACAGCGGCGGTCCAGTTCGTTCAAAAAGTCGCCTTCGTATTCCATGCGCACATTGTAATCGATGTGATCGCGGAAGAAACGGAAGACATCGTTTCCTTTGTCTTCAAAGGCCGCCCAGGGGTCGCCGGCCCAGGCCTCTTTCTTCACCTTGCCGGGCACCATCAGATAGAGATCGCTGCGGTTCAGCTGGCGATCCCGCATCAGCAGATCGCCCATGGCTTCGGCATCGTAAAGCAAGCGTTCTTCTTCCACCGTCTGGCGGCGGAAAAAAGCATAGACCGGATCGAAAGTCTGCCCTTGCTTCGCCTTCTCCCCGATGAGTTTCTCGATTTCATCTTCCGTAAGGATCTGCAGTTTCCCATCGTTCAGCTTCACCGCATCGCTTTCGAAGGACAGTACGCTCTGGAAGGCCTCAAGGCGCCAGCCGCTTTCGGCGGTCAGGGTCACCTGCAGGGCTTCCGTCTCTGCTCCGGGTTCCCTCTGCAGCCAGAAATGGCCCTTCAGGTCCTGGCGGAACACATAGTCCTTCAGCAGGACCGGTTCCTGCGCTTCACTTCGAACTCCCAGGATCGGGAACAGAGTTTCCAGAATGTACGGTGTTACGATGGTGATCACGATGGTTTCTTCCTTTCGACCCGGCGGCAGCCGCCGTTTTTTGTTGTCTTACTCTTTATCATACCACAGCTTGCGAAAAAGCAAAAGAAAAATCCCCGAAAACCATAGGTTTCGGGGATTTTGAGTGCGAATTCCGGTTCGGTTCGATTAACGCTTGGAGAACTGGGAAGCTCTTCTTGCCTTCTTCAGACCGTACTTCTTTCTTTCCTTCATTCTGGGGTCTCTGGTCAGGAAACCGGCTGCCTTCAGAGCGGGACGGTTTGCGGGATCAGCTACGCACAGAGCTCTGGAGATACCGTGACGCAGTGCGCCGGACTGGCCGGTGGTGCCGCCGCCGTTAACGATAGCGATAACGTCGAACTTACCTGCAACGCCTGCAACTTCCAGGGGTCTGCGGACTTCTCTCTTCAGCAGTTCCATGCCGAAGTATTCGTCCAGGGACTTCTTGTTTACGGTGATAACGCCGGTGCCGGGAATCAATCTGACTCTGGCGACGGAAGACTTTCTTCTGCCGGTACCGCAATACTGCATTTTAGCCATTTACGATTTTCCTCCCTTTCTTAGAAATTCCAAACTTCGGGCTTCTGAGCACCGTGGTTGTGTTCGGGACCTGCATAGACCTTCAGCTTCTTGAACATCTGACGGCCCAGGGGACCCTTGGGCAGCATGCCTTTTACAGCATGGGTGATGATGAATTCGGGCTTTCTGGCCTGCATCTTTTCGAAGGACAGTTCGCGCAGACCGCCGGGGAAACCGGTGTGATGCTTATAGATCTTTGCGGTGCGCTTCTTGCCGGTAACTTCTACCTTTTCTGCGTTGATGACGATTACGTAGTCGCCGGTGTCAACGTGGGGAGTGTAGATGGGCTTCTTCTTACCTCTCAGGATGGAAGCGGCTTCGCTGGCTACCTTACCCAGGGTCTTACCCTCGGCATCCAGCACATACCACTTGCGTTCTACTTCCTGAGGCTTTGCGATAAAGGATTTCATTCGATTACCTCACATAATTTCTTTTGGTCCGGCGTTTCACCCCACCGTACCCTCTTTGCGGATGGAAAGCTTTTTCGATGCCAAACGGTCTGAATTTCAACCGTATCGGGGCTTTCCAAATTGTTTGTAAATCCGGGGCTAATGGATTTTGCACACAATGCACGGTATAGTATAAAGACTGCATCCCCCGATGTCAAGAGTTTTTCTTTGGATTTTCAATGAATTTCGCGGCTTTTTTTGTTGGCGGCACTGCCACTTTGTGCTACAATAGTAGAGATGTAGTTTGCCCAAAAATGGGCAGCGCTCTTTTACGACCGGAAGGAAACCACTATGGCTGATTACGTGACTTTTGCAAGAGCCTATGAAGCGCTGGAGCACTGGATGGCACAGCCCGATCTGCTCCCCGTACTTCAGAGGGAACTGCAGCGTCTCATAGAACAATTAGAAAGAAACTCCGACGCAGAACTGAAAGACGAGATCTGCGATCGGTTCCATAAGCACCTGAAATACGGTACCGGCGGCCTGCGCAGCCTCATGGGTGCCGGGAACAATCGCTTCAATATTTATACGGTGCGTTGGGCCACCCAGGCCATCTGCAAGTATCTGCAGGCCGAGCCCAATGCCCCCCTGTGGAACTGCGAAGCCACCCTCACCCGCGATGAAGCCGCCAAAGGCGGTGTCAACGACAACGGCGTGGGTGCCGTCTACTCCGTGGGGAAGCCTCTGCTTTCCATGGCTGTGGCCTATGACAGCCGCACCCTGTCCGACCGCTTCGCCCTGGAGACCGCCGGCGTGCTGCTGGCCAACGGCTTCCGTGTCTACCTGTTCCCCACCACCGCGCCGGCTCCTCTGCTTTCCTTTGCCGTCCGGCACTTCGGCTGCCGGGGCGGCATCATGATCACCGCCGGTCACAACCCTTCCACTTATAACGGGTACCGGCTGTACGACAGCCAGGGCTGCCCCGTCCCCGCCCATGCGGCCGCCGACCTGCAGGCCATCATGAACGACCTGGATGTGTTCAAAGACATACAGGTCATCGAAGCGGACGCGGAAGCCTTCACCACCCGCAAGGGGCCCGACGGCCGTCCTCTGCTGAACGTGATCGGCAAGGATCTCTGGGCCGCCTACGAAGCCACCCTGCTGCGCTGCAGCAGCGGTGTCCGCTGCGAAAAGCTGGAAGTGGTCACCACGCCTCTCAACGGCACCGGCAGCGGCCTTCTGCAGGAAGTGCTGCACAAACTGGATGTGGCCCAGGTCCACGCCGTTCCCGAACAGGAAAAGCCGGACCCCAACTTCACCACCTGCCCCGTTCCCAACCCGGAGAAGCAGGAAGCCCTGCGGAAGGGGCTCACCCTCTGTGAAACCCTGTCCACCCCCGATCTTCTGCTGGCCTCCGATCCGGACTGCGGCAGACTGGGCACGGCGGTCCGTCTGAAGGAACCCCGCCCCGGGAAAGGCACCTACCAGCGTCTCACCTCCAACCAGCTGGGGATCCTTCTTCTGGATTTCCTCTGCAGCGCCCGCAGACTGCCGGATTCCCCCGTGCTGATCAAATCCGTTCTGGCCACCCCTCTGGCAGATGCCATCGCCGCCCGCTACGGTCTTACCACCATCAACGTGCTGCCCGGCTTCTCCCACATCGGCCGCCAGCTGCATACCCTGGAAAAGGAAGGCCGCCTGGGCTCCTTCGTCTTTGCCTTTGACGGCAGCGGCGGTTTCCTGTCCAACCCCGCCCTCCGCGATAAGGACGCGCTGAACGCCGCCTTCATCACCGCGGAAATGGCCGCTTATTATAAGAATCAGAACAAAACTCTGACGGAACGTCTGGAGGAACTCTACCGCAAGTACGGCTACTTCCTGGAAAAGGAACTGGAGATCTCCCTGGAAGGCCATGCCGGCAGCCTGCAGATGGAAAAAATCATGAAGGATCTTCGCCGCAACACGCCGGAAACGGTCATGGGCAGCGATGTCATCGCCGTCACCGACTTCCTGAAACGCGAAGACGGCGGCCCCACCGCCGACATTTTCCGCATGGAGCTGGAGGACGGCGGCCGCATCACCGTGCGCCCCTCCGCCACCGAATCCAAGCTGAAGATCACCCTCTCCACGAAAGAACCCACCCCCGAAGCTGCGGCGGCCCTGGTCGACCGCATGGAACTCTCCGTAAAAGGATGGATAAAAGAATGGTCCAAATCAACAAAGCGCTGACCGCAATGGATAAAAGCGGGTCCTACCGGGTCTACCTGGCAGTGACCACCCCTCTGGCCGAGGAAGGCCGTAAATTCCACGATCCCACCCCCACCGGCACCGCCGCACTGTCCCGCGTGCTGACGGGTGCCGCTCTCATGGGCATCATGTCCAAGAACGACCGCGATAAGATCACCGTCCAGTTCAAGGGCGACGGCCCCGCCCGGGAGATCCTTGCCACCTCCTACGGCACCGGCAAGGTGAAGGGATACATCTCCAACCCGGATATCGATCTGCCTCTGAAGGCAGACGGTACCCTGCCCGTGGGCGATGCCCTGGGCATCGGCACCATCACCGTGATCCGCGACTTCGGTCTGAAAGAGCCTTACATGGGCCGCATCGACCTGGTGAGCGGCGAGATCGCCGACGACATGACCGCCTATTTCTTCATCTCCGAGCAGATGCCCTCTTCCGTCATCCTGGGCGAAAAGATCGCCGAAGACGGTTCTGTGGCCGCCGCTGCCGGGATGGTGATCCAGATGCTGCCCGATGCCAAGCCCGGCTCCATCGATGCGCTGGAAGCCCTGCTGAAGGACTCTCCCAACATCGCTCTACTGCTGGAAGACTGTGAAAAAGACGTGCTGGAAAACGCCGGCACCCTCTTTACCCCCGAAGCCTATGTACAGCGGGTCCTGCACCTGATGTTCGAACGCTATTTCGAAACCATGGACCCGGACTACGCTCCCGAATTCCTGGAATTCCGGGATCTTGGCTGGGAATGCGACTGCAGCCGTCCCCGTCTGGAACAGGTTCTGCTGAGCCTGGGCGAAGACGATCTGCGGGAACTTGCCGAGGAAGACGGCGGCGCCGAGCTGGTCTGCCAGTTCTGCCGCTCCAAATATCAATTTTCTAAAGAAGAGTTATTGCAGCTGCTTCAGGAAGGAAGGTAAACACAAATGTTCAAGGAATTCAAGAAATTCATCATGCGCGGAAACGTGGTCGACATGGCAGTCGGTGTTGTGGTCGGCGGCGCTTTCAGCAAAATCGTTACTTCTCTGGTCAATGACATCATCATGCCCCTCATCGGCAAGCTGACCGCCGGCATGGACTTCACCGCCCTCAAGATCGTGCTCTCCGAAGCCGTTCTCAACGAAGACGGTTCCGTAAAGGTGGCCGAAGCCGCCATCAAGTACGGCAGCTTCATCCAGACCATCGTGGACTTCCTGATCATCGCGCTGTCCATTTTCCTGGTGGTCAAGCTGATGAACAAGGCCAACGATATGGCTCACAAGAAGCAGAAGGAAGAAGAAGAAAAGGACAAGGCAGAAGCAGAAGCCGCCGCAGCCGCTGCTCCCAAGGAACCCACCGAAGCCGAACTTCTGGCCGAGATCCGCGACCTGCTGAAGAAATAAACAGCGCCGGGTCCATCCCCACAGCGTACACCTGAAACGTATTTACAAGGAGCCCGGCCCACCGGCCGGCAGGAGTTGAACCAACATGATCAAACTGGGAATTTTGTTCGGCGGCAGATCCGGAGAACACGAAGTTTCTCTGGTTTCCGCCACCGCCATGATCCATGCCGCCGATAAGACCCGTTACCGGATCGTCCCCATCGGCATCACCAAGAAGGGCGACTGGCTGCTTTACGACGGCCCTGTCGAAAAGATCGCAGACGGTTCCTGGGAAGCCTATGCCCTGGACTGCCTGCAGAAGGACCCCGCCAGGTATTCCATCGCCATCCTGGGCACCGGCGGCCGTTCTCTGAAGGACACGGCGGATTTCATCATCCCCGCCGTTCACGGCCCTTACTGTGAAGACGGCAAGCTGCAGGGCCTTCTGGATATGGCCGATATCCCCTATGCGGGAAGCGGCGTTACCGGCTCTGCCACCGCCATGGATAAAATCATCGCCAAGGCCATCTTCAAGGATGCCGGCCTTCCCGTGGGCCCTTATGTGCCCGTGATGGCAGAAGAATTCCGCCGCGACTATCCGGCGGTGAAGGCCCGCATCGAAGCCCAGCTTACCTATCCCGTGTTCGTGAAGCCCGCCAATATGGGCTCCAGCGTGGGCATTTCCAAGGTCAATGACGGCAGCACTCTGGAGGCCGCTCTGGAAGAAGCCGCCCGTCACGACCGCCGCATCATCGTGGAACAGGGCATCGACGGCATCGAGGTGGAGACCTCCGTGCTGGGCAATTACGGAGACCTGCAGGTTTCCTGCGTCGGACAGATCAGCTACACCGCCGATTTCTACGACTACGAAGCGAAGTACCAGAACGAAGACGGCCTCACCCTGACCATTCCCGCAGACCTGCCGGAAGAGATCACCGCCGAAATGAGCCGCATCGCCAAAGAAGCATTCCTCGCCCTGGATTGCTGCGGCTATGCCCGGGCAGACTTCTTCCTGGAAAAGGGCACCAACAAACTGTATCTCAACGAATTGAACACCCTTCCCGGCTGCACCGGTGTCAGCATGTTCCCTCTTCTTTGGAAGCATTCCGGCCTGGATTTCACGCAGCTGGTCGAACGGATCGTAGAACTTGGTTATGAAAGATATTCTATTACGCATCGTGGGTAGCCAGGGTGTGGGCGAGAAGGACGGCGATCAGATCGAATTCGTCACCGAAGGCCATTACACCCGCAAAGAGGACGGCTCCATCCTGCTTTCCTACGAAGAAACCGAGCTTTCCGGCATGGAAGGCTGCACCACCCACCTGGAGGTGGCCGGAAACCGCGTGCGCATGAGCCGCTCCGGCGAGCCCGTCCCCGTGGATACCATCATGGAATTTGAAAAGGGGAAGCGCTACAACGGCCTCTACGAGACCGCCTACGGCGCCATCGATATGGAGATCCTCACCAACGATGTGCTGAACAAGCTGATCGTCCACACCTCCGGTGAAGCATCCGCTGCACCTCTCGGTGCGGATGCCTCACCTTCCGGAACATCCGCTGCACCTCTCGGTGCGGACATCGTCCAGGCCCCCAAGGGCGGCCTGTCCGGTTCTCTCCATATTGACTATCACATCAGTCTGAAGGGGCTGGGTGAAGTGCACAACCGGCTGGATGTAGAGATCCTGTAGCCGGTTCAAACGCAAAAGGGATTTATCATGCGGTGCCTTCTCCGCGCCGCAAAAGGAGAACAAGAGATGAACAACAAAATGATCAAACGAATCGCCAAGGTCATCGCTTACGTGCTGATCGCAGCCATGCTGGTCGGCCCCCTGACCTACTTCCTGTTCTAAGGAGGAAGACCGATGAAACTGGATTGGAAAACCTGCTTTAAAATCGGGTGCAGCGTCTTCCTGCTGTATCTCGCCATCCACTACTGGTCCGCCGTATCCATCCTGCTGGGTACCCTGGTCCATGCCGCCGAGCCTCTGATCATCGGCTGTATCATCGCCTATCTCATCAACATTCTGATGAGCAGCTACGAAAAGCGGTACTTCCCCGGAAGCAGCAAGCCTTCGGTGCAGAAGAGCCGCCGGCCGGTCTGCATGCTGGCCGCCGTGGTCACCCTTTTGGCCGTTCTGGGCCTGGTGGTCTGGCTCATCGCCCCCCAGCTGGTGGAATGCTTCAAGATCATCTTCGCCGCCCTGCCCGGTGCCATCGAAACCGCTGTGGACTGGCTGGATAAATTCCATCTGCTGCCCGAAAACATCGTGGACACTCTGGAAGCCATCGACTGGAGATCCCGCCTGGACCAGATCCTGGATGTGATCACCAGCAGCATCGGCAGCGTTGTGGATGTGGTGGTCAGCACCCTGACCGGCCTGTTCTCCGGCATCGTCACCGCCTTCATCAGCGTGATCTTTGCCTTCTATCTTCTGGTTTCCAAGGACCGCATCGCCGGTCAGCTGGACCGCATCCAGATCCGGTACCTGAAGAAAACGTGGTACGATAAGATCCGCTACGGTCTCTGTGTTTTCAACGACTGCTTCCGCCGCTACATCGTGGGGCAGTGCCTGGAAGCTCTGATCCTGGGCACCCTGTGTATGGTGGGCATGATGATCCTGCGCCTCCCCTACGCCGCTATGGTCGGCTCTCTGGTGGCGGTCACGGCGCTCATTCCCATCGCCGGTGCTTACATCGGCGCCGCTGTGGGTGCCTTCATGATCCTGACCGTTTCCCCCATGAAGGCTCTGATCTTCCTCATTTTCCTGGTGATCCTGCAGCAGATCGAAGGCAACCTGATCTACCCCAAGGTGGTGGGCACCTCTCTGGGGCTCCCCGGCATCTGGGTCCTGGCAGCCGTCACCATCGGCGGCGGCATTCTGGGCATCCCCGGCATGCTGCTGGGCGTTCCCATCGCAGCGGCTGTGTACCGCCTGCTGCGGGCAGATGTGAAGAAGCCGCCCCGGGATCCCGCTTTCCTGGAACACTAAGACGGACGGGCGAACGCCTTGCAACGCAAAACCGCATTATAAAAACCGGCAGAGTGATCTGCCGGTTTTTTGTTTGCAAATTTGGCTGGCTGCGCCGCGCTTCGGTTCTGATGCGCGGCGCTCTTTCGCCCTTCTTTCGCCCCGCGGGCCCATTAATTCACCACGTTGACGGGTTTTCCTGCCAGGAAGGCTTCCAGATTGCTGACACTGACCGCCAGAAGCCGCTTCCGGGCCTCTTCCGTGGCCCAGGCGATGTGGGGAGTGATGATGCAGTTTTTGGCCTGCAGCAGGGGGTTTTCCGCCTTGATGGGTTCTGCGCTGACCACGTCCACGCCGGCGGCATAGAGCTTTCCGCTGTTCAAGGCATCCGCCACATCCTGTTCGTTGAGCAGGGGACCGCGGCCCGTGTTCAGCAGAATGGCACCGTCCTTCATCTTTGCGATGGTTTCCTTGCAGATGAGCCCCTGATTGTCCGCGGTCAGGGGGCAATGGAGAGAGACCACGTCGGACTGGGCCAGAAGTTCTTCCAGAGTTACAGCGGTGCAGCAAGCCTCTGCCTCTACCGCCTTTCCGGGACGGCCGGTGACCAGCACCTTCATGCCGAAGGCGGCTGCCACCCGTGCCACGGCTTTGCCGATGGTACCGTAGCCAATGATGCCCAGAGTCTTGCCGGAAATCTCGATGAGGGGAGTATCCCAGAAGCAGAAATCGGCGTTGTTCTGCCAGCGGCCCTTATGGACCTCATCGCTGTGATGACCTACGTGGAGGCAGATCTCCAGCAGCAGAGCCATGGTCATCTGCACCACATCGGGGGTGCTGTAGGCGGGCACATTGCAGACAGCGATGCCCCGCTTCCGGGCGGCAGCGGTGTCCACCACATTGTAGCCCGTGGCCAGAACGCCGATGAATTTCAGATCGGGACAGGCCGCCATGGCCACATCATCGATCAGAGACTTATTGGTGAAAACGGCTTCCGCGCCGGCCATCCGTTCCGCCACCAGTTCCCTGGGGGTGCGGTCGTACACGATGAGTTCGCCCAGCGCTTCCAGACCTTCCCAGGAAAGATCGCCGGGGTTTGCGCCATAGCCGTCCAAAATAACGATTTTCATAGTTTCCTCCTTACGCCGCCCAGGCGGCAGGTACAAAAGGGCCGGCAATCCTGCCGGCCCCTTCTCATTTCTTTAGCAGGTCCCGTCCTTTACGGGGAAGGGCAGCAGATCCAGCACCTGGGTCTGCTTATCGATGCCGGGAGTGACTTCCACCAGTTCCAGACCTTCAGGGGTCAGGCGGAAGACGCAGCGTTCGGTGATGTAAATGACCTCCTGGCCGTTGCGCACGGCGTTGGTAGCGGAGAAGCTGATGGATTCAATGGATTCCCGGAACTTGGGCTCTCTGCCTTCCTGCAGGATGGTCAGCTTGCCGGGCCCCTTCTTGCCGTCTTCCCCGATCGCTCCGTCCGTCCATTCCGTGGACAGACCGCCGGCGGTGAAGTTGAGGCAGAAGCAGATCTTGCGGGTGGACTGGGTGATGTCCGCGAAGCCGCCGATACCGAAGTACTTGCCGTTGAGTACGTGGGCGTTCACATTGCCGTCCTTATCCACTTCCAGGCCGCCCATGAAGCAGATATCCAGACCGCCGCCATGGTAGAAGTCGAACTGCTGTACGGTGTCGCAGATGAAGTCTGCGCCGATGACCGCACCGAAGGCCAGGCCGGGTGCGGGCAGGCCGCCTAAGCCGCCGGATTCCACGGTCATGGTCAGATCGGCCAGCATGCCCCGCTCTGCGGCGCAGCGGCCCACCTGTTCGGGAATCCCGACACCCAGATTGATGATCTGGCCCCGTTCCAGTTCCTGGGCACCGCGGTCACCGATGACCCAGCGGGAAACGTCAGCCTTGCCCTTCTTCTTGCTGGTGGAAGCTTCCAGACGGCCCATCCAGTAGTCCATGTGAGAAGGCGGTACGTGAACGGCACCGGACATGGCGATGAAATCGTCCTTGTAAATATCGTCCAGCTCGCCGTCGGCCACCAGAACAGCATCCACCAGAACGCCGGGAATGACCACGTTTCTGGGACGGCTGAACTTATCGGTGGCGAAATCCACCTGCACGATGACCTTACCGCCGTTGGCCTTGGCTGCCTGGGCGGTGTTGATGGCGTTGACGGACAGGAATTCGTTGTCGAAAACGATGTTGCCTTCGGGGTCAACGGAGGTGCCTTTGATCAGGGCCACATCGATCTTGGGGATCTCGTAGCAGAGGAATTCCTGGCCCAGAACGTTGACGTAGTGCACCAGTTCTCTCTTGGAAATCTCGTTCATGGCCGGGCCGCCCTTGCGGGGGTCCACAAAGAGGTCCAGGCCGATCTTGCTCAGAATGAAGGGACCGCCGCTGCCTGCGGAACGCAGGGTCTGACACAGGATGCCCAGGGGGATGTTATAGGCTTCGATCTCGCCCTTCTTCACCAGTTCGGAGATCTTGGGCATGGAGCCGTAATGGCCGGCCACCACCCGCTTGATCATGCCCAGACCGGCGCAGCGGTCGATGATGCGGTCAGGATCCCAGCAGCCGCAGCCGGAGGGGGTAAAGAGTTCCAGATTGTTGGGATGGCCCGTCTTGATAAAGCTTTCCGCCATGGCATCCTGGAGCTTATCCGGGTTGGCCAGGGCCAGGAACGCATTGATGGCAACGGTGTCGCCGTCTTTGATGTACTCGGTGATCTGTTCCGGTCGGATGAATTTAAACATGACTTATTTTTTAACTCCTTCTGTGATGAGATCGCCCATGGTACGGCAGCCCACTTTGGTAAGCCCCGCCGCCATTCCGGCATCCTTGGGGAAGATATCTGCAGTGCGGTAGCCCGCATCCAAAACGTTGTTGACGGCCCGCCTGACCGCCTCCGCTTCTTCTTTCATATCGCAGGAATATTCCAGCAGCATGGCGGCTGCCAGAATGGTGCCGATGGGGTTGGCGATATCCTTCCCTGCGATGTCGGGAGCGGAACCGTGGATGGGCTCGTACAGCCCCACCTTGCCATAGCCCAGGCTGGAGGAGGGGATCATGCCGATGGAACCGGTGATCATGCTGGCCTCATCGGTGAGGATGTCGCCGAACATATTCTCGGTCACCACCACATCGAACTGAGCGGGGTTGGCCACCAGCTGCATGGCGGCATTGTCCACCAGCAGATTGCGGAATTCCACATCGGGGTATTCCTCCGCCACCTGTTCCACCACCTGCCGCCAGAGGCGGGAGGTTTCCAGCACGTTGGCTTTATCCACGGAGCAGACCTTTTTGCGGCGACCGCGGGCGGTTTCGAAGGCCACCCGGGCGATGCGCCGGATCTCTTCTTCGTTGTACACCAGTTCGTCTGCGGCGGTCATGAGGCCATCCTCTGCGGTGAAGGTCTCCTTGCGGCCGAAATACAGGCCGCCGGTCAGTTCCCGGAAAATGATCAGATCGATGCCGTTTTCCGCCAGAGACGGTTTCAAGGGCGAGGCTGCCGCCAGCTGCGGATACAGGTAGGCCGGTCTCGCGTTGGAGAACAGCCCCATGGCCTTACGCATCCCCAGCACCGCCCGTTCCGGGCGCAGGTGTCCGGGGCCCACATCCCACTGGGGACCGCCCACGGCCCCCAGCAGAACGCCGTCGCAGCAGAAGCATTTCTCCAGGGATTCCGGAGGCAGGGGTTCTCCGTACCGGTCGATGGCGCAGCCGCCGGCCAGGATCTCCTGGTATTCGAACTCATGGCCGAACAGCGCCGCCACGCGGTCAAGCACCTTCAGTGCCTGTTCCACGATCTCGGGACCGATGCCGTCGCCCTTGACCACGGTGATGACTTTTTTCACTGGCAGTCTCCTCTCTTTCGATCTTTCGGTTCAAAAAACTTTCGTCCCCGATCTTGCAGGGACGAAAGGACAGTTTTGCGTTCAGGCGGTTACACGTAGAAGAAACCGTAGGTATAGCCGGTTTCCAGCAGCAGCTTTTCTTTGGGGGTCATGATGACATCGCAGACCAGCAGGCTTTCCCAGATCTTTTCGAAGGGGATCTGGCCCATGCGTTCGTAATGAGACAGCTCCAGGGAAGCCAGGATCAGCTGCTGGGTCTCCAGAATTTCGCGGGCTTTGGGGAAATCGTTCAGGGGCAGAGGTTCGCCGTCGAACTTCTGCATCAGTTCTTCCAGAATGGCGATTTCATCCTGCAGATCTACGGCAGGCAGCTCCTGAGAACCGTAAATGCGCAGCTCACCGATGCGCTGGTACAGGGATTCCATCTGCTGCAGGGTGCGGACCATGTCTTCGTCGTCGCGGATCAGGGTGCTGCGCAGCAGGCGCTGCAGAACGGCGATCTTGATCTTGGCGAACACGGGGTAGGGAGACAGTTCCTGGATGGGGATGGCGGCGCAGGTGGCGTCGGTCTTGATCAGGGTATAGATGTATTCCCAGGTGATGTGCTTCCCTTCCGTGAAATACTTCAGGTGGCGGTTGATCTCTTCCGGCGTGAAGAAGACACGGGCTTCCCGGTAGGAGGCCACGGGGTCGTCGGAGGAGTGGAAAATGTTCATGGCGGTGTTGACCGCCTTGAAGCGGCCGCGGATGGTTTCGCGGCTGGCCTTTCTGGGGTTGGCATCGCCTTTCAGCTTATGGATCTCTTCAAACACATTGGCACCGTCTTCGCGGTACACCAGAAGCCCCAGAGAGGGCCCCAACGAGAAGACTTCCTTGTTGAACCACCAGGTGGCATGGCCTTCGTTCAGGTTGTAGCGATAGACTTCTTCCTTTTCCCATTCCCGGAAGTGCTGCTTGATCTGGCAGCCCAGGAAGCGAAAGCCTTTTTCGTCCAGATACCGCAGGATATTGGACCAATCGCCCTGCAGCATGGCATCGGGGGTGATCATGCAGAAGCAAACCTTCTCCAGCACGGGCAGGTATTCTGCGGGGACCGCTTCTTCGATGCTCTGCAGCAGCTGATCTTTATCGGGGTAATCTGCGTAATTGGATAAATATCGTTCCATAGGGTCGCGCCTCTCTTCCCTGTTTTCTGCAAATATAACGTGTTCCTCGATTTTTCAGATATTTAATTCATTATGCCATATCGCTCAAAAAAGGTCAAGACCGCCCGGGCGGAAGGGCTCAATTATTATAGTAGAAAACCCTTTTGGAATATCCCTTTCGCGTTGACAAAATCAGCCCCTTGTGCTATAGTAACTTAGATGTTTATGTCGATACGGAGTTTTCGGCAAACTGCCAGAAAGGAGTTCCCTGTGTCTACGGTTAAGGCGCAAATCATCCAGAGCAAAGAATACCCGCAGTTCTGCACCAAAGTGCAGGACTTTCTTCTGTCCCACGAAGAACTTGCTCTTTTCAATTCCCCTGAATATTCCATTTTTCCCGGTTTTTGTGATGTGCATGTGCATTTTCGCGAACCGGGCTTTTTTTATAAAGAATCCATCCTGACGGGCAGTCAGGCGGCGGCTCACGGCGGCTACACCGCGGTGTGCACCATGCCCAACCTGAACCCGGTGCCCGACAGCGCGGAACACCTGAAAGAGCAGACAGACCTGATCGAAAAAGATGCGGTCATCCGCGTCTACCCCTTCGGTGCCATCACCGTGGGTGAAAAAGGCGAAGTGCTGGCCGATCTGGAGGCCATGGCCCCCGCTGCCATCGGCTTCTCCGATGACGGCCGCGGCGTGCAGAGCGAAGACATGATGCGGGCCGCCATGGTGAAAACCAAAGCGCTGGGCAAGATCATTTCCGCCCACTGCGAAGACAATTCCCTGCTGCACGGTGGCTACATCCACGACGGTGAATACGCCCGTCTCCACGGCCACAAAGGCATCTGCAGCGAAAGCGAATGGGGCCCCATCGCCCGGGATATCCTGCTGGTAAAAGAAACGGGCTGCCCCTACCACGTGGACCACATTTCCACCAAGGAAAGCGTGGACATCATCCGCAAAGCCAAGGCCGAAGGCGTGGACATCACCTGTGAAACCGCGCCCCACTACCTGGTGCTGAACGATATGGACCTGCAGGAAAACGGCCGCTTCAAAATGAATCCCCCCATCCGTTCCGAAGAAGATCGGCTGGCACTGATCGCCGGCATCCAGGACGGCACCATCGATATGATCGCCACGGACCATGCTCCCCATTCCGCCGAAGAAAAGGCCAAAGGCCTGGCGGGAAGCGCCTTCGGCGTGGTGGGCATCGAAACCGCGTTCCAGATGCTCTACACCTACCTGGTGGAGCCCGGTCTCATCACCATGGACCGGCTGATCGAGCTTCTGGTGGACAACCCCAGAAAGCGGTTCGGCATCCCTCTGGAGACCGACTTCAGCATCTGGGATCTCCGGGAGGAAAGCACCGTGGATCCGGACACCTTCCTTTCCAAGGGCAGAGCCACTCCCCTGGAAGGCATGAAGATCAAAGGCAAATGCCTGCTGACCGTCTGCGACGGCAAGGTGGTCTACCGCGACCCCGCGCTGTAACAGATGCCGCCGGCCCCGGGCCGGCCCTCAACCTCGTTTGATAATGAACTGATATAGATTTTTAGGAGGCTGCTATCATGGCAAAACGCACAGACATCAAGAAAGTATTGATCATCGGCTCCGGCCCCATCGTCATCGGACAGGCCGCTGAGTTCGACTACGCAGGCACTCAGGCCTGCCTGGCCCTGAAGGAAGAAGGCTACGAAGTAGTTCTGGTGAACTCCAACCCCGCCACCATCATGACCGACACCGTTATCGCAGACAAAGTGTACATGGAACCCCTGACCCTGGAATATGTGGCCAAGATCCTGCGCTACGAACGTCCCGACGCCATCGTCCCCGGCATCGGCGGCCAGACCGGTCTGAACCTGGCCATGCAGCTGGAAAAGAAAGGCGTTCTGAAGGAATGCGGCACCGAGCTTCTGGGTACCAGCAGCACCTCCATCGAACGGGCCGAAGACCGTGAACTGTTCAAGGAACTGTGCCAGTCCATCGGCGAACCCACCATCCCCTCCGAAATCACCTACAACCTGGAAGAAGCCAAGGCTGCCGCAGCCCGCATCGGCTACCCCGTAGTACTGCGCCCCGCCTTCACCCTGGGCGGCACCGGCGGCGGCTTCGCCTACGACGAAGAAGAACTGATCGAAGTGGGCACCAACGCCTTCAAGCTCTCCCCCGTACACCAGGTACTGATCGAAAAGAGCGTCAAGGGCTACAAGGAAATCGAATTCGAAGTCATGCGTGACTCCAACGACCACGCCATCACCATCTGCGGCATGGAAAACATCGATCCCGTCGGTGTCCACACCGGCGACTCCCTGGTCGTGGCCCCCATCCTGACCCTGAACGACCACGATCTGAAGATGCTGAACGAAAGCGCTCTGCGCCTGATCCGCGAACTGAAGATCGAAGGCGGCTGCAACGTGCAGTACGCTCTGAACCCCTACACCAGCGAATACTTCGTCATCGAAGTGAACCCCCGCGTCTCCCGTTCCTCCGCTCTGGCCTCCAAGGCATCCGGCTACCCCATTGCCCGTGTCACCGCCAAGATCGCCGTGGGCATGGCACTGGAAGACATCACCATCGCCAACACCACCGCAGCCTTCGAACCCAGACTGGACTACATCGTAGCCAAGCTGCCCCGCTTCCCCTTCGACAAGTTCACCTCCGCTCCCAACACTCTGGGCACCCAGATGAAGGCCACCGGCGAAGTCATGGGCATCGGCAGCAACCTGGAAGAATGCCTGCTGAAATCCGTCCGTTCTCTGGAAACCGGCGTCTGCCACTTCCACATGGCCAAGTTCGACAGCAAGACCGACGAAGAGCTGCTGACCTATCTGGAACAGTTCAAGGATGACAACATCTTCGCCGTCTGCGAGCTGCTGCGCCGCGGTGCCACCATCGAAATGCTGCACCAGGTCACCAAGATCACTCCCTACTTCCTGGAAGCCTTCCAGCACATCGTGGAAATGGAAGCCAACCTGAAGGAACACAAGCTGGATGCCGCCGTTCTGGCCGATGCCAAGAAGATGGGCTTCAGC
Organism: Clostridiales bacterium; assembly: GCA_015058215.1. Classification (GTDB taxonomy): domain Bacteria; phylum Bacillota; class Clostridia; order Peptostreptococcales; family Anaerovoracaceae; genus SIG262. Next base: position 63,276 of record SVCU01000001.1, read on the forward strand.
GACGAATTCATCGCCGAGCTCTGGGAAATGGACGAACTGGATGTCTGGAAGTTCCGCAAGGAACAGGGCATCATCCCCGCCTTCCCCATGGTGGATACCTGCCACACCAACGCCTACATCCCCTACTTCTACTCTTCCTACACCGGTGAAAACGCTTCCATCCTCACCGATAAGAAGAAGATCGTGGTTCTGGGCGCAGGTCCCATCCGTATCGGCCAGGGCGTAGAATTCGACTACTCCACCGTACACGCCGTACAGACCATCAAGAAGGCCGGCTACGAAGCCATCATCATCAATAACAACCCCGAAACCGTATCCACCGACTACACCACCGCCGATAAGCTGTACTTCGAACCTCTGACCCCCGAAGATGTGATGAACATCATCGAGTTCGAAAAGCCCGAAGGCGTCATCGCCTCCCTGGGCGGCCAGACCGCCATCAACCTGGCAGAGCCTCTGATGCAGCGCGGTGTCAAGATCATCGGCACCGACGTGGAAGCCATCGACCGGGCCGAAAACAGAAAGCGGTTCGAAAAGATCCTCTCCGATCTGCAGATCCCCCAGCCCAAGGGCAAGGCGGTCACCAACATCGAAGACGGCATCGCCGCAGCCGCTGAGATCGGCTATCCCGTGCTGGTGCGTCCCTCCTTCGTTCTGGGCGGCCGCGCCATGCAGATCGTAGCCAACGAAGAACAGCTGCGCCACTACCTGAAGACCGCCGTAGAAATCGATGCCGACAGACCCGTTCTGGTCGATAAGTACATCGAAGGCAAGGAAGTGGAAATCGACGCCATCTGCGACGGCCGCGACGTATTCGTTCCCGGCATCATGGAACTGATCGAACGCACCGGTGTCCACTCCGGCGACTCCATCAGCGTCTACCCCACCTTCAGCATCAGCAACAAGGTGAAGGGCGTCATCCTGCAGTACGCCAAGAAGCTGGGCCTGGCCATCGGCATCGTGGGCCTCTACAACATCCAGTTCATCGTAGATAAGAACGACGATGTCTACATCATCGAAGTCAACCCCAGATCTTCCCGTACCGTCCCCTTCCTCAGCAAGGCCACCGGTTACAGCCTGGCAGACATCGCCACCGAAGTCATCCTGGGCAAGAGCCTGAAGGAACAGGGCTTCTTCGACATCTATCCCGAAGAAAAGAAGCGCTGGTACGTGAAGGCTCCCGTCTTCTCCTTCAACAAGATCCGCGGTCTGGACGCTTACCTGTCCCCCGAAATGAAGTCCACCGGTGAAGCCATCGGCTACGACGATACCCTATCCAGAGCCCTGTACAAGGCCCTGCAGGCATCCGGCATGAAGCTGCAGAACTACGGCACCATCTTCGCCACCATCGCAGACAAAGACAAGCCCGAAGCTCTGGAACTGATCCGCCGCTTCTACAACCTGGGCTTCAACATCGAAGCCACCGAAGGCACCGGCCGCTTCCTGAAGGAACACGGCATCCGCACCAGAATCCTGGGCAAGATCACCGACGGCAGCGAAGAGATCCTCACCGCCATCCGTCAGGGCCACATCGCCTACGTGATCAACACCCGCGATATGAGCCACATGGGTCTCAACAGCGACGGTCAGGCCATCCGTCAGGCAGCCACCGACAACAACGTGACCCTGTTCACCTCTCTGGACACCATCCGCGTACTGCTGGATGTTCTGGAAGCCACCACTCTGACCATCTCCACCATCGACGCATAAGAAAGGGCCCAAATGAAACAGGGATTCTTCGAAATCATTGAAAATACCAAGCTGACCGATTCGGTGATGCGGCTGCGCCTCAAGGGCGACACCTCCGCCATCACCGGCCCCGGCCAGTTCGTCAACATCAAGCTGGACGGCCTGTTCCTGCGCCGTCCCATCTCCGTCTGCGACCTGGACGGCGACACCCTGACCATCCTCTACAAGGTGTTGGGCAAGGGTACCCGCCAGCTGGCCGAACTGCAGGAGGGCACCCTGGATGTGCTCACCGGTCTGGGCAACGGCTACGACCTCTCCCTGGCCGGCGGCAAGCCTCTTCTGATCGGCGGCGGCGTAGGCGTGCCTCCCATGTACCTGCTGGCCAAAAAACTGCTGGCAGAGGGCAAGGATGTCACCGTGATCCTGGGCTTCAACAAGGCCGACGAGCTCTTCTACGAAGAAGAATTCAAGGCTCTGGGCGCCAAAGTGCTGGTGACCACCGCAGACGGTTCCAAGGGCATCAAGGGCTTCGTCACCGATGCCATGAACGATCTGGACTACTCCTTCTTCTATACCTGCGGCCCCGAACCCATGCTGAAGGCCATTTATAAGGCTTCCAAGACCTCCGGTCAGTTCAGCTTTGAAGAACGCATGGGCTGCGGCTTCGGTGCCTGCATGGGCTGCAGCTGCAAGACCATCACCGGCTACAAGCGCATCTGCAAGGAAGGCCCCGTACTGCGAAAGGAGGAGATCCTGTGGGAAAATTAAACGTGAATCTGTGCGGCATCGAGCTGGATAACCCCGTGATCCCCGCCAGCGGTACCTTCGGTTTCGGCTACGAATTCGCCGAGCTTTACGACATCAACTGCCTGGGCACTTTCTCTTTCAAGGGAACCACCAGGGATGCCCGCTTCGGCAACCCCACTCCCCGCATCGCGGAATGCACCTCCGGCCTGATCAATGCCGTGGGCCTGCAGAACCCCGGTGTGGAACGGGTCATCGCCGAAGAACTTCCCAAGCTGAAGGCATGCTTCCATAAGCCCGTCATGGCCAACGTCAGCGGCTTCTCCGTGGAAGACTACGCCTACACCTGCCAGCTTCTGGACAAAGAAGACCAGGTGGGCTGGCTGGAAGTCAACGTGAGCTGCCCCAACGTACATGGCGGCGGCATGAGCTTCGGCACCCAGCCGGAAGCCGCCGCCGAGGTGACCCGCGCCGTCAAGGCCGTCACCACCAAGCCCGTCATCATCAAGCTGTCCCCCAACGTCACCGACATCGTGGCCATCGCCAAGGCCTGCGAAGAAGCGGGGGCTGACGGCATCAGCCTGATCAACACCATGCTGGGCATGCGCATCAATCTGAACACCCGGAAGCCGGTCATCGCCAACACCATGGGCGGCTTCTCCGGCCCCGCCATCTTCCCCGTGGCCGTTCGCATGGTCTACCAGGTGGCCCACGCCGTAAACATCCCCGTCATCGGTATCGGCGGCGTTTCCTCCGCCGAGGACGTGATCGAAATGATGCTGGCCGGCGCCACCGCTGTGGAAGTAGGCGCTGCCAATCTGGTCAACCCCTATGCCTGCCGGGATATCGTAAACGATCTCCCCCGGGTCATGGAACAGTATAAAATCGAATCCCTTTCTGACATCATTGGAGGTGTAAAATAATGGGCAAAGACGTCATCGTAGCCTGCGACTTCGCCACCGCAGAGCAGACTTTCGCATTTCTGGACAAATTCACCGGCCGCAAGCCCTTCGTCAAGATCGGCATGGAACTGTTTTACGCAGAAGGCCCCGAAATCGTCCGTCAGATCAAAGCACGGGGCCACAAGATCTTCCTGGACCTGAAGCTGCACGACATTCCCAACACCGTAAAGAAGGCCATGGCCGTTCTCTCCAAGCTGGACGTTGACATCACCAACCTCCATGCCGCCGGCACCGTTTCCATGATGGAAGCCGCTCTGGAAGGCCTGACCCGGGAAGACGGCACCCGCCCTCTGCTGATCGCCGTCACCCAGCTGACCTCCACCGATCAGGAACGGATGGAAAGCGACATCCTCATCAAGGAACCCATCGACCAGGTGGTGATCCACTACGCCAAGAACGCTGCCAAGGCAGGTCTGGACGGCGTGGTCTGCTCCCCCCTGGAAGCCGGTAAGATCCACGAAAACTGCGGCGCGGGCTTCCTGACCATCACTCCCGGCGTCCGCTTCGCCGACGGCGACAAGGGCGACCAGAAGCGGGTCATGACCCCCGCAGAAGCCAAGAAGATCGGTTCCGACTACATCGTAGTGGGCCGTCCCATCACCGCTGCAGAAGATCCCGTAGCCGCTTACGAACGCTGCGTGGCAGAATTCATCGACTAAGGAGGTTCCACATGGAAAGCTACAAGAGAGAGTTTATCGATTTCCTCAAGGGTGCCGGCGTTCTGAAGTTCGGCGATTTCACCGCCAAGAGCGGCAGAAAGATCCCCTATTTCATCAATGCAGGCGAAATCAAGACCGGTGAGCAGATCGCCAAGCTTGGCGAATTCTACGCCACCGCTTATCTGGATAAGATCGGCGAAAAGAAGACCGTTCTCTACGGCCCTGCCTACAAAGGCATCTCCATCGCCGTTTCCTCTTCCATCGCTCTGGCCAAGAAGGGTCTGGACGTTCCCTTCTTCTTCAACCGCAAGGAAGCCAAGGATCACGGTGAAGGCGGCGTATTCGTGGGTTACGTTCCCAAGGAAGGCGAAGAAGTGGTCATCGTGGAAGACGTGATCACCGCCGGTACCGCCATCCGTGAAAGCATGGCCATTCTGAGCGGCCTGCAGGGCATCAAGGTGGCTGCCACCTTCGTTATGGTAGACCGCAAGGAAAAGGGCCAGGGCGAAAAGTCCGCCATGGCTGAAGTGGGCGAAGAATTCGGCTTCCCCGTCTATTCCGTGGTCGATGTTTACGACATCATCGAATACCTGGAAGAAGACCCCGCCAACGAAGAAAACGTCACCCGCATCAAGAACTATCTGGCCATTAACGGTGCCAAATAGCAGTTCAATGGAGCAATCGCAATGAGACATTTGATGGATATTACCGATCTGTCCGTTCAGGAACTGGACGAACTGATCGCTCTGGCGGAAGACATCATCGCCGACCCTGAAAAATACCAGGATGCCTGCAAGCGCAAGAAGCTGGCCACCCTGTTCTTCGAGCCCTCCACCCGTACCCGCCTCAGCTTCGAGGCCGCCATGTACGAGCTGGGCGGCAGCGTTCTCGGTTTCTCCGAAGCCAAGAGCTCTTCCGCAGCCAAGGGCGAAAGCGTAGCCGATACTGCAAAGACCATCAGCTGCTACGCCGACATCATCGCCATGCGCCACCCCAAGGAAGGCGCTCCCTACGTGGCTTCCCTGAACGCCTCCGTTCCCGTGATCAACGCCGGTGACGGCGGCCACAACCACCCCACCCAGACCCTGGCAGACCTGCTCACCATCAAGCGTGAAAAAGGCCGCCTGGACAATCTGACCGTGGGCTTCTGCGGCGACCTGAAGTTCGGCCGCACCGTCCACTCCCTGATCGATGCCCTGGCCCGCTACGAAGGCATCAAGGTAGTGCTGATCTCCCCCGCCGAACTGAAGCTGCCCAGCTACATCAAGAAGGACGTGCTGAAGGCCCAGGGCGTTCCCTACGTGCAGACCACCGATCTGGAAAGCGTCATGCCGGACCTGGACATCCTGTACATGACCCGCGTACAGCGCGAACGCTTCTTCAACGAAGAAGACTACCTGCGTCTGAAGGACAGCTACATTCTGGAGCCCAAGAAGCTGCTGAGCGCCAAGGATGACCTGACCATCATGCACCCCCTGCCCCGTGTGAACGAAATCAGCGTCGCCATCGACAAAGACCCCAGAGCCGCCTACTTCAAGCAGGTGCTCAACGGCAAGTACATGCGCATGGCCCTGATTCTGAAACTGTTAGAGGAGGCTAAGAACTAATGAAAATTGACTCCATCCATACCGGTATCGTGATCGACCACATCACCGCCGGAAGCGGCATGCTGCTTTACGATCTTCTGGACCTGGACAGCCTGGACTGCTCCGTGGCTCTCCTGAAGAACGTTTTCAGCAAGAAACAGGGAAAGAAGGACATCATCAAAATCGCTGCCGACATTCCCGTTAACCTGGACATCATCGGCTACGTGGACCCCGGTGCCACCGTCAACATCATCAAGGACGGCCTTCTGGTGGAAAAGAAAACCATCGAAATGCCCGAGACCCTGACCAACGTTCTCACCTGCAAGAACCCCAGATGCATCAGCTCTGTGGAACAGGAACTGGACCAGGTCTTTAAACTCACCGACCGGGAGCACAAGATCTACCGCTGCCTGTACTGCGAGACCCAGGCCAAATAAAGGCGTCCTCGCCGCAGAGAGCTGCGCCTTGAACGCGCAGCAGAAACGTTGAAATTTCAACCACATCGCAATTAAGCAATGTAAAAAGACCCGCTCAGATGAGCGGGTCTTTTTGTTTCCTAATTCCATCGCTGATAAACGATGCTTCACCTTTATATCAGGATTTTCAGTTTGCTTTCAGCACCCGGGCGATCTCTTCTGCCACGGCCCGGTTTCCTTCCGCATTGGGGTGAGCACCGTCTGCGAACCATTCGGGGTGACCTGCAGAGAGGCTGTACAGATCGATGAGACCGGCGCCGGTGCGCTCCGCCACTTTGCGGACGGCGGGGATCACTTCGCTGCCCAGGGTGTCGTTTCTGCCGTCCCCGTCGTTCTTCGGTTCGGTGAACAGCTGGGTGGGCAGCATCACATAGACCTCCGGTCCGGAATCCATGTTCTGGTAATTCTTCACGAAGGCCGTGTATTCCTTCAGGAAGCGGTCTGCATCCCAGTTGACGGGCTTGCTGTCGTTGGAGCCCAGCATGATGATCACGATATCCGCATCTTCTTCCAGAGAGGTTTTTGCAAACGTTTCGTTGGTATAGGGCATGTTGCCGGTGGAAAGCAGGGTGCGGTTGGGTAGACCGTAGTTCACCACCTGGTAATCATCGCCCATCAGTTCCGCCAGAACGGCGGGGAAGCTTTCGGTCTTGCGGGAGCCGTAGACCCCCTGGCTGAAGGTGAGACTGTCTCCCACACAGATGATTTTGGTGTCACCGCTGCCGGAAACCAGAGGATCGGGATAGACCAGGGTTTTGATCAGGACCCCTGCGGTACCGGCAAACACCACCAGCAATACAAGCAGTACGAGCCCCAGTACCTTCCAAAGCTTTTTCTTCTTTCCTTTCATCGCCGCGTTCTCCTTTTTTGATTTGATTCAATCAAATTCCGCTGCCGCACCGCTGCTGTAACCCTTTGGAATTTCAATTACATTGGTATTAAACGATGGGTACAAAATCCTCTGCGCCATGCTTGCACAGGGGGCAGACAAAGTCTGCGGGAAGAGAATCTCCCTCGTAGACGTAGCCGCAGATGGTGCAGACATAGCCTTTCTTTTTGGCCGGTGCACTGCTTGCCGCCGCACCGGATTCCGGTTTGCCCTCTGCCGCTGCCGGTTCACTCGCTGCTTTCGGAGCTTCGCCGGAGATGGCTGCCGAAACGGGGATCGCCTTGGGCGCACCGGGTTTCACATATTCGTGGTAGTAAGCATAAGTCATGGACGGTACGCTGCTGAACACCTGATCCGCGGTGACTTCGCAGAGAAACACGGTGTGGGTACCCAGGTCCAGAGACTGCTTCACTTCCAGAGACAGGTAGGCATTGATATACAAGGGAAGCACAACCAGGCCGTTTTTGGAACGAACCACGGCTTTCCCTTCAAACTTGTTTACATCACGGCCGCTGCGGAAGCCAAAGTCTTTGAAGACCCGGAAAGGGGCTTCCTCGGACAGGAAATTCACGTTCAGTTTACCGGTTTCCAGCACCACGTCGTGGGTGTAGTTGGCTTTGTTGATGGTCACGGACACAAGCCGGGGCTTACCGGTCTGCTGGCATACGGTATTGACGATGCAGGCATTGTCTTTTTTGCCGTCGTTGCAGGTGATCACGTAGAGACCATAGCCGATCAGATTGAGAGCTTTCATAGCGTTCCTCCGTTTTGGGAGCGCCGGGCGAGCCCGGCGGAAGATTTGAAAAAGGGCGGCGCCAGATTGTAAATTCGGCGCCGCCCAAAGCTGTCACTTATTTGCAGAGTTCTTCTGCCAGAGCATCGATCTTTTCCAGGTCTGCCTTCTTGACGGCGGACTTGATGGTCACGGTGTTCTCCAGCCAGGTAATGTTCTTGCAGCATTCCAGCATGCCCTTCATCACCTTTGCAGCCATGGGTGCCCAGCTGCCGTTTTCCATCAGACCGATGGTGCGGTTCTGGTAAGCCCGTTCGGTCAGGTGATGGAGGAAGCTCTTCATGAAGGGGAACACATCGCCGTTGTAAGTAACGGAAGCCAGTACCAGCTTGCCGTAACGGAATGCATCTTCCACAGCTTCGGCCATGTCTTCGCGGGCCAGGTCGCAGAGGACCACCTTGGGGCAGCCCTTTTCTTCCAGCTTGGCAGCCAGCAGTTCAGCGGCCTTCTTGGTGTTGCCGTACACGGAAGCGTAAGCGATCATGACGCCTTCGGATTCCACTCTGTAGGAGGACCAGATGTCGTACAGGTTGATGTAGTGACCCAGGTCTTCGGTGAGCACGGGACCGTGCAGGGGGCAGATGATCTGAATGTCCAGAGCGGCGGCCTTCTTCAGCAAGGTCTGTACGGGTGCGCCGTACTTGCCTACGATGCCGATGTAGTAGCGGCGTGCTTCGCAGTCCCATTCTTCTTCCACATCCAGTGCACCGAACTTGCCGAAGCCGTCTGCGGAGAACAGGACCTTATCGGTGCTGTCGTAGGTGACCATAACTTCGGGCCAGTGGACCATGGGTGCGAACACGAAGGTGAGCACGTGCTTGCCCAGGGTCAGGCTTTCGCCGTCCTTAACGACCACCTTGCGGCCTTCCAGATCCATGTCTTCGAAGAAGTTTTCCATCATGGTGAAGGTCTTCTGGTTTGCCACCACCTGTGCGGAGGGGTAGGCGTTCACGAAGTTCTGGATGTTGGCGGAGTGGTCCGGTTCCATGTGCTGCACGATCAGGTAGTCGGGGGTTCTGCCGCCCAGGGCTTCCTTCACGTTGGCCAGCCATTCATCGGTGAAGTTGGCATCTACGGTGTCCATGACGGCCACCTTTTCGTCCAGAATGACGTAGGAGTTATAGGCCATGCCGTTGGGAACCACGTACTGACCTTCAAACAGGTCGACCTGATGGTCGTTCACACCTACGTAGAGAATATCGTTGGTGATTTTCATTGGATGTTGCTCCTTTCCGAAAAGGGCATCGCCCTTCTTGTTTGCTGTACAATGGCTGCTTTCGGTGCGTTATTTATTCCCAGATGGCCTTTGCCAGGTCGTCCATCCAGTCGCCTTCGAAGAGTTCGATGAGGCCCTTGTCGGAACCGGCGGTGAGGCGGGAATCGATGGGCAGCTTGGCCACGTTGGATACGCCGTACTTGGCAGCGATCTCTTCGATGTGGCTCTTGCCGAAGACGGGCAGTTCCTTGCCGCAGTCGGGGCACTTGATATAGCTCATGTTTTCCACGAAGCCCAGTACGGGGATGTTCATCATTTCAGCCATCTTGACGGCCTTTTCCACGATCATGCCCACCAGTTCCTGGGGAGTGGCAACGATAACGATGCCGTCCACGGGCAGGGACTGGAATACGGTGAGGGGGACGTCGCCGGTGCCGGGAGGCATATCAACGAACATATAATCGATATCGCCCCAGGCCACATCGCTCCAGAACTGCTTGACCACGCCGGCAATGACGGGGCCTCTCCAGACAACGGGATCGGTGTCGTTTTCCAGCAGCAGGTTCATGGACATGACCTTGATGCCGGTCTTGGATTCCACGGGGTACAGGTTGACACCGTCGGAAGTGGCCATTCCCTTGATGCCGTAAGCCTTGGGAATGGAAGGACCGGTCACGTCGGCATCCAGAATGGCGGTCTTGTAACCGGCTCTCTGGCTGAGAACGGCCAGCAGGTTGGTGACCAGGGACTTGCCTACGCCGCCCTTACCGCTGACAACGCCGATGACCTTCTTGACATTGGACAGGGGGTTTGCGGGAGCACGGAAGTCGAATGCTTCGGCAGCAGCCTGTTCCACGGTTCTTTCGTTGCAGGTGGAGCTGCAGGAAGAGCAGTCATGATTGCAGTTTTCGCTCATTTTATTTTCTCCTTTTCTTCGCCCGGGGCCGAAGTGGCCTCCGGCGGCGGTGATTGTAAAACATACAGTACTATTATACTACCCTTTTTGATATTCTTCAATCTTCATCAAACTTTCTTTTGGCAGAAAGTAAAACTCATGGTATACTGGTAGCGCAGGGTCCTTCGGGATCCTCATCAAAAGGAGTATTCTGGAGGGTCTTATGAAACGAACGAATTTTGGATATACTACCCGTCGGCGCAAGAGACACCGCTTTACGCCCCGGTTCTTCCTGATCCTGGCCGGTCTTTTCGCCATCATCGCGCTGCTGTTCTTCATCGCTTCCGGCGGATTCAAGGCAAAGCCTGCGGATCCCGTGGTCAACCCCAACCCCGGTGACCTGGAAGGGGAAGACACGCCCCAGCCCGATGTGTGGGTCATGATCGACCCCGGTCACGGCGGCGACCTCTACCCCGGCTGCTACTACGGCGGCTACCGGGAAAGCGATCTGGACCTGCAGGTGGCCCTGAAAGTACGTACCATCCTGGAAAACAACGGCTACGGCGTTCTGATGACCCGTGACGACGACAGCGAAGTGGGTCTCTACGAACGCACGGAGCTCTGCAACGAGAGCGAAGCCCAGGTCTTCCTCAGTATCCATGCCAATGCCTTTGAAAGCGATCTCTCCGTCAACGGCATCAGCACTTGGTACAACGGCGAGACGAACGAAGAAAACAAGATCTTTGCCGGTCTGGTGCAGAGCCATGCCAGCCTGGCCACCGGTGCCCGCAACCGCGGCCTCTCCGAAGACGACGAGTTGATCGTCATCCGGGAAACCAACGTTCCCTGCTGTCTGATCGAAATCGGCTTCATGTCCAACGAAACGGAACTGGCCAACCTGGTCAACGAAGACTACCAGCAAAAGCTGGCCCAGGGGCTGGCCGATGCCATCATGGAATACCTGGAATCCAAAGCCCCCGCCGGTGACGGCGAGGAAGGCGGCGAAAGCGGTTCCGGGGAAGAAAGCGGCAGCGGATCCAATTAATCGATACACAATTGATAATATTTTGACAAATCTACTTGACAATTCCCCTGCTTTCCCCTTATAATAAAATCACAAGGTATCGCACATTCGCAGGAAAACCTTTACCGACATACAATTACAGACCCGCTACCTTCGGTTTTCGAATCTGCCAATGTGCCAAGTTCTTAAAGGAGTGTGCAAATATGTTCGCAAAAAATACCGCAAATAAAGTGCAGGACGTCGTTCTTGCTCAGCTGAAAGACATCGAAAACGCGATCCTGGCTCTGGATGATTTCGTCACCGAACTGGTTAAGGCCGATTCCAACAAGGAAACCCTGAGACCTCTCATGACCAAGGTCCACGAAGCAGAAAACGCTGCAGACCGTACCCTGCGCCAGATGATCGAATCCCTCGATTCTTCCTTCCTGCCCGCCACCAGAACCGAACTGGTCGAACTGGGCTCCATCTGCGACAGCATCGCCAACAAGTGCCACCATTTCGCACAGATGGTGCTGTTCCAGGGCTTCAAGTTCCCCGAAGCTTTCACCCGCGACATTCTGGAAATCATTCGCCTGACCAAGGCTGAATTCGCTCTGCTGGTCGCCGCTGTCGGCAAGCTGTACGGCGATTTCGGTTCCCTGCTGAAGGATCACAGCATCCTGGACGAAGTCCGCGGTCTGGAAACTCAGGTAGACGTGATCGAAGAATCCCTGTTCGAAAGAACCTACGCTCTGGATCTGCCCCTGGCAGAAAGAATGCAGATCGCAGGCCACGTCGATCACCTGTGCGATGTTTCCGACGTGATCGAAAACGTAGCCGACAAGGTACAGGTCATGCTGATCGCCAGAAAGGCCTGATTTCCGCTTCGACTCTGAACGCAAACCAATCCGCATAGTAAAACGCGCCTCACTGAGGCGCGTTTTTCATTTGCAGCATTTCTTCAATGGCTTCGATCAGCATCACATCGGTGACCGCCGCATTGCGGCCGCCCAGCAGATACCCTTCGCTGTCCACCAGAACGGTCATGGGGATGCCGGTAAAGCCGTAGGCTTGGGCTCCGCTATAGGTTTTATCCAGATAGACGGGGAAGGTATAGCCTTCCTTCTGGAGCACCGCCTTTACATCCTCCAGGGAGGACTCTCCGGCGGTCTGGTTGATCATCAGGAAGTTGACCCGGTCGCCATAGGTCTCATAGACCGCCTGAAACGCAGGCATCTCTTCCATACAGAAACCGCACCAGGTGGCCCAAAAATTGATGATGGTGGGCTTCCCGTAAAAATCCGATGTATCCAGTTTCTTTCCGTCCAGAGTTTCGAAGGACACCAGAGGTGCCATGACCCGCTGGTCGTCTCCGCCGGAACCGCCCTGCTGGTTTTGTCCCAGCCCTCCGGCATCCAGCCCCGGTGCCAGGAAGCGGTAGGCGGCTGCGCCGCCGGCCAGCAGAAGCACCAGCAAAAGGATCAACAGCAAAGATTTCTTTTTCATAGCAAGTTCTCCTTTCCGGATCAGCCGAAGATGGTCATCAGTTTTTCAAAAAGGCCCAAAGCCATGGCGGCGCCCACCAGGATCAAAAAGGCGCCGCAGACCCGGTTGATGATCGCATAGTTCTTTTTTACGAACTGGAAGGCTCCCTTCAATTCCTCCAGCAGCAGAGCCGAAAGCAGGAAGGGGATCCCCAGCCCCAGGGAATACACCAGAAGCAGCAGGAAGCCCTGCAGGGCCGTCCCCGCAGCGGAAGCCAGCATCAGGGCAGAGCCCAGGAATGCACCCACACAAGGGGTCAGGCTGACCGCATAGACCATTCCGAAGAGGAAGGCAGAACCGGCGGCCGCCAAATTGGAGAGCCCGGCGGCCGCACCCTCCCCTTTTGCACCCTTCATCACCGGGGCGGCTGCACCGGATTTAAAGAAGGGCAGCCGCACTACTTCCAGATAACTGAGTCCAAATAAAATCACCAGAAGACCGGCTGCGAGATTGACCCATTTCTGGTATTTCGCCAGGAAGGTGCCCAGCGTTCCGGCAAAGAGCCCCATCAGGCAGAAGAGCACGGTGAAGCCCAGCACAAAGGCCAGCGCCCGTACCAGGATGCGCCCTCTGGTTGCTCCCGTTTTTCCCTGTTCTGTCTCACGGCAAGCCGGCTTTCCATCCCCTCCTCCGAAGTAGAAAATGTACACCGGCAGCAGCGGCAGCATGCAGGGTGACAGGAAGGAAATCAAACCTTCCAGAAATGTGATCAAATATTGCAAAATACAGTTCCTTTCCCAAGTTTGAGCCGAAAATTTCCAGGTTCTTCTTGTGTTATTTTCTTGGCAAATTCTTTCCCCATAATTGTACCATATTCCTGTAAATAATGGTTGACCTTTTGTAACCTTTTCATTATAATAGCGATAGTTAAAATGAACGGCACATAGATAACGGAAACAGGTGTGGCTAAGCACAGGGGCTTGGTCCTGCCGGTTTTTCATTTTATCTAAGTGCGGACGTTATAAAAGGAGTGTGCAAAAAACCTGCAAAAAGTATTGTGCATTCAATGCGTTTTGCATTTCTGCCTCCGGCAGAAAAGTCAAATGCCGGCCTCATCGTTCCCCTGTGCGATATCCCGACGAACAATGTAACAGATCAAGCGCAGAATTACGAACCCGCATGGCTTGATCAAAAGAAAGGCGCAACAAATGATTTATCTTCTCCTCGCTGCAGGCGTGTTCATGGGCTGGTCCCTGGGCTCCAACGACGCAGCAAATGCATTCGGTACCGCAGTCGGCACCGGCGTAGTAAAATGGCGTACCGCCACCATCATCATCGCTATCGCAGTACTGGCAGGTGCATTCCTGGCCGGTGCAAACAACATCTACAGCGTTAACGAACTGGCCACCAGCAACGAAGTCAGTGCTTCTCTGGAATCCATCGAAAAGGCCATCGCTGATGGTACCGTAGACACCCTGAAACTGAAGTCCGCGCTGAAGGCTGTGATCGTCTTCGTTGCAGCAGGTGTCACTGTATTCGGCATGACTTTCCTGGGCTTCCCCGTCTCCGCTAACCAGTCCATCACCGGTGCTATCATCGGCTGGGGTCTCTTCTATGCTGACTACGGCGATCCCGCCATCCGTGCCGTCAACGTCCCCCAGATCATCAAGTTCGTCAGCACCTGGCTGCTGAACCCCCTGGGTGCCGGTATCATTGCTTTCGTTCTCACCTGGATCGTCAAGAAGTTCTTCGAACAGAAGATGACCAACATCCAGAACTACGACAAGATGATCAAGATCGCATACATCCTGTCCGGTGCACTGTCCGCCTACAGCATCGGTGTCAACAGCTCTGCTAACGTAACCGCTCTGTACTTCGACAATTTCTACGGTGAAACCGGTGTGGCTGCAAACCTGCTGACCAATCCCAGACTGACCGCAGTCATCGGCGGTGCCGCCATCGCTTTCGGTGTTCTGACCTATTCCAAGAAGGTTATGATGACCGTCGGCAACTCCATCGCGGAACTGAATCAGATCGAAGGCTTTGTCGTTATCATCTCCATGGCTCTCACCATCCTGCTGATGGGCGAAACCATGGGTATCCCCGTATCCACCTCTCAGGCTGTTGTTGGTGCCGTTGTTGGTGCCGGCCTGGTAAAGGGTCCCAAGAACGTTCACTTCGGCGTATTCAAGAACATCGGCCTGGCATGGCTGGGCTCCCCCACCATCGCAGGTCTGATCACCTACATCATCGCATGGCTGACCAAGGGCTACTTTGGCGCATAAGAAACAGCATCTCCGCACACACCAAAACTACATCCAAAAGAAAACCCGCTCTCTGCAGAGAGCGGGTTTTTTCTCGCGTAATTTCCCGGGGCGGCCGCGCCTTTCCCTTTGGCTGCGCGGCCTTTTCCGGCCTTATTTCTGGGGTTCGAAGGCCTTTGCCACCGCTTCCAGATGGTCCGTGATGGGCAGCTTCTGGGGGCAGTTCTGTTCGCAGAGGCGGCACTTGATGCAGTCGGAAGCCTTTCCTCTGGTCTCGGCGATCTGTTTGTAGACCGGGGTCATCTTCCAGCCTTCTGCCGGGCTCTGGGCATATTCGTTGTAGAGGGCAAAGTACTGCGGAATGGCGATCTTTTTGGGGCAGCCGCTGACACAGTAGCTGCAGGCGGTGCAGGGAACGGCGGTAGCCGCCTTCTTGATCTTCCGAACCTGTACCAGAGCCAGCCGTTCTGCTTCGGTGAGAGGCTTAAAGTCCACCAGGTTTTCCCGGATCTGTTCTACCGTGCCCATGCCGCTGAGCACTACGGAGACCGCATCCAGATCCTGAGCAAACCGAAGCGCCCAGCTTGCGGGGCTGGCCTTTTCATCGATACGCCGCAGCACCCTCAGAGCCTCTTCCGGCAGGTTCACCAGAGTTCCGCCCTTGATGGGTTCCATTACGATCACTTCTTTTCCATGGGCCACTGCCACTTCGTAGCACTTCCGTGCCTGGATGGCAGGGCTTTCCCAGTCCAGATAATTGATCTGCAGCTGCACGATATCCACTTCGGGGTGATCGTTCAGGATCTGTTCCAGAAGGTCGGCACCATCGTGGTAGGAGAAGCCGATCTTCTTCACCTTCCCCTCCGCTTTCAGCTTGCGCAGGAAGGCAAAGGCATCGTATTTCTGCGCTTTGGCGTAGATATCCTTGTTGAGCCAGTGCAGCAGATAGTTATCGAACTGTTCCACGCCGCAGCGTTCCAGCTGGGTGTCGTAGAACTTCTGCAGGTCCTCTTCGCTCTTCAGCTTGATGGTGGGCAGCTTATCCGTCAGCTCATAGGCATCGCGGGGATACCGCTCCACCAGACACTTCCGGATACCGGCTTCGCTCTCGCCGTTCAGGTAGGTGTAGGCGGTGTCGAAATACCGGCCGCCAAGAGCCAGAAATTCGTCCACCATTTCGTTCACAGCTTCGTAATTCAGTACGTCTTTTTCTCCGTCCTTCACCATGGGCAGGCGCAGGAATCCAAAACCAAGCTTGTTCATTTGCGTTCTCCTTTGCGATGATCAGCGGCCGGCGCGGTATACCGTACGGCCGTCTTTTACAGTTTCCAGAACCTTGATGTCTTTGATTTCCATCGGGTCAGTTTCCAGGGGGGAGCGGTCCAGGATCACAAGGTCCGCCCGCTTTCCGGGCTCCAGCGTACCTTTGCTGTCCTCTTCGAAATACTGATAGGCCCCTTCGATGGTGACAGCCCGCAGGGCGTCATAGACGGAAACCTTCTGGTCTTCCCCGATGACGGTGCCGCTTCTCCCGATGCGGTTCACCGCACACCAGACGCTGTGCAGCATATTGGGGGCCGTCACCGGCGGATCCTGGTGGAAATTCACATGGAGCCCTTTCCGCAGGGCCTCGGCGGCAGGGCTGATGCGCTGTCCCCGTTCCTCGCCGAAATTCTTCCGGTGTACATCGCCCCAGTACCAGACGTGACCCACAAAGATGGAAGCGATCATATTCAGGCGGGCCATCCGGTCCAGCTGGTCGCTGCGCACGGTCTGGCAGTGGATCATGACGGGGCGCAGATCCTTACGATCAGCCGCGGCATTCTCATAAGCGTTCAGAAACTGCTCAGAGGCGGCATCCCCGTTGCAATGGGCCAGAAGCTGCTTCCCGTCCTCCACGGCAATGCGGGCCAGCTCAGCGGCCTTTTCATCGGGCAGCCAGGGATAGGCGCAGTAACCGGGGTCGCCGCCCAGGTAGGGGCGGCTCATCCAGGCGGAACGTCCCTGGGGAGACCCGTCCAGGATCATCTTGTACCCGCCGATCTTCAGTCGTTTGTGATAGTTCCCGTCGTATTTGGGATTCTTTTTTAAAATTTCGCGGCCGTTGGCGGTCAGCAGCGGATAAGCCACCACATCCAGCTTCAAAAGCCCCAAGGAGGACAGGATCTTCAAAATCTTCCAGTCTCTCTCCATGGTAGCGCCGTCCTGGGCGGTGGTGACACCGTTCTCCAGGTACTTCCGCTGCATGCCCTTCACCAGAGCCTTCAGGTCCGGCTTCAGGGCTTTGCCCAAAGCCCCCACCATCAGGTGCGAGGCGGTCTCTTCCAGATAGCCGCTGGGTTCCCCGAAGCCCGCTGCCGGTGCAGTGCCGTCGGGATCCGCAGCCGGTCCGTAGCCGCAAACTGCACTCTCCTCCGCAGTCAGCCGGGCGATCTTGCCGCCCTCCGGGTCCGGCGTTTCCGCCGTAATGCCTGCCAGCTTCAGGGCCGCGCTGTTGGCGCAGGAAAAATGGATGGATACGTGGAGGATCACCACAGGGATCTCCCTGCTGACCCGGTCCAGCACCCGCCGGTCGGGCTGGGTCTGTTCTTTCAGGAAATTGTGATCGTAGCCGAAGCCCACCACCACGGCCTTTTTATCGCCGGCCTTGATGCCTTTCTTCGCCATGAAGTTCTGCAGGGTCTCCACGATCTCGTCGAAGGAGGTGCAGCCGGACAGGTCCGCGAACATGGCCATGAGGCCGGTGGTGGTAATGTGGCCGTGGGGATCGATGAAGCCGGGCATCAGGCACTTCCCCTGCAGGTCCACCAGCTTCACCGCCTTGCCGGATGCCGCCAGAAGGTCCTGAAAGCGGCCCACAGCCGCGATTTTACCTTTTTCAACTAACAGGGCATCCGGTGCAGAAGTCTGTTCCTGCGGGGCGTTTTTTGCCATGGTGATCAGTTTGCCGTTATAATACAGTGTTTTCATAGGGTCCCTCCCGCTCTATGCCTTGTGCGCTCCTGCCGCCCATTTCACTGCAGCGTGTTTTCTCAGCAGAGCCCGCGGCTCCGCAGATGCTGCAGGAGGCCCAGGCAGCCCGCCTGCACATCCTGCCAGGTGGTTTCGAAATCCCCGGTGTACCAGGGGTCCGCCACATCGCCGGGCATGGCCGTAAAGCTCAGCAAGCTATAAATTTTACCCTCGGGATCGCCGCCGCAGATCCGCTCCATATTGCGCAGATTCCAGCTGTCCATCCCGATCAGATAGTCGTAGTCTTTGTAATCGCGCCGTTCCATATGCACGGCCCGCTTCCGGGAACAATCGATCCCCTCGCCCTGCAGAAGCCGCCGTACCGGCGGATAGACGGGCTGGCCGATTTCCTCGTAGCTGGTGGCCGCCGATGCGATCTCGAACAGGTCTTCCAGGCCTTCCCGCCGCACCAGATCCTTCATGACGAACTCCGCCATGGGGCTGCGGCAGATGTTGCCGTGGCAGACAAACAGGATTTTGATCATACTGCATTTCCTTCCGGTCGGATCCGTTTCTCCGGGACTTTCCGCCCGGGCAGAGATCCGCTGTTTTGCTTCAGTATAGCACAAGGAACGGCAAACCGTAAAGGTTCCCGTTCCTTTGTTTCGTCGAATGATTGGGCGAAGCCTCCCGCTTGGAACCCATAGAGTTCCGATCAAAACTTGCAGAGCTCCGGGTAAAGTTCTTTGGCGGCCCTGCACACCGGCGCATCGAAGACCACCAGAGAAAGGGTCATGGACGCAGCGTCTGCCAGGAATTCACGCATGGTTTCGATGGCCACCTGTACAGCCTCACTCTTGGGATAGCCGTACACGCCGCCGGAAATCAGAGGGAAGGCCACGGATCTGCAGCCCAGTTCCTGAGCCAGAGCCAGACTCTTGCGGTAGCAGGAAACCAGCTGCTCCTTCTCCCCGAAATGGCCGCCATGCCAAACGGGGCCCACGGTATGGATCACGTATTTCGCGGGCAGCAGATAGCCGCCGGTGGCTTTGGCATCTCCGGTGGCGCAGCCATGCAGCGTGCGGCATTCCTGCAGCAGGCCGGGACCCGCCGCCCGGTGGATGGCGCCGTCCACGCCGCCTCCGCCCAGCAGAGACTGATTGGCCGCGTTGACAATGGCATCCACGGGCAGTTTGGTGATATCGCCTTTGATGATTTCCAGGGACATGGGATGCCCTCCTTTCCAACGAATCAATTAGAAAAAGTTGATTTTGTCCAGACATTTATAGGCCGCAATGCTGCAGGGCAGCCACAGGATCCAAAACAGCGCCTGTGCTCCACCAAAGAGTTCATGGGCAATCAAAACCGCCAGAAAAAAACCGAGTACTGCGCAGATTGCGAAGCCCAGACAGCCCGGGCCGGAGCCGCCGCCGGAAGTGCCGCCGCCGGAATCTCCCCCGGAGCTGGTGAATGCATAATAATCATCAAACAGATCGTTTCCCACGGTAAGTTCTCCTTTCAGTATATCACAAATCCCTTTTGACGACATCAGTATAGGCGAAACGCCGGGTAAAAAAACGGACAGTGCCAACGGCATGCGGAAGGCCGGCATCCATGCCCGGGTGGACGTGTACAAAGACTGGTTCCACGCCTACGACCTGTTCTTCCCCTTCACCAGGAAAGGCAAGGAGGCCATCCGCCGGTTCGAAGAAGCCTTCCGGGAGGCCGCGCAGCCGTACCGAAAAGAGCAGCATTCCTGACCTTCTGCCGGTTTACAGACATTGGGACCATTATAACAGCACATTTAGAAATAAAAGAGCCCTGCCGCTCAGCTGCGGCAAAGGCTCTTTCTTTGCGTTTTCAGGTCATTAAATCAGCACGCCATTGCAGTGGTCGATTTCGTGCTGAATGATCTCCGCCGTCCAGCCGGTGAAGGTCTTGATGCGGGTCTCAAATTTGGCATTCTTCCACTGCACCTTGATGGTCTCGTAGCGGGTACAGGGGCGCGGCCCGCCCAGCAGGGACAGGCAGCTCTCTTCGGTCTCGTAGGGGCGGTCCGCCTTCAAAATCTGCGGATTGAACATGGTCATATAGGTGCCGTCGTTGTCGAAAGCGATGATGTATTTCCGCACGCCGATCATGTTGGCGGCCATGCCCACGCAGGTCTCCTTGTGGGCTGCGAGGGTGTCCAAAAGGTCGCGGGCCACGGGCAGGTCCTCGGGTGTCGCCGACTCAGAGGGCTGGCTGAGGAAAATGGGATCATGAATGAGTTCTTTGATCATGGGTACGAGGTCTCCTTTGAGATAATTGTAGCATAGAATTCCACTATTTCTCCACTATTTTCCTGTTTTGCTATTTTTTCTTTTTGCTTGCGCCTTTGCATACCGGACCCCTTTTACAAAACCGTACTTGAAGTAATTCCACGAAGCATCAAATACATAATCCGGGAAGATCATGAGGAAATCATACGACGACACTGAATCTTAAACCACAGGTAATGTCTGCACACAAAACTACTCGAAGAGACCGGCGGAGATAATGTAGATGTCGAGGAGCTCTTGAAATTACACGTTTTTCGATGGTTTTTCAATTAAAACCGAACGATTTCTTCTTCGATATTTTTCTTCCTAAATCACGGCAGATGAAAAATAGGAGAGTTCTGTAGTTTTTCAGTGCAATCGTTCTCTTTACAAAAAGGTTGTTTTTATCTGCGCTCCAAACGCCATCGGTCCGTAAGCAATTGACCGATGAGCTGATTTCGGAAGTTTCATAATCCAGATCCCGATCAAATCCATCCGCTCCGGTATAAGAAAAGGCAAATTTTTTAGCCTGAAAAATACTCTCCCGCACACTGTCAGTCAAAGAAGGATAAAGAAAAATAGGTGTAGCCATTTACTTTCCCTCCTTTTCGTAAACAAATACAGGACGTACATTTTTCTGAGCAAGATGAATCAACACTGTAAATTTAATTTTCATCGAATGTTCTTCGCTGGCTGTAATGTCAAGGCCGCAGACAGATCCGACTGACGTAGATCTCAGCGTGAAATCAACATCCTTAAATGATATTACAGGATTTATGGTGTTGCCCGCTATATGAAGGATGCGCTGTTCCAGGTTCCCACCGCCCGTGTACTGGTCAAAGTGGTAGATGCACTGGACAGCCTGGATCTGAATAACAAAGATATCATGGGGGACGTCTACGAATATCTGCTTTCCCAGATTGCGCAGAGCGGTACCAATGGTCAGTTCCGTACTCCCAGACACATCATCAAAATGATGGTCGAACTGATGCGTCCCACTTTGGAAGATACCATCTGCGACCCCGCCATGGGTTCCGCCGGCTTCATCACCGCCGCAGCCCAGTACATCGCCGAGCATTACAAAGCCGAGCTGATGAAAACCGAAAACAAGAAGCACTACACCACCACCATGTTCTCCGGATTTGATACCGACCAGACCATGCTGCGCATCGGTGCCATGAACATGATGCTGCACGGTGTAGAGGCACCCAATATCACCTGGATGGATTCTCTTTCCGAGGACAACACCCACAGAAACGAATACTCCCTGATCATGGCGAATCCCCCCTTTACCGGCAGTCTGGACAAAGAAACCATCTCCAAGGATTGGTCGTTTTGACTTGATCATTATTGACGAGGCCCACCGTTCCATCTTTAAAAAGTACGGTGCCTTGTTCCATTATTTCGATGCGCTGATGCTCGGTCTTACTGCCACGCCCAGATCCGAAGACAATAAGAGCTCTTATCAGGTGTTTGAACTGCCCGATGGCACGCCCGACTTCGCTTACGAACTGGAGCAGGCCATTGACGAAGGACATCTTGTCGGTTTTGCCGTACTGGATAAAACCACAGACAAACTTCGCCGCGGGTTTACTTACGAAGAACTGTCCGCAGAGGCTCGTGAAGAATGCGAAGAACTGGAGGACCAGCTTGATTCCGATGAGTCTGATGATGATCCTCGCCTGGCACAGGAGCAGTTCGAAAAGTTCAATACACATATTATCAATTGGGGTACCATTGATGCCATGCTGAACGATCTGATGAAAAACGGCATCAAGATCAACGGCGGGGATTCCATCGGCAAGACGATTATTTTCGCCCCCAACCACCAATATGCCGTCCACATCGTTGAACGGTTCCGGCATCTCTACTCCCATCTGGGTGCGGATTTCTGCAAGCTGATTGACAGCCAGACAGAAAACAATCTGGCGCTGATCGACATCTTTGGCGAACGGGATAAACTTCCCCGGATCGCAGTCAGCGTTGACATGATGGACACCGGCATCGACGTACCGGATGTGGTCAATCTGGTATTCTTCAAAACCGTCCGCTCGAAGATTAAATTCCTGCAGATGATCGGCCGCGGTACACGCCTCAGCCCGGATCTGTTTGGACCCGGCCTCAATAAGGAAGGCTTCCTTGTCTTTGACTACTTTGATAACTTCAGATACTTTAACGTATTCCATACCTGGTCCGCGTTAAACGAACCTTCCGGCAGCAGAAGCTTCAGCGCAACCCCGCAGAGTGTTCTGATCAATCGGCGGCGCTTGAACATTCTTCGTGCGCTCTCCGAAAAATCCGGCCGCGATCTCTTCGAAGAAAAGTATCTGCAGCAGCTGCGCAGTCATTTTGTCACTTCCCTGCGTTCTCTTTGCAACGACGATATCGAAGTAACATACAATATGGCTTATGTCAGCAAATATCGCACCGAAGAACAGTGGCTCAGCTTCAGCGATCAGAAAGTTGAAGACATCAACGCCCGCATTCTTCCCCTTATGCCCTCAGAAACCGGAGCACCCCCGGTAAAGTCATTTGATCTTTTGATGTACATATTGGAAGACGAAGTTCCTCAGTTCCTGGAAGCCGGTAAGAGTCTGAGTAAAATCCGGAACGGTTTCATGAGCGTCGAAAAGGCCATCACCATGCGTGTGGAAGAGCTGCTGAAGCTGAAAAGCATTCCCGCCATTGTTCAGAAGGAACAGCTTCTGCGTTCCATGATTGACTGTGATGCCGTTTTCACTAACTTTTCCTTGGAAAACTGTGAAGCCATCCGCCTTGCGCTGCGGGATCTCATGCAGTTCCTTCCTGAAAAAGAGATCTACCACATCATTGACGTTGCCGATTTTGTGATTGACCAGAATGCAGAAGAAGTGGTGAAAGAACCCACCTACGAAGAAAAGGTCCAAAACTACCTGGCAAATGCCGCCAGCCCTGCCTTGGCAAAGATTCAGAACCTGGATGAATTAACCGATCAGGAAAAGAATGACCTCGAGTTCGACCTCAAGAGCCGACTGGGTACCCCTGCAGATTTTGCCGCATTGGCCAATGGCCTGGAGCTTCTGCCTTTCCTGCGTGTACAGCTGGGTATTTCCCCCGCAGCCATTCAGACCAAGTTCGGCAGTTTCCTGAATGATTCCGTTCTGGACGCCATGCAGCTGAATTATATGCAGCAGATCATCGATTATGCCCGTACCAACGGTGACATCAAGCTCATGGATCTGCAGCGCGTCAGCCCCTTCTGCGATGTGGATGTGGTTGCGCTCTTCGGCACAAATCTCGGTTACATCAAGACGCTGGTAGACGGGCTTCACAAACCGGTAATGTAGTATTTGCCCGAGCAGGATATACTATGGATATTTTGAAATACTTAAAAGAATCGCCTTCCTCCCTCATTGCTGAAGATCTGGACGTCTTCATCACGGAACTGGAAACAGGCGATTATACCGCCGCCTATATCGCAGAATGCAAAAAATACATTCTTGCGCTGCAGAAAAAGCCTGCAAAAACAAGTCCGACCATTCCTGATTTTCAGCGTAAGGTTCCCAAAGGGATTAAGCTTCCCCCATCGGTTCTCACTCCGCAAAAGGATAGTGACACGCCGCCGGCCGCTCCAACTCCTTTGGAAACCTTTCAGCAAAAGCTGGCTGAACTGCATGAACTTGACGATTATAAGACCGGCTTTAAGTCTTACATCAAAGAATGTGACTTCGTGGATACCGCTTTTCTGGATGCACACTTCAATCTGTTTGATGAATGGGAAATCAATACCATTCTTATGATCAAACAGGTGGATGAATCGTTTCTGGAGAAATATTTCTGTTCCTTGGATCCTAAAAAAATTTCCAGGTACCAGAAATTCTCTGAATCCTTTTTTATGCACCACTTTAATCAGCTGGATGCCGACCTTATTTTAAAACGTGGGTTGAATGAATGGTGTGCAAAAGAAAACCGTTCCAAACAACTGGATGTATTCCTTCGCCTTAAGGGAGTAAAATTATGATTTCGATTAACGACGCTAAACGACTGATCAAACGTGCTCTTCTGAGCAATATTGTCAGTGAAAAGAAGGACCTTGCCATTACGCCGCTGGTCTCCGGTAAACACGGTATCGGTAAATCTCAGATGATCAAATCCATCGCCCAGGAGCTTGGAGGAACCTGCATCACCGTTGAAGGCGGAACCTTGAAAGAAGGGGAAATCACCGGTCTTCCCTATCAATATCAAGCCCCCAACGGAGATACCAAATTCCGCTTCCTGCCTTACTATGCCGTAGAACGAATTCAGCAGGAAGAGCAGAGGCTTTTCCTGGCTTCCGGTCGTTCTCTGCCCGCAGCATCCCTTTCCGGCGATGAAAATCTCTACTCCATGAATGATCTCACCCCTGCCGAAAAACTGGCTGCCATTAAAAGCGGGAGCGTCCGCCTGGTAATTATCTTCATCGATGAAATCAACCGTACGGAAAATGCTGTTTACAAGGAACTGATGAATATTCTTCTGACCAGAAGTGTCAACGGCTATCAATTCCCCTGGTGGGTTCTTTTCGTTGGTGCGATGAACCCCAGCACACAGAACAGCATTTATGCAACAAACGAAATGGACCCTGCTCAGCTGGATCGTTTTCTGAAGATCAAAGTAGGCGAAAACACTTCCGAATGGCTGAAGTACGGAAAGACAAGCGGCATCAGCCCCCAGATCCTGAATTTCATCAAGGACAATCCCAAGAGCCTTTCGTCTTCCAGCAAGGAATTGAACGACGAGGAAAAACCCACGCCCTCCCCTCGTGGTTGGGATATGATCGATACTCTTCTGAAGAGCGAACCTCTTCTTCGCAGCTTTTTCACCGATCGGGAAAATGAACCCAAGGTTGTTGAGAAGGATCTGAAAGCTTTGGTTTCCGCAAAAATCGGTTCTTCCACTGCCACGATGTTTTTCGCCAGTCTCGTTTCCCAGTCTCACGCCCTTTCTCCAGAGGAGATTTTTGCCAGCGATGAAAATCTGGTATCGCTCAGTGCCGCCATTACCGCTCTTTCCCCTGCCAAAAAAGTGCAGACCTGTGATCTGATGCTGGCCCATCTGAAAGAGAATATCGAATTCATGATGCTGAACCGTCCTCTGTTTGAGAAAACTAAAAAGCAGCTCTGTGCGCTGGTCCGTCTCCTGGACTCCTCCACACGGCTCCTTTTCGCTCAAAATCTTGCTTCTTCCACCACGAATGACGGCAACAGCCTGATTGAGCTGCTGTTCGATGTTTTCGAGCAGGATCTGATCGAGATGCTGGACCTTTCCGACAACACCCGCAGATTGATTGAGGCGAGCAAATGAATTCCGATATTGTCTCCATCCTTTACCGGATAAAAAGCAATATTTCCCTGGCAGAACGTGGCGAAACCAATGCCGGACATTTACAGGAAATCCATGACGATTTTTTGAATCTTGCCGAGCTGATCAAGCTGTTTCTGATTTCCGAGCGCGATACTTATTACGGCTACTTCCTGATGAATCTGCGTTTCGATGTGGATTTTACCACAGATACGATTGCGGGAATCCGTCTTGACAGCTTTCCTCCGGTATTTTTCACTAACCCCTTACTGCTTTGTAAGTATTCTCTGAAGGAAATTCTGTATATTTTCTGCCACGAGATCGATCATATTCTGCTGAATCATCCGGCAGAAATGCTGAAAGTAAATCCTTTTTCCGATCCCGAAGCCGCAAAGAAGTTCAATCTTGCAGCTGATGCATCTGTCAATGACCGGATCAATTACGAAATCAAACAGCAAAAGCGGCTTTTCCTGGAACGGCCGAAGGGTGCCATCACTTCCGGGGTTCTGCAGAACATGTTCCAGCTGCGTCATGTACGCCCCCTGGAGAATTACGCATATTATTACAATCTGATCCGTGATCTTGACAGCAGCTCCGCGGAGGAGCAATCCAGCCGGATGCTTTCCCACCTGCAAGGACAAACCGACTCTGGAAGTCAGTCTGTTCCGAGCCAGGATAAATCGTCTCCTGATACCAGTGAACCGACCTCCATCGTCACTGCGGCAAACTGTGGAGAGCTTTCAGACCATCAATGGTCAAATGACCCTATGGAGCCGGATGAAGCTTCATCGGTCATCAAAGAATTCATCAATGCTTCCGTGAGTATGATGGACTCCGAAAAACGCAGCCGCATGCCTGCTCATTTCGAATCCGCCATCGCCGAAATCAACAAGCCGCCGGTACTCTCCTGGCAGGCCATCCTGAAAAAATATGTGGGAACCATTGCTTCCTCCAAGACCAAGACCCGCGCGCGGCTGAACCGCCGGCAGCCTCATCGTTTTGACCTCTCCGGGGAAAAGCCTGATACCATCCTGAAAATCGTGGTGGCTATTGATACTTCAGGTTCTGTTGAGGACGAACAAGTAGAGCAGTTTTTCATTGAAATTCTGGGGATCCTGGCCAAACGCAGACATGAGATCACTGTGATCGAATGCGACGATGACATTCAAAAAGTCTATAAGATCCGCACGGCAAGCGACATTCCCAAGACGGTTTCCGGACGCGGCGGCACGTCTTTCACTCCTGTAATCAATTACATCAATAAAGATCCGTACTTCCGCGATGCTCTTCTGATTTACTTTACCGACGGCTTTGGCGAATACAAGATTCCCCGGCCCAAAACTTACCGAAACCTTTGGATTGTCCTGGATGATACAGACAATCTGTCCCTTGAAGAACCCTATGGTATGAAAGTCAAACTCTGATTGCGAGGCACTCATATGGACCCGATCAAACAGCAGCTGGAGCTGCAGCTTGTCACAAATGTCATCAAAGCAAAATGTGCTGCGGCACCCAATCTTCTTTTTGAAGAATCCTGGTGCTCACAGCACAAATGCGTTCGATTTTGTACCGAGGCTCTTGCAGCGCGCTTCCCTCTTCCTTCCGGAGCAGAAAGCCCTTGGAAGAATGGCCTTGGTGCAATGTATGAAGTTTTTGCAGAAATTAATGTGCTTCGGATCAGCTGCTCTGTCTTTTCTGATGGACAGGTTGCTTCACTGAACCAGTGGCAACTGACCGGCACTTCTTCTCAGGAGCTTTTGGAACGGTTCGAAAGCTTTTTGCAGGAGCTTCCTTCTCTGGAAAGTGAGCTTTCCGAAGGCACAGCCAAGCAAAGCACCACCACCCGCTACGAACGGAACCGCAAAGCCCGGCAGCTCTGCCTTGCCCATTATGGCTCAGTTTGCAAGGTCTGCGGCATGGATTTCGGCAAATTTTACGGCGAGGAGTTTTCCGGTCTGATCGAAGTGCATCATATTGTGCCCCTCAGCCAGATCAAGAAAGGGTATAAAGTGGATCCGATCCACGATCTGGTGCCGGTCTGTCCCAATTGTCATGCAGCACTGCACAGCAAGAAAGACGGGGTTTATTCAGTCGAAGAATTACGCTTGAAACTGCGCTCCTGCTCGAGATAAGCAAAATATTTAAGACATTATTTACCTCACTGCTGAAATTGTTTGCACGTGAAAGGTTCTGCGAACAACGGATACGGAATCAAATCCATTGTCAAACCCGCTTTATGGTATCTCTCCTGCAGCTCTCAAAGAGAGGATTTCATGAAAACCATCGAAGTTGTAGCCGCCATTATTTGCAGCGGTGATAAAATCTTCGCCACCCAGCGCGGGTATGGCGATTTCAAAGGCGGCTGGGAATTCCCCGGCGGCAAAATGGAGCCCGGCGAGACTCCCGAGGCCGCTCTGGTGCGCGAGATCCGTGAAGAGCTGGACACCAAGATCTCCGTGGACCACTTTCTGCAGATCGTGGAGTACGATTATCCCGCCTTTCATCTGACCATGCACTGCTATTTCTGCTCCGTGAAATCCGGTGATCTGGTCTTGAAGGAGCACGAAGCTGCCCGCTGGCTCACCGCAGAAACCCTGTACAGCGTGGCCTGGCTGCCCGCAGACCTGGTGCTGATTGAGCCCATCAAAGAATATCTGCAGCAGTTTCGTTAAAGATTGTCCTTTTCCGGGTATAGTATCCGTAACACATCCATTCAAGGAGGTACCCCCCTATGTTAGAACTCAGCGCCAAAGCCCCTGCCTTTACCCTGCCCGATCAGAACGGCGAAGCCATCAGCCTCAGCGATTTCCTGGGCAAAAAGGTGGTTCTCTACTTTTATCCCAAGGACAATACCCCCGGCTGCACCCGGCAGGCCTGCGCTTTCGCCGGCGCTTATGCGGGGTTCAAGGCCCAGGACGTTGTTGTGATCGGTATCAGCAAGGACAGCACCGCCTCCCACCAGCGGTTCGCCCAGAAGTACGATCTGCCCTTCATTCTGCTCTCCGACCCGGAACTTCAGGCCATCCAGGCCTACGGCGTCTGGCAGGAAAAGAAGCTTTACGGCAAGGTCAGCATGGGCGTGGTGCGCACCACCTTCATCATCGACGAGGCCGGTAATATCGAAAAGATCATGCCCAAGGTGAAGCCCGATACCAACGCCCAGGAGATCCTGGACTATCTGGCAAACCGCGGCTGATTTTCCATTTGCACACGAGGGCACTGCAGCGGCAGCGCCCTTTTTATCAGCCTTTTCCTGCTCCTGCCATTGAACCAGCAGTTGAATGACAGGAGCTCTTTTTTGCGTTATTCTATCCTTGCAAGCGGGCCTTTGCCCCT
The DNA here is from genome assembly GCA_015058215.1 of Clostridiales bacterium. Lineage (GTDB taxonomy): Bacteria > Bacillota > Clostridia > Peptostreptococcales > Anaerovoracaceae > SIG262. The sequence goes on from SVCU01000001.1 coordinate 91,844, forward strand.
TCCAAACGTCAGTACCCTCTGTCCGGCAGCTTCCGCTGCCTGTAAGTAAAGGAGTGTGAATACCATGAATCTGAAAGAAGCCTTCCGTTTCCAGAATAAGCTGCAGTCCCTGCAGACCGAAACCATGCGCATCCTGGGCGATGAGCGCAATGTGACCTATACCGAGATCACCCAGTTCCACAAGAAGGTGATGCCCGAAGTGGAAAACGAGGTGACCGCCGAGGTTCCCCCCAGCGAATACGCCGATCAGGTGGACCAACTGGTGGATTTCCTGCTGTATCTTCTGAATCAGCAGGAGACTCTGGCCGCCGCCATCCGTAAGGCCAAGGACGAGCTGCCCCTGGATATGGACAGCCAGATCAGCCTCAACGGCACCCGGCAGGCGGTCGCCGCCCTGCTGCGTCGTCTCGTGGACCTGCACGGCAGCGAGCAGATGATGCCCGGAGGCGGTACCGGTTACCGCTTCAATGCCGAAGGCAACCAGGTGTCTTACCGCTGCGATGCCAAGCGGGTCACCACCATCAATTACAACCGCCACGCCGTGTACAGCAAGCTGGCCCACCTGAACGAGATCGCCGACAGCACCAGCTCCCTTCTGGACCGCTGCCTGGTGACCTACGATGTGGACTACGCCGCTCCCTTCGATGTCAACGACAGCTTCGCCACTGTCTTTGAGGCCTTCGCGGAGGCTCACGCTTAAAAGCGAAGGCCTGCGTCTAAAAGCGGAGGGCGCGGCTTCCTTCCGGAAGCCCTGCCCTCCGCTCTTCCGAATGCTTCCGGCGCAGCAGAGCGCGGGAATGCGAGGACCGGTTCAGGTGCAGATGAACTGTAACGCTGCACATAGAAAAAGCCATAAAGATTTAGAGGAACTATGAGGATCGCTCATCCTTCCGCTCAGCGTCCCGCGCCGGATCTCCCTTCGCTTTTTCGCCCGAACCCGAACTCTCAAACCCAAACACCGTTTCGCTCACATCAGGAGATTTGAACATGAATATGCATGCGCAAAGCGCAGATCTCTCCCCTCTGCGGGGTCGGGCGGCCGATGCCGCCGGCCCGTTCCCGGGTCTTTTCCGGGGCCGGTCACGGCCCGCCGAGGGGAGAAAATTGGTCTAAGCGGCCTCTGCTCTCTGCTGCTCCGCAAGCATTCGGATCCCAAAAAATGCAATGCCGCAGGCATCCGCCTGCGGCATATTTTTTATATTCTTGTGCGTACTTCCCAGCACGGTCAGCGCGGGCTTCGCCTGCACCAGGATCGCATCCATGGGCACTTCCAGCAACGCCCCGAGCGCGTACAGGTTATCCACGGAGGGAAGGCTTTTTCCTTTCTGCCATTTGTAAATGGCCTGAGGTTCCTCAAACCCGAAATAGGTCTGGAGATCCCGCACGGTGAGGTTCCGTTCCTTGCGCAGCCGGGCGATATTTTCGCCGGTGGCAACGGGATCGATGACGGGGAATCCCATCTGCTGCATTTCGATCACCTCCTGGTTCATCACTTGCAGTTGTGGCCCTTAGAATACCGCAATCCGCGTCCATTTGCAAGACCTGCCGCCCATCTGTAACCAACTTGTCACGGAGCGGTCTTTTTCGCCGGCATCCACTTCGCCTCGAGAGTCTCCCTTCTCCCGCTTTCTGTTAAAGATCTGCTTTCAACAGAAAAAACGCACCTTTTTTCTTCTTACAAAGAAGCGGTGCGTCTTTTTTTACAATTTCGATTTGCTTTCCCGATTCTACATGGCCATCGCGTTGGTTCTGCAGTCTTTTTTCTGTCGAATCGTGTCGAATTTTGACGAAAACGCAGTACCCAAGCCACTCACCCCGGACTTTTCATCGAAAGCCATGTTACCAAGACTTTTTAAAATACAGTTTAGGTGCGCGTTTCATCATGGCCATGTCACCACAGTCCGCAAGCAAGGAATTTTGGTGCGTTCCGGTGGTGCGCCCTGGTGCTGCGCCCCGGCGCTGCGCTGTCATTCTGCCAAAATGATCATATCCGGTTCCAAAAGATCTCTCTGGATCTCCACGTTTTCGACCGGGATCACCTTTTGGATCGTAGTGTCCAGAATCACTTCTCCGTTAATATCCTCGTAAGTCACCACGGTGTAGTAGTTGGAGGCGTTCTGGTGAAGAACGACGTAGCGGTCTTCGATCACCGAGTACACCTTCTGGTGCTCCGCCGTATTCGTGCCGCCAATATAAGCGCAGGCCGCGCAAGTAAACAGCAGCAGTACCGCCATTGAAGAAAACAGGTCCACTGCCAGGGGATGTTTCCGGGGAGGTTCTTCTTTTTCCGAGCCCGTTTTCTTTTGAGCACCTTTCCGCGCTTTTTCCCCAGCCGCCGGCTTTGACTTTCGTGCGCGGCTCCGCGCCGTTTCCTCTTCCGGGCGAAGCAGCAGGGCCAGGACCAGTTCCAGTACCAGGAGAACGGCCATCATCGTCAGCCTTCCCGTTTGCTGCAGGTACAGAAAAGCACCTGCGGAGTTTACCTGTGCTGTCTCTGCGGTCCTGCGGAGTTTATCTGTGCAGTCTCCGCGGTCCTGCGGCGTTTATTTATGCTCTTCCAGCCATCTGCAGGCACATTCGGCCAGACCGGCGGCACCCATGGGCAGGTAGTCTTCATTGAAGCAGACCTTGGGGTTGTGGGTGCCGTAGTGTTTGCGGTCGTCGTCGAAGCCGCAGGTGACGAAGAAGAAAGCGGAGGGCACTTTTTCCGCGACAGCGGCGAAGTCTTCGGAGCCGTTGGATTCATTGCCGTTATGGCCCTGCATGGGGCAGCCGGGCAGTTCGCTGAAGTAGCGGGCCATGTCGTCGGTCACCTGCGGATCGCAGATCAGCGGCGGTGTCTGAGCGGGGAATTCCACCTTTACGGTGCCGCCGCAGGCTGCGGTGATGCCTTCCGCCACTTCCCGGATACGGCGCACCATCTGGGCGCGGATGGCCGGTTCGTTGGTGCGGAGAGTGCCTTCCAGCAGCGCCACGGAGGGGATCACATTGTTGGCGTTGCCCGCCTGGAATTTGCCCACGGTGAGCACGCAGAGCTTGCGGGGATCCGCTTCCCGGGCCACCAGGCCTTCCAGCCCCTGGAACACCTGCACGGCAATGTGGATGGGGTCGATGCAGTTGTGAGGACCGCTGCCGTGGCCGCCCTTGCCGGTGATTTCAATGCGGAAGCCGTCCACGGAAGCCATCATGGTGGTCTTGCTGTTGTAGTAGAACTCGCCGGGCAGATGACGGCCGGGCGCGGAATGGATGGCCAGTGCAGCATCGGGAGCAGGGTCCAGCAGGATGCCTGCATCCAGCATGTTCTGCGCCCCCTGGAAGGTTTCTTCCGCCGGCTGGAACATGAGCTTTACGGTACCTGCCAGGTTGGCTTCCTGCTCTTTCAGCATTTTTGCGGCGGTCAGCAGCATGGCGGTGTGGGTATCGTGGCCGCAGGCGTGAGCCTCGGTGCCGGTGGTGCAGGCGAATTCTTCGCCGCTTTCTTCGGGCATGGGAAGCGCGTCCATATCGGCCCGCAGCAGCAGCACTTTGCCGCCGTTTCCGATGGTGGCGGTGATGCCTTCGCCGCAGGGCTTGCCCTCAATGCCGTATTCGGCCAGCTTTTCCAGCACGAAAGCGCAGGTCTTGGGCAGGTGCAGGCCCACCTCCGGGTTCCTGTGGATGTGGCGGCGGTTCGCCTTCAGTTCTTCGCTGAGTTCCAGCGCGCGCTTGTAAAAGTCCATGTTGTGCTCCTTTCCGTTCGGCCCGGAGGGCCGTTTTGTTTGTACTGTGCGGCCCGGAGGGCCGTTTGTTCTTTTGGTGCGGTCTTGCAGGCTGCACGTTTTTGCTTTGCGGCCCGGAGGGCCGCCTTTCTGCAAATCTGCCGGCGGCCGCAGGCCGCCCTCCCCTACTGGTCGCCCAGCTGGCCGGAGAGCTGCTTCAGAATGAAATCGCTGTTATAGGAATGCAGGTCTCCCACCACCACGTAAATATCCTTGATGTTATGCTTTTCGATCATTTCCTTCACGGTGTAGCCCACGGTCTCGTACTTGTAGTACCGGGGGTCCAGATAGTGGGTCTCGCCGTAATTGGCCGCCACCATGGGAACGAAGGCCAGCCCGAAGGAATCGGTGATCACCAGGCAGTTCTCGGTCTTGCCGTTATTGCTCTTGGCATAGGTCCATGGACCCGCAGGGCCGCCCAGATAGACGGTATAGCGGTCGTTTGCCCGGGCGTTGAAGTCCAGAAGGGGGATCACCTTATACTCGTCCTTACCGGTGATTCTGCGCCATTCCAGTTCAAATTTGGGAGACACAAGATCCAGACGGTCCGGGTTGTTCTTCATGGCCTCTGTGGGGTTATCCCGGTAGTAGGTTCCCAGGAAGGGTTCTTCCACCTGCACATTGAAGTCTTCCCATTTCAGAGGTTCTTCACCGGCCGCCTTCACCATTTTTTCGTAGACGAAATGGGTGCCCAGCGGCGTCCAGTGCATATCGCTGCGGAAATAGACGTACCAGTGGGTCTTGATGCGGCTGTCCAGCACCTCGGCCGCGCTGATGGCGGTCACGTTATCCGGAGTGAACGCGTGGACGATGGCTTCGGTCTCGGATGTGAAATCCTCCATTTTATCCGCTGCCAGATAATTGTTGGCGATGTAGCTCTGGGGCACCATGGTGTAGATCAGCTGACCGCCCTCCGGCAGCAGCCCAGCTGCCCGGGAAAGGACGCTGGCCACCGCCAGCACGTTGGTGCGGTTATAGGATGCCCAGCGGGTGGTCTTTCCATTTGCCTTGCTCAGGATGGCGGGATATTCGGGGAAGTCCTCCACCTTGGCCTCCGGTTTCTGCGGGAACAAGGGGGCCGTTTCGCCGCTGCCCTGGCCGCCGTTCAGCAGGTCACTGACCATATCGCCCAGCTCACCTTCGTCGGGAGCGTCGCCGGAGAGGCCGTCTTTGCTGTCCTCCAGAATGGCCAGGGAATCTTCGTAGGTGGCGATGCTGGCCAGGTCTTTCAGGCCGGAGGCCGCATCCATGGCTTCACTGCGGGCGAAGAACCGGTCCAGGAGCCAGGTTTCCAGCCCATCGGAGAGCCCGCCGTCCCAGAAGGTTTTGAAGCTGATTTCGGGGAGAGCCGCCAGGTTGCGGTTTTCTCCCGCATCGTAAGCTTCCTCCCGGGGGGCTGCCAGGCCGTACCAAAGCCCGGTGCCCGCCAGAATACCGATCCAGAGGATCAGAAACATGAGTTTTCCAGTCTTTTTCATGTGCGGATCCTCCTAAAAGCGAAAATACAAAAAGGGATTGTAGCTGCCGCTGACCACAAAGGCCACGGAAATGCCGATGAGGACCGTGGCCGCGATGGGCCGCAGCCACTCTCCGGCTGCCCGCAGACCGGCGGGCAGCACCGGTGCTTCCGCGGCGGCGGCGCGTGTTTCTGTGCCGGGCTCCGCTGCGGCGGCGCGTGTTTCCGCACGGTGCTGCAGCAGCTTCTGCAGCACCTGCTTCCAGGGGACGGATGCCAGAGCTGCCAGTACCAGAACGCCCAGGTAGCGTTTCAGATAGTAAAGGGCAACCGGATCCGAGAGGCCGCCGGTGCCAAGACCGACCATGGCCGCCATCTGGTGGAGGCCGTCTGCCAGGCTTTCATGATAGAACAGGACCCAGCCGAAGATCACCAGCACCATGGTTCCCAGCCAGCGCAGGGCAGCAGGGATCTTGGGCAGCACCTTCTGCAGCAGCTGCTTTTCCAGAATCAGCAGCAGGCCGTAATAGATGCCCCAGGCGATGAAATTCCAGCTGGCACCGTGCCAGAGACCGGTGAGGCCCCAGACAGCCGCCAGGTTGAAGATCTGCCGTCCCCGGCCGACCCGGTTGCCGCCCAGAGGGATGTACACATATTCCCGGAAGAAGGCTCCCAGAGAGATGTGCCACCGCCGCCAGAACTCCGTCACGGAGGTGGAAATGTAGGGATACTTGAAGTTCTCCAGGAACTTGAAGCCGAAGATGCGGCCCAGGCCGATGGCCATATCGCTGTAACCGGAGAAGTCGAAGTAGATCTGGAAAGTGTAAGCCACCGCGCCCAGCCAGGCTGCCAGCAGGGACACGTCCCCGGTGAGGGAAAGCTCCGCCAAGATCTCGCCGCAGACATTGGCCAGCAGCACCTTCTTGCCCAGGCCTGCCGCAAACCGCAGGAGACCGGCATAGGCATCGTCCACGGAGGTCTTCCTCTCTGCCAGCTGGGGTTCGATGTACGTGTAGTTGACGATGGGCCCGGCGATCAGCTGGGGGAAGAAGCTGATGTACAGGGTCAGCCGGGGCAGCGACTTCTGCACCGGGGTTTTTCCCAGGAAAACATCCACGGTGTAGGTGATGATCTGGAAGGTGAAGAAGCTGATGCCGATGGGCAGGCTCCGGGGTTCCACCAGGGCTTCCAGGCCGAAGAGGGCTGCCGCCGAGTTCACGAAGAAGGCGAAATACTTATAGTAGAACAGGAAGCCCAAAGTGACTGCAAGGCCCGCCACCAGCCAGAACCGGCGGGCCCCCTTGGTTTTGGCCCGGCCGATGAGGATGGCCGCCGCGTAGTTCACCAGAATGGAAAAGAGCATCATCAGGACGCGTTTGGGTTCACCCCAGGCATAAAAAAGCAAAGAAAACGCCACCAGGACGCCGTTGCGCCAGGCGGGGTGCTTGCAGATGAAATAAAGCAGGATCACGGCCGGCAGGAAGAAGGCCATAAATGTCATTGAAGAAAATACCATGCTGTCTCCGTTTTCTTGTTTTTCCGGGTGGGCGGCCGCAGGCCGTCCCTTTCGTTTTGTGCGCCCGAAGGGCGCTTTTGAGGCGGCCGCAGGCCGCCTTGCCCGATGCTGTCAGTATATCCCTTTTTTTCACAAGTTTCAATTGTATTCGACCGCTTTCAGCCGTATAATATACCCATATGATCGCAGTGCCGTTTTGCGGCCCTTCCCCTGTTTTTCGTCCGGCACAGCCGGACCTTGAGGTACTCCCATGTTAGATGTTTCCCGATTCACTCAATATCGCGACCGCGTGGTCGAAAACTGTTCCAAAGTCATCGTCGGCAAGGACGATGTGATCTCCCTGGTGCTCACCTGTTTCATCTGCTCCGGCCACGTTCTGCTGGAGGACGTTCCCGGCACCGGCAAGACCATGCTGCTGCGCGCCTTCTCCAAAACCATCGGCGGCCAGTTCCGACGGATCCAGTTCACCCCTGACCTGCTGCCCTCCGACCTGACCGGCATCAATTTCTTCAACCAGAAGACCGGCGATTTCGAGTTCCGCCCCGGCCCCCTGTTCAGCAACGTGGTGCTGGCCGACGAAGTGAACCGCGCCACTCCCCGTACCCAGAGCAGCCTTCTGGAAGCCATGGAAGAACGCCAGATCACCGTTGACGGTGTCACCACCAGACTGGAAGAGCCCTTCATGGTCATGGCCACCCAGAACCCCCTGGAATCCTACGGCACCTTCCCCCTGCCCGACGCCCAGATGGACCGTTTCTTCATGCGCCTTTCCCTGGGCTATATGACCCGCCAGCAGGAAATGGGCGTGATCTCCCGCGCCTCCACTCTGGACATCGTGGAATCCCTGGGAAAAACCGTTTCCGACGAGGATACCGCCTACGTCCGCAGCGCTTATACGGAAGTCAAAGTGGCTCCCGACGTTCTCTCCTACATGATGGACATCGTGGAACGGACCCGCACCGAGCACAATTTCGTCACCGGCGTTTCCACCCGAGGCGCCATGGCCCTCTACAAGGCCGCCCAGGTGACCGCCCTGCTGGACGGCCGTGATTACGTGATCCCCGAAGACGTGAAATACGTGGCTCCCTTCGTTCTGGGCCACCGCATCTCCGCCGAAAGCGGTGCCATGACCGTCAGCGGCACCCGCTTCATCGAAAAGATCCTGGAATCCGTCACCATCCCTCTGGAAACTCTGTAAACCGTTATGATGATTTTCATTCTGCTATTCACGGTCATCATTGCCCTGGTGCTGCAGAAGGTGACGATGGCCCGAAGTCTGGATCCCATCATCGGCGACCACAGCCCCGAAAAGCGGGTGCTGGAGCCCGATGAGGTGGTCCGCATCAAAGTGACCCTGCGAAACGAAGGCCACCGCTCCGTGCCCTTCCTGCGGGTCCGGGAAGACTTCGAGCATCCCATCAAACCCCACAGTGCCCCCGGCATCACGACCTACAATTATCTGAAAGGCGGCTACGGCGAATTCACCACCTGGCTCCGTCCCCGGCAGATGGTGACCCGGTATGTGCCCATTTCCATTTCGGAACGCGGTCTTTACGTGCTGCCCCAGTTCACCGTCCACGGCGGCGATTTTCTGGGCCTTCAGGAGCATTCCCGGCAGTACGGCCGCTTCAACGAAGTGGTGGTGGCTCCCCGGGAGACCATGACCCCCAAGCTGATCGACGTGTTCGGCGGCTTCATGGGTGAAGTCTCCGTCAACCGATTCATCATGGAAGATCCCGTTCTGACCCTGGGCTACCGGGAATACAGCGGCCGGGAACCCATGAAAATGATCAGCTGGACCCAGAGCGCCAAGCGCGGCCAGCTGATGGTTAAGAAAACGGATTATACGCTGCAGCCCACCGTCTCCGTGGTGCTGAACACCGCCACCGCCCTCACCGGCAAAGAAAAAGCCGAGATGCTGGAAGAAACCTTCCGTCTGACCCGCACCGTCTGCAGCATGCTGGAGCGGAAAGGGGTCAAATACAACTTCGTATCCAACGCCATTCTGGCCGGCAGCTCCGCCGTCCTCAGCGTATCCGATGAAGGTCTGGGGAACCGCCATTTCGGCGGCATCCTGGAATATCTGGGCCGCGCCACCTACGGCTCTGCCCTGTCTCTGGAAACCCTGCTCGAAAAGGAAGCCCGCCGCCAGACCTCTACCGGCAAGATCCTCATCACCCCCGACGGCGAGGGGCTCCATGGGAAAGCCATGGCCCGCTTCCGGGAAGCAGCGAACGGCAATCTGCTGGTGCTGAACGCACAGGAGGTGAAAGCATGGTCGTAATGCATCTTCTGCGCATGCTGGCAGACCTTTCCTTCTACTTCACCATCGCCGGTTTTGTGGCCAGCCTTCTGGGCGGCAGCGGCGCCCTCCCGGGCATGGTGCTTCTGGCCCTCACCTACACCCTTGCGGCGTTTTTGTCCGGCGCCGCAAAGCAAAAAGCGCCCGGAGCCGCCGGTTCCAATTCTTCCCCGGCACCCAGTGCAGCGGGCGCTGCAGATCAGAAAGCGCCCGCTGCCCTGCGCCTTCTGGCGCTGCCTCTTCTGGCCCTGCCCTTCCTGTTACTGCGCGCCTCCCTGGCGGACATGATCGCAATGATCCCTCCTGCCCTGTACGTGCTCATCCTGATCCTGCGGGCCGATTTCAAGCTGGATTACTGGCAGCAGCACCGATTGTTCTCCATCTTCTGGAAACTGGTCCCCGGTCTGCTTCTTCTGTCCTATATCGTGCTGAGTTCCGACATTTTCATGACCGTCAGCCTGCCTTTCGCTCTGATCATGCTCGTCTGCTCCGTCGTACTGCTGCGTTCCCTGCGCCACGACGCCGCCATCTACACCCAGCGCCGATACCAGATGATCAACCTGACCCTGGTCGCCGCCATCACCGGCGGTGCCCTTCTTCTGAGCACCGACTGGGCGCTTGAGCTCATCGGCGGCGGCATCGATCTGGTGTACCAGAACCTGGTGGTCCCTCTCCTGATGCTGATCCCCGTTCTGCTGATGCTCTTCTTCTACCTGATCCGCGGTCTCTTCAAGAACGTGGTGCTGGATTTCAGCCCCGTCGGCGGTGAAAACGTCTCCGTATCGGAAGAAAGCCCCATCGCCGATCTTCTGGCCCAGGCAGGCAATGTGGAAGGCCCCGGCGAAGCGCTCCGCTGGTTCGGCACAGCCCTCCTCGTTGCAGGCATCCTGGCCGGCATCGTTCTGGTCTTCCGCTGGATGAACCGCCGAAGCGGTGTTTCCGGCCCGGCCGGCGGCGGAGAAGACATCCGTACGAATCTGGACAGCGGCGGCGGCTTTTTCGGTAGCCGGGAATCCGGCCCCATCCGCGGCATCCGCAGCCAGTACCGCAAGTTCCTGAAGCTTTGCAGTGACTCCCATCTTTTATACCGCAAGAACGTCACCAGCGCCGAAGTGGACAGTATGGCCCGTAAAAAGTCTGCCTTCCGGGAGCTTTCCCCGGAGATCCGCAGTCTCTATATCCGCGCCCGCTATGCGGACCGCGCCGAAAAAGAGGACCTGCAGCGCATGAAAAAGCTGCTGGCCCAGGCCCGCAAAGGGACAGATCCCAAGGAATCCAGCCGCAAGATCGAAACTCTGTAAAAGCAACGACCAAAAACCGAAGCCTGAAATCAGCAGGTCATCTTTCTTTCCCAGTTGTATGGCAAAAAGAAATAAAAAAAGCCGAGAGCCTTGGAATTCCAAGGCTCTCGGCTTTTCTGGAGCTGCTGACGGGACTCGAACCCGTGATCTGCTGATTACGAATCAGCTGCTCTACCAGCTGAGCCACAGCAGCACGCAGGGGTCTGAGAAACATCTCAAACCCACAACGGTTATTTTACCATACGATATCTGCATCCGTCAAAGGTAATTTCGAAATTGCAGATACTTTTGTAGAGGCAGTAGGTGCAGGCGGTCTGCTGACCGCTGCCCATGGGCGACGCGCTGGCATCGCCGGAAACCAGGTCGTTGCAGAGGGTTTCCACGGTTTCGGTGACCTCTGCCAGAAGGCGGCGGAATTCTCCTTCGTCCAGCAGGGCCTTCCCGGAGAGTTCACCGCTTTTCAGGCGGCGCATGGAGCCCATCACATCTTCGGGCTTTCCGTTCCCGACCAGGCTGTCCACCACCTCGGGCAGATCCAAAGCAATGCCGTTCATGGCCAGAGCCTTCCGCAGTTCCTGTTCCACCGCCTGGTCCAGCTGTGCCGCAGAATTTACCGCGGTTTCCGACACATCCACGGAGGGTTCCTTCACCCGGAAGTAAAGCACTGCCCCCGGATGGCGTGCGGATTCACCGGCCGAAGCGTCCGGCGCGTCGGCCTCTGCAGATTCAGAGGGGGCCGGTGCTTCTGTCAGGTCGTGGTTCCAGGCCTGCCAGTTTTCTTCCCCCATGGCACCGCGCAGGTACAGCAGCAGCTGCAGCCGCCAGCCCTTCCGGGCCTCTTCCGTATCGAAGGCTTCGTTTCCGGATTTATAGTCGATGATCTTCACATAGCCGCCGGGCAGCAGATCCACCCGGTCGATGCGGCCTTCCACATACACGGTGCCCGCACTGGTATTCACCGGAATGGCGGGGAGACGCATCGCCTTCCGGCCAAAGGGTTCTTCCAGATACATCTTCTGCACCTTGCCGGCCCGCACCTGGTCTACCAGGGCTTTCGCCGAAACCAGAAGCACGTCTTCCAGCCGGCCCGTGCGGTATTTTTCCGCTTCCCCGAAGGCGAGGACCCCTTCTTTATAGGAACCTGCCACCGTTTGCAGGATCTCCCGGACCATCCGGGCCAGATCCTCCTCGGACACGGTCATCCAAAGGGAATCGGCCGCCGTTACTTCCGCGCTGCCCCGGGAAAGTCTGCGGGAAAGTTCCATGAGACATTCGTGGTACACATCCCCCGCTTCCCGGCCGGATACGCCGAATTCCCGTCGTTCTTCCGGGCGCAGACCGTAAGTGATGAAATGGCTGAAGGGACAGCGGCTGAACCGTTCCAGGCGGGAGGGGCTCAAAGAGATGACCCGCTCCGCCTGATCCGTCTGCCGTCCGGAAGCCGCTGCCGGCCGGCTGTACAAAGCCTCCGCCGTTTCCTTGCGGATCCGTTCACGGCCGGGGCGGAACAGAAGCCCCTGCTGCACCGGCCCCAAAAGGTCCGGTTCTTCCTGCAGATACCAGTTATAGACCTGCTGCCACGCCGTTCCCGCCTCTTCGCCGGACGAGCCGTTGTGCAGCCCGGCTTTCGCCTCCACCATGGCCTGAGCCAGATGCGGCAGGGTGCTTTTTGCGGTCTGCAGACGGTCCCAGAGGGCATCCCGGTTCAAAAGGTCCTGCTCCACCGGCACATCCGGGAACAGGTCCTGCAGCTTCAGAAAGAGTTCCGAAGGACGGCTTCCGCCTCCTTCGCTGTCGGCCAGGCTGCAGCTGACCCACAGATATTCCTCGGGCTTTGCAAAATCCCGATAAATAGCCAGACGCTCTTCCTGGGCGATCCAGCCTTCGTTTTTACAGAATCCTTCCTGCCGGGCCAGCAGAAGCTCCCGCTCCGCACGGCTCAGAAGGTCCTTGGCGGCGTTTTCCGCCGGCAAAAGCCCTTCATTGGCCCCGAGGACGAACAGGGCCCGCAAACGGCCCGTAGCCAGTCTTCTGGCAGGCCCTACCACCACCTGGTCGGCGGCAGGCGGAATGAGACCGATCTCCACGGAGGCCAGCCCCGCTTCCAGAAGATCCCGGTAAGCGGTCATGGACAGGGCTTCCTCCCCGGCCAGTTCCACCAGCTGGTCCAGAATGTGCACCAGCGCATCCCAGACCTGGGCCAGCTCGGCCGCATCTTCCAGAAGCCCTTCCTCCGTCAGGCTGTCGCGCAGAGCATCGATCTTCTGCGGAAGTTCGGCCTTTTCTGCCAGGAAATCATAAAGGACGCGGGTCCGCTGCCCCGCGGTTTCGGCTTCTTTGAAGGGCTTCGAAAAGGCTTCCACCAGGGCGGCGAATTCCGCCCGCAGCCCGTTCAGATGGGCCATGGCCTCTTCCCCATAGCGGGTCTGGCCGTAGGTGAATTCCCGGTTCCAGGCCGTTCCCCGGATCCGGTACTGAATGCAGTAATTTTCCAGAAGTTCCCGGTCATCCGGACCGATGGCGGTAAAACCGCTTTTGATGAGGCGGAACACATCTTCGTAGCGCCAGCCGTCACAGACAACGTCCAGGAGGGACAGCACGAAGACCACCGCAGGGTCCTGCAGGATCTTCTTTTTCCGGTCCATGAACACGGGGATGCCGTATTGCCCGAAGACGCGCTTCACCAGGGCGCCGCGGCCTTCCATGTCGCTGCAGAGCACGGCCAGATCCCGGTAGCGATAGCCCTTATCCCGCACCAGTTCCGTAATGCGGGCAGCGGCGGATTCCACTTCCGCATAGGGGCTTCCGGCCCGGCAAAGGGCAATCTGGGGGGCCGGGCCTCCGTATACCCTTCCGGGATGAGCGAACAGTTCCCGTTCCAGATGGGCCAGGGCCTCCGGCCGTTTCCGGCAAACGGCTTCCGGCAGGGGCTGCAGATCTGCCGCCACGCCCAGCGCGTCGGCCAAAGCCAGCATACGGCGCAGGAAATACCGGGAAAGTTCAAAGAGATCGCTGTCGCGGCTTCCCGCCTCCATGCCGGAGGGCAGATCGCCGGTCACTGCCAGATGGACCCCTTTGCTGCAGGTCATCAGAACACCGACCAGCTGCTCGATCTTCGGGCTGAAGGGGTCGAACCCGGCGATCCAGAATTCCCCCTCCGCCACAAAGGCAGAGGTTTCCGCCTTGCGGGCAAACAGATCCATGTAGTCTTCCGTATCCAGATAGGACCCGGCAATTTCCGCGCTGTAGCGGCGGTAGATACCGGCGATGTCCCGCAGCTTCCGCTGCAGGAACGACCCGTCCCCTGCCTGTGCCGCTGCTTCTTCCAGATCCTCCGGCGAAGTGCCGTACTGTTTGAATTCGGAAATGATGGCATCCAGACGCTCCGCGAACGCGGGGGAATGGCTCAGTTTGCCAAAGGCCTGCAGCTGCTCCTTCTGTTCGACGGCAATGCGGGACAGCAGCATGCGGCGGCCGTCCTGATCGATGGGAACGCGGATGCCGCCGCCGTTTTCTTCCAGCAGTTTATAGCCCAGACGGGTGAAGGAAAGTACTTCCAGGTCCATGAGGCCGGGCACCTGCAGAGCTTCCAGCGCGTTGTTTTCCACCTGATGGGTGAACTGATCCGGCACGATCAGGTACAGCTTCCGGGGAGCGGCAGCGAGTGCTTTTTGATTGGCGGCACCCGCTGCACTCGCCGCCCAATCTGTACGATCGGCGGCATCGCCTATCGCCTTTAAACGTTCCGCGATTTGGGCAAAGAAAAACCCATAGCTGTCGCGGTCCTCTCTTCCGTAGTACAGATGCAGCATGGGCGTTCTCCTTTCATTGTTCAGCTTTTGCGGCGGCCCGCAGGGCCGCCTTCTATCCTACAGTCCCAACCCTTCCAGCAAGGGGAACACCGTCGCTCCGATGATGCCGGAGAGCACGATGAACAGGATGGGGCTTTTTTTCGTTTTCTTGATGAGGAAGTACAACAGCACTGCCAGCACCACCGACTTCCATTCCACAGCGGCCAGGGTCCCCAAAAGGCCGCCGGTGATGCCCATGGGCACGAAGGTCAGCAGCCACACGCCGAAGCCGGCAGCGGCGATGAGCCCCAGAGAAGCGGGGCGCAGGCCGTAGAACAGATCGTTCACGATTCTGCTCTCCCGGTACTTCTGCAGGAATTTGGCCACAAACAGGATGATCACCAGGCAGGGAGTCACCATGCCCAGAGTGGCGACGAGGCCGCCCAGGATGCCGCCCTGCTCGTACCCCACATAGGTGGCCATGTTGACACCGATGGGGCCGGGAGTGGATTCGGAAATGGCCAGCATATCGGCCAGATCGTTTTCATTGAACCAGCCTCTGCGGCTTCCCAGTTCGGACAGGAAGGGCAAGGTGGCAAGGCCGCCGCCCACGGCGAACAGGCCGATCTGGAAGAATTCCCAGAACAGGATCAGGTAGATCATTTGCCTTCACCGCCTTTCTTCTGCTGCAGAGCGCGGATCAGAAGCCCGGCAAGGCCGCAGACCACCACGAAGAGCACCGGGGAAAGATCCAGCAGGGTCATCAGCAGGAAGACCAGCAGGAACAGCCCCAGGGTGATCTTATCCACCACAGCGCCCTTATACAGCTTCACCACAGCGTTGAAAATCAGCACGCAGACACAGACCCGGATACCGGCAAAGGCATTCTGGACCCAAACGAGGTCGGCGAAATTGCTGAGCACCGCCGCAATGACGGTAATGATGACGATGGAGGGGAATACCACGCCCAGGGTGGCGAAAACCGCCCCCCAGAAGCCGTACAGCTTGGTTCCCACGAAGGTGGCCACATTGACGGCGATGATGCCGGGGGTGCACTGACCGATGGCGTAGTAATCCATCAGTTCTTCCTCGGTAGCCCAGCCGTTTTTCTCCACCACTTCCCGCTGCAGCATGGGCAGCATGGCGTAGCCTCCGCCGAAGGTAAAGCCTCCGATTTTGGCGAAGGCAAAGAATACATTCCAAAGTTTTTTCATGTTCAGACTTTCCAGCCCCAAGGGCTTTTGCGGCAAGGAACTGCGCCCTACGCGTTCAGTTCCTCCAGGATCCGCAGAAGATCCTGCGGGGTTTTCATATGATGATCCGCCTTCAGGCCGCTGCGGAGTTCCGGGTCGGCGATGGTCCAGTCCACCACAGCGGATCGAACCCCTGCAGCATCTGCCGCCATCAGGTCGAAGCGGGAATCCCCCACCATCAGTACCTCGTCCTTTTCCAGGCCGTAGCGTTCCAGCGTGTAGTAGATGGGATCGGGGAAAGGCTTATTGCGCTCCGTGTGCTCGAAGCCGATGATCCCTTCGAAATACCGGTCCAGGCCGAATTTCGCATACCCCTCCACGGTCATGTCCGTCAGCCGGTTGGTGACGGTGAAGCAGCGGATGCCCCGTTCGTTCAGGGTTTTCAGCAGTTCCTCGATGCCGTCGAAGGGATAGATCATATCCATGTAGGTTTTCTTCTGATAACTGCGGAACTTCTGCAGGATCTCCATGGGATCGTACTCCGGCAGAAACTTAGCTGCCGCCTCGGAAACAGGCTCCCCGAAGTAAGGCATGATGACCTCATGGGGCCGGGGCTTCCCTTCCAGTTCGGTAAAAAGGTGATCCCAGCTTGCCAGGATCAGGTCGTTGGTGTTCATTGTTGTTCCGTCGTAATCAAAAAAGATAGCCTTTATCATGTTCTAGTTCTCGTCTTTCTGCTTTAGCTTCTCATTGATGAAATAATCGATATCGCCGTCCATGACCGCCTGTACGTTGCCCACTTCCGCGTTGGTGCGGTGGTCCTTCACCAGGGTGTAGGGCTGGAACACGTAGGAGCGGATCTGGCTGCCCCAGGTGATCTGGCTGTAGTCGCCCTTCAGTTCATCGATCTTGTCTTTCTGTTCACGCAGGGCCAGTTCCAACAGCTTGGACTTCAGCACGCGCATGGCCATATCCCGGTTCTGGTGCTGGGACCGCTCGTTCTGGCAGGTGACCACGATGTTGGTGGGCAGATGGGTGATGCGGATGGCGGAGTCGGTCTTGTTGACGTGCTGGCCGCCGGCACCGCTGGAGCGGTAGGTGTCGATGCGCAGGTCGTCGGGATTGATCTCCACTTCCACGTCTTCGTCGATTTCGGGCATGACGTCCAGGGAGGCAAAAGAGGTGTGTCTTCTGCCGGAGGAGTCGAAGGGAGAAATGCGGACGATTCTGTGGACACCGCGCTCGTTCTTCAGGTAACCGTAGGCGTAATCGCCTTCGATCAGAAGCTGCACGCTCTTTACGCCGCCTTCGTTATCGTACTGGCTGTCCAGCACCTTCACCTTGTAGCGCTTGCCTTCGGCCCAGCGGGTGTACATGCGCAGCAGCATTTCCGCCCAGTCCTGGGCATCGGTGCCGCCGGCCCCCGCATGGATGCCGATGATGGCGTTGTTGTTGTCGTATTCGCCGTCCAGAAGGGTCTTGATGCGGATGGCTTCCGCTTTCTTCTGGTAGGCTGCATAATTTTCGCGGATCTCTTCCACCATGGAAGCATCCTCTTCTTCTTCGGCCATTTCGATGAGCACGCCGATGTCTTCGAAATCCTGCTGCAGGCTGCGGTATTCATCCAGCTTGTTCTCCAGCTCTTTCTTTTCTTTCATCAGCTTGTGGGCGGTTTCGTGGTCGTCCCAGAAGCCGTCCTGCTCCATGATGCCGTTGATTTCGGACACGCGGGCTTCCAGAGTCTCGGGCTTCAGGGAAGCACCCAGCTCCTTCAGGTCCTGCTCCACATCCGATAATTCGTATTTGATCTGATCCAGTTCGATCATCGAAGTTCCTCCTGGTTATACGGGATACTATTCTTCGTTCTGCACTTTGCCGCAGCAGTTCTTGTACTTCTTGCCGCTGCCGCAGGGGCAGGGATCGTTGCGGCCGGGGGTCTTTTCCTTGCGGACGGGAGTCTGCACGGGCCGCTTCACTTCCTGAGGCACATTGGGCAGAGCACCCTGGGCCTGCTGCAGAGTCTGCACCGGTGCGGCGGCAGGGCCGTTTGCTGCAGCGGCTGCCATGCCGCCGGCTTCCGCCTTCTGGGCGGCACCGATGGTGATGACGGAGTGGCGCTGGCTGTTGGTGCGGATGGAAACGTTGAAGCAGAAGTGCACGGTTTCGTCTTTGATGGAGTGGATCATCAGATCGAACATTTCAAAGCCTTCCTGTGCGTAGGCCACGGCGGGATCGACGCCGCCCATGGCCCGCAGGCCGATGCCCTTCTTCAGCTGGTGCATGGCATCGATGTGGTCCATCCACTTGTTATCTACCACCTTCAGCATGACCATGCGTTCCAGTTCGCGCATATTGGCTTCGCCTACTTCCGCTTCCTTGGCGGAATAAGCCTGTTCCAGAGCGGCCATGGTGTCATCCCGCAGCTGTTCGGGAGTCAGTTCCTGCAGCGCATCGGCGCTGTAGCTGTAGCCGGGGAATCCCATGTAGGCCTTCCGCACGGCGGAGGTAAGGCGTTCGAAATCCCATTCCTCCGCGTACTTGGAGCCTGCGGTGGCGCTGTCCACCGCTTCCTGCACGATCTCTTCCGCCATGGAGAGAATGTGGTCTCTCAGGTTTTCGCCGTCCAGCACTCTGCGGCGTTCGCCGTAGATGATGGTTCTCTGCTTGTTCATTACATCGTCGTAGCGAAGCACGGATTTCCGGATGCCGAAGTTGCGGCCTTCCACCCGCTTCTGGGCGGTTTCGATGGTCTTGCTCAGCATACCGGCCTGGATGGGCTCGTTTTCCGCAACCCCCAGACGGCCGATGAGGCCCTGCATCCGGTCGCCGCCGAAGAGGCGCATCAGATCGTCTTCCAGCGAAATGAAGAACTGGGTGGAGCCGGGGTCGCCCTGACGGCCGGCACGGCCGCGCAGCTGGTTATCGATACGACGGGATTCGTGGCGTTCGCTGCCGATGATGTGCAGACCGCCCAGGCGGCGCACTTCTTCCTGCTCGCCGGCCATTTCCGCCTTGAACTTGGTCAGATAGCCCCGGAACGCTTCCCGGGCGGCCAGAAGTTCGGGATCCTCAGAGGGAGTGAAGCTGGTGGCAAACTGGATGGCCGAATCCTCGTAGCCCTGGCGGCGCATTTCCCGCTTGGCGGAGAATTCCGGATTGCCGCCCAGGATGATGTCCGTACCACGGCCTGCCATGTTGGTGGCGATGGTAACGGCGCCCTTGCGGCCGGCTTCTGCGACGATTTCAGCTTCCCGTTCGTGCTGCTTGGCGTTCAGCACGTTGTGGGGGATGCCCCGCTTCTTCAGCAGGTCGCTGAGCAGCTCGGAGCGCTCGATGGAGATGGTGCCCACCAGCACGGGCTGACCGGTGGCGTGGTGAGCGGCCACATCGTCTGCGATGGCTCTGTACTTGCCCTTTTCGGTGCCGTACACGCCGTCGTCCAGGTCTTCTCTGGCGATGGGCTTGTTGGTGGGGATCACCACAACTTCCATGTTGTAGATGTCACGGAATTCGTCTTCTTCCGTCTTGGCGGTACCGGTCATGCCGGCCAGCTTATTGTACATACGGAAGTAGTTCTGCAGCGTGATGGTGGCCAGCGTTTTGGATTCTTCCCGCACCTTCAGATGTTCTTTCGCTTCGATGGCCTGGTGGAGACCTTCGCTGTAGCGGCGGCCGAACATGAGACGGCCGGTGAACTGATCGACGATGACGATCTGACCATCCTTGATGATATAGTCTACATCCCGTTTCATCAGATTGTGAGCCCGCAGGGCGGACAGGATATGATGGTTCAGTTCCATGTTCTCCGGGTCGGAGAAGTTTTCAATGTGGAAATGGGCTTCGATGCGGGCGATCCCTTCTTCCGTCAGGGAGATGGTACGGTCCTTTTCGTCCATGGTGAAGTCTTCGTCCAGCTTCAGGCCCTGCACGAAGCGGTTTGCCAGATCGTACATGGCGGTGGACTTGGCACCGATGCCGCTGATGATGAGAGGCGTACGGGCTTCGTCGATGAGGATGCTGTCCACTTCGTCCACGATGGCGTAATTCAGAGGCCGCTGGATCAGTTCTTCCTGATAGGTGGCCATGTTGTCACGCAGGTAGTCGAAGCCGAATTCGTTGTTGGTGCCGTAGGTGATATCGGCCAGGTAAGCCTGCTTTCTGGCTTCGCCGGTGACTTCGTGAATGACGCAGCCCACGGTGAGGCCCAGGAAGCTGTAGAGCTTGCCCATCCATTCCATATCGCGCTTGGCCAGATAGTCGTTGACCGTGACCACGTGGACGCCCTTCCCCTCAAGAGCGTTCAGGTAGACGGGCAGGGTGGCGACCAGCGTTTTGCCTTCACCGGTCTTCATTTCAGCGATATCGCCGTTGTGGAGCACGATGCCGCCGATCAGCTGCACCTTGAAGTGCTTCATGCCCAGGGAGCGCCAGGCGCCTTCCCGGCAGACGGCAAAGGCTTCCACCAGCAGATCGTCCAGGGTTTCCCCGGCGGCCAGTCTGCTGCGGAATTCTGCGGTCTTTCCTCTCAGTTCTTCATCGGAGAGGGCTGCCATTTTGCTTTCCAGCGCCAGGATCTCATCGGCGGTTTTGGAAGCTTTTTTTACGATCTTATCGTTGGCATCTCCGAAAATCTTTTCAAACAATCCCATATTGATTCCCTTTCTCCTTTACATGACTGCACCCCGGGGGATTGCCCTGGGGCGCAGACGGATGCGATGTTAGTTTTCGTTGGTGACGAAGGCGTTGTAAATGGCGCGGATGGCGTCTGCGAAATCGTCGTTGTCTACGCCGACGATGATGTTCATTTCGCTGGAACCCTGGTCGATCATCTTGATGTTGATGTTGGCTTCGGCCAGTGCATTGAACAGCTTGCCGGAAACGCCGGGACGGCTGCTCATACCGCGGCCTACGGTGGCGATCACAGCGATGCCTTCCTGCAGGACCACATGGACGCGCAGCTTCCGTTCGATTTCTTCGATGATATCCTGAATATGGTCTTCGACCTTATCCAGAGGAACCACGATGGAGATGGTGTCCACGCCGCTGGGGATGTGCTCGATGGGCACATCGTAGCTTTCAAAAATGCTGAGAACGCGGCGGATGAAGCCGACTTCGCTGGACATCATGTTCTTGAAAATACCGAAGGAAACGAAGTCCTTGCGGCCGGCGATGCCGGTAATGATGTCGCCGCTTTCATCGGGAACATCGGCCATGATCACGGTGCCGGGGTTTTCCGGCTCGTTGGTGTTGCGGATGTTGATGGGGATGTTGTTCTCACGGACGGGGAACACCGCATCTTCGTGCAGCACGGATGCGCCCATGTAGGACAGTTCCCGCAGTTCCATGTAGGTGACCTTTTCGATGGGCTTGGGGCTTTCCACGATGCGGGGGTCCGCCATCAGGAAGCCGGAAACGTCGGTCCAGTTTTCGTACATATCGGCACCCACGGCACGGGCCACCAGAGAACCGGTGATGTCGGAACCGCCGCGGCTGAAGGTTTTGATCTTGCCGTCGGGCAGGGAGCCGTAGAAGCCGGGCAGAACGGCTCTTTCGTGGCCGTCCAGGGCGTTCTTCAGGTTTTCGTTGGTTTCTTCGTCCAGGAAACGGCCCTTCTTATCGAAGACCACCAGACCGGCGGTGTCGATGAAGTCGTAACCCAGATAGGCTGCGGTCAGCTTGGCCATCAGGTATTCGCCGCGGGAAGCCATGTAATCGCTGGAAGCGCCGTTTCGCAGATCTTCGTCGATCTTCTGCAGTTCGGCATCCATGTTCACATTTACGCCCAGGTTCAGTTCGATGGCCTTGTAGCGGTCACCGATCACCTGCAGCACCTGGCTGTAGCCGATGTTGTGGTCCATGTGGGCCTTGCAGAGGTACAGAAGGTCGGTGATTTTGTTGTCGGCACTGAAACGCTTGCCGGGAGCGGAGACCACCACGTAACGTCTTGCGGGGTCTTCATCGATAATGGCCTTTACTTTGGCCAGCTGAATGGCGTCAGCAACGGAGCTGCCGCCGAATTTTACTACTTTGATCATTACAGGTTCGCCTCTTTCTTGAGCAATTCTACTTTATCCAGTCTTTCCCAGGGCAGATCCAGTTCGGGACGGCCGAAGTGGCCGTAGGCTGCCACCTGGCGATAGATGGGTCTTCTCAGCTGCAAATTGGAAATGATGGCTGCGGGGCGGAAGTCGAAGCACTTTTCCACCAGAGCGGCCAGCGCATCGTCTGCCATGGTGCCGGTGCCGAAGCTGTTGACGCGGATGGATACGGGTCTTGCCTTGCCGATGGCATAGGCCAGCTGGATCTCGCAGCGGTCTGCCAGGCCGGCAGCCACCAGGTTCTTTGCGGCATAACGGGCGGCATACGTTGCGGAACGGTCCACCTTTGTGGGGTCTTTGCCGGAGAAGGCACCGCCGCCGTGGGCTGCTGCACCACCGTAGGTATCTACGATGATCTTGCGGCCGGTGAGGCCGGTATCGCCGGCAGGGCCGCCGATGACGAAATTGCCGGAGGGGTTGATCAGGAAATTGGTGTCGGCATCCAGCAGGTCTCTGGGGACCACGGGCAGGATGACTTCGCGGATCAGATCCTCTTCCATGTCTTCTTTTGCGGTTTTGTCCATGGGATCGTGCTGGGTGGAGATCAGCACGGTATCGATGCGGACGGGCTTGTTTTCTTCGTTATATTCCACGGTGACCTGTGTCTTGCCGTCGGGGCGCAGATAGGTCAGGGTACCGTTCTTTCGCACTTCGGTCAGCTTCTGGGCCAGCTTCTGGGCCAGGGAGATGGCCAGGGGCATTTTTTCTTCGGTTTCGCTGCAGGCGTAACCGAACATGATGCCCTGGTCGCCGGCACCCAGATCGTCCAGAGGATCCTTGCCGCCGTCTTCGCCTCTGTTTTCCAGGGCGTTGTCTACGCCGCCGGCGATATCCACAGACTGCTTATGGACACGGACCTGCACCTCACAGGTGTTGCCGTTGAATTCGTATTCGTCTTTATCATAACCGATATCACAGATGACTTCGCGGGCGATGGATTCAAAATCCACCTCTGCATTGGCTGTGATCTCGCCCATAACAGCTGCGAAATTGGTGGTCGCAAAGGATTCCGCTGCAACGCGGCCCATGGGGTCCTGTTCCAGGATGGCATCTACGATGGCATCGGAGATCTGGTCGCAAACCTTATCGGGATGGCCTTCTGTTACGGATTCGGATGTGAAGAGTCTTTTCATTGTTTCCTCCGTGGGGACACAGCGTCCCAGTATTATGATCTTACTATTATATGCCTTTTTTTTCTGTGCGTCAAGAAAAAGGGCGGCCTTTCGGCCGCCCTTCCCGGTTTTTCACGTATTTTTTAGACGCAATCTCTGTTTGCCAGAACGTTTCTGCGGATCTTCTTGGAGGAAGTCTTTTCGAATTCCGCATGGCGGACACCGATCTTCTTGATCTTCTTGTACATGGGAAGGCCTTCGTTGGTCTTGTCGATTTCCTTCCACAGCAGTGCCTTGATCTGTTCGTCCACGGGGTCTTCGCCCAGAACTTCGGCCACCGCTTCTTCGTTGATGCGGATAACAGCCACGATGGTGGTGTCTTCGCCGCTGCTGGCTTCGCCTTCGTAGACCAGGGATTCATCCACATAGGGGATCAGGCTCAGCAGATATTCCAGTTCTTCGGGGAATACGTTCTTGCCGTTCTTGGTGATGATGACGTTCTTCTTGCGGCCGGTGATGTAGATGAAGCCCTTGTCATCCATATAACCCAGGTCGCCGGTGTGGTAGAAGCCGTCCTTCAGCACTTCAGCGGTGGCTTCGGGGTTTTCGTAGTAACCCAGCATCACGTTGCCGCCCTTGACGCAGATCTCGCCGATGCCGGTTTCGGGGTCAGCATGGTCGATCTTGTATTCCATGGTGGGCATCACATGGCCGCAGGAGGTGGGGATGGGATCGATATCGGGGTTCAGGGTGGCCAGAGGTGCACATTCGGTGAGGCCGTAGCCCTGGAGAGCGATGAAGCCCAGGTCGCCCAGGAAGTTCAGGATGGCAGGGTCGATGGCAGCGCCGCCGCAGATCATAACGCGCATTCTGCCGCCGAAGACATCGGTGACGGACTTCAGGAGCTTGGGTACCAGATCGAGACCGATCTTCTTGGTGACCTTGTTCACCTTCAGCACGGTGCGCATGAGGCCGTCCTTGCCGGTCTTCTTGGCAGTGCCCCAGATTCTCTTGTACAGGGTTTCAAACAGAAGGGGTACGCCCAGGAACAGGGTGGGCTTCACTTCGCCCAGGTTCTTGACGATGTACTTCAGGCCTTCGCAGATGGCGATGGATGCGCCCTTGTACAGGGGCATCAGGAAGCCGCAGGTGCATTCATAGGTGTGGTGAACGGGCAGTACGGAGAAGAAGATATCGTCTTCCTGCACGTTCATCAGGGTGGGGGATACCATCAGGTTGGTGACCAGGTTGCCGTGGGAGATCATTACGCCCTTGGCCAGGCCGGTGGTGCCGGAGGTGAACAGCAGCACGCTCATGGTGTCTCTTTCCACCACAGCGTCCACGAACTCGGTGCGGCCTTCTGCCAGGTAAGCCTTACCCTTTTCGATGAGGCCCTTCCAGGTCAGGATGCCTTCGGGCACTTCTTCTGCGTTCATGCAGATCAGGAGGCGCAGGGAAGTTTCGCCGCCGGCCATGATGTTCATCATCTTCTTCAGGTAACGCTTGGAAACGAACAGGGCTTCCACCTTACCGGCCTTCAGAACGTAGGTCAGTTCTTCTTCGCCCAGTTCCTTGTCTACGGGAACTACAACGCCTACGCCGCCGATGACGGCCATATAGGTCATTTCCCACTGGTAGCTGTTTTCGCCCATGATACCGATGTGCTTGCCCTTCAGGTCCAGACCGGGTTCGCAGAGCAGGGCGGTGCCCAGTGCGTCGGAATCAGCCTTGGCTTCTTTGTAGGTGATGGTGCGGTAGGGCTGGTCGGAGGCATCCTTTACGTGGAACGCAACGCTGTCTGCATACTTTTCTGCGCTGGTTTCCCACATGTGCTTGATGTCAATGACGGGACGGCTGGTCTTGTAGCGGACCAGAGGATCGGTGCTGGCATTAATGGCGGCAATGGTGTCCAGTGCCTGCTGCCATTCCGCAGCTTTGATTTTTTCGTACTCGACGTGGTTCATAATTGGTTCTCCCTTTCTATTTTTGTTCCAGTGCCGTAAAACGCTTGATCTTCTTCGTAGTGGTTTTTTCAAACTCGGTGTCCCTGAGATCGAAACGCTTGACTCTCTTGTACAAAGGCATCTGGTCGTTGGCTCTGTCCACAGCTTCCTTCACCAGTTTGCGGATGTCCTCTTCCGTTTCTGCGCGGAACTGGTTCTGCAGAAGATCACGATTGGGGAAGATGGCGGCCATGACGATGGTTTCGCCGGTCTCTTCTTCTTCCTTGCCGTAGACCACAACTTCCTTGATGCATTCTTCCTTCATGAGGTAGAACTCCACCTCTTCGGGGAAGATATTTTTACCGTTTTTGGTAACGATCACGTTCTTTTTCCGGCCGGTGATGTGGACGAAGCCTTCGCTGTCCAGATAGCCGTAATCGCCGGTGTAAAGCCAGCCGTCCTTCAGGACCTTGGCGGTCTCTTCCGGATCCTTGTAGTAGCCCAGCATGACGGAGGGGCTCTTGGCTACGATTTCACCGATGCCGCTTTCATCGGGATCCTCGATGCGGATCTCGGTGCCGGGCAGGGGCATACCCGCGGCGCTGGCTTTGGGTCTTTCGGGGGGATTCAGGGCGATGATGGGGCAGCATTCCGTCATGCCGTAGCCCTGGATCATGGGGATGCCCATGGCGCAGAAATCCTCCACCACATTGGGGTCGATGGCTGCTGCGCCGGCGATCAGGAGCTTCATCTGGCCGCCCACCGCTTCGTGGACCGCCTTGAAGACCTTGGCTGCGGCCTTGGTCTTGCCGCCGCCCACCGCCTTGGAAAGCTGTACGGCCCGGCGCATGGTCTTGGCCTTGCCGCTCTTTTCCGCAGACTTCCAGATCTTTTTGTGGATGGATTCAAACAGCAGGGGCACGCCCAGCATCACGTTGGCCTTGGCTTCGCCCAGATTCTTGACGATGTGCTTCAGGCCTTCACAGTAAGCCACGGTGTTGCCGCCGTAAAGCACGGCCAGCTGATCGCAGGTCAGTTCGTATGTATGGTGGATGGGCAGCACGGAGAGGGTGGTCAGCCGTTCGATGTGCACCACCTTCTGCATGTTCATCACGTTGGCCAGAATGGCCTTCTGGGACAGCATAACGCCCTTGGCGTAGCCGGTGGTGCCGGAGGTGAACAGCAGCACGCCCATGGCTTCCGGGTCGATGGGCAGTTCCCGGCAGCGGATGTCGCCGGCCTTCACCTTGGCTCTGCCCCGCTGCACCAGCACCTTGAAGGACAGCTGATCGTCGGTGTTCTCCGCCAGGTCCATGTTGATGCAGAACTTGGGCTTCTTGCTCTCATCCATCTGACTCAGGGCATCCGTCAGGCGCTTTCCGGTCTTGCCGGAGAAGATGATGGCCGCAGCTTCCGCCCGTTCCAGCAGGTTGGCGATTTCAACGGGAGGCAGTTCTCTGTCCAGGGGGACCGCAACGCCGATGCCGCTTTCGATGGCCAGAAAGGACAGGGTCCATTCGTAACGGCTTTCACCGATGATGGCGATCTTTTCATCCTTCAGGCCCAGATCCAGCAGAGAGGTGGCAAGGCCTTCCATATCGGTGAGGGCGCGGGGATAGCTGATGCCGCAGTAGGGGCCGCCGGGTCGTTCCTTTACCAGGAAGGCATTGCGGTCGCTGTAGATCCGGGCGCTGGTCTGCACCATCTCGCGCATATTTTCTACATAAAAATTTTCCTCGCAGAACCGGGTAGGCAATGTGGGAACGTTCTTTTTTCGTCTGTTTTCTCTTGCTTCTTTCATCTGTACAATTCCCTTTCTTGTGCATCCGAAATGCTCGATTTTCCATTGATAACAAATGTGTCCGTACCTTTTAATTTACCATCTTGACAAGCCCAGGTCAATCTTATTTAATGATTTTGTGGAAAGGACACAAGTATGTCATGAATAAAAAACGTTTGCTCTCCAACTTAATGCTTCTTCTGACCGCCTTCATCTGGGGGTCTTCTTTCGTGGCCCAAAGCATGGGCAGCGACCATCTGGGCGCCCTCTCCTTCTGCGGCATCCGCTATCCCATCAGCGTCATCGCCATGATCCCCGTGGTGATGGTGACCCAGGCCGCCAAGCGGAAACGTCTTCTGGCGCAGGCTGCGGATGGTGCCCATGTGCCCACCGCCGGCATTTCCCCCTTTGACCTTCGCACCTTTGACGGCGCGGAGGAATCTCACCGGAAACAGCAGCGGAAGGATCTGCTGCTGGGCGGCCTGTTCTGCGGTACCTTCATGTTCGTGGGCACCGTGACCCAGCAGATGGGTCTCGCCTTCACCTCCGCCGGGAAAGCCGGGTTCCTCACCGCCCTCTACGTGGTGCTGGTCCCCATCTTCGCCCTGCTGGTCTTCCGGCAGAAGCCGGGTCTTCTGGGCTGGGCCGGCGTTCTTCTGGGTGTCGCCGGCCTCTATTTCCTCTGCGTCACCGGCACCTTCACCATCGAAGGGGGCGACCTGGTGATCCTGCTGGGTTCCCTGTTCTGGGCCGGTCACATCCTGGCCGCCGAATTCTTCATGAAGAAGGGCTGCGACGGCGTGCGGCTGTCTCAGCTGCAGTTCGCGGTCTGCGGACTGTTCAGCATCATCGCCATGTTCCTCTTCGAGGAGCCTTCCCTGACCGATATCTGGGCCAGCATCATTCCCCTGCTCTACACCGCCATCCTGTCCTCCGTTGTGGGCTTCACCCTGCAGCTTCTGGGGCAGAAGAACACGAACCCCACGGTGGCTTCCCTGATCCTGAGCCTGGAATCCGTATTCGCCGCCGTCTGCGGTGCCATCGTACTGCAGGAAACCATGAGCGCACGGGAGATCGGCGGTGCCGCCCTTCTGTTTGCCGGCATCATCCTGTCGCAGCTGCCCGCGCCGACAAAAAAGCAGGCGTAAACAGGACCCGTCCCGGCAAAGAACCGCGTGCAGGATCCATACCGAAACCGCAGTATGTCGTTCCCGGAAACAGAAACGGCGTGACCGAAGTCACGCCGTTTTTCTTACTTATTCCGGGAAAACAGTCTTGCCGTCTTGTAGATGTGCTCCTGCTCGCCGAGAGTCAGCTCCCGCAGACAGGCGACGGTTTTGGAGATGATGGGCTCTTCTTCCTTTTCGACAGGACGTTCCAGATCCAGCAGCTCGGAGAGGGAAACATCCAGTGCGTTTGCGATCTTCAGCAGAGTTCCCAGTGTCAGATTGCGTTCACCCCGTTCGATCTTGCCCAAGTGCGCCGGATTCAGGTCTGCAAGATGAGCCAGATCCTCGATGTTGTACAGTTTGGCCTTGCGGTAGCTTCGGATCCTGGCACCCAAATCTTTCTGCAGTTGCAGCAGTTGATCCATATCCAAAGCCTCCTTTCCGTCAATGCAAACTCCTTATAAGTACTATAATCGTTTCGCATTCGATGCACAAAGCCACAAGAGTTGTATTTAAATCAGTCCTTATAAGTCCTTTTTTATCTGCTTCTTTTGTGCCAGTATGCGGGCGGTGCGGTACACATGCTCCCGTTCCTTCAGGGTCAGATCTTTCATACAGGCTGCCGTTTTCAAAAGATAGGGCTCCGGCACCTCCTCCTTCGGTTCAAACGTGAACACCTCCGTAAACGAAGTGTCCAGTGCAGTCACCACTTTTTCCAGAGTGGCCAGCGTGAAGTTCAGCTCGCCGCGCTCGATCTTGCTTAAATGCGCTGTATTCAGTTCTGCACGGTATGCCAGTTCCTCCAGGCTGTATTCCTGCTCCAACCGCAGCTGGCGCAAGCGATCTCCAATTTTCTGCTGCAAATCTTTCATGCATCGATCCTTTCCTTGCCAACTGAAATAAGTCGTAAAAGGTTTCCTGGTTCTATGATAAAACCACGGGGACCGATGCACAAAGCAACGGAATATAAAAGCGTTTAGTCCTTATAAGGATTGACACGTGTCGAATTTTGCGGTATTTTGTAGAAAAATGTCGAAGGAAAATACTTGAATGCCGTCGATTGCCGTTGGATAATATAAGTGAAAATCGAATCCGACAAAAAAGGAGGGCCTCATGAAAGCAAACACTATTTACAAGCAAGAACTGAAATTGAAAGGGTTCCTCACCTACGCCGCCCTGGAGCCCTATATGGACGGCCGCGAATTCCGGACGGAATCCATCGAACTCCGCGAGGACGGTTCCTGCCGCATTGTCGTTTCCCTGGAAGATGACCGGATCGGTCTTGCCGATTCCGGCGAAGAAAAAACCTTCCATCGCTTCCTGCTTGAGGGAACATTCGTCCCCATGGATGACGACGGCAACCCCTTGTACGGCAAACCGTTTTCTCTGTAAGCTGTTCCGATCTGCGCATTCTGTTGTGCGATCTTGTTTCATGCAAAAAGCCCCCGCATCCTTGCGGGGGCTTTTTCATCGCTTGTTTTCTTCGGGCCGCCTCCGGCCTTCGCTCTTTATTTGCGGAAACCGGGGGCGGTTTCCCTTTTTCGGCGTCTGCTTTATTTTATCTGCCTTTTAGACGTCTGCCCTATTTTACCAGCAGCGCCAGGGTATCCAGAGCGGTCTGTACGTGCAGGGCCGCACCCACCTGGAAGCAGCTTTCGTCAACGACGAATTTATCGGAATGCACGGCATATTCACCGCCGCCGCCCAGCTTGCTGAAGGCGCCGGGGATCACTGCGGTGTATTCGGAGAAGTCCTCGGAACCCATGGACAGTACCACCTGGGGCACGATGTCGTCGGAGCCGGTGATCTTGCGGCCGGCAGCAGCGGCGATCTCCATGCCTTCCGGATCGTTGACCAGGGTATCGGTGATGGATTTGTAGTCGATCTCCACTTCGCAGCCGTAGGCGGAGGCGATGCCTTCCACCTTGCGGCAGAACAGATCGGGCAGCTTGTTCTTCACCGCACGGGAAAGGGTGCGGCAGGTGCCTTCCAGAACGGCTTCCCCGGAGATGATGTTGAACCGGGTGCCGCTGTGGACCTGGCCCACGGTGACCACCACCGCATCAAAGGGGGAAAGTTCGCGGCTGACCAGGGTCTGCAGCTCCAGGATCACGGCTGCGGCACAGACGGTGGCATCCACGCCGAACTGGGGAGCTGCGCCGTGGGCGGCCTTGCCCTTGATCACCACGCGGAACATATCGGCTGCCGCTGCGGTGGTTCCTTTCTGGGGGATGACCTTGCCGGCAGGCTCACCGC
Organism: Clostridiales bacterium; assembly: GCA_015058215.1. Taxonomy (GTDB): domain Bacteria; phylum Bacillota; class Clostridia; order Peptostreptococcales; family Anaerovoracaceae; genus SIG262. Next base: position 121,519 of record SVCU01000001.1, read on the forward strand.
CGGCGATGTGGATGCCGTAAATGCGGTCCACGCCTTCCAGGCAGCCCTGGGCGATGGCCAGGCGGGCACCTTCTGCGTTTTCTTCCGCAGGCTGGAAAATGAACCGGACCTTACCGGCCATCTGCTCTTTGATGTCGTTGATCACCTTGACCGCACCCAGCAGCATGGCCGCATGGGTGTCGTGACCGCAGGAGTGCATGACGCCGGGAGTTTCGGAAGCGAATTCCACGCCGCTCTGTTCCGTCATGGGGAGAGCGTCGATATCGGCACGAAGGGCTACGCAGGGCACAGTGCCGTCGGCTTTCTTTGCAGGAACACCGCCTACGATGTCGGCCATAAGACCGGTGGGTTCAAATCGCTTATAGGCGATGCCCAATTTGTCCAATTCTTCCGCAATGCGGTCGGTGGTGCGCTTTTCCTGCAGGGAAAGTTCGGGGTGGCGGTGCAGGTCTCTGCGGAATTCCACCATGTCGGCCTGGTAAGCGGCCGCTCTTTCGCGAATGTGATCCATGTTGTGTTGTTCCTCCAAATACCGGCGCGCCGGAGGCGCGCCCCTCACAAAGCTGCCGCGGGGGCGGCTCTTACTTCAGAATTTCTTCGATGACCTTGCCGTCCACGTCGCCCATGTCGAAGCCCAGGATCTTGCCGATGGTGGGAGCTACATCGATGAGGCGGCGTCTGCCCAGATGCACGCCCTGCTTGAAGGCGGGGCCTGCGGCCTGGAAGGGAGGCTGGGGCCCTCTGTCGGGATGATAGCCGTGAGTGGCCTTGCCCAGCTTGTAGTCGGTCAGGTCGGGAGTCATGAAAACGGGGCCGGTCCAGTTGTTGCCGAAGGAAGTGCGGCCATCCCCTTCCAGAACGAAGGAGAAATCGCCGTAGAGGCCTTCTTCTTCCCGGGCTTCCTCGGCGGTGTAGATGCGGCTGATGGGGGTATCGGGCCATTCCTGGATGCGGCACAGAAGGTCGTAGACTCTCTGCTTCAGGTCTTCGTCTGCGGGATCCTTCAGATACAGGTGGCAGGAGTGGGCCTCGGACTGGATGATGGCATCCCAGCTGAGCATCTTGCCGGTTTCGTCCACCTTGATGAACCCTTCCTCCCGCAGCAGGGAGTTCAGGTTGAAGGCGCGGTTGATGTTGATCTGGCCGTGGTCGCTGAGGATGATGAAATTGGTATCTTCGAAGACACCGGCATCCTTGGTGGCCTGGATCACTTCGCCCAGGTATTCGTCGGCCCAGTGGAGGCGTTCCGTCAGTTCCTGAGAGAACATGCCGAAGGAATGGCGGGCGTAATCGATGAAGCCCACGTGCAGCAGCAGCAGGTCGGGCTGGTAGCGGCGGATCACTTCGCCGCTGGTGGCTGCGATGAAATCGCCCACTCTGGCGCGGCCGGATTCCTGTTCCAGATGATGCATATTGGGGTAAACCACGTCTTCCATCATCTGGGGGCTGGTGCCGCTGTCCACAAAACCGTCAGCGGTGAAATACTTGATCTTGCCTTCCTGCTTGGACCAGTATTCGGCGATCAGGTAGTCGATGTTTTCGTTGCCGCCGGTGACGGGCCAGAAAATGGAGGCGGTGGTGAGACCGGCTTCCTTGGCTCTCTGGAAAATATCGGGAACCTTCAGGGAAGAAGAGAACCAGTTCCAGGGGTTAGGGCTGGGCTTTCCGGGGCTGAACTTTTCGTTGCAGAGCACGCCGTGGCGGCCCACGGTGCAGCCGGTCAGGATGCTGGCGTGAACGGGATAGGTGATGGTGGGATACACGGAGCGCATGGTTTCGATGCGGGCACCGCTTTCCATGACCCAGCGGAAATTGGGATAGTTCTTCAGGGTTTTATTGATATCCTCGCGCGTCATGGCGTCGAAGGAGATCAGAATGACTTTCTGCTTGCTCATTTCAACAGTTCCTCCAGTGCTCTTCCTTCTGCATCGGGCATTTCAAAGCCGAAGAGCTTGCCCACAGTGGGGGCGATATCGATAACGGATGCGCTCGGGATCCATGCACCAGGCTGGAAGTCGGGACCTTTTGCGATCACTGTGGGCTGGGGACCCTTGTCGGGGTAATGGCCGTGGGTAGACTGGCCGGTACGCCAGTCGTCGCCGGAGAGGGGACGGACCAGCGGTCTGTGCCAATCGCTCTTGCCAAAGGTGGTATAGCCGTCGCTTTCCACCATAAAACTGAAATTGCCGTAGAGGCCTTCCAGGTCTTTGATCTCTTCTGCGGTGAAGACCCGGCTGATGCCGTAGATGCCTTCATCCCGCAGGAAGCAGAGATGGTCGTACACTTTCTTGAGCAGGACTTCGTCGGAGGGATCCTTCACGTAGATCTGGCCGGAGAGACCGCAGGAATGCATGATGGCATCCCAGTCCACGATGTCGTCGTTTTCATCGGTGCGGATGAAGCCCGCATCCTTCAGCAGGGCGTTGAAATTCAGCACCCGGTTGATGTTCAGGTGGCCGTGGTCGCTGAGGATCACGAAGTTGGTATCGTCAAAGACGCCGGCCTGTTTGCAGGCATCCATGATCTTGCCGGTGTATTTATCGGTTTCGGGCAGCATGGCGGTCAGGGTTCTGGAGAACAGACCGTACAGGTGACGGAGACCGTCGATCATGCCGAAATGCACGTACAGAATATCGGGCTGGAATTCCCTGATGATATCGCAGGCGCAGTTGCAGATGAAATCTTCGCACCAGGGGAAGGTTTTTTCGTGGCCTTCCATCTCGGGGATGCGTTTGTTCAGCACCTTCTCGAACATTTCGTCGGAGGAACCGGCGCGGCGGAAGGCATCGTAGAGATTGTCATCGGGGCCCTGGGTCCAGTATTCGGCTACCAGGTAATCGATGCCGGGGTCATTGCCGGTGACGGGCCAGAACACGGAAGCGGTGGTGAGACCGGCCTTCTTGGCCTGCTGGAACACGGTGGGGACCTGGATATCGTCTGCAAACCAGTGCCAGGGCACAGTGAAGGGGCCGGCACCCAGACATTCGATCTCGTTGTTGAGAATGCCGTGTTTGCCGACACGGCAGCCGGTGGACAGGCTGGCGTGAACGGGATAGGTCAGGCTGGGATAAACGGAACGCATGGCTTTGACCCGGGCAGCACCGTTCAAAAGCTCCCGGAACGTGGGAAGATACTGCAGAGTTTCCAGATCTTCTCCCACCATGGCGTCATGGGAAATCACGATCAATTTTTTCTTGGACATAAGGCTTGTTGTTCTCCTCTCAACAGTCAGAGGGCTCTGCTCTCTCTTTTTCAAACTTAACATTACTATTTTAGCATAAAGGAAGGCCGCTGCACAAGAAAAGCCCGTTTATTTTCCCCTTTTTCTTCTCTAAACTCTATACATATTCCGAAGCTCTCAGCAGGAACTTTCTCATGGGTTCCATGCGGAGCGTTTTTTCTTCGATCAGCTTTGCAAAGCCGTCAAAGTCCGTCAGGGCTTCGTCGGGGATCTCCTCGATGACGTTCCAGGTCTTGAATTTCACCCATTCGGCCGCGGGATGGTTCTCGCTGTAGCCGTGGGGCATGGTTTTCACCTGATCGCCGGTGATCACAAGATCGTTTACTTCCACGATCTCTTCGAACTCCTGCCAGTGCTCCTGGATGCAGTCGCGGACCGGGTTTGCCATGGCGTTGTTCCAGGTCCAGATGCCGGTGCCGTAGCAGCTGGCTCCGGGAGCGATCCGCAGAAAATAGCCGATGGGCAACCAGCTCTTGCGGTCCCGGGAGATGTAGGCCCGGAAGGAAGGCTCATAGGGAGGCCGGTTCTTGTAATAGCGCATATCCCGGGCAATGCGGTACATCCAGTCCTTGGGCTGCATGAGCAGAATATCCCTGACCAGATCCGGATCCGCATTGGCGATGACGGGCTGCAGATGTTCCAGAAGGGCCAGATAGTCGGCCTTGGCTCCTTCGTACCACTTGTGGTTTTCGTGGAACCAGGGCCGTTCGTTATGCGCCGCAAGACCGGCGCAGTATTCCAGCATGCGCTTGAAATCACGTTCTGTCTTCACTATTTCTCCTGTTCTGCGTAGCGCTTCACAATGTTCACGATGATATCGGAGATCAGTTCCATATCTTCCGCTGCCACGTGTTCAAAGGGGCCGTGGGCGGCATGGCCGCCGGCACACATATTGGGGCAGGGCAGGCCCATGTAGCTGAGGGTGGCACCGTCGGTACCGCCGCGGATGGGCTTGATGATGGGTTCTACGCCCAGAGCGCGCATGGCTTCCTTGGCGTTTTCGATCAGGTGCATATGGGGACGGACCACTTCTTCCATGTTGCGGTACTGGTCGTGAAGCTCCAGCACTACGGTGCCTTCACCGTACTTTTCGTTCAGATTCTTTTCGATGTGACGCAGCAGGCGCTGGCGGCTTTCGAACATGTTGGCATCGTGGTCGCGGACGATCATATCGATGCGGGCACTGTTCACGTCGCCCTTGATGCCGGTGACGTGGAAAAAGCCTTCATACTGCTCGGTATGGGTGGGAGTTTCGTAGGCGGGGAGAGAGGCGATGATCTCGTGGGCCACCAGGATGGCGTTGATCATGGTGTTCTTGGAGGAACCGGGATGGACGCTGAAGCCGGTGCAGGTGAACACGGCCTTGGAAGCGTTGAAATTCTCGTATTCCAGAGAGCCGACGGTGCCGCTGTCCACGGTGTAGCCGAAGTCTGCGCCGAAGCCGGGAACGTCGAAGCCCAGCGCGCCGCGGCCGATCTCTTCGTCGGGGGTGAAGCCGATGCAGACCTTGCCGTGGGGGATGTTTTCGGTCATGAGTTTTTCCACGGCGGTGAGGATCTCGGCGATGCCGGCCTTATCGTCTGCGCCCAGAGGCGTGGTGCCGTCGGTGGTGATCAGGGTCTTGCCCTTCAATTCTGCCAGCTTGGGGAAGTTGGTCATGCTCAGCACCTTGCCGGAGGTACCCAGAGGAATGTCGCTGCCGTCGTAGTGTTCGATGATCTGGGCCTTGGTGGGCTTCTGGCCGTAATCTTCTACGGTGTCCATATGGGCGATGAAGCCGATGGCGTATTTATCTTCGTAGCCGGGGGTTGCGGGCAGAACGCCGTAGACGTAGCAGCGGTCATCGGAGCGCACATCGGAGAGGCCCATGGCCTTCATTTCTTCTTCCAGAGCCTTGGCCAGAACGAACTGTTCTTTGGTGGAAGGATCCATAGGGGACTCTTCCCTGGATTCGGTGGCATAGGTGATATACTTCAGGAAACGTTCGGTTGCTTTCATTGGGGTGTTCCTCCTTTAGTCTAAAATATAGAATGTGCCAAGAACGTCGGGGGCCTCCAGTTTGGGATAGAGTCTGCCGTCCTTGTAGTATTTGCCTCGGATGTGGGAGCCGCTGATTTTTTCCACCTTGTAACAGAAGTCCCCTTTCCAGTTGTCCTTGCGGATGGTGAAAGGCGGGGTCATTTCCAGAAGCTCGCTGTAGGTGCAGGCTCTGGGCGGAGCGGGGGCTTTGGGCGCGGCCGGTTGGGGCTTGGCCGCGCCGGATGCGGCGGCGCTTTTGGCGGGGGCGCCGCCGGGGTGCCCGGCGGATGCCGGGCTTCCGCTTTCCGAGCCGCCCCGGGCAGGGGCGGCGGATGCGGCTGCCGGCAGGGCAGCCGCCACCTTTTCCGGCAGCTCCTGCAGAGCGTCCTGCAGAGTTTCCAGCAGTTCCTTCCGGCCTTCTTTTTCGGATTCCTCCAGGTCAGCGGCCACTTCCAGCAGATGCTCTTCGATCTGGTCCGCACGGCCCAGTTCCGTGATCATGCGTTCCAGCCGGTCCAGGCGGCGGCGGATATCCGCCATCTGCTCTTCCTGGCTACGGATCAGCCGGTCCATGGAGGTCTTCATGAGGGTTTCCAGCCGCAGGGCCATCTGTTCGGCGGTGCGCTCCACAGCGGCAGCACTGGCTTCCGCCGTATTGGAGAGATATGCCGCACCCTCCTGTACTTTTCGGGAGAGTTCCTCCCGTTCTTCTTCGATGCGTTTTCTCTGGCCTTCCATAGCAGCCAGATGTTCTTCCTGCAGTTCCATATGTTCGTGCAGGTCTTCTTCCATAAGGCGAAGGCCTTCTTCCAGCAGGGTTTCTGTCCGCTGCATGGAACCGGTCAGAAGACTTCCCAGCCGGTCCAGCCCTTCCTTCTGCCGGGCATCCAGGGTTTTGCCCCATGCCTGCTGTCCCTCCAGCCAGACCGCGGAAAGTTCCTTCCGCAGCGCATCCACATTGGCGGCGATCAGGCTTTCCGTCTGCACTGCCTGACCGCGGCAGATCTCCAGACTTTCCTGCAGTTCTTTTGCAGCCTGTTCCATGGATGCGGTCTGCCCCCGCACCAGGTCCTTTGCCTGCTGCAGAACGCCCTTCTGGGCGAACACCTGCTCTTCCAGATCTTTCTGCACCTGTACCAGGCTGGCGGCTTCGCCGGCAAGATCGGCATCCTTCAGAGCCTCCAGGCTCTTCCGGATGGCATCCACGTCCTGGCCCACCTGGCCCATGGCCTTCAGGCCGGGCACCACCTTCCGGACGGCCTCCATGCCTTCCTGCAGGTCCTTCTGCGACCCTTCTATGGTGCCGCGGGCAGCCTCCATGGCGGCGGTGAAATCGGGCAGATTTTTGGCGAAATAGTCGCTCATGCGACGGATCTCACCGGTGGATTCCAGCAATCTGCCGAAGGCGTTGCTGTCGCTGATCTTTTTTTCCAGCCGGGCGGCGCGGTCTGCGCTCTCCCGGAATTTTTCTCCGCTTTCCGCAAATTTATCCAGGCTGCGGCCCAGTTCCCGGGCCGCCTGTTCGCACTGGGCGATGGCACGGATGGTGTTGTTCAGTTCGTAGCTCATAGCCTATGCTTCCTCCTTGGGTTCCGATTGGCGGGCGGGCCGATCCTGCAGTTGGCCCGCCCCTGTGCCTGCGGCATCCGGATCCAGGGCCGCAGGCACCGCTCCGGCGGCGGCTTCCAGATTTGCGGCCGCCGCCTCCAGGGCCCGGGCCAGGTACTCATCCACCCGGGCCGCCGTTTCCGCACTGCGGCTTCTCTGCAGGAACCGCAGCAAAATTTCACTTTTTCCCAGCCGCAGGCGGGCTTTGCCCGTCAGCACGCCGGTGATGTACTGCAGGTCACCGAAGGCATCCGGTGCCAGCTTGGCCGCACAGGATGCGGCAAGATCGTACTCTTCCAGATCCAGAAGGTCGTAGACCGCCTCCCGGAAATCGCCGCCGGCGAACCGGCTTCTGGCGCTGCAGCGGGCAGCGCTTTTTTCATCGCCGCCATGGCTGTAGTACAGAGCCGCTCTGGCAAAGAGTCCGTCCCCTTCCAGCAGGGCAGCTTCCCGCCGCCATTCCTCCCGGCCCATTTCCCGGCCGGTCATGCCCAGGCTCTCCTGATTGAACACGGGCATTCTGCTGAAGTAGGAATATAAGTCCTCATACCCGTCGAACACGCTGCGTTCCTCGTATACGCAGAGGTTGCGCCGCGCCCGGGTGATGGACACGTAAAACAGATTGAAATAGTACCGGTACAGGGCGTTCTTCCGGGCCCGCAGAGAGAGGATGTCCCTCCAGGCCTGCCAGTACCTGCCGGTGATGTTCCAGGTGAACACGTAATCGAATTCACGGCCCTTGGCCTCCCGGACGGTGTACAGGTTATCCAGCCGCAGATCCGGGAACTGCTTCCGCAGATGTGCCGCATCTTCTTCCTCCGCCACCAGAATGGCCGCAGAGGCGGTTTCCGACAGCACCTCCAGGGCCTGCCGCAGGTTTTCACGGCTGCGCTCCAGCCGGAAGGGCAGGTTGCCGTGGGTGACGGCGGTCTCCAGAAGTTCGCTCTTTTCGTCTTCCTTGGCGATGCACTTTCTGCGGATCTCGCCCAGACGGTTGGCCAGTTCCACGATGGCGGCCTGGCTGCGGTAATTCTTCTGCAGCGTCCGGATGAACCGGTCCGCCTTGCCCGTTTTCAGGTATTTCAGCTTGGCCAGCCGCTCGTTGCTGTAATAGGTGGGATTGATGATCTGGTTGGCATCCCCCGCGAAGAACAGGTCGTCCATGGCCGGCACCAGCCTGGTGAGCATCAGCACCTGCACTTCCGTCAGGTCCTGTACTTCGTCCACCACCAGGGCGTCGAAAAGGGTCTCCCCGTTTTGCCGGGCCCGTTCCGCCCGCTCCGCCATGGCAAGAGCCAGGTCGTTATCGTCCCAGAGATCCCGCTTCTGCAGCCAGTCCTGGTACTCGGCCGCCGCCTGCCAGATGGCTTTCCGTTCGTCGGCATTGAACACGGAGCGGCTTTCGTCCAGCTTCAGGTAGTCTTCCAGAGACAGCAGATCCTGCCGGCGGTCCCGCCGGTGGAGCCGCAGTTCTTTCTGTTCGTCCACAACGGCATCCAGAGCCGTCAGCACCTCTGCGGTCTCCCGCAGGTCCGCCTCTTCCCGGGCCATGTGCTTCTTCAGCCGTTCCCGGCTCTCCGTCCGGAACAGCACCGCCTTGGAGCGCACCCGGTAGGTGCGGCTTTCGGGCCGGAACACAACAAGGCCCGTTTCCTCCAGTCTGCGGTTCACCTGTGCCGGAAACCGGTTGAAGGCGAAGGGCCGGCTGCGGTACCAGTTTTCTCCCATATAGCCCTTCAGGATCCCCCGGATCTCCGCCCAGAGATTATAGGGTTCCAGCCCGCCGGGCAGCACCGTCCGGCAGCGGTCTCCCAGAGGGTCGGCCCCCTCCAGCCAGCGGCTGAACCGCTGGAAATTCACCAGCTTCTCCGCCGTGACGGAAAGCTGACGGCTGCAGTAATCCTCGATGGTGACACAGATCTCTTCCGCCCGTTTCCCGGCGGTTTCCTCCCCTTCTTCCCGGGGAAGGATGGCCTTCAGGAGCCGCCGTGCATCGCTGCACAGCTTCTCCGAATAGGTGAAGTAGCCGGTGCGGGGATAGAGTTCCTGCAGCGCCGCCGCCCGGTGGATGCAGATGACGGTCTTGCCGCTGCCGGCACCGCCCAAAAGCAGCACCGCTTCGCTTTCCTGCACCAGGCGGAACTGCTCTTCGCTGAGCAGAGCATCCTCCAGAAGCCGGTCGCTTTCTTCTTCCCATTTGGTGACGTAAGCCACCGTATTGTTCAGGTCCAGATACTTTCCGTAGGTCTGGTAATCCTGCTTGTATTCTTCTTCGCTGGCGTAGGGCTCCAGGCTGTCCAGAAAGGACTCCTTCTCCGGATCCCATGCCTCATAGCTGCGTTCCAGGCAGCCGTCTCCGGCCGTCGCTTCCAGGCCGCCGGCCCGTCCCAAAGACCGGGCGCGCCGCTCCTGATCGTCGTGGCGCACGTATTCCAGCAGCACCATTCCCCGGGGCGCACCCGGGGGCAATTCCATGTAGTCCGTATAGGTGAAAATGATGCGGTCGCCGTGGTTCACCCGGAACTTGAACAGCTTTTCGCCGCCGTGGAATTTGCGGGACTGCTTGGCCAGGCCGGTCTCCCAGATGCCCATGCCGCTGCCGGCCAGTTCCCTGCGCAGCTTGCGGATGATTTTTTCCAGCTGCGGGCCCTGCCCGGGTACACTCTTTTTAAAATCCCGTGCGTAGATGATCTCCATGGCGACTCCTTTCTTCTATCTATTATACATACTTTTCCAGATGACTCAACCACAAGTGCCGGAAAGTCTGTGAAAACCCGCTGAAAAATACCTTCCCCATCCTTGCCTTTTCCCGTTGAAAATGATACAATTCCTCTATATTTATTTAAACATCTGTCTAAACACTCGCAGAATCTTGTCTAAGGATCCCCCAAAAAGGAGTTTTTATGGCGCATAACATTTCCAGTATCCATACCAAACGAGCGCTCAGCGCCTCTCTGAAAAAGCTGATGGCCACCAAAGAGCTGAACCGCATCTCCATCCGTGAGATCGCTGAGGACTGCGGTCTCAACCGGCAGACCTTTTACTATCATTTCGAGGATATTTTCGATCTGCTCCGCTGGACCTATACCAACGAACTTCTCCCCCTGCTGAAGTGCGACCCGGAAGACCCCGATTGGGAGGGCCGTCTCCTGGTCCTGTTCCGCTGGCTGGATGAAAACCGCACCTTCTGTCTGGCTTCTCTGGATGCCATCGGCCGGGAGCATCTGGCTTCCACCGTTCAGAAAGAGCTGCGTCACCATTTCCGCCGCAAGGTGATCCTCGCCGGAACCGAAAGCGCCCTGGGTCGTCCCACGGAAGAATACGCCGACTTCCTGGCCGAATTCTACTGCCAGGCCATTTCCGGCCTTCTGGAAAGCTGGCTGCGGGGCAATCTGCAGCAGTCCCCCCAGGAGCTGGTCCACCACATCCATCTGCTGCTGGATACCCAGACCCGGGGCCTACAGGCCCTGCAGAAGGAGGCCGGCCGATGAAACGCCTGTCCGACCTGCTGCACATGAAAGGAAAGTCCTATCTGCTCTGTGCGCTGCTGATGACGGAGGCCCTTCCCCTGCTGCTGGAAGCCACCTGCTTCTTCTACCAGACGGAAAGCCTGTCCCCGGCCCTGCGGGGAAGCATCACCCTGTTCACGTTCTGCAGTTCCTGGATGTTCCTGACCCTGGCCCTCATGCGAAACATGAGCCGGCCCATCACCTTTGAAACCGTATTCTCCAGCACCATCCGCACGCTGTTTCCCTGCGGTTCCGCCCTGTATCTGGAGCTGACCCTGTTCCGCCGGCTGTTCCTCCCCGAGGAGAACCTGTTCTACACGGTGCTGGCCCTTCTTCTGGCCGCCCTGGCCATCCACACCTGCCAGTGGACGGTGGAACTGATCTCCGCCAAGGAAGGCTCCATCTTCCCCGTCGCAGGCTCCTGGAAGAAAGCCTGGGGTTCCTTCTTCCGCCACCCCCTTCTGACCCTGGCCCAGCTGGTCTGCGGTCTCCTGCTGCTGCTCTGCACCGATACCCTCTTCCCCCTGCTGCGCACCCGGGCTCTGGCCGGTCTGGCCGACACCCTTCCCGGTGCGCTGGGGGTCTATCTGCTGTTCTCCTTCCTGCTTTTCGCCGCCGCCATCCCCCTGCTGCGTCTTTCCACCCTGTCTCTGGTGCTGGAAGGCGCTGTCCCCGGTGAGAAAGAGAAAGAAAGCCCCGCCGAAGCGCCTGCCGATTTGCGGCCTCTCCGCCAGTCCGGCGCCGCCGAAGAAGCCCTCATCGAAGCGGGCATTATGACCCGCGAGGAACTGGAAGCTCAGCCGGTGTCCATCATCACCGACAAAGAGATCTCCCAGCAGGAACGCTCCTCCTCCGTCTATAAGGACCATTTTTCCTTCTTCAAAGGCAAAAAACTTCTGTCCGTCCCCGATACCCTGGACCGTTTCCGTCCGGACCCGGCTGCCCCTGCCATCTTTCTGGTACTGCTGGGCTTCCTGCTCTACGACGGTTTCGTTTCCGCCCAGACCCCCGAAAAAATGGTCTCCGACCTTCTGGAAACCACGCGGGAAGAGATCTCCCTTCAGAGCGATGCCGGCCGCCTCAACGCCGCCGCCAACGTCTGTCTGGATTCCGCCGTACAGCTTTCCGCGCTGGAAGCGTACCTCTCCGCCCCCGATCCCTTGGAAACCCCGGAAGATGCCGCCCGTCTCTTCGCAGAAACCCGCCGCATCGCATCCGATGCCCCTTTGACCGACCTTCTGCAGGCCCGTCTCCTGCTGCAGGCCGGTTTCCCCGAACACGCCGTCACCCTGCTGGAATCCAGTCTCAGCAGCGGCATGGACGACGACCGCATTTATCTGCTGCTCCTGCAGGCCTATAAGGCCGCCGGCCCCGGGTACGAAAGTCGGTTCCGCCTGGCCCGCAGCATTTGCCTGTCCCGTCAGATCTTCACCGACGATCTGGCCTTCCTGGACGATCTTTCCGACACCGAACGCACAGCCCTCTGCCGCACCCTGGCCTCTTCCCGCGAGGAACTGGTTCTGGAGCAGCAGCTGCTGCTCTGGCAGGCCTCCCGCCAGAGAGGGGATTACGAATCCGCCTACAACGGTCTGTACGCCCTGCTTTCCACCGGTTCCGGCGACGGTACCGGCTCCTTCTACTCCCAGTCCACCAAGCACTGGGATAACCTGCGCGTGCTGCGCGCCTTTGTGGAAACGGGCATGGAATACCATGTCCGGGCCGACGGTTCCGACAAAAAGATCCCGGAATACTACCGCGCCACCGCCGAAGCCGCCCTCACTTACGACGAAGTGTTCATCGTGGCCCGTGCCGCCGGCGAATACACCGGTGACCACACTCTGGAAGAGGTCAAGATCTTCGTCGGGAGTGCCCTGCTGGCCTGCGGCGATGCCGAGGAAGCCTTCCGTTACCTTTCCGAAGCCTGGGTCCTCTTCCCCGGAAACCGGGACCTGCAGCTTCTGTATGCCCGGGCTGCCCTGGCCGTCGGTCAGGACGAGAAAGCCCTCAGCGCAGCCACCGGTGTAGCCGCACTGGCCACCGAATCCTATGCGCTGGAGAACGTGGTCCTGGCTAAAAATACTTCTGCAGAGGAAGCTTTGCGCGTCGCCTCCGCCCTTTCCGTTTCCGCCGTTGCCTCCCTGGAACAGGGGGCAGCCGGCCTGCAGCCCGCAGCGTTCTATGCCTCGGCTCTGGCCCAGCTGCTGCTGGAAGACGGCACCCCCCAGCAGGAACAGGAATTCTTCCGGTTCGCCCGCCGTTTCACCGAGCTTTACGTTCTGGACCCCAGCGTGGTGGCTTCCTGGCAGGGCCGCACCCTGCTCTCCGCCGACCAGCAGAATCTGTTCCGTCAGAACAATCTGCTGTACCACTATCTGATGACCGTGCAGCTCTGGTCCACGGGCCAGTATTCCGCCGCCCTGTTCTACGCGGAGACCGCCTGGGAACAGGATTCTTCCCTGGCGCTGCTCTGCTGGCTCAACGGTGAGATCCTGCTGCAGATCGATCTGGAATCCGGCCTGTCTTCGGCCGATGCCATGCCCTGGTTCGTCCGGGCCCTGAACCTGTACCCCGATAACGGCCGTGCCTGGTACGGTCTGGCGGAATGCCGCCGGGAAATGGGCCTCACCCTCCCCGCCTCCGCAGCCTACCGTCAGGTGCTGCGCTGCGCCCCCCATCTGGACTACACCGAGGGCCTTTACCGAGAAACCAATTACCAGCTGCTGCAGAAGGCCCGCCGGGCCCTCAGCCGGCTGGGCCAGTAACCGGAAAGGAGGACTGCACTGATGTTTTACATTCTCTACGGATTTTTCCTTCTGACCGGTCTCCTGGGCCTGATTTTCGGCTCCGGTTCCGTCCTCTTCGATCTGCTGATCCTTCTGGTCAGCGGCGGCGGCCTGCTCTTCGCCATCTTCTTTAAAAAGAAAGTGGACCGCACCACCCGGACCACCTTCTGCTCCGTGCTGCTGGTGATCCTGCTGGGTCTGGCCCTGGCCTCCGGAGCCGGCACCGGTTCCCCGGACAATGCCCCGGCTCTCACCCTGAACGAACAGGTGGGAGAAGCCCGTTCCTATCTGGAAAAGGGCAAAACGGAACGCGCCTCCGAGATCCTGGAAGAGCTTGCCCTTTCCCACCCGAATTCCGATCTGGTGAATCTGCACCGGGCTCTGGTTTTCCTGCAGTCCGGCGATGCTGATTCCGCCGCTTCTGTTCTCGGCGTTGTCTCCAATACCGGCAGCGCCGGTTACCGCTATCTGCTGGGGGCCGTCCGGTTCCTGCAGGGAGACCATTCCCGCGCCCTTCTGAACCTGGAGGCTGCCGTTGCCGCCGACGGTGACCGCTACGAAGCCCTCCTGTTCGCCGGCGTGCTGAACCTGGCTCTTTCCGATCTGCCCGACGGCGAGGCCCTGCTTTCCCAGGCTGCCGCCCTGCAGCCGGATGCGCAGTTCCCCCGTTACTACCAGGCACTCATCGCCTACGACCGTCTGAACATGGACCGGGCCCAGCAGCTCTTCAACCAGCTGAAGGCCGAAGAACTCCCGGAAGCCATGCGCGCCAATGTGAACGCCTACCTGAACGGTGACACCTCCGGCGTTACCGACCCTCTTCTGCTGGAACTTCTGGCAGAACACTGTCTGCAGGGCCTGCCCCTGTAAAGGAGACTCCCCATGAAAGATCCCCATCTGCGTCACACCAGAGCTTACCGCATCCTGCGGCCTCTGGTACACGCCTACCTGAAACTCACTCTCAACTTCACCCCCGGCAAGGTCCCCGAACTGCAGGCCCCCTACCTGGTACTGGCCAACCACGTGACGGATTTCGACCCCTTCATGATCGCCTGCAGCTTCCCGCAGCAAATGTATTTCCTGGCCAGCGAACACGTCTACCGCATGGGCTTCCTGTCCAAAATCATCGGCTGGCTGCTGGCTCCCATTTCCCGGGTGAAGGGCACCTCCGATGCCACCGCCGTGCTGCAGATGATGCGTACTCTGCGAAAGGGGCATAACGTCTGCTTCTTCCCCGAAGGAAGCCGTACCTTCAGCGGCGAAACCATCGCCATTCACCCCACCACCGCCAAAATGGTGCAGAAAGCGGGCGTTACCCTGGTGACCTGCCGCATCCGGGGCGGCTATCTGACCTCCCCCCGCTGGGCCAAAACCCTGCGCCGGGGCAAGTGCCGCAGCGAATTCGTTGCCGTCTACACCCCCGAGGAACTGAAGGCCATGACCACTGAGCAGGTGGCCGAACGGATCTCCCGCGACCTGTATGTCAACGCCTTTGAAGACCAGAAGGCGGCCCCCGTCGCCTACCATAAGGGCCGCCGCACCGAGGGCCTCGAAGAGGCCCTCCACACCTGCCCCGTCTGTAAGGAAACGGGCACCCTGCGGGGCACCAAAGACCACTTCCGCTGCAGCTGCGGCCTGGATGTGAAGCTGGACAGCACCGGCTTCTTCCACAAAGGAGCCGAGGACAGCCCCGAGCTTCCCTTCGACACCGTTCTGGCCTGGGACCGCTGGCAGACGGAGTATCTGAAGAGCCTTCTGCCCGGAAGCCCCGATGCGCCTTTCTTCGCCGACGATGAGTTCCGTCTGGATTCCATCGATGGCGACCACAGCATGACCCACTGCGAAACCGGCCTTCTGGCCCTGTATCCCGACCGTCTGACCCTGGGAAGCCGCACCTTCCCCCTGGCAGACCTGCAGGAGCTGGCCATCATTCACCGAAAGAAGAGGGAATCTCTCCTGTTTTCCTGCAGCGGCACCCATTACGAGCTTTCCTCCGAAAGCCCCGCAAGCCGCAGCAAATACCATACGTTATTCCAGTTGTTGAAGGCGCAGCAATAGCTGCACCGAGAAGGCGGAGGCCGCTCCCGGCTCTCCGCAAAATCAGGCTCTCGCCTGTAAGAGGAAAGGCACTTATTTATGGATTATTCTGCCGCCAACACCGGTCTTTGGAATTTCGTCATCCAGATCGGCATCATCGCAGCACTTCTGCTGCTCTCCAACTGCCTGCGCAAGAAGCTTTCCTTCATCCGCAAGGCCATGATCCCCACCGCGGTCCTCGCCGGTTTTCTGCTGCTTCTGCTGCGCACCGCCGGCATCCTTCCCGTGGATGTGGATTTCCTGAATATGCTGACCTATCACGGCATCGCCATCGGCTTCATCGCCCAGTCCCTGCGCATCAATAAGACCCAGGGGCAGGAAGATCGCTCCGGCCTCAAAAGCGGTGCGCTGATTGTCAGCACCTATCTGATGCAGGGCACCGCCGGGCTCATCATCTCCCTGGGCCTCTGCTTCACCTTCATGAAGGACTTCTTCCCCGCCGCCGGCATTCTGCTGCCCATGGGCTACGGACAGGGCCCCGGTCAGGCCAACAACATCGGCTACACCTATGAGACACACGGCTTCGCAGGTGGCCAGTCCTTCGGTCTCTCCCTGGCTGCCGCCGGTTATCTCTGCGCCTGCATCATCGGCGTGATCTACCTGAACTATCTTTCCCGCAAGGGCAAGGTGGCCCGCCTGGGTGTCCGTCAGGAAAGCTTCAGCGACGGTGCCGTCACCACCGCCGAAACCTTCCAGGATGAAAACGAAGCACCTCTTTCCGATTCTCTGGATCGTCTCTCCATGCAGATCTGCCTGATCTTCGCCGTGTACTTCGCCACCTATCTGGTTTCCTGGGGTCTCTGCGAACTGCTGCGGGCTGTGGCTCCCGGCCTTCTGGGCACCGTGGAATCCCTGCTGTGGGGCTTCAACTTCATCATCGGCTCCGTGCTGGCCATGGCACTCAACGGCATCCTGAAGCTGCTAAACGCCAAGAAAATCGTTCGCCGCCAGTACCGCAACAACTACCTGCTGTCCCGCATTTCCGGCTTCGCCTTCGACCTGATGATCGTGGCCGGCATCGCCGCCATCGACATCGAAAAGCTGGAGGGCCTCTGGGTCCCCTTCCTGCTGATGGCGGTCACCGGCGGCATCCTGACCCTGGTCTATCTGCAGTTCATGTGCAAGAAGCTGTTCCCCAATAGCTACTACGAAAACCTGATGGGGTTCTACGGTATGCTGACGGGCACCATCAGCTCCGGCGTTCTGCTGCTGCGGGAACTGGACCCCGAAATGAAATCCCCTGCCGGCATGAACCTGGTCACCGGCAGCAGCTTCGGCATCGCTTTCGGCGCGCCCATGCTGATCCTGGTGGGCATGGCTCCCAAGTCTCTGTCCATGACCCTGCTGGTCTTCGGTCTGATCCTGGTCTACTGGGCTCTGCTGCTGCTTTACCTGCTGAAATTCAGCGGACGGAAGAAGGCAAAATAAAACCGCAAAAGGTCAATCAGAAAATGACGGGCCCCGGCCCGCTCCCGAAAACCGCCGGTACGGACAGCCGGCGGTTTTTTCATGCCGCCGGCCCGGGCAGGAAGAGGAGGCGGCCGCCAGATCCGCGGGCCGCCTCCTCTTCCTCCTTTGTCACTGAATTGCAATATAAAAAACCTTTCTTTTCTCTTTTCTTTTCCCGCAAAACGGTATAAAATATAGGGTGAGTTTTTATGCGGTGTGTTCCGCATCTCAAAAGGGTACAAATTAGAGAAATCACAGAGGGGTTTTTAGCAATGAAAAAAACACAATACACATCCGAATACGAAGCCATGAGCCGCAAGACATCCGGCTCTTCCTATCTGCGTACGTTCCTGATCTTCTTTCTGGTGGCTCTGGTGATCGCCACCGCCGTCATGATCCCCATCCGGAACTGGGGCAAAGCGATCGAAGACGATCCCATTTTCGGTGAAGTGGAGACCCGCCTCATCGACGAAATGGAACCCATCGCCGGTACCGACAGCCCCTTCTATGAGGCGTTCCAGGATGCCGAACGCGTCAACGTGCTGATCCTGGGTGTCAACGACGGCCTGTCCGACACCATCATGGTAGCAAGCTACGATATGGCCACCCAGCGGGTAGACCTGATCTCCATTCCCAGAGACACCTACTACTATCAGGAAGGCAAGACCGGTGCCGCCTGGTTCAAGATCAACTCCATCTACGGCGGCAAGAACGTTCTGAACACCGCCAAGGCCGTCAGCGAAGTGCTGCTGGGCATGCCCCTGCACTACTACGCCATCTGCGACTACAAGGGCATTGAAAACATCGTCAACTCCATGGGCGGCATTCCCATTTACGTCAAGCAGGATATGCAGTACAAGGATCTGTCCGACAATCCGCCCCTGATCATCGATATCAAGAAGGGCCAGCAGGTTCTGGACGGCGCACATGCCGTGCAGTATCTGCGCTTCCGTTCCGGCTATTCCAACGGCGACATCGGCCGTGTGGAAGCTCAGCAGGAATTCATGAAGGCCGCCTTCAAGCAGATGCTCAGCTTTGAACTGCCCAAGATCGCAAAGACCGTCACCGAAAACGTGGAAACCGATATCACCTGGGGCATGACCCTGAAGGTGGTCTCCAGCGCCATCAACCTGAGCTCCGAAAACTTCCACACCCACATGATGCCCAACACCAAGCAGGGCGAAGCCCCCTGGTACGTTTACCCCGATTCCGAAGGCATCGCCGAGCTGATCCGTGAGATCTACTCCGTAGAGCCCGAACCCGAAGACGGGGAAGGCACCGGTGAAGGCGGCGAAGGCGGCAGCGATGCCGGCCAGGGTGAATAGCCATGAAAGGCTCCCGTTCCCGCAGTCTGGCCGCCGTTCTTCTGGCGGCGACGCTCCTGGTCCCCAACACGGCATTCGCCATGGGTGCCAAGGATTTCACCGACGTGAAGGAAAGCTACTGGGGGTATCCCTACATCGATTTTGCCGCTTCCGTAGGCATCATCAACGGATACACCACCGCCAAAGGTACTTATGTTTTTCAGCCCGAAAACCCGGTGACCAAATGTGAAGCCGCCAAGATGATCTACGCGGCCCTCACCGGTTCTTCCCTGGGCTTCGCAGCCGAAGACTACAGCGAAAAATGGAAGGAGACCCTGGATTCCGCAAAGATCCTGGAATGGGCCCGTCCTTATGTTTCCTATGGCCTCGAAAAGGGCTACCTCACCGCCGATGAAGTTTCTGCTTTCATCAGCGATTCCGCCGCCCAGCGTCAGCAGGTGGCCACCTGGGTGGGCAGAGCCCTGGAAGCTCTTTACCAGGCCGAAGGCCGCCCCGCTTCCCTGCTGCAGTACAAAGATGCCGCCGACATGGCGGAGGAAGCCCTTCCCTACATCGATCTTCTGTACCGCCTGGAGATCATGCAGGGTGACGTAGGCACCTTCCTTCCCCAAAATACCATCAAGCGGGTGGAATTCGCCGCCGTCTGCAACCGCATCTATTCTCTCCCCGAGAAGGAATGGACCCTCAGCCGCGATATTACCACTGTCCAGGGCACCGTCACCGCAGTCAGCGAAGACAAAACCCAGCTGACCCTGACCGGCACCGGCAGTGCTCCCTATACCATCAAACTGGAAAACAGCGATGCCACCGTTTTCTTTAACGGCATCGCTTCTTCCGGTGGCTTCGCCCAGGTACAGGAAGGCCAGGATCTGGTCATTTCCTGGGGTGCTGCCAAGGATCAGATCCACCTGGAGACCGCCATGGTCGCCGCCGAAGGTACCATCGTTTCCATCGGCCAGAAAGACCCCGCCACCGGGTATCAGCTGGTGGGCCTGCGTCTTACCAGCGGTGCCACCGCATATTATTATCTGAACACCGAAGAAGAGTTTGTTACCGTCACCGGTACTCCCTACCCCGGCGGTTACTGCTCCTTCCTCACCGACGGCGTTATTTTGGTGGAACTCACCATAAAATAAAAGTTCAAATCATCACTGTTTATTCGCACAGAAACTGTTTTTTGGAGGGAACAACTATGAGCGATTTTTCCACGGATTCCCGGGTGAAAGTGTGGTTAGCATGAGCACGAACACCATGGATCAGACTATCCTCAAGAGCAAGAAAGTGGCCGAACTCAGAGAGATCGCCAAGGCCTTTGGCATCAAAGGCTATCAGGTCATGAAGAAGAGCGAACTGCTCGCCCTTCTTGCCCCGGCTGCCGATACAGCCACCGCCGACGGAGCCGAAGCTCCCAAGAGAAAGCGGGGTCGTCCCCGCAAGGTACAGCCTCTCCCCGATGTTGCAGAGGAGAGCCCGTCCGCAGCCCCTGATGCAGCGCCCGCTGCTGAGGCCGCAGAAGAATTCACACCCAACCGGACAGAAACCGAAGAACCGGGCAAAGCAGAAGACCGGCAGGAAGAACCCGCATTTCTTTCTTCCGCTCCTGATTTCCTCATGCCCAGCAGCTTCCTGCAGCGGCCCTACCGGGCTTCCCACACACCTGCCTCCCGCCCCGAAGGCGAAAAGCGGGTCTATGCCCCCACGGAGGAACGCCCCGAAGTGGAAGGCATTCTGGAAGTCACCGAAGCCGGCTACGGGTTCCTGCGCTTTACCAATTTCCTGCCCAGCGACAAGGACGTATACGTGTCCAACGTGCAGATCCGCCGCTTCAACCTGAAGACCGGCGATAAGATCAAAGGCATCATCCGCAAACCCAACCCCGATGAAAAATTCGGTGCCATCCTTTTCATCAAAGAGATCAACGAAGACGAGCCGGGCATCGCCATGCGCCGTGCCCCCTTCGAGGAACTGACCCCCGTCTTCCCCTCGGAGCGTATGGTTCTGGGCGGCAGCGGAAGCTCCGACCTTTCCCTGCGCCTTCTGGACCTGGTGGCCCCCATCGGCAAGGGCCAGCGCGGCCTGATCGTGGCGCCGCCCAAGGCCGGTAAAACCGTTCTGCTGAAGAAGATCGCCGCCGCCATCGAAAAGAAACACCCCGAAGTGGAGCTGATGGTTCTGCTGGTGGACGAACGCCCCGAGGAAGTGACCGATATCAAGCGGTCCATCCAGAGCCCCGTGCTCTTCTCCACCTTCGACGAAGCCCCCCAGAACCACGTGAAAGTGGCGGAAATGGTGCTGGCCCGCGCCCAGCGCCTGGCCGAGCACAAGAAGGATGTGGTGATCCTCATGGACAGCATCACCCGTCTGGCCCGCGCCTACAACCTGATGGTGCCGCCCAGCGGCAAGTCCCTCTCCGGCGGTCTGGACCCCAGCGCCCTCTATAAGCCCAAGAAGTTCTTCGGTGCCGCCCGCAAGCTGGAAGAAGGGGGCAGCATCACCATTCTGGCCACCGCTCTGGTCGAGACGGGAAGCCGCATGGACGAAGTGATCTTCGAGGAGTTCAAGGGCACCGGCAACATGGAGCTCCATCTGGACCGGAAGCTTTCCGAAAAACGCATCTTCCCCGCCCTGCACCTGAACAAGTCCGGCACCCGCAGAGAAGATCTGCTGCTCACCCCCGCCGAACTGGAAGCGGTGCAGACCATCCGCCGTTCCATGGCGGACCTGGGCGTGCAGGAAGTGACGGAAACCATCATCGATCACCTCTCCCACACCGTAAACAACGAGGATTTCGTTGAAATCATCAATAAAGTAGGATTGGAATAGGCCGCCTGCCGGCCTTCCGCCTGCGGAAAGTACAAAAATGGATCTGAAGAAAATCTTTATCAAAGACGCCTGCCCCACCAAAGTGGGCGGACAGGCCGTACTGGAAGGCATCATGATGAAGGGTGCAGACCGCACCGCCATCGTGGTCCGTAAGTCTTCCGGCGATATGCACATCAAAATCGAACCCCTGGCAGCCCCCAAGAAGTGGACCAAGATCCCCCTTCTGCGCGGCGTGCTGGCCTTCGTGGACTCCCTGATCACCGGCACCAAGACGCTGCTCTACTCCGCAGACGTTCTGGAGGCTGAGATCTCCGGCGACGAAAACCATAAGCCCGAGGACGACGACGCGGTGACCCGCTTTCTCACCAAGCACTTCGGCGAAACGAAGGCATGGAACATCATGCTCTACACCTCCGTGGTCTTCGCCCTGGTATTGGGCGTAGCCCTGTTCATCGTGGGCCCCACCCTGGTCACCAGCCTGCTGGGCAAGGTGATCGAGAACGTGGTGCTGCTGAATCTGTGCGAAGGTCTGCTGCGTCTCCTGATCTTCATCGTTTACGTTGTTTTGGTGGCCCGCATGGAGGACATCCAGCGGGTGTTCCAGTACCACGGTGCCGAACACAAAACCATCCATGCCTTTGAAAACAATCTGGAACTGACCCCTGCCAACTGCCAGCAGTTCGAAACCCTGCACCCCAGATGCGGCACCAGCTTCCTCATGTTCGTCATCCTGATCAGCCTGGTGGTCAACTCTCTGCTGGGCTGGCCCAACCTGTGGCTGCGGGTGGCTTCCCGCCTGCTGCTTCTGCCCGTCATCGCCGGTCTCTCCTACGAGCTGCTGCGCTGGGCCGGAAGAAGCACTTCTCCCATTGTAAAGGTACTCAGCATCCCCGGCCTTCTGACCCAGAAGCTGACCACCCGTACCCCCGACGATTCCCAGCTGGAAGTTGCCATCGCCGCCCTGCGGGCAGTGACCAAGGCCGACGGTCCCAAGAGCTTTGTCGGCGGCATCGATACGGAGGGCAACCTGTTTGAAGAAGCAGCCCCCGCAGTGCCTGCAGCACCTACTGTCGCAGAAGATGCTGCGGCTGCTGAAACCCCTGCAGAAGAAGCGTAGGTGACACCATGAGCATGACCCTGCGTGAAGTTCTGATCCTGGCGGAACGCTGTTTTCAGGATCGAGGCTGCAGCGACTGCCGCAGAGATGCGGAGCTGCTGCTCTGCTACTATCTGGAACGGGACCGCCTCTACCTGATGACCCATTTCAACGATTCCATGGACGAAAGCCGCTGCAACGGCTTCTTCGAACTGATGGACAAGCGGGCTTCCGGCATCCCCGTGCAGTACATCATCGGCGAGACCGAATTCATGGGACTGCCCTTTAATGTGGACGAACGGGTGCTGATCCCCCGGCAGGACACGGAGACCCTGGTGGAACGGGTGCTGGACCATTACAAAGAAAAGAAAGCCCCTCTGGGGGGCTTTGAAGGTCTGGACCTCTGCACCGGAAGTGGCTGCATCGCCATCTCCCTGGCCAAGCTGTGGCCCTCCGGCAAGGTGAAACTGACCGCCAGCGACCTGTCTCCCGAGGCTCTTGCTGTAGCGACCGGCAATGCCAAGCGAAACGGTGCCGATAAGCACATCCATTTCCTGCAGGGCGACCTGTTCGGCCCTCTTCCCCTGAACCGCAAGGGCATCGGTAAGAAGCAGTTCGATTTCATCGTCAGCAATCCGCCCTACATCCCCTCGGAAGTGATCGAGACCCTGCAGACCGAAGTGAAGGACCATGAGCCCCGCATGGCGCTGGACGGCGGCGTAAGCGGCCTGGACTTCTACCGCATCATCCTGCAGGAGGCCCCCAAGCACCTGAAGGACGGCGGCCTGCTGGCCATGGAGATCGGCCACGACCAGGGCAACTCCCTGCAGTTCCTGGCGGAAGACTCCAAACTCTGGAAGGATGTGAAGATCCTGCCGGACCTGGCCGGGAAAGACCGTATTTTCTGGGCAGAAAAGGCTTAGGCCCGCCCCATCGCAAAATCCGGCGGGCCCGCCGAAACCCTGTTTTTTCCAGGGTTTTCGCCCAAAAACTTTTTGCAAAAAGGCCAAAAAACCACTTGCACCCTTTACGATAATGTGCTAACATAAAAAGGCTCTGTGGAATAACCATGGCAGTTTTGCGTGAAAACGCATCAAACCATAGATAGAAATCAAACAGGAAGAGGTGAAACTCATGAAAGAAGGTATCCATCCCAACTACAAGGAATGCAAGGTAACTTGCGCTTGCGGTAATGAATTCACTACCCTGTCCACCAAGGATGAAATCAGACTGGACGTCTGCTCTGCCTGCCACCCGTTCTTCACCGGTCAGCAGAAATTCATCAACCGTGGCGGCCGTGTAGAAAAGTTCAAGAAGAAGTTCGGCCTGGAATAAGGTGCAGCTTCTGCAACAGACTGCAAATCCAAAACCGGATCTCGAAAGAGACCCGGTTTTTTCATTGCCTAAAAAGGTTCCTATCCTCCTTGAAGGGGAACCTGCTCTGTGGTGCGTTTTTTTCGCTTTTTTGAAAATAACGCACCACGATTCGACTTTTTTCGACATGTTTCGACACAAAAAACGGCATCAAAGAGCATTTTTATCAAAACAGGCACGGAATTACTGCTTTTTTCTCAAAATTGTTTTGCATTACGAAACTTTTGGTCCGTTTTTTAGCGTTTTTTCAAAAAAACGCACCATCTCTCTGATTTCAATTTACCGAATGGCTTGAAACGAAGCAGGATGGAAGAAAAGGATGCAGATATGAGCCCGTTCCCTATTCCGGGCGGGCCTCTTCGTATTTCTGTGCCTGCTCTGCAAGGTATTCGTCCAGCGTGCCTGTCACAATGTCGGGCAGCGTCTGCTTCCAGAGCTGAAATTCTGCCTCCAGATCCATTCCTTCCGAAACGGTCTTACGGCTTTCCATATGGAGTACCGGCACTGCACCATCAAAGGAGACCCTGCCTTCCTCCAGGAAGAATTCCTGGCGGCTGACGCAGTACTGCATCCGGACCCCTGCGACCTGCGTGCGGTTATGCACAAACTTCGCGGGTTCTCTCAAATAGCGGAGCTGGCCCTTTTCCAGGTAGAAGGTGTTCAACAGGCTGCAAAGATCCGCAGGGGGCTTGCCGGTTCCGTTGTCAACGACTTTCGGGTCCACCTCTTCGTAATGAAGACCCTCGCTGCACAGAACTGCCAGAACTCTCTGCGTCTGCACCTGTTGGGTAAAGATCAGCCGGTCATCATACTCCAGAATATCAAAATAAAAATTACCCTCGATCTGTCGGAAAGGTGTGATTTCCGCCTCCAGCTTCTGTCCATAGGCGCTGACACTGATCAGGGATACTTCGTTGCCCTCTTCGTTCCGCTTGACGTCCAGTTCAAAGACCGCAGAACCGACGGCAAGCACCGGATTGCGGTAGAAAGGCAGCTTCCCCTGCTGCAGCTTGTGGACCGTCAGCAGCAGCCCTTTCTCCGTTTGAGACTGGCTGTCCCGTTCCGCGATGTATGCATTTGCGGATTCCGGCAGCGCCGTCATGACCCAGTAAGCGGAACCGTCTCCTTTCCCTAAGATACCGTCCTCAAAGAAAAAGTTTGGATTGCTCTCCGGAATCACAATGGTTTCCAGGGTGATAAGAGGCGCAAAAGCCTTTGCGTCCACGTGGAACAGTTCTTCGCTGAAGGTGATTTTTCGAATCTGTTCGCCGGGAACATCCCGAAAGGCCCCTTCGGAGATCAGTTTGACCTCCTTCGGCAGCACCACTTCAGCATCGCCGCCGCCATAGGAAAGCAGCACCCCATCTTCGATCACAAAGTCCCCCTCAGATGCGGAGGGATCTTCCGGCGTGCAGCCGGCAGCGCACAGGGCGATCACGATGCAGAGTAAAAGTCCTTGCAGGATGGATTGCAGTGTTTGTTTTTTCATGGCGGACCTCATTTTTCCGGCTGGATGGTTTTGCCTATATTCTAAGGCCGGAAATGCACATTTTTCAATCCCCTCTTCGCAGGTTTTTATTTTCTTTTTGACGATTCTATGGTACACTAAGGACAAGCCCGACCCGTTCGGGTCGGTTTTCGTGTGCGAAAAAGCCTGAACCGCAGAAAAGAGGCCCTGCACACATTCTGCAACGCTATAAACAGGGCGCCCGGCGCCCGGATAGGAGACATTTATGTACGACAAGCTGGACTTTATTGCCGGTAAGTATGAAGAGCTCAGCCTGAAAGTTTCTGACCCCGAGGTCATCAACGACCAGAAGACCTGGCAGAAATACATGAAAGACATGGGCGAAATGGAACCCGTGGTCAACAAGTACAAAGAATACAAGAAGGCAAAGGAAGACCTGGCCGGCACCAAAGAGCTGCTGAACGAAAGCGGTCTGGACGAAGAAATGCGCGAAATGGCCAAGATGGAGCTTTCCGAGCTGGAAGACAAGCTGGAAACCTACAGCCAGGAGCTGAAGATTCTGCTGCTGCCCAAAGACCCCAACGATGAAAAGAACGTTATTCTGGAAGTTCGTGCCGGCACCGGCGGCGATGAAGCTGCCCTCTTCGGCGGCGACCTGCTGAGAATGTACACCCGCTACGCAGAACGTCATCGCTGGAAGACCGAACTGATCGACCTCACCGATACCGGCATCGGCGGCGTAAAGGAAGCCACCCTGATGATCAAGGGCAAAGGTGCCTACTCCCGTCTGAAGTACGAAAGCGGCGTTCACAGAGTGCAGCGCGTTCCCGAAACCGAATCCTCCGGCCGTATCCACACCTCCGCAGCCACCATCGCCGTGCTGCCCGAAGTTGATGACGTGGCCGTAGAAGTAAACCCCAACGATGTCCGCGTAGACGTATACCGCTCCTCCGGTAACGGCGGTCAGTGCGTTAACACCACCGACTCCGCTGTTCGTCTGACCCACATCCCCACCGGTCTGGTGGTCACCTGCCAGGACGAAAAGTCCCAGATCAAGAACAAGGAAAAGGCCTTCAAGGTTCTGAAAGCCCGTCTGTACGACCTGAAGATGCAGGAACAGAACAAGGAGATCTCCGAACAGAGAAAGAGCATGGTGGGCAGCGGCGACCGTTCCGAACGCATCCGTACCTACAACTTCCCCCAGGGCCGTATCTCCGACCACCGCATCGGCATGACCATCTACAAGCTGGATGCCTTCATGGACGGCGATATCGATGAAGTCATCGACGGCCTCATCACCGCCGAACAGGCTGAAAAGATGAAGAACTTCTAAGGAGCTTCCATGGAAACCATCGTCTGTAAACTGGAACACGACGGTCCTGCGGTGGATCCCGTCAGCCGGGAACGGCTGGACCTTGCGGAAGGCTGCTGGACGGAAGAGGAGCAGGGCTATCTGCAGAAGGCCGGTGACATCCTGGCCGCCGGCGGGCTCGTTGCCTTCCCCACGGAAACGGTGTACGGTCTGGGTGCCAATGCTCTGGACCCCGATGCCGCCGCCAAGATCTACGAAGCCAAAGGCCGTCCTTCCGATAACCCCCTGATCGTGCACATCGCCGATGTGAACAGCCTCTTCGACCTGGCCGAACCGGTCTCCGAAGACGCTCTGCTTCTGGCAGAAGCCTTCTGGCCCGGCCCCATGACCATGATCCTGCCCAAGAAGGACTGCATCCCCGATGTGACCACCGGTGGGCTTCCCACCGTGGCCATCCGCATGCCGGACAGTGCTGCCGCCCTGGAACTGATCCGCCGGGCCGGCTGCCCCGTGGCCGCTCCCAGCGCCAACCTTTCCGGCAAGCCCAGCCCCACCCACGGGGAGCACGTGATCCACGATATGATCGGCCGCATCCCCATGATCCTCTGGGGCCGCGACTGCCGGGTGGGCATCGAATCCACCATCATCGACCTGACCCAGGACACCCCCGCCGTGCTGCGGCCCGGGTTCCTGACCACTGCGGAGCTTGCAGAGGTGCTGGGACGCGAAGTCATCGTGGACCCCGCCATTCTGGAAACTCCCTCTCCGGACCTGATCCCCAGAGCTCCGGGCATGAAATACAAACACTACGCCCCCAGCGCACCCATGACCATCTACCGTGGTTCTGAGGACGCTGTGAAACAGGCCATCGCAGAAGCCAAAGCCGCTGCCGAAGCGGAAGGAAAGGAAGCGGGCATCATCCTCTTCTCCCCCTCCGCCTTCGAAGAAGCCGCCCACGACCTCTTCGCCGACCTGCGGGAAATGGATCACCGCGGCGTAGATCTGATCCTGGCAGGAGCCCTGCAGTCCGAAGACGAACGCGGCTTCGCCATTATGAACCGTATGCTGAAATCCGCCGGTTATCACGTGGTGGATGTGGAATAGAAGCCTGAGGCTTCTCAAGCAAAGCAAAAGCATTTTGAAAGGAGAATTACTTCTATGAAAATCGCACTGGCTGCAGATCACGGCGGTTACGCCCTGAAAGAAACTGTGAAAAAGCACCTGGAAGGCAGAGGCTACGAAACTCTGGATCTCGGCACCAACTCCGCCGATGTTTCCGTCGATTATCCCTCCTATGGCGAGGCCTGCGGCAGAGCTGTCGTAGAAGGCAAGGCCGATCTGGGCATCGTCGTCTGCGGTACCGGCATCGGCATCTCCATCGCCGCCAACAAGGTTCCCGGCGTACGCTGCGGTCTCTGCACCAACACCTTCATGGCCGAGATGACCAAGCGTCACAACAACGCCAACGTGATCGCCCTGGGCGGCAGAGTCCTGACCGACCCCATCGCCCTGCAGATCGTAGATGCCTGGCTGGATGCCGAATACGAAGGCGGCCGTCACCAGAAGCGCGTCGATATGCTGGCAGAAATCAAATAACCCTTCCGCAGGAAGTGAAATAAGAGCGAGGTAATCCCATGAGCAACGTATACGTATTCGATCATCCCCTGATCCAGCACAAACTGTCCATCATGCGCCGCAAGGAAACCGGTACCAAGGACTTCCGCCAGATGGTCACCGAAATCGCAACCCTGATGGGCTATGAAGCCACCCGCAATCTGCCCCTGAGAGACGTGGAGATCGAAACCCCCATCTGCAAGGCCACCGTAAAGGAACTGGACGGCGAAGATGTGGCCATCGTTCCCATCCTGCGCGCAGGTCTGGGCTTTGTAGACGGTCTGCTGAGCCTGATCCCCAACGCAAAGGTCGGTCACATCGGTCTCTACCGCGACCCCGAAACCAAGCTGCCCGTCGAATATTACTGCAAGCTGCCCAGCGACATCGAAAACCGCCAGATCTTCGTGGTAGACCCCATGCTGGCCACCGGCGGTTCCGCAGCAGCAGCCATCGATATGATCAAAAAGCGCGGCGGCAAGAAGATCACCTTCCTGTGCCTCATCGCTGCCCCCGAAGGCATCGAAGTGCTGCAGAAGGCCCATCCCGACGTGGATATCTTCATCGCTGCCAAGGATGAAAAACTCAACGATCACGCCTACATCGTACCCGGCCTGGGCGATGCCGGCGACCGTATCTTCGGTACCAAATAAGAGAGGTAAAAACAAATGATTCAGATCCCCGATAATGTGAGCCAGTTCACCAACGTCTTCGACGTGCTGAAGGAACGTGGCTTCATCGAACAGACCACCCACGAAGACGAGATCCGCGACCTTCTGGGCAAGGAAAAGATCCGCTTCTACATCGGCTTCGACCCCACCGCAGACTGCCTGCACGTGGGTCACTTCATGCAGGTCATCATCATGATGTGGATGCAGAAGTACGGCCACACCCCCATCGTTCTCATCGGCGGCGGCACCGCCATGGTGGGTGACCCCTCCGGCCGTACCGATATGCGCCAGATGATGACCGTGGAAACCATCCAGAACAACTGCGACGCGTTCAAGCGCCTGTTTGACCAGTTCATCGACTTCGACGAAGACTTCCAGTACAACGGCGTTGGCCGCACCTCCCTGCCCAAGGACGGCAAGGCTGCCTGCGTCAACAACGCTTCCTGGCTGCTGCCCCTGAACTACGTGGAATTCATCCGCGACATCGGTAAGCACTTCTCCGTCAACAACATGCTGCGTGCAGAATGCTTCAAGCAGAGACTGGCTCAGGGCCTGTCCTTCCTGGAATTCAACTACATGCTGATGCAGTCCTACGACTTCATGGTCATGGCTCGCGACCTGGACTGCAAGATGGAATTCGGCGGCAACGACCAGTGGTCCAACATTCTGGGCGGCGTTGACCTCTGCCACCAGGAACTGAACAAGCAGGTCTACGGCATGACCTTCAGCCTGCTGACCACCAGTGAAGGCAAGAAGATGGGCAAGACCCAGAAGGGTGCTCTGTGGCTGGATGCCAAGAAGACCACTCCCTACGAATTCTACCAGTACTGGAGAAACGTAGAAGACGCAGACGTGAACAAGTGCCTGCGCATGCTGACCTTCCTGCCCATGGACGAAGTCAACCGCCTGTCCTCCCTGAAGGATCAGGAGATCAACCATGCCAAGGAAGTTCTGGCCTGGAACGTGACCGCTCTGGTCCACGGCGAAGAAGAAGCCGACAAGGCACAGGCTGCCGCCCGTTCCCTGTTCGGCGGAAGCGCCGACTCCGAGCACATCCCCACCACAAAGATGGAAGCCTCCCGGTTCGAAGGCGAAGGCGTGGGCGTTGTGGCTCTGATGGCCGAAGTCAAGATGGTTCCCAGCCGCAGCGAAGGTTTCCGCACCGTTCAGCAGGGCGGCCTGACCGTCAACGGCGAGAAGGTGACCGATCCCAAGAAGAACATCACCGTCGCTGATTTTGAAGACGGCAAGCTGCTGCTGAAGAAGGGCAAGAAGACCTTCCACCGCATCGAGCTGGCATAACATTCAGCAAGAGAAGAGCCCCTTTTCAGGGGCTCTTTGTGTTTGCTTTGACTCGTTCTCAGCGGCTTCGCAGCCAGTCCAGAGTTTTGAAGCGAAGCTGCAGGCGGCCGCCGGTTCTGAGGGCGGCCGCTTTGTATTTGGGCAGATTCAGGATCTCCGTGTAATAGGCGGAAACCATCTGCAGTTCCTCCCGGGTGAGGGAGGAAAGGCCCAGGGCTTCCAGTTCTGCAGGAGACAGTTTGGTGAGGTCTGCGGCCGCCGGATCCTGCAATTTGGCGGCCGCTTCGGGGCTGCCGATCAGGCAGAGCGGAGGAAACAGGCAGCACCACCAGTTCTCCCCTTCCCCCTTGCCGATGGTGACCGTCAGGGCACGGTAAGTCCCTGCCGGAAACACGGTCTCGCCATAGACTTTTTCCGGGATCCAGCGAAGCCCCAGCGAGATGGTCACGGGGTCCGAATAGCCCAGGCTTTGCAGGAGGCGTTCCGCCTCCCGGCGGATCTCTTCTCGTTTTGAGTCCAGAATGTCTTCCAGTTCCTCCACGGTGAAAAAGACCGGGCTTTCGGTGCCGTCCGCCTGCTGTGCCAACGTGCGGGCCAGTTCCAGGTTGATGTAGGCCAGAAGATGGTCCCGCAGCTGATATTTCAGCCACTGGTCCTCGGGATCGTTGCTGTTTGCCACCACGTGGAACCGTAGGAAATCCTCGTTGGTGAGCAGGACGCTTTCCGCGCTGGAGAGGGCATAGGCGGATTCGGGTGCAGCCGCCGGCAAGCGGGCCAGCAGCCCCAGGGCCGCCAGGATCAGCGCGGCGACCAAAACTTTTTGATTCTTCATATGGCAAAACCTTCCCTTCGGTAGAAAGTTTCACCGTCGGGAAGGTTTTTTATACACTTATGCGGTTCGGACCAGCAGCAACCCCGTGCCCGGGGCCGGTTCCTTGCCCGGAGTAAGCCGGTTCCATTCCGCGATGGATTCCGCCGGTACCCGGTATTTCTTGGAGACGGACCAGAGAGTGTCCCCCGGTTCCGTGCGGTAAATGATCATGGCGTAATCCCCAAAGGGTTTCGCTTCCTCGCCGCTGTCGAAGACCTTACCCACCGTCGCCACCGGTTCTTCCCGGAAGGTTTCCGCTTTCAGAAGGAGACCGGTGTTCACTTCCGGCCTGCGGCCGCCCAGGCCGTCGTACCAGAGATCCGCAAGCTGCACGGAGACGGCTGCCTGGTCACCGGGCTTGGTACCGGGCGCTTCTGCCGTACCCCGGAAGGGCAATTTCAGGGAACAGCCCTGGGCCGTGCCCTCTTCCCCGGCGGTGAGCCACAACAGATTCACCTGCACAGTACCTTCTGCCGTCACCTTTCCGTTTCCGGCGGTGCAGCTTGCAACCACAGGACGGGCTGCCGCGTAGATCACCGTTTCCGGAAGGCCCTCCCCCTCCGCCAAAGGCAGAAGTTCGCGTGCGGAGACTTCAGCCGTGCCGGAAGCCAGCTTGCGGCGGAAGACCTGCTGCTCCGGTTCCCAGGAGAGTTCCTTGACCGGGTGATAGAAATCCGTTACCACTTCAACGGTGCGCGGCGCGGTGAGCTCCAGGGCCGTTTCCACCCGAGCCGAAAGCTGCAGGGCGCTGGACCCGGTCTCCCGGTGTTCCGCCGGACGAAGGTCTGCATCCACCACCCGGAAAGAGATCTGCGCCGTGCTGCCGGAGAGGTCCCCCTCGGCCTCCAGCTTCAGGAACTGGGTGAACTCCGTTTTCTCCCGGTGGAATACGGGAACTTCTCGGCCATCCTCCCCTTCCTCCAGGCACAGAACGTCGCAGAACAGGGTGGCGTTCACCACCGCTTTCCCGGCAGAAATCTGCCTGTGATTTTCCGTCACACGCAGGGAGCGGGAGAGGATGCGGCTGATGCTCCGGTTTCCGTCCTTCAGGGGGAAGCTGGCTTCCACCTCTGTGGATTCGGAGGTGCGGTACAGGCTTTCGCTGAGGGGAACATCACGCTTCCGCAGCTGCAGATCCTGGCCCTTGATCCCCTGGAAGAGATTACGGCTGCACCTCTGGTAAATGCGCGGCTCCACGGCAATGCGGCCTTTCAGCCGCAGCTTGCGCTCGTTGACCACAGTGCAGTCCAGTGCTTCCGGTTCCGCCGTGAAAACCACCTCACTGCCGGCGGGAAACTCCTCCCGGGTCTGGCCCCGGAAGGGCACCCGGGCTTCCACCATGCGGAAGGGCAGATCGCCGGCAGTACCGGAAACGGGGCGATAGAACACCTTCAGCAGCAGCTCCCCTTCGGGCCGCCAGTCCAGGGTGCTTTCCGCGCCGGTGTGGAGCTTGCGCTCGCCCAGGCGGCAGTCGCCGTCCACCAGAAGGACCGCCGCCAGATCCGGTTTACTGTCCGGCACCAGGATGTCTTCTTCCAGTTCCGCATAGATTTTGGGAAGCAGGCGGCTCTCCGTGTAGTGCAGCGTGCGGGTGAGCCGCTCCAGTTCCCCCGCAGCGGCCGCCTTGCGATGATGCGCGGCCGCAGGCACAGAGGCAGGTGCTGACGCAGGCTCTGCAGAATCCGGCTCCGCCGGTACAGTGAGAAGTACGGCCGCTTCCGAACTTGCAGCGGCCGTTACCGCCTCTGCAGGCGCAGGAAGGGGCGCGGCCGCCTCCGAACTTGCTGCGGCCGTTACCGATCCTGCAGGCGCAGGAAGGGGTGCGGCCGCCTCCGAACTTGCTGCGGCCGCTGCCGGCTCCGCAGAAAAACGTTCCGGAGCTGGTTCGGGCGGAAGGGCGGCGGCGGGCGCATCCGCCGCCGCAGGGGCCGCTTCTTCTGCGTCTGGGGAAGCGGCCGCCTGGGCCGGAGCTGCGGCTGCCGGAACGGCAGCCGGCTCCGGCCCTTCCGCCCTTTCTTGTGCCGCTTTATATTCCAAAGGCTCCGGTCCTTCCGCCCCGTAGATGCCGCCCTCTTCCTGGGCCAGCAATTGATACAGGCGCTCGTAGAGTTCCAGAGCACCGATTCGCTCCTTTTCATTCCTTGTTTCCGGCTCTGCCTCCAGCGCCGGGCGGAAAGCGTATTCCGGATAGCGTTCACGATCGTTCTTTTCCCGATATTCCATGGGTTCCCCCTCCTTCGATCCTCATCACAATCAAAAAATCCCTCTTGTGTGCTACCACTCTATTCCTCCGCCGCAAAAAATATGATATAATGAGCCATCACATCAGGAGGTCTCTCACTATGGATAAAAAAGACCAGATCATTCTGCAGCAGTTGGAAGTGATCCGCTCCATGACGGAACACAATATGCGCCGCATGGCCGACGATTTCTGGGGCACTCCCCTGACTTCCACCGGCGACAAACCCAGCTGTTTCAACGATTCCCATAAAAAAGGCACCGCCAAGGACGGCCCCATGGGCAAGGATGCCGATCCTTCCGAACCCCTGGAAAAGGCCAAAAACACCCCGCAGAGCGAGGAAAACAAGCCCTCCGCCCCGTTGAACGGACAGCCCGCTTCCCCTGCTCCTGAAGCCGATTCTGCCGAAGAACCTCCCGAAGACATCGAAGATCTGAAGGCCGAACTGGAGACCTACATTGGTCTCGGTGCCATCAAAAAAGAGGTCAGCAACCTGATCAACATGGTCACCGTCCATCAGCTGCGTAAGCAGAACGATCTTCCCGTGGTGGATCTTTCCCTGCACATGGTGTTCAGCGGCAACCCCGGTACCGGCAAGACCATGATCGCCCGCCTCATGGCCCGCATCTACAAGAGCCTGGGCGTTCTCTCCAAAGGTCAGCTCGTCGAAGTGGACCGCAGCGGCCTGGTGGCCGGCTACGTGGGCCAGACTGCCATCAAGACCGCCGAAGTCATCGAAAAAGCCAAGGGCGGCCTGCTGTTCATCGACGAGGCCTACGCCCTCTCCAACAAAGCCGAAAACGATTTCGGCCAGGAAGCCATCGACACCCTGCTGAAGGCCATGGAAGACAACCGCGACGACCTGGTGATCATCGTGGCCGGCTACGACGGCCTCATGGACGACTTCATCCACTCCAACCCCGGCCTGGAATCCCGCTTCAACCGCTACCTGCACTTCGACGATTACACCGTGGAAGAAATGACCCAGATCTTCGAGCTGCAGTGCAAGAAGGGCTGCTACGAAATGTCCCCCGAAGTGCGCGCATCCGTGAAGGAATTCATCACCGAAGAAAACACCAACTCCATTTCCTTCGGCAACGCCCGCGGTGTCCGCAACCTGTTCGAACAGATCCTGGTGAACCAGGCCAACCGCCTGGCCGCTCTGGAAACCGTCACCCGCGAAGACCTGATGAAGATCACCATGGAAGACGTGGAGATCTCCCGCGAAGAGGCCCGAAAGAACTGGAGCCCCGCCGCCCGCGACGCCTACGACCGCGGCGGCAGCGGCGCCAAGAAGCCCGCAGATACCACCGGCCAGCCCGATTCCCTTTCCGGTGCACAGAATGCCGCCGACCATCCCGAGGTGCAGAATGCCGCCGGCCAGCTCGAGACTGCAGATCTTTCCGCACTGGAGTCCAGCACCGCCAGCCTGGAAACCAGCACCTCCGAAGCAAAATCCATGCTGGAGACCATGCTGGAAGAACTGGGCAAATCCACCCGATAGCAAAAGCACACCGCATCTTTCGGTGCGGCTCGTTCCGCTTTTCCTTTTGCAGAGTCCCTTTTGCAGGCGTCCTTCTGCATGTGCACTTCTGCACATTTCCTTCTGCACACTTCCTTCTGCATATTTCGTTCTGCAAGCCTTACGACGGGATGGTGCGGATTTTTGAAAAAAAGCGAAAATCCGCACCAAAAGTTTCGCAATGCAAAACAAATTTGAGAAAAAAGATGGAAATCCATACTTTTTTGCACGATTCTCCCCTTTTAGATCAGCTTTTATGTCGAAATTTGTCGAATCCGGTCGAATTTGGGTGCATTATTTTCAAAAAATGCAAAAAACGCACCCGCGAATCATTTCCCATAAAATCCAGTTTGCAGAAGCTGCTCCGGTCATTCCAACAAAATGCAGCAGGATCCATTTGCCGCAGCAAATCACTGAAATGAAAGAAAACAAAAAGCCAGGCCGCAAGAGCAGCTTGGCTTTTTGTTATGTTGTTATGTCTTTATTTTGTTATGCTGTTATATTTTTATGTTGCTATGATGTCATGATGTCATTGCATCAAAAGGTCCGCAACCTGATCTGCCGTCAGACCGGTGGTGTCCACGCAGTTTTCCTGCCCGGCGAAATACGGCAGGGAGCGCAGGCTACAGGCCAGCCATTCATCCGTACACCATTCGCAGGCCGTGTCCCCTTTCCACCGCGCGGTCAGTTCCTCTTCGTCGCAGAGGAGGGTGACGCTTTTCAGATCCAGACACCAGTCGCCGTCAATGAAGGCGGTTCCCGTTACCCGGTCTGGGATCCGTTTCCCCACGGTGGTTTTGCCCACACCCATGAGGCCGCTGATGACGATCACGTTCCTGTTCAAACCTCGCCTTTTACCGCAGGGCAGAGTCTTCCAGCACCCGCAGCATCATTTCTGCCAGGAAGGCCAGGCGGAAGGGCAGATGGCTGATGCGGATGTATTCGCCCAGCTGGTGGACAGCGCCGCCGGTGACACCCATACCGTCCAGGGTGGGGCAGCCGGTGGAGGCGGTGAAGTTGCCGTCGCTGCCGCCGCGCACCACGCCGGGGTGCATTTCCACGCCGAATTCGGCACCGGTATCGATTGCAAGGGCCTGTAAGGTCTTGTTCCCGGGAAGATCCTTATCGAAGGGCGGTTTTTCAATGCCGCCGCTGACGGTGATGGATACATTGGGATTAAACGATGTAAGGTTTCGGAAGCGGCTGTCGTATTCTTCCGCCAGGGCCATGGTGGAATAGCGGGCATCGATGGTGAGAGTGCCGTCTCCGGGCACGGTGGGCCAACCCGCTTCGCCGCTGTGGAGGGCGGTGCAGCCCACGGTCACGGTCTCCGGATTTCCGGTGGCCGGATTGATCTTGTTGAAATAGGTCAGATCGGTCAGAGCCTGGGCCTGTTTGGAAAGCTCCAGCAGGCCGCTTTCGCCGGCGGTGGGGTCAATGCCGGAATGGCAAGGGATCCCGTGAGCCGTGAAGGTGTAGTTGCCGCGGCCGAAGCGTCCGCACTTGAGGCCGCCGATGTAGTCCCCTTCCACGCCTACGCTGCTTTCCACGATGAAGGTGGCTTTGCTGCGGCTTGCTAAGCTCTTGTAGAGCTGGGAAGAGCCGTAGCTTCCCGCCTCTTCGTCAGAGGTGAGGAAGAATAGAATCTGCGCGTTTTCGGGCATCAGGTGAAGGTCCTGCAGGGCTTTGACCGCCATCCAGACCATCACGTCGCCGCCCTTCATGTCCAGCACGCCGGGGCCGATGATTTTGTCCCCTTCCACCCGCCAGGGTTCCTCACCGAAAGCACCCAGCTTGTGAACGGTGTCGTAGTGGCCGCCGATCAGCAGGCGATTGGGGACAGCCGGCTGCGCAGCGGCGACGCTTTTATCTGCATTGGCGGCCGGCTGCGCAGCGCTGCCGGTTTCAGCGTCACTTCCGGCAGCGGCGGGGGTCTGCAGGCTGCCGTATTCCATCAGAAGATGGGTGCCGAAGCGGGGATCCAGGCTGGGTACCCGCTCCACGTGGAAGCCGATGCTGCGGAACAGTTCCTCAAAATAGAGGCGGCAGGCGGCCAGCTCCGTGGGGGCCCCTTCTGTGGGGCTTTCCAGCAGAACGGCCTGCTGCAGATTCAGCAGGTAGTCTTCCAGATGCTCGGTCATGTAGTTCAGAAGTTGTTCTGTCCGTTTCATGGCAAAACCTCCTTTGAAAAAAGCGGCCGCCAGATTGCAAATTCGGCGGCCGCAGCGCTTTCTCTCACGGCCTTTTCAGCCATTTGTTTGACCCTTCGATCCCTATTCGGCCTGTTTCTTGCGGCGGAACAGGCTCAGGAGAACCTTCACTTCTTCCACCTTGAAAATCAGGAGCAGCACCAGGTACAGCACTGCCGCCAGGCAAACGGCGGCGGCCAGTGCCAGCAGATTGCCGATGAAGCCGCTGATCACCTGATAGAGCAGCCAGGCCGCACCTACGGATGCACCGGAGGCGATGGCCACCTGCAGGATCATCTTTTTATTGCCATGCAGCAGAGCCACATCGGTGAACTTCTTGCGGAAGCCCAGATACAGCAGAGCCGCATTCACAAGGGCGGCGATGGAGGTGCCCAGAGTCAGACCCACATTGCCCAGAAGCTTCCAGAAGGCCAGGTTCAGCACCGCGTTCACAGCGATGGAAGCCAGTGCGGCGTAGACGGGAGTCCTGGTGTCCTTCAGGGAGTAGTAGCCCCGCACCAGCAGCGGCTGCAGGGTGATGAACACCAGACCGATGGCGTAGAAGAACAGGGCCGTGGCGGTCATGGCAGTGGACTGGCTGTCGAAGGTTCCCCGCTCATAAATAGCCTGCACCACGGGCTGAGCGAAGAACATGGCCCCCAGGGTGAAGGGAATGGCGATCAGCAGGATGATCACGATGCCTTCCCGCATCAGCTTGCGGAAATCATCCTTATTTTCTAAGGTGGCAGCCTTGGTCAGCTTGGGATAGATCAGGGTGACCACTACGGAGGTGGTGAGACCCATGATCAGATTGATGATGTTGTAGCTGTAGTTCAGCGCAGACACGCTGCCCTCTTCCAGATAGGAGCCGAAGGCCCGGTCCACCATCAGATTGATCTGCCAGGCACCGCTGCCGATGAATACAGGCAGGGTCATGGCCAGAAGTTCCTTTACATCACCGTTGGGCTTCCAGACAGGCTGGTAGCGGAAGCCCTTTTCCCGGGAAACGGCGGCAAGGCCCGCAAACCGCAGGCCGAAGCCCAGCAGCAGACCCCAGGCCAGGAACTGGTGGCCGGCCCGGGAGGCGATGATGATGCTGAGGATCACCGCCGCATACTGGATGTAGCTCACCAGAATGGGGCTCAGGAAGTGATTTTTATAGTTCAGATAGGTTTCCAGCAGCAGGGTCAGGCTGGAGAAAATGATCAGGCCGAAGCAGATCTTGGTGTAAGTGGAGGTGAGTTCTGCCACTTCGCCCTCGAACCCACTGGCGAAGATCGTCACAAGGCCGTCGCTGAAAAAGATGCCCAGGGCGGTGAACACCAGACAGATTACGGCCAGAATGGTCATGCAGCGGCTGGT
Organism: Clostridiales bacterium; assembly: GCA_015058215.1. Taxonomy (GTDB): domain Bacteria; phylum Bacillota; class Clostridia; order Peptostreptococcales; family Anaerovoracaceae; genus SIG262. The sequence goes on from SVCU01000001.1 coordinate 159,390, forward strand.
GAAGCGGCTGGCACTTTCCTCCCCTTCCAACTCCATCTTGCGGGACAGCAGAGGCATGTAGCCCGTGGCCACCGCCAGGAACAGGGTGCCGAAGATCAGCACGGGGATGGAGGAGGCCATGACGTAGGCATCCGTCACGAAGCCGGTGCCGAAATAATTGGCCAGGACCATTTCACGGATGAAGCCCAGGAGCTTGGCTCCCAGGGTGAGGGCGATCATCAGGAAGGCAGTCCACACGGCTTTTTTCTGAAAGTTTTCCATAGGTACAATCCCTTTCCCAAAATTGCGTGCAGCTTACAGCCCGCGGATCAGCGTATTGGCCCACTTCTTGGTGTAGAACCGCTTGCGGGCGATCATGGCCTTCACGGCGTCGCTGAACTGCGCCATGGCAACGATCACGTAAACGGGCCAGTGCAGCACGTAAACCCCCAGCAGCACCAGCGGAATGCCGATGAGCCACAGGCAGCCCACTTCCGTGAACATGGCGAAGCGGGTATCGCCGCCGCAGCGCAGCACGCCGACGATGATGAGACCGGCATACAGGGAGAAGGTCATGAACACGCTGTGCACCAGAATGATCAGCAGAGTGGACAGTTCGCCCTCGGGGCTGAAGTTGTAGAGGCCGACCAGCAGACCGGAGCAGAGAGCCTGCAGGGCGCTGGTCACAAGGCCGCAGACGATACCGATCTTCAGCAGCTTCTTGGCCAGAACGTAAGCGTAATCCGTTTCGCCTTCGCCCAGCTTCTGACCCACCAGGATCATAACCGCGTCGGCAAGGCTGAAGATGGCCATGATGAACAGACCCTGAATGGTGTTGGCGGCCTGGTAGGAGGCATAGTCGGTGACGCTCATGCGGCCGTAGGCGGTGGCATAGACCGTCTGGCCGATGGCCCACAGGGTTTCGTTGATCATAACGGGGAGACCGCTGCGGATGATACGGGCCACCAGCTCGCCGCCGAAGCTCATGAAGTCCTTCAGCGGACCGGCGATAATGTTCTTGCGGATGAAGATCACATAGATATTCAGGGAGAATTCCACGATACGGGCGATGAGGGTAGCCCAGGCTGCGCCTTCGATACCCAGCTGGGGCAGACCCAGCTTACCGAAGATCAGCAGATAGTTCAGGCAGGTGTTGCTGGCAAAGGCGGCGATGCCGATGTACAGAGGCAGCTTGGTCTGCTGGGTGGAGCGCAAAGACATCTGCAGCGCCATGGAAACGCCGGCCAGCAGGAAGGTGGGAGAAACGATCCTCAGGTAGCGGCTGCCGTTTTCAATGACTTCGGGGATATCGCTGATGATGCTGACTACGAATTCCGGAGTGAACATACCGGCCAGGAACAGCAGCAGGCCCACGGAGGTGCAGACTGTCAGGCAGAAGCCGGTGGTGCGGCGGATGTTGGTCAGGTCCTTGGTGCCCCAGAACTGGCTGACGAAGGCACCGGAGGCGCTGGTAAAGCCGAACATGATGCCCCAGAACAGGTTGAAGATCTGGCCGCCGGCACCGACGGATGCCAGGGCGGTTTCACCCAGATTGCCCACCATCAGGCTGTCCACCAGAGAAAGAGAAGAGCCGATGAGGCCCTGGATGGTGATGGGCAGTACCACGCTGATCAGGGTGCGGTACAGGGCTTTGTTGTCGATTTGGATGGGAGTCGCCGGCAGATTGGGGTCCGGCTTGCGGCGGAATAACTGTCTCATTTGTTCATCTCCAGAGCATACTGCTTGATGGCGGCGACGATCTTTTCGCAGGCGGTGCCGTCACCGTAGGGATTGGCCGCATGGGCCATGGTATCATAAGCTTCCTTGTCGGTCAGAAGCAGGCGCATCAGGGAAGCGATGGTGTTCTTTTCCACACCGGCCAGGCGCACCGTGCCGGCCTCTGCGGCTTCGGGACGTTCCGTTTCCTTGCGGACCACAAGAACGGGCTTGCCCAGCGCGGGGGCTTCTTCCTGCATGCCGCCGGAATCGGTGACGATCAGATAGGAGCGTTTCATCAGATTGATGAACGGCTGATAGGTGAGCGGCTCGATCAGGTTCACATTGCTGACGCCGCCCAGCACCTTGTCTGCGGTCTGGCGCACCAGGGGGTTCATGTGAACGGGATACACCACTTCCACGTCGGGGAATTCCTCGGCGATCTCGCGGATGGCACCGAAGATGTTCTCCATGTTTTCGCCCAGGTTTTCCCGGCGGTGGCAGGTGACGGTGATGACCCGCTTGCCTTCAAAATCCAGGCTCTTCAGGAAGGGATCCTCAAACTCGTAGGGCAGCTCGGCCACGGACAGCAGGGCGTCGATGACGGTGTTGCCGGTGATGTAGATCTTATCTTCGGGAATGGCTTCCTTCAGCAGATTGTCCTTGTTACGCTGGGTAGGAGCGAAATGCAGCTCCGCGATGCGGCCGGTCATGCAGCGGTTCATTTCCTCCGGCCAGGGAGAATATTTATCGTAAGTACGAAGACCCGCTTCCACGTGACCCACGGGGATCTGGTGGTAGAAGGCGGCCAAAGCGGACACGAAGGTGGTGGAGGTGTCGCCGTGGACCAGCACAAGATCGGGCTGCTCCTTCTTCAGAACGTCTTCCAGACCCAGCAGAACGCCGGCAGTGATGGTGGACAGGGTCTGGCCCGGCTTCATCAGGTTCAGGTCGTAATCGGGAGTCAGTTTGAAGAGTTCCAGCACCTGATCCAGCATCTGGCGGTGCTGGGCGGTGACGCAGAGCACGGACTCGATGCCCGGTTCAGCCTGCAGAGCCTTTACCAGAGGGGCCATTTTAATGGCCTCGGGGCGGGTCCCAAACACGGAAAGAACTTTCATCTTAGGCCTCCTTTTCTGCAGCGGGTGCTGCTTCTGCGGGTGCGGTTTCTGCGGGCTCGGCAGCCTTCTTTGCGGCCTCGCCCTTCTTGCCGCTGGTGTCGTCGATGAACACGTACAGCAGAATGGCGGCGCAGCCCAGCAGGAAAATGGTTTCGTAATAGAGATGGCGGCTGAACACGATGCCGGCTGCACCCATGATACCGCAGATGGAATACAGCGTCAGCACGGTGCGCTTCTGGCCCATACCGACCCGCATGATGCGGTGGTGCAAATGGCCCTTATCGGCCATGGTCAGGGGCTGACGGTTCACGGCACGGCGGATGATGGCAAACACCGTATCGAAGATGGGCAGTGCCAGCACCAGCATGGGCATGATCATGGCGAAGACCGTCACCTGCTTGGCAGGGTTCAGAATGGAAACAGCGGCCAGCATGAAGCCCAGATACAGAGCACCGCTGTCGCCCATAAAGATCTTTGCGGGGTGGAAATTCCAGGGCAGGAAACCCATGGCACCGCCGGCCAGAGCCAGCAGGATCAGGCACATCAGGTACCAGCCGTGGACGTAGGAAACGTAGGCGATGCACATGGCGGAAATAAAGGAAATCCCGGCAGCCAGGCCGTCCAGACCGTCCATGAGATTGATGGTGTTGGTGATGGCCACCACCCAGATCACGGTCAGCGGCAGACTGATGATCCAGTGGAATTCGATGATCTCGCCGGGGACGAAGGGGTTGCCCACGAAATCGAACCGGATGCCGCTGAAGAACAGGATCAGACCGCCCAGCACCTGGCCCAGAGCCTTCTGCTTGGGGGTAACGCCCTTGATATCATCGATGACACCCACCAGGAACACCACCGTGCCGGCGGCCAGAAGGCCGAAGAGGCGGGAATCCTGTTCCACAAGTTCGCCCACCAGCATGCGGTCGCCGGTGAGGGGCAGGAACAGCAGCATGGCGATCATGCTGCCCAGATAGATGGCCAGACCGCCGAAGCGGGGCATGGGTTTATTGTGCATCCCTCTTGCCTTGGGCATATCGATGGCACCGATCTTGGGTGCCAGCCACTTGGCGAAGGGGGTCAGGCCCAGCGCAATGGCGAAGGCCACAACGAATACGATCATTACTCGGATGAAAAGAATCTCTTGCATTTTGTTTTTCCTTTATTTAAGCGCGGAAGACGGCATCCGCTGCGCGGACCGCTTCCATGGCGTCCTTTCCGAAGAAATCTGCGCCCATTTTCGCCGCATAGTCTGCGGTGAGGACGGCGCCGCCCACCATGATCTTACCGGTATAACCGGCTTCCCGCAGGGCCTTGATGGTCTTTTCCATGGAGGCCACGGTGGTGGTCATCAGGGCGGAAAGACCCACCAGCTGAATGTTTTCTTTCTGCGCGGTCTCCACCACCAGCTGGGGCGGAACGTCCTTGCCCAGGTCGATCACTTCGTAACCGTAGTTTTCCAGGATGACCTTCACGATATTCTTGCCGATATCGTGGATATCGCCCTTGACGGTGGCCAGGATGATCTTGCCGTAGCAGATCTGGCTGCCCTGGGCGGCCATGGCCTTCTTCAGCACCTCGAAGGCGGCGGAAACGGTGTCGGCGGAGCGGATCAGCTGCGGCAGGAACTTCTTTCCGGTCTCAAAATCCTTGCCCACTTCCGTCAGGGTGGGGATCACCACCTGTTCCACGATCTCAAGGGGCTTCAGAGTTTTCAGCAGCTCTTCCGCAGCGGCGGCGGCACGGTCCACATAGCCGCCGCTGATGATCCGGGCCAGCTGGGCGCCGGCCTGAGGGCCGGCGCAGCAGGGACAGGCGCCGCCGGGTGCTGCGGCAGCAGCGCCCGGGCCGGCCGCGGGCTGGGAATTTGCGGCCGGCTGCGCGGCCCCGGCAGGGGCCGCGGCGGCGCCGTTTCCGGCAGCCGCGGGCGCGGGCCCATCGCTGGTGCCCGCGTAAACTTCAATAAATTCTACACTGCCCTTATCCTTGCCGGACAGGGTTTCGTAAGCGCGGATGGTGCCCATATATTCCGGCTCCAGAGGGTCGGTGATGGGAGCATCCAGACCGGCCATCAGAGCCATGGCCAGGAAGGTGCGGTTCACCAGCTTGCGGCGGGGCAGACCGAAGGACACGTTGCTGGCACCCAGAACGGTCTTTACACCGAACTTTTCCTTCACCATGCCGATGGCCTTCAGGGTGTCCAGACCGGCTTCCTGCTGAGCGGAAACGGTGAGGGTCAGGCAGTCGGCCAGGATCCGTTCGGGTCCGATGCCATACTTAGCCGCTTCTTTGATGATCTTTTCGGCGATCTCCACCCGCTCTTCCGCGTTCTTGGGAAGGCCCCGTTCGTCCAGGGTCAGGGCAATGATGGAAGCGCCGTATTTGGCGGCGATGGGAAGCACCGCATCCATGTTTTCCTGCTTGCCGTTGACGGAGTTGATGATGGGCTTGCCGTTGTAGCGGCGGACGGCCAGTTCCAGAACCTCGGGATCGGCGCTGTCCATCTGCAGGGGCGCATCCACCAGACCGGAGATCCGCTTCACAGCCTCCAGCATCATGGCTTTTTCGTCGATATCGGGGAGACCCACGTTTACGTCCAGGATCTCCGCACCGGCAGCCACCTGAGCGGTGGCTTCGTTTTCAATGTAAGCCAGGTTTCCGCTGCGAAGGGCTTCCTTCAGCAGTTTCTTACCTGTGGGGTTGATGCGTTCGCCGATGACGTGCACGCGGCCGTCATCCAGCAGCACGGTCTTGGTGGCGGAGCAAACCGCCGCCATACCCTTGGGGCGCACCAGACGGTCCGGCCGGAAGTCTGCTTTTTCCAGACCCTTCCGCAGAGCGGCGATGTGATCCGGTGTGGTGCCGCAGCAGCCGCCGGCCACCGCAACGCCCTCGCCGATCATCTGCAGCATGGTTTCCGCGTATTCTTCGGGGCCAACCGTAAACACGGTGTTGCCGTTCTCGTCGATCTGGGGCAGCCCCGCATTGGGCTGGAAGATCACGGGCAGCTTAGAATATTTCAGGAACTGCCGCACCAGAGGCACCATCTGCTTGGGGCCCAGGGAGCAGTTGAGGCCGATCACATCGGCACCCAGATCCTGCAGGATGGCAACGGCGGTAAGGGGATCGGTACCCATCAGCATGCGGCCGTCCTCCTGGAAGGTCACAGAGGCGAACACGGGCAGATCCGTCACTTCCCGGGCAGCCACCAGGGCTGCTTTCAGTTCGTAAATATCGGTAAAGGTCTCCAGCATGATCAGATCCACACCGGCATTGACGCCGGCGGTGATCAGTTCCTTGAACATGGTGACCGCGTCTTCAAATTCCAGGTCCCCGGCAGGAGCCATCAGCTTGCCGATGGGGGCCACATCCAGGCCCACCCAGGGGCCGGGCCGTTTGGGATCAGCGCCGCCAACTGCGGATCCGGCGGCGCAGCGGCCTTCCAGTTCCGCCATTCTGGCTTCCCGCTCGGCCTCTGCTGCCCGTTTGGCAGCGGCCACGGCCGCATTCACCGTTTCTTCCACGGTATAACGGCCGGCCAGCTTGTACCGATTGGAGCCGAAGGTATTGGTCAGCACGAAATCGCTGCCGGCGCGGTAATATTCTCTATAAATGCGTTCCAGAAGTTCGGGACGCTCGATCTGGATGGAATCGGGCATGGTGCCGGTCTCCATGCCGTACTTCTGCAGCATGGTCCCCAGGGCGCCGTCCGCCACCAGAATGTGGTCTTTCATATACTCGCGAATGTTCATTCTCTCCTCCGTCCCGCCTTCTGCGGGTATCCCTTAACGCAGGAACGTGCTCTGCTCTGCAGCGGCGCGGGTCGCCTCCACGCCGTGTTCCATTGCTTCCCTGCTGTAATAGATCTGTTTCAGGAACAGCCCTCCCGCCGGTGCGGTATGGCCCGCTCTGCGGCGGTCACAGGCCTCCAGAATGGAGGTCATTTCCTCCGGATCTCTGCGGCCCTGGCCCATTTCCACCAGAGTGCCCACCAGATTCCGTACCATGTGGTACAGGAAGCCATCGCCTGTCACTTCCAGGATCAGACTCTGGCCGGGCACATCCTGCCACTTCCCCGCCGGATTGGCGGCGGTTCCTTCTGCAGTTCGCTGCAGCTGTCCCGCCATTCCCGCAGAAGGTTGCTGCCAGATGCGGCAGTCGAAAATGGTACGCACCGTATCGGGAACCTCGTTGCCGCCGGCCGCCTGGAAGCTCTTGAAATCCCGGTGACCGATCACCAGCTCCGCCCCCCGCTGCATGGCGGCAAGGTCCAGCGGCTTCTCCAGAAAATAGGCCATATTGCGGCGGAAGGGATCGGGCATTCCGCCGGTCTCGATGCAGTAGCGGTAGGTCTTCCCCACACAGTTGAACCGGGCATGAAACTCAGGCGTTTCCATCTCCTTGGCCTGCAGAATGCGGATGGCCCCCACGGAATAGGGCCCGCCCGGAGAAAGAAGACCGTTCACCGCCCGGGGAATGCGCTCTGCCGGAATGGCAAAATCGCCCCGCAGGGTAGCCCGCTGCCCCAAGGCATGGACCCCGGCATCGGTGCGGCTGCAGCCATCGATCTTAATGTCCTGCCCACAGATCTTACTGAGAGCTTTTTCGATCTCGCCCTGCACCGTCATCTGGCCCGGCTGGCGCTGCCAGCCCGCGTAATCGGTGCCGTCGTATGCAATTGTCAGCAGAATGTTCCGCATGGTTTTGCCTTCTTTCCCAGGATAAACTTTGACATTTTATTATACCATCTTTCGCCCGTAAAGCATAGTAGCCAACTGGGTTTTCTTTGTCAAAAAGAAAAAGGCGGGCCCGAAGGCCCACCTACGATTCATCGTCTATTAACGATGTCAACTACCGCACACAAAGATCAATGCAGTATTCGATCTGACTGATCACTTTTCGTGGCACTTTATCATATATCTCTGCCATCCCGTTCCCGGAATTAAAGCAAAGAGCCTGCGTTCCAGCACCCGTATGTGTATGCCGCTTCCCCGTTTCTCCCTTTCGGATGGAAAAGGACTCACTGACACCAACATAAGGACCCATCCGGGTTGGAAGCGGCTCCGTTTCATGGATCTTTTGGCTGCACCTCAGAAAAACATGCTTTGCGAAAGGATTTTTCACTTCCACTTCCCTGTATTTCTGCAAGGACTCACTGAACCCGTAAGCCGTAATCGTATACTCTCTGGTTTCCAAAGAAACATAGACCCAGGCAATCACAAACAGTGCCAGCAGGATCGCAAGAAAGATCAAGTTGCGTTTTACAATCGTCTTCTGTTTCACCGGATCGATCATCGTTACCCCTCCTATGCTGCGCTTAGTTTTCCATGATTGGGTATGCTTTTTCCATTTCTCTTCCCAGTTTCCGCAAGGCTTCGTATTCTTCCAGGGGCACTTCGTAGCAAAGGGCGATGTCGCCGCTTTCCCGGTAGCCGATGTAGCCAACGCTGCGGCTCGGATCCGTGCCCACCACTTTATAACTCTTCATAGTGTAACCGATCAGATCATTTCCCCGGATAATCACGACAGCCGGATTACCACCCGCACCATGGCCTCGGTAATGCCGGTCCGAGCAGTCACGATCCGCCGTACAAACCCGCTCAAAACCTTCAATCAGTTGGGTTTTATGCTCCAAACCGGTCACCTCGCGATCCACAAGATCATCGCGAATCAGAACCCGGGCACCGGCGAGGGTCTGCGGCCAAAGAAACACCCAAAACAGGAAGAGGGCTGCAAGTATCGCAAGCAGGATCTTTTTCCAGTTCTTTTTCCAAACCATGACTGCACCCCCGTTTTGCGTACTACTGATGCCACTGGCACAGCATCTCCAGTTTACTGATCAGATTAACAGTGTACCCTGTGCAAGCATAAGTCTTACCGTTTTCCATCACATAGAGCGCCAAACCGGATCCATGAGTCCATTTCCCGGTTTCGGTATTCGGCCCCTCGATCCAGTAATACCGCACCGACGCATCTTTGCCATCTCGCACCGAGAACTGCCACAAATCCTCCGCGTTGAAATACTGCCTCTCGGTTTCGCTGCGTTTTTCCGCTGAAAGCTGGCGGTCTGCATTCAGAAAGATTCGTTTCAGAAAAGGATTGGTAACCTGCTGCACGCTCGTTTCTTCCGCATCTGCGGTACTACGCACCGTCACTTCCACATTCCGGGTTTCGATCACAGCAGCCAGCCACAACGCTGCAAAGAGCAGCACCGCGATCGCCGCAAAGATCAAGCTGCGCTTCCGCACTTTCTTTTGTTCCTGAATGTCGATCACAGCCACCCCTCCCTTCCGAAAGGCTAATCTTTATACCAGCCGATTGTCTCAAACACATCGTTACGCAACCCGAGCGGTATCGCCTTGCGTGCAACAAGTGTAGTTGTGGTAACAACACCGGAAATCACTTTCTGCTCGATACGGCCATCCAAATAATAGCAAAAAATCGGTGCTGCATCACCTTTTTGGATGCCGAAGACCCAATAGAATACACCGCCATGCTTATATCGGCCATCGCCTACATAATCAGGTGCCGCGTCGATCGCTTCACCGGCTTTCAGGAACCAGTACTTCGTGAACGGGTTCTTTTCTTCTATAATTTCAAATTCGGTGTAGGAATGCTGCACATTGATGTACACATTCACATCGTGCACCTGTACCAGCACGTAACCGGTGTAAATCAGAGCCACAGCCAAAACAATGCCCCAGAAAATCAAGTTCCGTTTGCGGGTTTTCTTTTCTTCCAAAACGTCAATCACAGCCGGTCACCTCCTTTCGGGGGTTATGCGCCAAACACGGGAACACCGATGGCCGATGCCAGAATCACCAAACCAACCAACAGAACGATCCAGAGCAGGATCCGTCCGCGTACTTCTCTTGCTTTTTCTCTCATGTTGTTCACCTCCGCATTACCGGCGGGCAGCCCCGCCAAACCGGGCACACTTTATTGAGTCTGTTAATTATTTATCTTTATTGTAAGGGGCTTCTATAAACAAAAGAGAAACTGCCCGTAAACAGTTCCTCTTTTTTTCGTTTATTTTGCGTCCTTCTTTGCTGCACGCCATTCCAGCAGGATGCCGCCGGCCATGCCCAGCAGGAAGACTACGCCCCAAATGGCCCAGCCGTAGTGACCGTGCCCCAGGGCCTCCCTTCTGGTTTTACAGTTCGCCGGGAAGCCAATAGTATTCCGGCCAGTACAATGCGTAATCATCCCACTCCGCGGTGGGGCTGGTTCTGCCGTACAGATAGAACCGATTGTACAGACCCTCCGGAAGCTGCGCGTACTGTTCCATCCCTTCCGCATAGGTCACGGTGTATTTGATCCACACGATGGTGTACTCGTAGAGATCGGCCGCAGCGATATCCTGCAGAACCTCCTTTTCAAAAGCCGGCTTCTGAGCGATCAGATCCCAGCTTGCGATGGCCAGATTATGCACCGTGTACGACTGGATCCACCCCTCCCCGTCCAGAATTGTCGCCTGGTAGCGCTGCAGAATTTCAGCCTCCAGAGCATTGGCAGGAAGATCCTCCGCCACCAGCGTCCGGCCGCCATTGGTCACATTGGCAGTGCCGCCGGAGTAGTAAGCGGTCCGGTACAGGGTCTCGCCATCCACGTAGGAGATCCAAGGCTCGGGCGCTTCTTCCCAAGGTTCACCGTAGGTCCTGTAGAAGTGATCGTAGATTTTCCAATTTGGATTGTCTGCGGTTTTCCCCAACAGAAACACTTCCATGGCATCGCCGCCAGCAAACTGCGGCCCCATCGCCATTGCCTCTTCCGATAATTCTTTCGAAATATCTGCTGCCAGCACGGTATATTCCGTAAGATTATATTTTTTAATGTCGTTGGCTCTGAACCTGATAAAATATTTATCAAAAGAAGCGGGATCGAGAACATAAAGACGCTGAACGATCAAAGATTTGTAGCCGCCACTTTGAATGTAACTTTCTACAACCAGTTCTTCCACCGATTTATTGGGCAGTTCCTCCAGGCGAAACAGTTTCTCCCCATTCACAATTTCAGTCTCGCCCGTATAGACATAGTCCGGCTCGTAGAGGTCGTAAGCTGTGCGGTAGGGAATGGTGATGGTCGCTTCTTCATCACTCTGAGAGCCTTGCTGATTCTGTTGGCCCTGTTGGTCCTGTTGCTGGTCCTGCTGGTTCTGGTTCGGATCAGGTTCCGTTTTTTCGCCGGAGGGAAGATTTTCAATGCAATCCCATTCTCCCTCCAAGGAAGTCTTTCCGTATACGCTGTACCAGATTTCCTTTCCGTCCGGATACTGCGGCATGGCAGGGTCCTGCTGCTCATATTTGCGGTCATGTACAGCGCGGACAACCACATACTCCGCCAGCCGCTTCTCTTCTGCGAGACCTGTTATGTATCCCGAGGGTTCCAATTCCACTACTTCTTCGTAGGTAAGAGTCGTCAGCTCTTCGATCACATTCTCTTTCAGCAAAGTGTCTTCGACAGTAAGAAAATTCTGCGCCTGGGTAAAGACGATCTCTTCCACCGGATTCTCAGGCAGATCCATCGCCCGAAAAAACTTCGCTCCGTTAGATGCCTCCGCTTTCCCGGAGAACGTGTAGCCGGCAGCCAGCTCCTGCGGTTCTCGGTATACTGGGGCCGAAGATTCCGGTTCTGCAGGAGGAGTGCAGGCAGAAAGCAGCATTAAAAATGCAAGGAGAAAACACAGGACATTAAACGTTTGGTTTTTACGCATCTTGTCTGCCTCCTTTCGCTTTCTCCGAACTTCTGAAAAAGATCTTCGATGCGGATCTTTTGATCTTCGGGTAAGGTCATATATAGGATAATCGGCATAAAACAACCTCCCCCTCTTTTAATGAAAGAATTTCAAAACAGGGTTTTTGACAGGATTTAAAAAGTTCTTAAAATTTTTTGAAAGGCTGTCCGCGGGGTGCGGGCAGCCTTTTGTAACGAGTATTGCTCTGTGCTTACAGCACTTCTTCCAGCTTTTCGATGAAAAATTTGGTCTGTTCTTCGGTGCCGGTGCTGACGCGGATCCAGTTATCCCAACCCCAGAAGTAGCCCGGGCGGATGATGACGCCCTTGCGCAGCAGCTGGTCAAAGACGTCCTTGGAGTGCTTCTTGCAATCCACAAAGATGAAGTTGGCGCTGCTGGGGATGTAAGCCAGGCCCAGACGATCAAAGGCCTCGGTCATCAGCTTCAGGGAAAGGGCGTTGAGAGCCAGGGTCTTTTCCATGTGATCGGTGTCCTTCAGGGCGCCGCGGGCCGCTTCCTGTGCCAGTCTGTTGGCGTTGAAGGTCAGCTTCACTTTGTTCATTTCGGCGGCGATGTGCAGGTTGGAGATCACGTAGCCGATGCGGACACCGGCGATGCCGCAGACCTTGGAGAAGGTGCGCAGGATCAGCAGATTCTTGCGCTTTGCCAGCAGGGACAGGCTCTGGGGATAGTCGGGGCTCAGGTTGGTGGCGAATTCATAGTAGGCTTCGTCCAGAATGAGCACCACGTCTTCGGGCACGTTCTGCAGCAGGTATTCCAGCTGTTCCAGTTTCAGAATGTTGCCGGTGGGGTTGTTGGGGCTGCACAGGTAGAAGAGCTTGGTCTTGTCGGTGACGGCGGCAACCATGCCTTCCAGGTCAAATTCGGTGCCTTTGAAGGGTACGGAAACGGTCTTTGCGCCCATGAGGCCGGTGGTGGTGTTATAGATGCCGAAGGAAGGTGCGGGCACAACGATCTCGTCCCCTTCGTTGATGAAGGTCTGGGCGATGACCTGCAGCAGTTCTTCGCCGCCGTTGCCGATCACCAGGTGGTCGGGGGTAACAACGAAATCCGTCTGCTTGTTCAGGTGCTCTGCCAGCTCTTTCTTCAGGTCGATGGCGGTGGATTCCGGGTAGAAGTTCATGGTTTCAGCGGCCTTGCGGACAGCTTCCACTGCCAGAGGGGAGGGACCCAGCTGGTTTTCGTTGGAGGCCAGCTTTTCGATGCGGGTCAGGCCGAATTCGCGCTTTACTTCTTCGATGGGTTTGCCGGGGACGTAGGGCTGGAAAGCGGCCAGCTCTCTGCGAAACAGTTCTTTGCTCATGGTGCAATGTTTCCTTTCTTGGAATCGAATGATTTTATGCGCTCGCTGCCGTTAGCGGTTTTCGGCTTTGCAGCGGGTATAAGCATTGGAAAGTGCGGCGAACTCAGCCAGGCTGAGGGTTTCCGCACGGCGGGAGGGATCGATATCCGCTTCCGCAAGAAGGGCTGCGGTCCGGTCTTTGGGAAGGCCCAGTGCCCCCAGAGAATTGCTGAGGGTCTTGCGGCGCTGGGAGAAGGCCGCTTTCACTACCGTGAAGAAATCGGCTTCGCTGTCCGGCTGGGCGCCGGGAGTCTCCCACAGGTCTAACCGGAGCACGGTGGAATCCACCTGCGGCATGGGGTAGAAGGATTCTCTGGGCACTTCCAGGATCCGGTGCACATTGCAGTAATACTGCACGGCCACGGAAATGGCACCGTAGGTACGGCCGCCGGGCTCTGCCACGATGCGGTCCGCCACTTCCTTCTGCATCATGATGGTGATGCTGGCGATGGGGAGCCGGTCTTCCAGAAGTTTCATGATGATGGGGGTGGTGATGTAATAGGGCAGGTTGCCGATGATCCGCACGCTGCCGGAAAGGTCGGAGCCGGTGCCGGGTGCGCCGCTCTCCGCGGCTTTGTCTTTGGCTTCCTGAATGAGGGCGCGGATATCGGTCTTCATCACGTCGCCCCAATGGATGCTGGCGTTTTCGAAGGGGGCCAGGGTCTTGGTGAGGATGGGCTTCAGCTTGGCATCCAGCTCGATGGCGATCAGCTGACCGGCCTGCCGGGCAGCTTCCTGGGTGAGAACGCCCATGCCGGGGCCGATTTCGATCACCAGATCGTCGGGGCCGATGTCGGAGCCGTCCACGATGCCGAAGACCGCTTCGGGGTCTGTCAGGAAGTTCTGGCCCAGGCTTTTGGATGCCCGGAAATTATGATGTTCACTGATTCTCCGTACGCCGGAGAGCGAAGACAGCTTGTCCATGCTCGTTCCATTCCTCTCTGGTGATTCCATAGGTGTTTAAGCGGGATAAAAAGGTTTTGGCGTTGCCGTAGCCGATGCCCAGCGCTTTGCCGAGGGCGGCGCGGCGTTCCGCTGCGCCGGGGCCTCCGGAAAGGCCGTAGGCATCCAGGTCTGCAATGGTGAAGGGTTCTGCTGCCGGAGCAGATGCAGTATCCGCGCTTGCAGGTGCAGCGGCCTCCCTGAGGCCGCAATCGGCCTTGTAACGCACTTTGGCCAGGGCCGCCCGAATGCTGTCCGGACTGGCGTTTTCGATGCCGATATCGCCGTTTTTCGTGGCCTCTGCCCGGGGCAAAAAGGCCTGTCCGGCTTCCGGAAACCGCTCCGTGATGCGGCGGCGGATCTCTTCGCCGGCGTGGTCCGGATCGGTGAAAATGATGATGCCGGGGCCCTTGGCGGCGCGCTCAATGCGCTTCCAGGTCTCGGCCCGGATGCCGAAGCCGTGGGTCACGATCAGTTCACAGTCCACGGCGGCCAGCACGGCGGATTGGTCGTCCCGCCCTTCCACAACGACGATTTGGGACAGGCGGGGCTTAGTTTCCATTGCCGCCCTCCTGGCCCTTCGGATCCTGCTGCTTCTCCACGTTGTTGATGCTGTTCTCCTGCACGATATAGAGGATCTCACCGGGCATAATCATGTGGAGATCGGTGCGGGCCTTTTCTTCGATGTATTCGGCGCTGTCCACGCGGGAAAGCTCTTCCCGCAGGCTGTCCCGGAGAAGTTCCAGGGCTTCCAGACGGGCCATGGCGCGGTTTTCCGCGGCCTTCAGCTGCACAGCGTTCCAAATGGATGCACCCAGCATGAAAAAGATCACGACGAAAATAGCCCCGAACACCAGACTCCGTCTGAGGGCTTTCGCTTTGCGCCGTTTGGACTGCTTCTTTGCCTGAACGCGGCCCTGGGGCTTTCTTTTAGCTTCTTCCTGTGCGGCTCGCTTTGCCTTTCGTTCTTCCCGCGCCACGTCCAGGTCGATGACCTTCTGGCTGCGATAGAACTCCCGGCTGCGGCTCCGTGAGGTTTTCTTCATGGGACATCCTTTTCCATAGGTTTCTTTTACAATTTTTTATTATAACATAAACCCGTGTGACAGTGTGATGAAAATTTTCGGCAAAGAGGGCTTTCCAGAGAAAGAATCCCAAAAGGCAGGCTGCGGCCTGATACAGTTCCCACCGGCCGTAGCCTGCGGAGTATGAGGCGGCGGCCAATACCAGGCCCGCCGCCGCCCACTGCAGAATTTCCAGCAGGAAAGCGGCGGCCCGGCCGGGCCGCCGCATCGCCCGCACCTCTTCCAGACACTGGACCAGCGCGGCCACCAGAAGCCCTGCATAAAACAGCACCAGGAATCGAAAGGCCTGGTCGTAGATCATCCGGCTCATTTCAGCAATCTCTTCAGGAAGCCGCCCTCCTGCCTCTGCCGCTTCTCCGTATACTGGAAGCTCTGCAGCATCCCGGTGATCAGCACCCTGCCCTGCTGCGGGTCCAGACTGTGGATCTTCAGGTTTTCGCCCCGCACCAAAAGGCCCCCCTGCTTCAGGGCCAGCAGGATGGAATCCTCATCAAAGCTCTCCACATCGGCAACGCCGGTCACCGTCAGGCGGCTGCGGTTCTCCGCCGTCAGCATCTGGTTCATGATTTCGTCCATGGGCACACCCCCTTTGCTGCAGTGTATGCGAAGGGGACCATCATCATGTTTCTTCGTGCGTCACTTTGATCGACTATCGTCATAGCGATACATCGCAGCGTTACATGTAAAATATTTACATTTCCCTCTTGATTTCCGCGCCTGTACATGCTATCATCACATCAATGGTAAAAATTTACAGCCCCTGCGAAGAGGGGCTTGACTTTTACTACGAAGGGGTATATTATTGGGATACGCTAAAACTGTTTAACAAGCCCCTGGTGAAAAGACCTCCCTAAGAGTTGGGAAGTGTCCAGACCTGGGGCTTACTTTTTAGCAGAAAGACTACTTTAGGGTAGATCAGCACAGAAAAAAAGGGGGACACTATTGAACACTCAAACCATAATCGAAGAACTGCTTGAGGCAAAAGAGGGTGAAGGATTCCAGTTTAAGGAAGGTAAAAATCGTTTTGACGCAGGCGAGGCTGCCCGTTGCTGCTGTGCTTTGGCAAATTGCGGTGGCGGAAGGTTGGTATTCGGCATTACCGACAAACGTCCTCGTCAGGTTGTTGGAAGTACAGCATTTGAACAACCTGAGCGAACGCGCATGGGCTTAATTGAGAAGCTAAAAATCATGGTGGATTTTCAGATACATAACTGTGATGGGAAAAGAGTTCTGATTTTTGACGTGGCCAGTCGGCCGCTAGGATTACCCGTACAGGTAGACGGTGTAGCTTGGTGGTATGAGGGCGATAGCCTCATACCAATGCCTGAAGATGTCCGTCGTAGAATTTACGAAGAAAGTGGTGCGATTTTTCAGGCAAAATTTGTGCGTCTGCTTGTATGGATGATTTGGAAGAGACCGCAATTGAAGAATTCCGCAACAAATGGATCGAAAAAAGCGGAAACAAGCGGCTTGCCAGTTTGTCTGTACAACAATTACTTCGCGATTGTGAAGCAATTACCGATGATGGGATTATCTATGCTGCACTAATCTTATTCGGAAAACACGAATCCCTCGGTAAGTTTTTACCTCAAGCAGAAATCATATTTGAGTACAGATCATCGATTACGGCAGGACCAGCTAACCAACGTGAAGAGTTCCGTACAGGATTCTTTTCCTGTTACAATCGTCTCTGGGAACTTATTAATTTGAGGAACGACAAGCAGCATTATCAAGAAGGATTCTTTATTTATGACATTCCTACATTTAATGAGCGAGTAGTTAGAGAGGTTGTCCTAAATGCTGTTAGCCACAGAAACTATCAGTTGGGTGGAAACATTTTTATACGCCAATACCCAGATCGATTGGTAGTCGAAAGTCCCGGCGGGTTCCCGTATGGTATTTCTCTTGAAAATATTCTCGATCGACAGTTGCCGCGTAATCGCCGAATCGCTGAAATTCTTTCTTTGTGCGGTGTGGTTGAACGATCCGGCCAGGGAATGAATCTCATTTATGAGTTGAGTATCAAAGAGGCTAAACATCTACCTGAGTTTACCGGTACAGATGATAACTTTGTCAGCATCACACTCAATGGGTCAATTATTGATACAAACATGCTTTCAGTAATTAATCGAATCGGGAGTGAATGTTTGGAAACTCTTTCAACTGGTGACTTTTTAGTAATAAATGCTCTTTACCATGAGATGAATGTGGACGAGAATCTGCAGTCACATTTAAATCGACTGATACATCTCGGAATCGTCGAGCACCTCAGTCGAAAGAAATATTTGCTTGCACGCAATTTGTATATGGCCGCAGGAAAAACCGAGATTCATACACGAAAAGTGGGCTTGGTTCGAGATACCAACAAGGAACTTCTTTTGAAACATATTCACAAAAGCGGAAGTAAGGGAACCCCCTTTAAAGAACTGCAGCAAGTACTGCCCGGGCATAGTCGCGGTCAAATTCAAGTACTGCTTCGCGAACTGCGTAGTGAAAAGCGTGTTTGTTGCAAGTAGTTGTTGATAATATCGTTCGTAATATTGTGATGAAAGTAAATAAAAGGCTCTATAAAAAGGAGAACAGTGCCGCAGCGCTGTTCTCCTTTTTGTTTTTACACCTTTTTTACTCGTTTGGAGTAAACTGCCGAATAATATCGATGTATCTAAGGATATCTTCAAAGGTTGAATATCCTTTGCCAACAACAACTTTCATCGGAGCCAAATTCCAGTCTTCGAATTTCTGATAGGAAATGTGGCCTTCAAAGTCTTCGTAAGTATACAGTCCGTACTTTTCGATATCTGCCTGCATCTTTTCTACGTCAAACTTCATCCCCTCACCCAGTTCAAATGCTTCATAGGGTTCAAGTCTAGGCACGCCACCTTCCGGGAAGGCTTCGCAAACAGAGGGATTTGCTGTCAATACACCATTGAGAATTGCATTGTAGTGCTTTGCGGAAACAATGGTCCAGCTTTCCGTCTGTTCATTGACAATCTCTGTTCCCATCAGAGTGACAGTTACAAAGCCTTCACCTTCTTGCTTCAGGAAACTTTCGCCAACAAAGGTGTCTGCATTTTCTGCTGTGATGTCAACGAATGCATTTCGTTCCACACTAAACGCACCATGTACACCGATAAACTTCAACTGGCTTCCATCACTGAACTGCAATTTTGTAACCTCGTAATTGTCTGCTCCGTGATTTACAAGTGCTGCTACATGAGCAACATCGTATGTGCCGGTATAGAAGTTCCAAACCAAGATTTTCTCATCATAAGCCATTTCATCAATTCGCTTCTGATTGCCATTGGCCAATGTGATTAGGGTATCAGCAGTAACACATGTAGTGGCCTTTTTTCCGTTCGTCGAGTCAAACGTTTTCCACTGCACTGTGGTTACACTCCCATTATTCGCAGCCGCATTATACCAACGAATCGTTTTTGTTTCTGTTGACTGCCCATTGGGATCTGTGAAGGTGTATGCAATTTGGACATCGAAGTTTTGTTTTGTTACTTTTGCTCTTACTGCAGCATCCGTGTCTAAAGCTGCAGGGTAAGCATAAACCTTGTTCTTATATGCCGTGTACAAATGTGTTCCCGCTTCAGCTTTCCATCCCTTTACGAATTTCATTGTCAGCACAGAGCCATCGCCCAAAGTATAACTAAACGCGGTTGTATTGTTTGTATCTGTTCCGGAGGGGAGTGCTGTTGTTCCGGAGAAATCTTTCTCTACTTTGTTTCCTCCCTTATCATAGTAAACTACCTTGACCCCTTCATAAATCGGAACAGCCTCTGCATACCCCTGCGACGAAGTATAATATGCATATACGCAATTTGTTGTATCGAAGGTATAATTCCCTCCCATATTCCACTCAGGTGCAGGATAAGCCAACGTGGCAATCTGAACAGGAACTGTCCAAATATACTCTTTTGCCTCGCCGCGGGGAGTCCCTTCTGCAGTATATCCGCCAATTTCGTCTACTGCCTTGAACGTCAAAACCTGGCTCGGAACTTCTGCGGAAAGTTCAATTACTGTACCGGTAACTTTTTCTCCATTAAGGAAAACTTCGTATTCCGTTGAAATACCATTGTTTCGTACATCAACACCCGAAAGATCGATTGTTTTAACGGTTTCTACTGTACCAATACTAAGTGTTCCGTTTTCATATACACAATACGCGTCTGTATCCGAGTTTGCATCATCAGGATCTTCATTTATTGTGTTGTCAAAAACAAATTCCAGTGCAACGGGGTTGAATCTTTCTGCCACATATTCTTGCGCTTTGAACAACTCGTCTGTCAGGCTGCCAGCTCCCTGGACAGAATATACACCGCCGTCATACATATAGGCGATATTCACATCCAACGGTCCATACGGAACATTATTTGTATGCTTGTCGTGAATCTTTGCAGTGTCCCAATTGCAGCAGAATATATTGGTTACATTCAGATAGGTTTTTTCGCTGTCTGCCGCCGTGTAATGCCAAAAATCTTTGTAGTAGTTGTTGGTAAAGAAGTTTTTAAAAGTGGATTGATAATCAGACGGTGCATAGGCTTCAATTTCATCCACACTCATCCAATTATACTGATTCAACTCTCCTTCGAAATAAATGTCAGTGCTGGCATTCGGAATCATTACACCAACACCCATCATTTTACCTTCTACACCATATGCTTTGGTAATATCAACAGGCTGCTGAATCGTTGTCAAATCGCGCAACGTGACAGAAGAACCACCGGCAATTTCAAGGTTTGCATAAGACCCACCAGAAATTGTAGTGTTCTCGATCGTAATATTCATACCGCCTTTGATGTATACAGCGGCTCTGCTGCCGGAAATATAACTGTTGCTGATGGTTGAATTCCCCGAATTGATGATGACGCTATTCATAAAGTAATTAACTTTATTACCATCATTCGCATCTACTGCTGCATCTCTGAACACAAACTGTTCGGGATATACAGGACCAATGACCTTTACATTATCGAGGTGACCATTGTTCAATGCAATATACCCTTCGAAGCCACCCTTCGGTCTTTGGTGTTCTGTCGGCAAGTTCAAAGTAAATCCATTACCATGCAGAGTCGCATTTGTCAGCGTATAGATTGCCATTGTATTCGCCGGGTATGTGATATCCGTCAGCATAATGGTATTTCTATTTTTGAGATCGCTAACGGTAAGTGCATTATACCCATCTACGACTTCCAGCAGCAATGTATAGCTTTGACTCGTAGCCTCTTCAATTGTCACTGCCACAACACCCGTACCGGAGAACTGGATGGTTCCATTCCCCCATACAGTATTGTTTTTAACGAAAGACCCGGAGGCGGTACCTTCTTTGGTCTGAAGGGTTACGCTAACAGTTACGTTATCCACAGTTACATTATCTAAAAGCTTAAACAGACTGCTCAGTTTAACGGTGCTGCCGCTTCCGTTCCCCACACGATAGATGTACTTGGCCGTATTTTCAAATACGGTAGTGAACTTTGCGGGGTAAGGTGTATAGTCAGCCTGTACTTCCTGATTTTCGCCGAGGGTAAGGTCATATGCAGCCCAGGAACCCGTGTGACCGGCCATTGCAGGAACTTCCGGTTCTGCGATGGATTCGGCACCGAAGGTATAGGTCACTTTCCCTATCAAATCAGTTCCGACCAGGAAGCTGACGGAATAGGTGTTGGGAGTATAGATCGCTTCCACCCTCTGGTTCTGGGCAAGCTGCAGGTTATAACTTCCCCAACTGCCGCTGTGGCCAACCTTTGCAGGCACTGCGGGGACAGAGATCGCAGCTGCGCCATAGGTGAAATCTACCGTCTGGGTGCTTTCATGCCCCACGAAGGTAATGGTATAGGTCTTTCCGGTATACACCGCGTTGATGGTGGTGCCGCCAATACCCAGGGTATAGCTTCCCCACTGGCCGGTGTAGCCGTCCTTTTCGGGTACTGCAGGCACCTTCTGTGCATCGATCGTCTGATCGCCGTAGGTGTATTCTACAGCGCCAACCTCTACACCGTCTGCTTTAAAGACTGCATTGTACTTATTGGCGGTATAGACGGCTTCGATACGGATATCTTCCAGCTGCAGGGTGTACGCGGGCCAGGTTACAGTATAGCCGGGCTTTGCGGGCACTCCGGGTGCAGTAACCGTCATATCGGATACAGTAAACGTATCTGTACCGACGGTCTTACCTTCCTCATCCACAAAGGTTGCAGTGTAGACGATTTCTTCATACACCGCAGTAATGGTGCTGCCGCCGAAGCTCAGAGTATAGCTTCCCCACCGACCGGTGTAGCCGTCCTTGGCGGGCACTGCAGGCATCTTCTGCGCATCAAGCGTCTGATCTCCGTAGGTGTATTCTACGGTACCGACCGTTTCGCCGTCCGCCTTGAAGACCGCATTGTACTTGTTGGGGGTGTAAACCGCTTCAACAGAGGCATTGGCTGCGCCCAGCTCATAGTCCGGCCAGGTTACGGTATAGCCTTCTTCAACGGGTACTGCAGGCTCGGTGACGTTCTTATCTTCCACCGTGAAGGTATCCGTTCCAACCGTTGCCCCATGCTTGTCCACGAAAGTGACCGTGTACTGAATCGCGGTATAAATCGCATTGACGGTCTGGTCACTGGCCAGCTGCAGGTTGTAACTGCTCCACTGTCCGCTGTAACCGGTCTTTTCCGGCACTACGGGAATACCGATCAGCGAATCCGCACCAAATACATATTCTACAGTGCCCTTGTTCACACCCTCGGCCATAAAGGTGACCCTGTAAGTCTTGGGGGTATATTGTGCCTTGATGGTAGTGTTCTGCAGGCTCAGAGTATACTGCGGCCAGGTTACGGTGTAACCGGTCTTTTCAGGTGCATCCGGTTCGGTAACGGTCATATCCGATACCGTGAAGGTATCCGTGCCAACGGTTTGATCGTTTTCATCCACGAAGGTTACCGTGTAGACGACTTCATCGTAGACAGGGCTGATCCGAATGTTTTCGATACCCAGGGTATAGACCCAGCGGCCGTTTTCGTAACCGGCATCCGGTGCGGGAACCGCCGGTTCCTGATCTGCAATGGAATCGGTCTCCACCGTGAAGGTTACGGTCTTCACTACGCCGCTGCCGTCCTTACCCAGGAAGGTTGCAGTGTACTGGATCGGAGTATAGACTGCATTGACAGTCTGATCGCTGCCCAGCTGCAGGTCGTAAGCTTCCCACTGACCGTTGTAGCCGGTCTTGGCAGGTACTTCCGGAACTTCGGACAGGGAAGAATCGCCAAAGATATATTCCACGGTCCCGATGGTTTCGTTGCCCGCCTTGAATACTACATTGTACTTGTTGGCGGTGTAAACAGGTTCGATGATGGTGTTGGAAGCACCCAGAGTGTAGCTTTCCCAGTTGCCGCTGTGGCCCTTCTTCGCAGGGACAGCAGGTTCAACGATGTCCTTGTGTTCCACGTCGAAAGTGACCTTTCCGACTTCCACACCGATTTCATTTACGAAGGTTGCGGTATAGAGGACCAGGTCATATTCGGGTTTCACAGCCAGGTTGCCCAAGGTCAGCGTATAAGACTGCCATCTGCCGTTCTGATACCCGGCTTCTGCAGGAACTTCAGGTTCTGTGAACGTCTTATCCTCCACAGTGTACTTGCGTTCTGCCACAAAGTCGCCGCCCTTGCTCTGGAAGGTGACAGTATATTCGATTGCATCGTACAAAGGTCTGACAGTCACATCCCCGATGTTTAGAGTGTAGTTCTCCCATCTACCGTTTTCATACCCCGGCACCTCAGGAACTGCAGGCACTTCGATTACCTTATCTTCTACGGTGAAGGTATCAGCAACCAAAGTGCTGCCGTCCTTCTTCAGGAAGGTGATGGTGTAAGTAATCAGGTCGTATTCGGACTTTACAGTGACATTGCCCAAAGTCAGAGTATACTCTTCCCAGCGGCCATTCTGATAGCCCTCTACTGCGGGGACAGCGGGCTCGGTCACGTTCTTGTTTTCAACCGTATACGTATGGGTATCCAGAACGCCGCCGGCCTTGTTTACAAAGGTGATAGTATATTCGATTGCAGTATAAACGGGTTCTACCGTGATGCCGCCGGCAGTGAATACATAGTTTTCCCATTCGCCGGTATACCCTTCTCTTGCGGGTACTTCAGGTTCTGCAATGGATTCGGTTTTCACCGTATAGGGCACGGTCCCCACGGCGGTGCCATTTTGATCCACGAAGGTTGCAGTATAGGTGATCAGTTCATACTGCGGACGGATGGTAATGTTCTCTGCTCCCAGAGTGTACGCTTTCCAGCTGCCGCGATAGCCGGTCTTTTCAGGCACTTCGGGTTCGTTGATCGCGTCGGTTTCTACGGTGAATTCCTTTACTTCTACAACGCCGCCGCTTTCGTTCTCAAAGGTGGCGGTATAGATGACCAGGTCGTATTCGGGTTTTACAATGAGGTTGCCCATGGTCAGCGTATAGGACTGCCATCTGCCGTTCCGGTACCCGGTTTCTGCAGGAACTTCCGGTTCCGTGATGCTCTTGTTTTCTACGGTATAAGTACGGTCAGCCACAAAGTTGCCGTCCTTATCCTGGAAGGTGACGGTATACACGACAGCAGTGTACGTCGCCTGTACTTCTACGTTGGAAATGCCAAGCGTATAAGCGGGCCACTTCCCATTTTCATACCCAGCTTCTTCCGGTACTTCCGGTACGGTGATGCTCTTGTTTTCTACCGTAAAGGTCTCGGTGGCAAGAACACTTCCATCCTTTTTCAGGAAGGTGATGGTGTAGGTGACCAGGTCGTATTCAGGTTCGATCGTGATGTCGGAGGCTCCCAGTTCATAAGCTTCCCACCGGCCGTTCTGATAACCGTCTGCAGCGGGAACGGCGGGCACTTCAATGGACAGATCTTCAACCGTAAACGTATCGCTGAAGAGGAAGGAGCCATCTTTCTTCACGAAGGTGGCGGTGTATTCGATTGCAGTATATACAGGTCTGACGGTCACATCTGCAAAGCCCAGCGTATAGGCTTCCCATCTGCCGTTTTCGTAGCCAACCACCTCAGGAACTGCAGGTACCTCGATCACTTTTTCTTCCACGGTGAAGGTGTCTGTCGTCAGAACGCTTCCATCCTTTTTCAGGAAGATAATGGTGTAAGTGACCAGGTCGTATTCTGCCTGAATGGTAATGTTACCTGCTCCCAGTTCGTAAGCAGCCCATCTTCCGTTCGTATAGCCGTTTTCGGAAGGTACAGCAGGTTCTTCCAGTGCATCGGTTTCCACGGTGAAAGTCTTTTCGGCAATCACCGTGCTTCCGTCTTTCTTCACGAAAGTGGCCGTGTATTCGATGGCACTGTAAACCGGTTCTACCGTAATGCCGCCGGCGGTGAAGCTGTATTCTGCCCACCGACCGGTGTAACCCACTCTTGCAGGAACTTCCGGTTCCTCAATGAACTGTGTTTCCACAGTATAGGGGATTTCGGCTTCGATGCCGCCGTCTTTGTTCTTGAAAGTGGCCGTATAGGTAATGGCAGTGTAAACAGGCTTTACCGTGATGCCGCCGGCAGTGAAGGAATATTCTTCCCAGCGACCGGTATAGCCGATCCGTTCTGGGACAGCGGGTTCTTCCACGGAAACACTTTCAACCGTGTAAGTGCGCTCTGCCACAGAAACACTGTCCTTATCCACAAAGATCGCGGTGTACTCGATCGCGGTATAGACTGCATTGACAGTGATGCTTTCGGTACCCAGCGTGTAAGCTTCCCATGCGCCGCTATAACCGGTCTTGGAGGGGACTGCGGGGACAGAAATGTTCTTTTCTTCCACAGTAAACTGCGCCGTTCCGACAGATTCACCATCGGCTTTAAACGTTACCGTGTAAACAATGGGGGTATAGATCGCCCGGATGGTCACATCACCGGCGCCCAGAGTATAGTTCGCCCAAACGCCGGTATAACCGGTTTTTGCGGGAACTTCAGGTACTTCCACCTGCAGATTCTCAACAGTGAACTCTTCTACAGCCACTTCAACACCATCTGCAAGGAATGTGGCCTTATAGGTAATGAATTCGTAGACTGCGTTGATCGTGATATTTTCTGCGCGCAGCGCATAACTTTCCCATACGCCGGTATTGCCTTCTTTTTCAGGAACTGCAGGCTCCAGCTCCCGAATGGAATGCGTTTCTACGGTGAAGGTGATCGTCTCTACGGTAACGCCGTCCGCCACAAACGTGGCAGTGTAATCGATGGCGGTGTAGACCGGTCTGACCGTGATATTTGCTGCAGTCAGTTCATAGGACTCCCATCTTCCTTCGTAGCCTTCCCGTGCAGGAACTGCGGGGGCTTCCACCTGTAGGTTTTCAACAGTAAACGTGGGCGCGGCAACGATACCGCCCTGCAGATTTTCAAAGGTGGCAGTATAGGTGATCACAGTATAAACAGGCTCTACGGTGATACCGCCGGCAGCAAAGGCATAGTCAGCCCATTCAGCGGTATAGCCAATCTTACCGGGAACTTCCGGTTCTTCAACGGAAACACTTTCGACAGTATAGGGAACTTCCGCAACTGTTCCGCCGTTCTCATCCACGAAGGTCGCGGTGTATGTGATCGCA
>SVCU01000013.1 GCA_015058215.1 Clostridiales bacterium
CTGATACTAATAGGTCGAACACTTGACCAATTCTGGTTGACAGATTTGAAAAGATCTGCTACGATATGCATTGTTCGGTTTTGAGGGTACGCCCTCATACGAAGTAACTGCTTCATGAAGCAGTGAACGATCCGGTGAGTATAGCGAGGATGTTACACCTGTTCCCATCTCGAACACAGTAGTTAAGCTCCTTAGCGCCAAAGATACTCGGTGGGAGACTGCCCGGGAAAATAGGTCCTTGCCGGTTCAAACAGAAAGCACTATACAGTAACTTGCATAGTGCTTTTTATGGCCCTATGGTCAAGCGGTCAAGACATCGCCCTTTCACGGCGGTAACCCGGGTTCGATTCCCGGTGGGGTCACCAATCAAAATGCTGAAGCCTTACGCTTCAGCATTTTTTCTTATCCAAAGTTCTGTGCGACGCAGCAAAGATACATGCAGATCCGTAACTTTTTTCTTTTCAGATGCCGCAGACTGTGGTATACTATATAGGCTTATTGAATCGAAATCCACATATGCAGGAGATATATACTATGAGAATCTTTGAAAAATCCAACAAACTGGATAACGTACTTTATGATGTTCGCGGCCCCGTCGTTGACGCTGCCGATGCTATGATCGCAGATGGCATCCGTATTCTGAAGCTGAACGTGGGCAACCCTGCTCCCTTCGGCTTTGATGCTCCCCAGGAAATCCTGGACGATATGAAGCTGAACCTGCGCGCCACCCAGGGCTATTCCGACTCCAAGGGCCTCTTCGCCGCAAGAAAGGCCATCATGCAGTACTGCCAGCTGAAGGGCATTCCCAATGTAGGCATCAACGATATCTACACCGGTAACGGTGTCAGCGAACTGATCACCATGTCCATGCAGGGCCTGCTGAACAACGGCGACGAAATGCTGGTCCCCATGCCCGACTATCCGCTCTGGACCGGTTCCGTCAATCTGGCCGGCGGTAAGGCTGTCCACTATATGTGCGACGAAAAGTCCAACTGGTATCCCGATATCGAAGACATCCGCAACAAGATCACTCCCAAGACCAAGGGTATCGTTGTGATCAACCCCAACAACCCCACCGGTTCCCTGTATCCCAGAGAGATCCTGCAGCAGATCGTCGATGTGGCCCGCGAATACGAGCTGATCATCTTCGCTGACGAAATCTATGACCGCCTGGTGATGGACGGCAAGGAACACATTGCCATTTCCTCCCTGGCGCCCGATCTCTTCATGGTAAACTTCAACGGTCTGTCCAAGTCTCACCGTGTGGCCGGCTTCCGTGTGGGCTGGATGTGCCTCTCCGGCGACAAAACCAACGTTAAGGGGTATATTGAAGGTCTGAACATGCTGTCCTCCATGCGCCTCTGCTCCAATGTGCCTGCCCAGAGCATCATTCAGACTGCCATCGGCGGCAAGCAGACCATGGACGAATACCTGATGCCCGGCGGCCGCATTTTCGAACAGAGAGAATGCATCTACAAGAGATTGAATGCCATCGACGGCATCACCGCCACCAAGCCCGATGCAGCCTTCTACATCTTCCCCAAGATCGATACCAAGAAGTTCGGCATCAAGGACGACGAAAAGTTCGTTCTGGACTTCCTGAAGAAGGAACACGTTCTGCTGATCCACGGCCGCGGCTTCAACTGGAATGAGCCCGACCACTTCCGCATCGTGTATCTGCCCCGCGTAGACGAACTGGAAACCGCCATGGACAAACTGGAACGGTTCCTGTCCACTTACCATCAGTAAATTATGCAAAGAAAAAGCGCTCTGCCATCAGGCAGAGCGCTTTTTGTATCGCGGGATCAATATTTATAGAAGCCTTCACCGCTCTTGCGGCCCAGCTTGCCGGCCCGCACCATCTTCCGCAGCAGCAGGGAAGCGCGGTACTTGGAATCGTGGGTTTCTTCGTAGATGGAATCCATGATGGCCAGGCAAACATCCAGACCGATCAGGTCGCCCAGAGTCAGGGGCCCCATGCGATGGTTGGCACCCAGCTGCATGGCGGTGTCGATATCCTCGGCGGAAGCGATGCCGGTGTAAAGCAGATCGGCGGCTTCGTTGATCATGGGGATCAAAAGCTTATTGACCACGAACCCGGGGCCGCCGTTGACCTTGACCGGGGTCTTGCCGATGGCCAGTGCCATATCGTAAACGAACTGTTCCGTTTCGTCGGAAGTATGGTCGCCGCGGATGACTTCCACCAGCTTCATGACGGTGGCAGGGTTGAAGAAGTGCATACCGATGACTTTATCGGGCCGCTTGGTGGCGGAGGCGATGTCGGTGATGGAGCAGGAAGAAGTGTTGGTGGCCAGGATGGTCTCCGGCTTGCAGCGGGCATCCAGCTGCGAGAAAATGGCCTTTTTCACCTCGGGCTTTTCGAAAATGGCTTCCACCACCAGGTCGGCATCGGCCACAGCGGAAAATTCCACAACGAAACGGATGTTGTGCAGGACGGTTTTTCGAACGGATTCTTCCAGCTTTCCGGAAGCGACCTGGGCATCCAGATCCTTCTTCAGGCGGGCTTTGGCGGAATCCAGGATCTCGTCGCTGATATCACGGATGGTGACAGGGAAACCGCTGCGTGCGAAAACCTGTGCGATGCTGAGGCCCATGGTACCGGCGCCGATGATAACAATTTTCTTCATGGTGAAACTCCTTTGGATCATTTCGATTTGTAGTAGAGCATACAGTGACAGAAACCTTCGAATTCAGGGTCTGCGATCTGCTGACGGAATTCCTCGCAGATGCATTTTGTGGCTTCGGAACGTTCCAGACGGCAGGGACAATAGCCGCCTTTCTGTTCAAGGCCTTCCTTGACGGTTTTGACCACTTCCTGGTCGGGGTTCAGTGTGACTTTCATGGGGACCTCCTGCGCTACAGCTTGCGGCATTCCAGGTAGTATCGTTTGTCGCTGGCGAAGCCCATGGAAAAGGTTTTCCGGGGGAGGCTTCCGTCTGCGATGATGGACGGGAAGAAGCGGGTTTTGTTGATGGCGGGAAGAATGAACCCGATGGCGCCGGGCTTCCGGGAAAGCCGCAGGATCACGTGATTATCGTGAACAAAATCCAGCTTGCCGCCGTGGGAGGGGAGCCAGGAATCCAGGAAATGGGACAGGGCGCCGATGGCCAGCACAGCGGACTCCTTGGGAATGACCACCTGGCCGGTGGTGCTGCCGAAGGCATAGCGGATGCGATGGTTTTCCGCATTGCTTGCGGAATGGCCGCCATCCTGCAGACGCCAGGCGATTTCGCCGGGATCCTCCGTCAGGTAAGAGCCGGGGTAGAACTCCAGAAGGCCCTGCAGAAGTGCTTCCGGGTCGGTATCGAAGACCATGCGGTTAATGGGCTCAAACTCCAGGGCGGGGTCGTGGATGTTGATCAGTTCCACCATGGAGAAGCGAGCCGGATGGGTCTGACGGGCTTCTTCCGTGAGACCGGTTTTGATGGTTTCCCAGCGGGCTTTGGCCGTGGCCAGGGAATGGTTTCCGTCACCGGTGGCCAGGACCATGGGGGCCTGCCCCTTCAAAGAATAGCGCTGGTTGAAATAGTCCGGGTCCGCAAAACGGGCCAATACGGAGGCGATGTGTTCTGCAAATGCGCCGTCTGCCCGGTAGCCCCGGATATGGCCGCCGCCTTCCATCAGGGGGAAATCGTAAAGGAGTTCCATGGAATCCTTTTGGGCGGTCAGAGGGTCCAGAAGAAGCTGCTTCGGGTCATCGGCCAGAACCATGACATGGCTCAGCTCCAAGGGTGCGCCGGTGCGGATGGTGATACGCGCCGGAAGCTTTTCGGCGACGGTGCCTTCCGTGGCCCGGATCATGGCGCTGCTGTCCGCGTGATAATCATATTGTTCCAGATCGATGGCACCCAGGATGCCGCGGCGGATCTTGCCGTTGGACAGCGTGCGCTCGATGTAAATGTAGCAGGGAGAGATGGTGCGGAAGAGGCCCTGCTCCAGGTAAGAAGCCATGGAGTCGTGGGTGCTGCGGATCCGCTCCGGAAGATCCGGTTCCGTATAGAGATGTTCGGGGATCATCATGCGCAGGGTGCTGGGAGAAGAACCCACCAGATCGCTGATGTTCTGCCAGTATTCCGGCTCGGATGTATGTTGATCGCAGGCGATGACCGCCCACTTTTGTAAATCGGTGTTATCCGGCAGCAGAAATTCTGCCGGCTGAAAAATAGAAAACGGTTGATTGTGCATTCTAGTGATATCCTTTTAAGTGATTCTTTATTATACCATATCGCTGTGCAGAATGACACGATTTTTCTTGAGCTTTTCCGGTGAAAATGATAAAATATATCCGTTATGCGGGCGTGGTGGAATTGGCAGACACGCAGGATTTAGGTTCCTGTGCTTCGGCGTGCAGGTTCGACCCCTGTCGCCCGCACCAGCAAAAGACTTCGGATGCGAAAGGCTCGCCCGAAGTCTTTTGCTTTATATTTGCATTGGACGAAAAAGAGGCTTCCCGCCGGGAAGCCTCTTTTTGATTGCGGATACACTGTTATTCGCCTACCGCTTTGTTGGTCAGCATGGTGTGGATCATCTTCAGCAGGCTGGGCTTACCCATGGCGGCAGGTTCTTCACCCAGACAGAACACTTTCTTCGAACCGGCTGCAGAAGGTTCCCAAAGGGGGTCGCCGGAAACTCCGGCGTTCTGTTCAAAAGCGGCAGTACTTCCGTTGGGATCGCCGGTGCGGACGAAATTGCAGAGATAGCGCACCATCTGGGCGCTGAGATCGTAGTCCTTCTGCTCCATAGGCCGCCAGCAGTTTTCCAGAGTACCGAACCAGTACCAGAGGTCGCTGGAGTGCCAGGCACCGTTGTCGTCACCGGGAAGCTGCCGGTTGAAGTACCAGGTGTAACCCGGTGTCTTCTGGGCGCTGCACCATTTGCGGGCCATGCCAAGCAGGATGGGCGGCATCATGTCTTCGCTGGTGGAACCGGCCATATAGGAAATGTGCTTTTGCTTTCCTTCCGCCAGGATCTGCGTGCCGGAACCCACTACCAGACGGCCGTCCACTACGGGGAAGCAGCTGCCGCCCTTTACGTCCTTGCGGGTCTCCTGCCAGAGGGCGAAAAGCGCTTCGGGAGGAAGGGCACGGAACTCTTCCAGGGTGGAGCAGCCCGCTTTTTCCATGACGGTTTGCCAGAAGGCATAGGTTTTTTCCGCCGGGGCAGCGGAAAGAACGGGGTGGACACCGCCGCCGCTGCTCATGACGGCCCGCTGGAACATGCTTTCGCTCAAGGGGCTCAGGCAGTGCTGCTGCACGCTCATGGCACCGGCACTCTGGCCCATGATGGTGATGTTTTCCGGATCGCCGCCGAAGGCGCTGATGTTGTCCTTCACCCACTGGATGGCGGTCAGCTGGTCGTAGAGACCGTAGTTGCCGGTGTAGCCCGCTTCTTCCTTCAGCTGAGGCAGGCAGGCGAAGCCCAGGGGGCCCAGTCGGTAGTTCAGGGTGACACCGATGATGCCTTCCAGAGGCCACACAGGGCCGTCAAAATGCTTTTCGTGACCGCAGCCGCCGGTGAACCCACCGCCGTGGATGTACACCAGAACGGGCAGTTGATCCCCTTCTTTGGCGGTGTCCGGGGTGAACACGTTGAGGAAGAGGCAGTCTTCGCTGTAGGTATAGGTTTCCCCCTTGCGGAATTCGTTGTAATAGAAGACCTTTTTCAGGTTCTTTTCTTCATCGTAGAAAGAGCGGGGCTGGTACGAACAGCTGCCGTACTTCGTGGCATCGTAGATGCCTTCCCAGTGGGTCACCTGCAGAGGGTATTCCCAGCGTCCGGCCTTGGCGTAGCGGATGCCTTTATAAGCTGCGGTACCGGGAACTCTGCCGGCAGTGCCCTGCACCTTACCGCAGGGAGTGGAAACGAGATAATCCATGAAAATTCCTTCCTTATTTTGCTTCGGGAGCAGTCTGTGCTGCTGCAGCCTTCTTTTCCGCCATCTTGGCACGCACTTCGGGAGTGAT
The DNA here is from genome assembly GCA_015058215.1 of Clostridiales bacterium. GTDB lineage: Bacteria > Bacillota > Clostridia > Peptostreptococcales > Anaerovoracaceae > SIG262. Next base: position 5,985 of record SVCU01000013.1, read on the forward strand.
GTTCCAGACGAACTTGAAAGCGGCCCAGGAGCCCAGAATGAATACAGCGGGGATCAGAACGCACAGGATCTTCAAGCCGAAAACGGTGGCATCGGTCTGTACGTCTGCGGTCCCCTGGTAGCCGATCCAGCCCAGACCATAGAGAGCGAAGCCCTGGCCGATGGTCTGGCCGATACGACGGGCCAGGTTGAAGGTACCGTAAATGGAACCTTCGGTGCGCTTACCGGTGATGTATTCGTTGTAGTCGATGGCTTCCCCCACAAGACCCCACTGCATCTGGATGGAGACCATGGCCATACCGGAACCGATGCCCAGGATGACACCGTGTACCAGCGGGTTGACATCGGTGACCAGGTGCAGAGCGAAGAGGCAGGCGCAGATGGCACCGCCGATCAGCAGGGAATGGCGGATGACCTTTTCCAGGCCCAGCTTCTTACAGATGAAGGGAACCGCAACCATGGCACCGATCATGAAGGGGGAGGAGAGCATCTGGCTGATGGACTGGTAAGTCACATCGTGGTAAACGCCGGAGTACATGTACATGCCCAGGGTCTGTGAAGCGTACTGCATGGTGCAGATGCAGATGCCGTGGATGCACAGCGCTGCGAAGGGCCGATTCTTCTTTACAACGGTGAGGATATCGGAGAATTTGATGTCGTCTGCCTTGGTTTCTTCCCCCACCTGGGTCCGTTCTTCGGTAAGCCCGTAGTGCAGGAAGCAGATGACGAAGCCGATGAGAGCACAGGCAACGCCGGTGATGGTGTAGCCGATGGTGGAACGGTCATCGAAGGCCTGGATCACGAAGGGGCCGATCAGACCGGGGATCATGTTGCCGAACATGGAGCCGACACCGCGGGCAGAAGAAAGAGATGCGCGTTCTGCATCGTTGGTGGACATGGCGGACAGCAGGGAACCCATGGGGATGTTGAACATGGTGTAGGCGGCTTCGTACAGGATCTTGCAGCTGAACAGTACAACGATCAGTGCGATGCCGTCAAAGAAGGTGGGGACCACCCACAGTGCAATGGCGGTGATGGCCAGCAGGGGAGTGGAACGGAGCAGCCAGGGGCGGAACTTGCCGCGCTTATTCTGCTTTCTGGCGAATGCCTTATCCATCAGCGCACCCATCATGGGGTCGTTGACAGCGTCCCAGATGGTCCAGATGATTACGAGAGTACCCAGCAGCGTGGGGTCGATGCCCAATGCGTTGGTGCAGTACATGGTAAAGGTGCTGGCCATCAGAGCGAAGGTCATGCAGCCGCCCCAGTCGCCGAACATGTAGCCGAACCAATGCTTTTTCGTCAGGCCGGTCTTCGGTGTTTTTTTCATAATAAGCCCTCCAAAGTATGTTGTTTTTGCGGAAAAAAGACCTTTCCGCAGGATATGTATTACAATTCGAGTTTATACAAATTAACTTGTTTTGTAAAGAAAAACCGGAGTAAAAAGGAAAAAGAATGCTGCGCACCAAAGAACAATTTTTCTTGCCTGCGGCCTGCTGCCGCTCTTCCCTTTTCGACAAAATGTGCTATACTGAACGGAGGGGAGCCCTGTGCAGAGGGCTTGAACTTACAAAAGGGGAGACCGAACCATGAACAAATTATTTGGCGAGAATGTAAAACTGATGCGTACGGTGATCGTGGTGCTTTTGGTGCTGACTCTGGCAGTGCCCGGCGGCCTTGTGATCTACGGCAGCCATCTGCTGCAGCAGAAAGACCGGAGCCTGCAGGAAACCGCAGGCCTTCTGGAACAGGCCGAAGGCAAGCTGGAAACTGCGGAAGGAAAGCTCCAGACCGCAGAAACCAAGCTGAAGGAGCAGGAGACCATCAACCAGCAGCTCAACGAAGAACTGCAGAAAAAGGTGGATATCGAAGAAGGCAGAGTGCGGGGAGAATCTCCGTATGCACACCTCTATCCCGATTTTTATGCACCCAAGAACGATAAGATCGCGTACCGCGAAACCGGTGTCATGTACCTGACCTTCGATGACGGCCCCTCTGCCCGTACGGAAGAAGTGCTGAACATCCTGAAGGAAAAGAATGTGCAGGCCACCTTCTTCGTGCTGCGGGGCCAGGGTACTTATAATAAAGCCATGCTGCAGCGCATGACGGAGGAGGGCCATACCATCGGCATGCATTCCTCCAGCCACAACTATAAAAAGATCTATGCGTCCGTGGAAGCTTTCCTGGGCGATATGTACCAGAACTACCTGGATATCAAGAATGCCACCGGCACCGCACCCACTCTGTTCCGGTTCCCCGGCGGCAGCATCAATGCCTATAACAGCGGTATTTATCAGGAAATCACTGCGGAAATGCTGCGCAGAGGGTTCATTCCCTTCGACTGGAATATTTCCAGCCAGGATGCGGCAGCCTATGGTCCGAAGGATGCGGAAACGCTTGCGGCCAATGTGTTGAACGGTGCGGAAGGTCTCAGCTACGGCGTAGTGCTGATGCACGATGCCGGAGACAAGGTGACCACCGTGGAAGCTCTGCCCGCCATGATCGACGGTCTGGCCGAGAAGGGTTGGAAATTCAAGGCGCTGACACCCCAGGTGCTGCCTGTGGTGTTCAACTACCGATAGGAGGAAACGACTATGAAGTTTGAAGAACTCTATGTGGGGCAGAAGGCCTCTTTGCAGAAGACCTATACGGCGGCCGATGTGACCGCCTTTGCCGGCATCAGCCTGGATGTGAACCCCATCCACATGAGCGATGTGGCCGGGAAGAACAGCATTTTCGGGAAGCGGGTGGTACACGGTATGCTTACCGCCGGCCTGATCTCCGCCGTGCTGGGCAATCAGCTGCCCGGCCCCGGTACCATTTATCTGGGCCAGGATCTGAAGTTCCTGCTGCCCGTCTATCTGAACGACGACATCACTGCGGAGGTGGAGATCATCGAGATCCGCGCCGAAAAGAAGATCGTGAAGCTTTCCACCACCTGCACCAATCAGGACGGAAAGACCGTGATCAGCGGCACCGCCACCGTCAAATTCAACGGATAAGGAGAACCGAATCATGAGCAAAGTATATCTGGTAAACGCCAAGCGCAGCGCCATCGGCAAGATGCTGGGCACCCTGAAGGATGTTCCCGCCACCGAAGTGGGCGCACAGGTGCTGAAGGCTGTTCTGGAGGGTGCAAAAGTGGACCCCGCCTGGCTGGATGAAGTGATCGTGGGCAACGTGCTGGGTGCCGGCCTGAAGCAGGGCCCCGGCCGTCAGGTCTCCATCCTGGCCGGCGTTCCTCAGGAAGTGACCGGTCATTCTCTGAACATGGTCTGCGGCAGCGGCATGAAGGCCGTAATGAACGCAGCCAACGCCATCGCGGCGGGGAAGGCCAATCTGATCGCCGCCGGCGGCACCGAATCCATGAGCGGCGCACCTTATCTGGTCAGCGCCAAGACCCGCTCCGGCAATAAGATGGGCGATATGCGCCTGGTGGACCATATGCTCACCGATGCCCTGACCGATGCTTACGGCGATATCCACATGGGAATCACCGCAGAAAACGTAGCCGAAAAGTACGGCATCACCCGCGAAATGCAGGACGAATTCGCCGTGAACTCCCAGAAAAAGGCGGCAGCAGCCCGGGACGGCGGCAAGTTCAAGGATGAGATCATTCCCCTGACCGTGAAGAAGGGCCGCAAGGAAGTGATCTTCGATACCGATGAATACATCAAAGGCGAAACCACGCTGGAAGAACTGCAGGGCCTGCGCTCCGCATTCAAAAAGGACGGCACCGTTACCGCCGGTAACTGCAGCGGCATCAACGATGGGGCCAGCTTCATGATCCTGGCCAGCGAAGAAGCCGTAAAGGAACACAACCTGCCCGTCATGGCGGAAGTGGCAGGCTGGGGCCAGGGCGGCGTAGATCCCAATTTCATGGGTCTGGGCCCTGTTCCGGCCATTCGTGCCGCTCTGAAGGATGCGGGCCTGAAACTGGCGGATATGGACCTTCTGGAGCTCAACGAGGCCTTTGCAGCCCAGTCTCTGGGCGTGGTGAAGCTGCTGGCCGAAGAACACGGTGTTCCCATGGAAGATCTGCTGGCACGCTGCAACGTGAACGGCGGCGCCATTGCGCTGGGCCATCCCGTGGGCTGCAGCGGCAACCGGATCCTGGTGACCCTGATCCACGAAATGAAGAAGAGAGGCTCCGAATACGGTGTGGCCTCCCTTTGCATCGGCGGCGGCATGGGTACCGCTGTGATCCTGAAGAACGTAAAATAGGAGGAACGTGCAATGAGACTGGAACATAAAGTGGCCATCGTGACCGGCGCAGCCAAGGGCCTGGGCGGTGAAATGGCAAAGCTTTTCGCCAAGGAAGGTGCCCGCGTCATCGCGGCGGATATGATGCCCCTGACCTATGAAGCGGAAAACGTGGAATATTATCCCCTGAACGTCACCGACAGCGCAGCTTGCAAGGCTCTTGCGGAATATGCCCGCGGGAAGTACGGCAAGATCGACATTCTGGTGAACAACGCCGGCATCACCCGGGACACCATGACCCGCAAGATGACCGACGAACAGTGGGATCTGGTGATCGATATCAACCTGAAGGGCGTGTTCAACCTGACCCGCTATGTGGGACCCATGATGGAAGAAGACGGCGGCGGCAGCATCATCAGCATCTCCTCCGTGGTGGGGGAATACGGCAACATCGGCCAGGCTAACTATGCTGCCTCCAAGGCCGGTGTCATCGGCCTTACCAAGACCTGGGCCAAGGAATTCGCACGGAAGGGTGTTCCCGTCCGCGTTAACGCCATCGCCCCCGGCTACATCATGACCGATATGATGAAGACCGTTCCCGAAGACCTGCTGAAGAAGTTCGCCGGTCTCACCATGCTGGGCCGTCTGGGCCAGCCGGAGGAAATCGCCAAGGCCGCTCTGTTCCTGGCCTCCGATGACGCTTCTTACGTCACCGGCCATGTGCTCTCCGTCAACGGCGGCATGAGACTGTAGGAGGAACCGCCATGCGCATCACGAAAGACAATGCCATCGCCATCTGCGTGGATTACCAGGAACGGCTGATGCCCGCCATTCACGATAAGGAAGAAGTGCTGCGGAAGTCCGAGATCCTGGTGAAGGGCCTGCGGGCTCTGGAGATCCCCATTCTGGTGACCCAGCAGTACACCAGGGGCCTGGGAGCTACCGTGGAACCCATCCACAGCGCTTTGGGGGAATACGAGCCCTTCGATAAGCTCACCTTCGGTGCCTACGATACGCCGGAATTCAAGGAACTGGTGGATGCAGCCGGCAAGAAGAACGTGCTGGTGTTCGGTGCGGAGACCCATATCTGCGTGCTGCAGACCGCTCTGGGCCTGGCCGATGCAGGCTACCATGTGATCATGGTGGAAGACTGCTGCGGTTCCAGAACCCCGGAAAACAAGGAAAGCGGCCTGCGCCGGGCCATGTGCGAAGGGGTGGCCGTCGCCTGTATGGAAACGGTGCTCTTCGAGCTGACCCATATTGCAGGAAACGATACCTTTAAGACCATTTCCAAATTGGTGAAATAAAAGAGGGCGGCCGCCAGGTGCAGAATCCGGCGGCCGCCGTTGCATAAAAAAAGCGCCCGCAGGGCGCTTTTTTATTGGAGTTATAGTAGAATGAAGGTGCAGCCGCCGGGGGCCACTTCCAGAGTGCCGGCGGGTACGGTCTTGCCGCAGAGGCAGGGCAGTTCGTCGTTTTCACCCAGAACCAGTTCCTTGCCGTTCAGCAGCATGGTGCGGGAACGCATGGAGCCGTTGCCGGTGAGGGCGTAAACTTCCGCATCCTTGGGCAGTTCCACCGCAGTGGTTTCGGTCCAGGAATTGTTGACGATCAGGTAGGCTGCGCCTTCCTTGCCATCCTTGCGGGAGTGGGCATACACGTGAGCACCTTCCCGGATCTCTTCGCCGGAAGCGTAGACGGTCTGGCCCATGAGGCGGGTCCAGAGCAGGGCTGCGAAGTAGCTGGGACGGGGAAGGAAGGTGCCGTGCTTCAGGTAGCCGTAGTCGGAGGAAGCCAGGGTGTTGTGGAAGATGACACCATTGGTGACGCTGGCGAAATCGCCGAATTCGTTCAGGGTACGGGGCACTTCCAGATAGGTGGAAGCCCAGGTGTGACCGCCGGCACCGGCATCGCCGGATTCGGTGACCCACATTTCGCCGCCGGGGCAGTACTTGTCGCGATAGGGAACAAACGCTCTGGCGCAGAAGCCGGCCATGCCCAGATAGTCTTCGGAAAGGGCACCTTCTGCAGGTGTATAGGCAGAAGGCATCATGGGAGCCATGCGTTCGGAAACGCCGTTGTAGTAATGGTAACTGAACACATCCAGCGTTTCGGTGCAGCCATCCAGCAGTTCCTCGGTGCTGCAGCTTGCCATCACATCGGCGATACCGGCACCGCCCTTTTTGTTGCCGCCGAAGGCACCGCCCAGAGCGGCAGCGTCAACGGTGCAGGGGCCTACGATGAGGCAGTCGGGATAGTTGTCACGGACCCACTTGTGGAACAGGTCCTGGTCTCTGCGGAAGTGCTCAGCGGTGTAGCCCTTGGGGAAGCCGGTGTTGGCCAGCATATTGGGCTCGTTGGTGAATTCCACAGCGTTGATGGGAACGCCGTATTCGGTGCTGAGGGCGAAGATTTTTTCGGCCTGGCTGGGGTTCCAGGGTTCTTCTGCAGAGTGGAGACCGTCGCAGTTGGCCACGCTGATCAGCAGCTTGCCGTCCACAGCCTTGACGAAGTTCAGCAGGTTGATCCACTGTTCCTTGGTGAGGCGGTTCTGGTAGCCTTCGGGGGCTGCACCTGCGCCTTCAAAGTCATAGTAGGTCTTGGTGGCCCAGGTACCGGAAACGCGGACCCAGTTGGGGCCCAGTTCCTTTGCCAGCTTGATGAGGCGGGGATTAGTGGTGTCGATGGGATCATACCACTGGTGCATGGCTGCCATACCCTTGCTGAAATCAGGGGCGGGGACAGACTCCAGGCCGTCCACCTGTGCATCGGTGTATGCCTTCCAGAAGGTGCCGCCGGTGACTTCGGTCATTTCCACGTTGTAGGAAATCATGGCGGGGTTGATGGTGCGCAGCTCCTTGAGGGCGGCCGGATTCAAAACGATCTTCTGTGCCATTGCAATTCTCCTTTATTTCCTGCGGATGATCCGCAAATATACTGCTTTCAGTGTAAAACAAATTGAGCTAAATTACAATGAAAACCGAAAAAGGGGTACGAAAAAAGGCTTTGCAACTGCCGGTTGCTAAATTTTCAAGCCGGGTTGGTAGACTTTACACCCGGAAGAATATATGCTAAAGTCACGTTCAGAACGGAAAAAACAACATCTCAGGAGGGGTTTTATGAATCTTGGTGAAAACATCTATAAGCATCGCAGCTTGCTGGGCATGTCCCAGGGAGATCTGGCCAACGAGCTTGAAGTCTCCCGGCAGTCCGTTTCCAAATGGGAAAACAATTCCGCAACGCCGGAGCTGGATAAGCTTCTGAAACTTTCTGCGCTGTTCCAGGTCTCTTTGGATGAACTGGTCTTTGGGGAAAGAAAAGAAGTGAAGAAAGAAGAAAGGCAGGAAGTGCAGCCCTTGACCTGGAACTTCCCGCCCAAACGGGTGATGATCGGAGCATTTGTCCTCTTTTTCGGTGTGGTGTTTCTGCTTCTCTCCCTGTTTTGGGGTGACCGCCTTCGCTGCGGTGAAGTGACAGCGGAGATCATTTCCGCCGCAATTATCCTGATTGGGATCGCTCTCCTGGCAGCCTACAATTTTAAGGTATGGGGCTGCTGTGCGGTGATTTATATGAGCTATGCGTTTATCTCCTTTGCTGTCCTGCATGTGACCAGCGTCAGCAGCTATAGCTTCATCGCTCTCACCGGAGCGGTACTGGCTGTTTGGTTCATGCACTGGGGCCTGAAAGGGGAGCGGGAGCGCTGTGCCGCAGAGGCTTAGGAGGTGCACCATGCAAATCCTTCTTGAAACCCTCAGCGGCATCAACATCTGGTCCATTTTCCTCAGGATCCTTTTGGCAGCTCTGTTTGGCGGCCTCATCGGTTCCAACCGGGACCGCCATGGGCGGGCGGCCGGTCTCAGGACACACATTCTGGTCTGCGTAGGCGCGGCTCTTACCACCATGCTGGGGCTTTACATCCATGCGGAACTGGGCTACAGCAACGATCCCATGCGAATGGGGGCGCAGGTCATTTCCGGCATCGGTTTCCTGGGGGCAGGTACCATCATGGTGCGAAATCACTCTCATGTAACGGGGCTTGCCACGGCAGCCGGCCTTTGGTCTACCGCCTGCATCGGCCTGGCCACGGGTGCCGGTTTCTATTGGGGTGCGTCTCTTGCGGTACTGGTCGTACTGGTTACGTTATCCATTCTTTCTAAATTAAGCGGCATTGCAAAGCGGAAGAGAAGCGGCATTTACTATGTTGAAATGGAATCTCTGGATAAGGCGCAGCACTTTTATAATCGGGTGGAAGATCTGGTATCCGAAGTGGATATCCTCCCCGCGAAAAGCGGCATTCCCGGTCATGTAGGCCTGCAGTTCCTGGTGGTGGGCCGCGAAAACGACGAAGAGATCCATTTGAAAATGAACCACTGCAGCGATATCGTCATCGCCGTTCCCGTTCATCAGTAAAGAAAAGAAGCAGAAGAAAACTCACTGCAGAACCTCTTGCAAAAAACTCCGCTCTCCCGGAAGGGAAAGCGGAGTTTTGCTTTGCGGTTTTTACGTTTTCTGTTTGCGATGACATCTGTGCTGCAGAAGGACCCTTTAGAATGCGATCTTCATGAACAGCGCCACGCAGCAGAGGATCACGGCGCAGGGCACATACAGGAAGCGGCCTGCGTTGTACCACAGATTGCCATAGGGCTTGGGCGTGTTCTTGTTGATTTCGTGCAGGAACTCGTCCTTCTTCATGATCCAGAACCAGCTGATGGCACCCAGGGTTGCGCCGATGGGGATGATGTAGATGGAGACGATATCCATCCAGGGACCCCACTTGGCGATGGGTTCCATGTTGATGCCGATGCCCAGGCACAGAACGCAGAGGATCACCAGGGTGACCACACGGTTCAGTTTGGGGAAACGGTGCTGCAGGGATTCGGAAACAGCTTCAAACATATTCTGCAGAGAGCTGACGCCGGCGAAGAGCATAGCGGTGTACAGAATGATGGCGAAGACCAGACCGAAGGGAATGTCCTGCAGGATGCGGGGCAGGGTGACGAACAGCAGGCCGGGGCCGGCACCCACGTCCAGATCGTAAGCGAAGCAGGCGGGAATGATGACCAGTGCGGCGACCAGTGCGGCGATGGTGTCGAAAATGGCGGTGCGGATGGCCAGGGGAACCACGGGTTCCTCATCGCTCAGGTATGCGCCGTAGACGATCATGCCGCTGCCGGTGACGGACAGGGAGAAGAAGGCCTGACCCATGGCCCAGATCCAGGTCATGGGATCTTTCAGGGCATCCCAGCGGGGGGTGAACATGAACTTGTAGCCTTCGGCAGCACCGGGCAGGAAGGCCACGCGGATGGCCAGCACCAGGAAGATGATGAAGAATACGGGCATCATGATCTTGTTGGACTTTTCGATGCTCTTTGCGCCCAGCAGCAGGGTCAGCAGGGTGCCCACAACGACGATGATGTGGAAGGGGATGACGGAGTAGTCGTTTCCGGAGAAGGAATCGAACCAGGCACCGGTATCCACGTGCATCAGCTCGCCGGTGAGGGAGTTGAACAGAGCCTTCAGAATGTAGGCGATGATGACCGCATAGCCCAGTGCGATGCAGAGGGAGCCTGCCAGAGGCAGCCAGCCCAGAAGCCCGCCGGCATTGCCCAGGGCCTTGCCGCGGGTGGCCCAGGCGTTCTTATAGGAACCCAGGGTACCGGTACGGCTGCGGCGGCCGATGGCGTATTCGGCAGAGAGACCCACCGTGCTGAACAGTGCGATAAAGAACAGATAGGCGACCAGGAAGGCGGCACCGCCGTTGGCACCCATCTTTGCGGGGAAGCCCCAGACGTTGGCCATACCGACAGCAGAGCCGACTGCTGCCAGGATGAAGCCCCAACGGCCGGAGAAACCGGAGTGTTTTTTGTCAGTCATAGAATATACCTCTTTCAAAGTAATAATCTCTGTCATTTTACCAATTGAAAGGGGCAATGTCAATTGAAACCGAAGGGTTTTCCGCAGGGAAAGCCGCCCGCTGCAAGTCTTGTATTGATTTATGAGGAAAATCCGTGTATTATGGTATTGGTATGGATATACTTATCATGGGTATCCATGTCGTGCAATAAGGAAAGACAGGCTGCTGCGCAAAGCAGCCGCTATCATAATGAAAAGAAAGAGGTATCAAGAGTATGGCAAAGATCGATCTGGAAAAGTACGGTATCGTCGGAACCAAAGAAGTGGTTTACAACCCCTCCTATGAACTGCTGTTTGAAGAAGAAACCAAGCCCGAACTGGAAGGCTTTGAAAAAGGTCAGGTCAGCGAACTGGGCGCTGTCAACGTTATGACCGGCATCTACACCGGCCGCTCCCCGAAAGACAAGTACATCGTAATGGACGAAAACTCCAAGGACACCGTCTGGTGGACTTCCGATGAATATAAGAACGACAACCATCCCGCTTCCGAAGAAACCTGGAAGGTGGTAAAGGATCTGGCCCTGAAGGAACTGTCCAATAAGAGACTGTTCGTTGTGGACGCTTTCTGCGGTGCCAACAAAGACACCCGCATGGCCATCCGTTTCATCATGGAAGTGGCATGGCAGGCACACTTCGTAAAGAACATGTTCATCGTTCCCACCGAGGAAGAACTGGCAAGCTTCGAACCCGATTTCGTGGTGTACACCGCATCCAAGGCCAAGGTAGAAAACTACAAGGAACTGGGTCTCAATTCCGAAACCGCAGTCGTTTTCAACATCACCTCCAGAGAACAGGTCATCCTGAACACCTGGTACGGCGGCGAAATGAAGAAGGGCCTCTTCTCCATGATGAACTATTACCTGCCCCTGAAGGGCATCGCTTCCATGCACTGCTCCGCCAACACCGACATGAACGGCGAAAACACCGCTCTGTTCTTCGGTCTCTCCGGCACCGGCAAGACCACCCTGTCCACCGACCCCAAGAGACTGCTGATCGGCGATGACGAACACGGCTGGGACGATAACGGTGTATTCAATTTCGAAGGCGGCTGCTACGCCAAGGTCATCAACCTGGATAAGGATTCCGAACCCGACATCTACAACGCCATCAAGCGCAACGCTCTGCTGGAAAACGTCACCCTGGATGCCGAAGGCAAGATCGATTTCGCCGATAAGAGCGTGACCGAAAACACCCGCGTTTCCTATCCCATCGATCACATCGAAAAGATCGTTCGCCCCGTATCCGCAGGCCCTGCAGCCAAGAACGTGATCTTCCTGTCCGCCGATGCGTTCGGCGTACTGCCTCCCGTATCCATCCTGAGCCCCGATCAGGCCCAGTACTACTTCCTCTCCGGTTTCACCGCCAAGCTGGCCGGTACCGAAAGAGGCATCGTGGAACCCACTCCCACCTTCTCTGCCTGCTTCGGTCAGGCCTTCCTGGAACTGCATCCCACCAAGTATGCGGAAGAACTGGTCAAGAAGATGGAACAGAGCGGCGCAAAGGCTTACCTGGTGAACACCGGCTGGAACGGCACCGGCAAGCGTATCTCCATCAAGGATACCCGCGGCATCATCGACGCCATCCTGAACGGCGACATCAACGATGCACCCACCAAGACCATTCCTTACTTCAACTTTGAAGTTCCCACCGCTCTGCCCGGCGTAGACCCTGCGATCCTGGATCCCAGAGACACCTACGCAGATGCTGCTCAGTGGGAAGAAAAGGCAAAGGACCTGGCATCCCGCTTCGTGAAGAACTTCGTGAAGTACACCGGTAACAAAGCCGGCAAGGCTCTGGTTTCCGCAGGCCCCCAGCTGTAAATCCGTAGACGGAAGAAGCCCGGCAGAAGAGGCTGCCGGGCTTCTTTAAAACGATACATAAAGGACACAAAAGAAATGAACGAAACGAAAAAAGAACTGGTGCGGACGCTGAAGTTCGTGCTGTTTTCCGCCAGCGCCGGCATCATCCAGGTGGCCAGCTTCACCCTCATGGAGGAAGTGCTCCACTGGACTCACTGGGTCTCGTATCTGGTATCTCTGGTGCTGTCCGTTCTGTGGAACTTCACCCTGAACCGGAAATTCACCTTTAAATCCGCAAACAATGTACCTGTGGCCATGCTGAAGGTGGCGGCATTCTACCTGGTGTTCACACCCCTTTCCACCTGGTGGACGGCGGTGCTCACCGATGAGAGCGTGGGCTGGAACGAATATCTGGTGCTGGCCCTGACCATGCTGACCAATTTCGTGACGGAGTATCTGTACGACCGCTTCGTGGTGTTCGGAAAGAGCATCGATACGGCGGTGGAAAAGAAAGAAAAATAAATGGGATTGAAAAAGGGCTTCCGCCGCATGGCGGAAGCCCTTTTTTCGCTCAGTAGTTCAGTTCCTGTGCAAACTCCGTGATGGCCCGCCGGTAAGCGGCAGGGTCCAGAAGGTAGCTGAGACCGTGGTCTGCACCGGGAACGGTCAGCAGCTTTTTGGGAGCCTTGCAGGCTGCATAGTTTTCGCGGCTCATGGAACAGGGAACAAAGCCGTCTGCCTCACCGTGAATGAACAGCACGGGGACCCTGCACTTTGCCACCGCTTCCACCGGCGGCAGTTCCTCCAGGTTGAAGCCGCCGAAGAGGCGTGCTCCCAGCTTCACGAAGGGGTAAGCCAGGAAGGGAGGAAGCTTCATATCCTCCCGGATCACCTTGCAGATGATCGCTTTGGCAGAACTGTAGCCGCAGTCGGCAATGACACCGATCACGTTTTTCGGCAGGGGGTTCCCGGCGGCCATCAGCACCGTGGCCGCACCCATGGAAATGCCGCAGAGAATGATTTTACAGTCCGGACCGAAATGCCCGATCATAAAGTCTACCCAGGCCAGACAGTCCTTGCTTTCCTTCACGCCGAAGGTGATCACATGGCCTTCGCTTTTGCCGCTGGTGCGCTGATCGACGACCAGCACGTTGCGGCCCAGGGAGAAGGTACGCTGCACGCCGCCGCAGAGGTCCCGCTCGGCGGTGCCCCGGTAGCCGTGAAACATGAGCTCAATGGGGGCCTTCGGGTCACATTCATAGTATTTGCCGTGCAGCTTCAGCCCGTCGAAGGAGGTGATCTCCAGCTCTTCGCAGGGCAGGGCGCGGGCTTCTTTCATCCACGCCACCATCTGCTCCCGGAAGGGCTCATAGCATTCCCCTTCGGGGATGGGGTATTCTTCTTTGTGTTTCGGTTCTTTCCGCGGGGCGTAGAAGGCCATGCGGTAGCAAAGGTAAGCGATCAGGAGCACCAGAAGCACCAGAATGGCAGCGGCACTCAAAAAAATCCAAAAGGGATTCATCAATATCATCTCCTGGGCTTATTATACAGCTGTAAGAATTGCATTGCAAGGCGGCTTCGTGCGCGGAATTTCTTGCTTTTTCGACAGCGTACGGGTACACTGGAAAAAAGGAGGTAATCCATGAATATTGATGTCAATTATAAAAACAAAAAGCGATACGATCTGGCCCATTATCCCATCCGGCAGCCGCTGATCATCGCCTGGCTCATCGCCCTGGTCTGCAAGATCGCGCTGATCGGCAAGAAGTACAAGGTGGAAAAGATCAACATGGAAGGCCTGAAGCCGCCTTATATCATGCTCAGCAATCATATGTATTTCATCGATTTTATGCTGGCGGCTCTGGGGACCTTCCCGCACCGGGTCAACAACGTGGTCACCATCGACGGCTATTACCGCCGCCCCTGGCTCATGGAGCTGATCGGCGCCATCGGGACCCGCAAGTTCACCCGGGATCTTCATCTGGTGAAATCCATCAATAAGGTGCTGCAGCGGGGCGATATCCTTTCCATGTATCCGGAAGCTCGCTATTCTCCCTGCGGCACCAATTCCTACCTGCCCGAATCCCTGGGCAAGCTGATCCGCATGAACAAGGTGCCCGTTGTGGCTGTGGTCCATCACGGCAACCATCTGAACAGCCCCTTCTGGAATTTCCGCAAGAAGAGAAAGTCCGTCCACTGGACCACCATGACCCAGATCCTCACCGCCGAGCAGGTGAAATCCATGACGGTGGATGAAATCAACGCCGCAGTGAAGGAAGCCCTGACCTACGACGATTATAAGTACCAGAAGGAGCACGGCATCCGCATCACCGAGCCCTACCGGGCAGAGGGCCTGCACAAGGTGCTTTACCAGTGCCCCCATTGCAAAACGGAATCCAAAATGGCCTCCAAGGGTACGGAAATCTTCTGCACCGAATGCGGAAAACGCTGGAACCTCAACGAGGACGGCACTCTTACCGCCCTTTCCGGCGAAACGGAATTCAGCCACGTACCCGACTGGTTCGAATGGGAACGGACCCAGGTGCGGGAACAGGTGCAGAACGGGACCTATTCCTTCAGCGACGAGGTGGAAGTGTACTCTCTGCCCCGCTGCTGGAAGTTTGAGGAACTGGGCAAGGCCAAACTGACCCACGACCCCGTCAACGGTTTCGTGCTGGACGGCCATTACAACGGCGCGGACTATCACATCCAGCGGATCCCGCTGCAGACCAACAGCCTGCACATCGAATACGATTACTGCTACATCAAACCCTTCGACTGCGTGGATATTTCCACGGAGAACGATTCCTTCTACTGCTACCCGACGAAGGAAAACGTGGTGACCAAACTGGCCTTCGCCACGGAAGAAATCTATCAAATGAATCTTGTGAGAACTGGGAAGGGTAAGGCGTAAGCCTTACCCCTTTTCCCGGCCGAAATCAAAAGGGGACCCATCATCATGCACGCACTCTTCGGAACCAAACATCTCATCCTGATCGCCTTGTCTTTCCTGGCAGCTGCCCTGCTGTTTCTGCTGACCCGTAAATGGAAGTTCAGCACCGTCTGCAAGAATATGTTCTACCTGGGCATCGTATCGGAATTCATCAAGGTGGTCTATTACATCACTGCCAACGAAGAAACCTATGGGGGCGTTCTGCCCAAATCGGACCTGCCCTTTCACCTCTGCTCCATCCAGATCCTGTTCTTTGCGGTGATCAATTTCACCTCCAATGAAAAGATCAAGCGGGTACTGTACAGCTTCATGCTGCCCAGCTGTCTGTTCGGCGGCATCGCTGCCATCCTCATCGCCACGGACTCCTCCCGCAACGGGCTCTGGATCCTGACCCTGCAGTACTTCGCCTACCATGCCGCCCTGATCGTTTTCTCCCTGCATCTCTTCACATCCAAAGAGCTGCGGCTGAACGTGAAGGATTATTTCAACTGCCTGAAATTCCTGGTGGCGGTGTTCTTCTTCGCCGTCTATATCAACGGCATGCTGTACGACGGCACCCGGGAACTGAATTTCATGTACGTGGTCTCTCCGCCTCAGCCCGGACTGCCCTATCTGAACGAAGACAAGGGCTGGCTGGTCTACATGATCCGCTATGCGGTGCTGGTGGTGGTCTGCGTCACCTTGTGCTACCTGAAGCCCATTTGGAAGGCCATAAAAGAAAAGAAAGCCGCCCGCTCGTAGAGTTGGCGGCTTTTGCCGAAGTTTTTCCGTTTTTTTGGAAAAAGGGCGAAAAATCCTATTGACAAAAGCCGGAAACAGGATTATGTTTAAGGGGCAAATTACCCGTTGAACCTCTCGGAATGCAAGCAGACCGAAAGGGAAGGGGACTCTGGAGAAGCTCATTCAATTGAGTGCCGAAGGTGCAAGGCCTGCAAAGGCCGAATCTCTCAGGCAAAAGGATAGAGTACAAAAATTGCTTTCCAAAGCTATTTTAGAATCTTTTCTTTTTCAGAGTTGCTGTAGATTTGCAGCAGCTTTTTTTATTTCATTTTTCGAGGAGGTTTCATTATGGAACAGTTTCTGGCCAATCTGCTGGAGGTAGTGAAGACCATCAACAGCTACACCGCAGACTATGTGCTGATCGTCCTGCTGATCGGCACCGGTATTTTCTTCACCATCAAGACCCGCTTTGTGCAGATCCGCTGCTTCGGCGAAGGGATGCGCAATGTGTTCGGTAAGTTCTCCCTGAAGGGCGGCGACCACGGCGGCAGCATGAGCTCCTTCCAGGCTCTGGCATCTGCCGTTGCAGCCCAGGTCGGTACCGGCAACATCGTCGGTGCCTGCGGCGCCATCCTCACCGGCGGCCCCGGTGCCATCTTCTGGATGTGGATCATCGCCTTCTTCGGCATGGCCACCAACTACGCGGAAGCCGTTCTGGCACAGAAAACCCGCGAGGAAGACGCTGACGGCAATGTGGCGGGCGGTCCCGTTTACTACATCAAGAAGGCATTCAATAACGGCTTCGGCAAGTTCCTGGCAGGCTTCTTCGCAGTCGCCATCGTTCTGGCTCTGGGCTTCATGGGCTGCATGGTACAGTCCAACTCCATCAGCGAATCCATGCAGACCGCTCTGAACATCCCCGGCTGGGTCGTAGGTCTGGTCGTTGCTGCCGTATCCGCTGTGGTATTCATCGGCGGCGTTAAGAGACTGGCTGCAGTCAACGAAAAACTGGTTCCCATTATGGCTCTGCTGTACCTGGTGGGCGGCATCGTTATCCTGATCTGCCGTATCCAGTACGTACCCGAAACCATCGGTATGATCTTCAAATATGCATTCATGCCCCAGGCCATCATCGGCGGCGGCATCGGTTCCGCACTGAAGACCGCTCTGAGCCAGGGCGCAAAGAGAGGCCTCTTCTCCAACGAAGCCGGTATGGGTTCCACCCCCCATGCCCATGCGCTGGCCAAGGTTGAAAAGCCCCATGACCAGGGTGTTGTAGCCATGATCGGCGTATTCATCGATACCTTCGTGGTTCTGACCATGACTGCACTGATCGTTATTTCCACCCTGTACGCCGGCAACGGTCCTCTGATGGAAGGCGCAGCCGAAGGCATCAGCAAGAGCAACATGGTACAGCTGGCCTTCTCCAACGTATTTGCAACCTTCATGGGGAATGATCTGGGCGCAAAGGTGGGTGCCATTTTCGTAGCCATCTGCCTGCTGTTCTTCGCTTTCTCCACCATCCTCAGCTGGAACCTGTTCGGTAAGATCAACTTCCAGTACCTGTTCGGCAAGAAGGCTGTGATCGTATACTCCGTGATCGCCATCGTCTTCATCTTCCTGGGCTCCCTGCTGTCCAACGATCTGGTCTGGGAACTGACCGACATGTTCAACTACCTGATGGTCATCCCCAATGCCATCGCTCTGCTGGCTCTCAACAAACTGGTCAAGGACGAAGCCATCGAAGGCGAACGTCTGAACAAGCTGAGCAAGAAGAACAAGTAAGCATTCCCTGCACCCGCAGGTTTCCTTTTCTCATAAGCACCGTAAAAACCGGCGGCTGCCTTCGGGCGGCGGCCGGTTTTTCTGTGTGTTGAAAGAAGGAGAGGGCTATTGTATAATAAACAAAAGGCCTGCTGTGGGATGCGAGAACTGTTCAGGAGGGAAAGAATGAAAGAGATCATTCGGGAAAACATTCGTGCCCCGTACAGCCTGCACGATATGAACATCATTGCGTTCGAGGCAGAGGGGGATCATCTGACTCTGCGGACCCAGTCCGGCATGTGCAAGACCACGCGGCCCTACGGCCAGCCCCAGGGGCATGTGGAGTTTTCCGGTGTCCAGTGGGATTTTAGCTGGGTCTATTTGCTGGATCATGCGGGGAATGCCGGAACCTTTACCGGAGAAAAAATGGAACTGCAGGAATTCATCCGGCGGTTCGGGACCTTCGGATTCTGCGTTATGGACGAAGCCTACGGCTACAATTCCACCAAATACAGCGGCTACCTGACCGCGAACCGGCGGTTTTACGAATGCATGGTGGAGATCTACCATGAGGAAGATATGATCTTCGTGGATGAAACGGAATACAGTGGTATGGCGGAGGTGATCCTGAGCCACGACAGCGAAGCGGTGCTTTACTCGGTGCCGGCGGAGGTGGCCGGAGATCTGGAACGGTACTGTCTGGAATTTGCAGGCTCCTGGGTCTGGAACGGTCCGGAAAACTATAAATTCCTGAAACCGACCCGCAGCGGACAGTTGGGTGCCCGGTTCGGAGCGGAGGATTTCATCGATTATCTGAACCGCTGGGAATTCCCGGACCGTCCTTCCGGGAAAGTGCGGGGGCTGGGCTGCTGGGATTACGAGATCCCTGAAGAATACAAAGACCGGCCGCAGTTCAATTTCTGACGGACTTTTTTGGCCCGCCGTGCTATACTATAATCAACCACGCTTTTAGGAGATTCTCATGAAAAAACTGAAGAAACTCATCGGATATTTGTTTTATCACCTGTTTGCGGGGAACCTGCCCCACTACGGCCTTGGACGCAGCTGGAAGCTGAGCAAAAAACTGCGGGCCTTCTGCGGGAAGCTGATGTTTGACCGCTGCGGCAAAGACCTGGATCTGGGCCGCCGCGTGTCCCTTTCCACCCGCATCGAGATCGGGGATCGGTCCGGCATCGGCGACCGTTCCTGGATCCACGGCAAAGTGATCATCGGGGACGATGTGATGATGGGGCCGGAATGCGTGATGCTGACCGCCAATCACAATATGGCTCGTACGGACATTCCCATGAACCGCCAGGGGGATGGGGAAGAGAAGCCGGTCCGCATCGGGAATGACGTCTGGCTGGGCGCCAGGGTCATCGTGCTCCCCGGTGTGACCATCGGCGACGGTGCCGTGATCGGTGCCGGCTCCGTGGTGACCAAAGATGTGCCGCCGTACTGCGTGGCGGCGGGGAATCCGGCGCGGGTAATCCGTGACCGCCGGGCGGCCGAGAAAAAGACCGAGAACTAAAATTGCTAAGAACGCAGACCGCAAGGAAGCGAGCTAATAAAAAGGAAACCGCATAGAGCACATAAATGGAGGGGACAACACAATGGAAACAAAGAAGATGAAGATCACGTGGCACGGCCATTCCTGTTTTCTGGTAGAAGCGGAAGAATACCGCATCGTGCTGGATCCCTTTGAGGAAGTGCCCGGCTACCGCACGCCGGATCTCACCGCAGAGGAAGCTCTGCCCAGCCACGGACATAGCGACCACAACCACCTGCTGGCGGTAAAGGTTCCCCTGATGCTGAAGCATTCTCCCTTCACCGTGAAGAAGGAGGCCTGCTGGCACGACCCGGAACAGGGCGCGCTGCGAGGCCCCAACACCATTCATATTCTGGAAGCCTGCGGCCTGCGGGCAGTGCATCTGGGGGATCTGGGCGAAGATCTTTCCGAAGAACGGATCCGGGCTCTTGGCCCCTGTGACGTGCTGATGACTCCTGTGGGCGGATTCTATACCATCGACGGCGTGCAGGCAGCGCGATTGGTGAAGATCCTGCAGCCCCGCGTGGTGATCCCCATGCATTACCGGAACGGGGAACTGGGCTTCCCGGTCATCAGCGAAGTAACACCCTTCCTGGAAGCTTTGGAAGGGGAAGGCTGGCCCGTCAAAAAATATGAAACCAATTGTCTGGAACTGACGGCTGAAACCGAACGACAGATCGCTCTGCTGAAGTATTTATAGGTTGCGGGAGCCGGTAAAAAGGCCGGTGAAGAAGCGAGAAGAGCAGACGGTGCAGAACAGCGAAGAAACAGAACAGGCGGCCCTGCGGGCCGCCCGGAACGGAGATACACTATGATGCTGACCACAGCGGAACTGAAAGAGAAACTGAGCGCCTTCCTCACGGAAGAGCAGATGCTGCAGGATGCCCCCATGAAGAACCATGTGTCCTTCCGGGCCGGGGGCGCGGCGGCGCTGCTTTTGCTGCCCAAAAGCAGCGCGGAGCTGCGCTCCGCCTTGCAGACCTGCAAGGCCGCCGGCTGGCCCGTCTTTGTGATGGGCAACGGCAGCAATCTTTTGGTGACCGACGCCGGGTACCCCGGCGCCATCATTAAGATCGGCAGCACCATGGGCCGCTGCCGTGTGGGCGGCGATTCGGAATGGGCCGCCCCTGGTGCGCCCGCAGTCCCGGCGGGCGCTTCCGATTGCCTGCCGGCCGGTACCATTCGCGCCGAGGCCGGCATCCTGCTGTCCACTCTGGCCGCCCGCGCCCTTGACGCGGGCCTTACCGGTCTGGAATTTGCCAGCGGCATTCCCGGCAGCCTGGGCGGCGGTCTCTTCATGAACGCCGGAGCCTACGGCGGCGAACTGAAAGACATCGTCACCTGGGTCCGGGTCATGGATCCGGAAACCGGGGAAGAAAAGGTCCTTTCCGGTGAGGAGATGGCCTTTGGCTATCGAACCAGCCGTCTGCAGAAGACCGGTGAAATCGTTTTGGAAGCCCAGCTGCAGCTGCAGCCCGGCGATAAAGAAGCCATTTCTGCCCGCATGAAGGAACTGACCGCTCAGCGTGTGGCGAAGCAGCCTCTGCAGTACCCCAGTGCCGGCAGCTTTTTCAAACGGCCGGAAGGCCATTTCGCAGGTGCCCTCATCGAGCAGGCGGGTCTGAAGGGCCTGGCTCTGGGCGGTGCCCGCATTTCGCCGCTCCATGCCGGTTTCATGGTCAACGAAGGCGGCGCTACCGCCACGGAGATCATTCAGCTGATGCATGTGGCACAGGCTGTTGTTTTTGAAATGTTCGGTGTCAAACTGGAACCGGAAGTTCGTTTTCTGGGCGCGCTTCCCGGGGAGAACGCCGCTGCGGTCTTGTCTGCAGAAGCAGTTCCGGGAGGTGCCCGATGACCACCTATCGCATGCTCTGGGACCTTCATACCCACACCACCTATTCCCACGGTACCGGCTCCATTGAGGACAATGTACGGGCCGCCCGGGAGGCCGGTCTTGCGGCCATCGGGATCTCCGACCACGGCCCCGACCATAAACTTTATGGTGTCAAAGAGAAGCTTCTTCCCGAAATGAAGGAAGAAGTGCGCAGACTCCGGGCCAAGTATCCCGATATCAAAATTCTGCTGGGTCTGGAATGCAACATCATCAATTCTTCCGGCAGGATCGACCTGCCGAAGGACTCCGCCGCCATGCCGGATTACATCATGGCCGGCTATCATTACGGCGGCGTGGGCGAAAACCCTCTGGCCGCTTTGGCCCTTCACGGCGGCAATAAACTGAAGCTGTCCCTGTGCCACGGTCCCAACACCCGGCGCATGGTGAATTCCATCCGGCAGAATGCCGGGATCATCCGCATCGTGACCCATCCGGCGGACAAAGGCGCCATGGATATCATGGCCATCGGACAAGCCTGTCTGGAAACCGGCGCGCTGATGGAGATCAACGATTCCCACCGGGCACTGACCGCAGAACACATCACCCGTCTGAAAGACCTGGGCGTGGGTTTCGTCATCGGCAGTGATGCACACCGTCCGGAAAACGTGGGGAAATTCCAAAGAGCTCTGGACCGGGCGCTGGAAGCCGGTCTGGATCCTTCCCGCATCATCAATATCGTACCCGATACAGAACCCGTCGAAGAAACGCAGAAGAGGAGGATGCCCCAATGGATGCAGTTATTGTAACCGGTGTTTCCGGCGCAGGAAAAACCATGGCAGTTCACTGCCTGGAAGATCTGGGTTATTACTGCGTGGACAATATGCCCCCCGCGCTGATCAAGGATTTCGTCCGGCTAGCCATGGAAAACAGCAACCCCGTGGAACGGGCCGCTTTCGTCATGGACGGCCGCGGCCGCGAGTTTTTCCAGAACGTGAAGGGCTCGCTGGAAGATCTGAAGGATATGGGGGTCAATTATAAGATCCTCTTCCTGGAGGCCCGTGACGACGTACTGATCCGCCGCTACAAGGAAAGCCGCCGCGCCCATCCCATGGCAAAAGACGGCAGCATTTCCTCCGGCATCGCGGCCGAGAAGGAACAGCTGGCCGAACTGCGCGCTCTGGCGGATTCCGTCATCGATACCTCCGGCATGAAAACCGCTCAGCTGAACACCACCATCAAGAATATCCTCTATCCCACCAAGGAAGTTTCCGATTTCACCATCACCGTGGCTTCCTTCGGCTACAAGCACGGTGTGCCCACGGAAGCGGATATGATCTGGGATATGCGGTTCCTGCCCAATCCCTATTATCTTTCCAGCATGCGTCATCTGACCGGCAACAGCCGCAAGGTCAGCGAATATGTGCTGAAGGCTCCCGAAGCGCAGCTGTTCCTGGAAACCATGCACAAACTGGCTGCTGCCATCATCCCTTCCTATATTCGGGAAGGAAAATACAATATGATGCTGGCCTTTGGCTGCACCGGCGGACAGCACCGCTCTGTAGCCATGGCCAATGCCTTTGCCGATCTTCTGGAGGCCGATGGCCTGCAGGTGATCCGCATCCACAGAGATCTGTAGCAGAAACGCGCCCTTCGAAGAACGGAAGCGGGCGCGCGTAGGCGCCGCCAAGCCATAAATCCGGCGGCGCCCTCCAGAAAGGAATCCCTATGTCTTTTTCCGCTGATGTAAAAAAAGAACTCTCCCGGGTGGAAGAACTGAAAAAATGCTGTATGCTGGCCGAAATCTCCGGCTTTCTGCGCCTCAGCGGCTCCATCCAGCTGGCCGGCGGCGGTAAACTGAGCCTGAAGCTGACCACGGAAGACCCGGCCATCGCCCGTCTGTTCCTGCGCCGCATGAAGGCCTATTTCGGTGCCTCCTGTTCTCTTCGGGTGGAAGAAAATGCCCCCTTGAAAAAAGGCCGCGTATACGAACTGACCATCAGCCCCGAAGAAGGCTCCGAACTGATCCTTCGCGAAACCGGCATTCTGCTGGTCAAGGAAGGCTACAACTACTTCTCCGAAGAAGTACTGGATTCCATCGTCAAAAAGAAATGCTGCAAGCGTGCCTTCCTGCGGGGAGTCTTCCTGGGGGGCGGCACCGTATCTCAGCCCGACAAGGGGTACCATCTGGACATGGTCTGCGACAGCGAAGCCCTGGCCAACGATGTGCGTAAGCTGGTGAACAGCTTCGGTCTGAAAGCCAAGGTGGTGCAGCGCCGCAACAAATTCGTAGTCTATCTGAAGGAAGCGGAGCAGATCTGCGACCTCCTGGGCATTCTGGGCGCACACACCCAGCTGCTGGAATACCAGAACGTGCGTATTGTGAAGGAAGCCAAGAACCTGACCAACCGCATCGCCAACTGCGAAAATGCCAACATGGACCGGGCCGCTGCCAACGCTGCCCGTCAGCGGGAAGACATTCTGCTGATCCGGGAGAAGATGGGTTTGGAAGAACTGGAAGAGGGCCTGCGGCAGGTGGCGGAGCTTCGCCTTTCCCATCCGGAAACATCTCTGGCCGAACTGGCTCAGCTTGTGGATCCGCCGCTGACCAAATCCGGTGTCAACGGCCGCCTCCGCAAGATCCACGCGCTGGCAGAAGCCATCCGCCTGGAGAACTAAAGAACGTTGCTAAAAACGGCGAGGAGCATGTGCTCCTCGCCGTTTTTGCATTGCAATTATAGTGTTTTGATCTCCTCTTCGGAAAGGCCGGTGGCTTCGCTGATCTGTGAAACAGGAAGTCCCATGGCTTTCAGCTTGGCTGCAGTCTGCAGGGCATTCTGGCGTGCACCGGCTTCCAGTCCCTGAGCCATGCCTTCCTTCAGGCCATCGTCGTGGCCTTCATAATAGCCGCATTCCGTGTAGACCTTGCGGAATTCGTCATCGTTCAAATAGCGGAACAGCATACCTCGCATCTCTCCTTCATGATCGTTCAGGAAAGCGGTCAGGATGTTTTCTTCCTTGCAGGTGCGAATGGCCTCGTCGATGGCAGATTCCAACGAGAAGCCGGCTGCACACTTTTGGCGGATCCGATGGATCAGAAGACTGTAGTCCTGCAGGGTTTTGCTGCGCTCCAGCATTTTAGCCCCGGAAGGGTAGTTAATGTTAAAGCACTGCACTTTCAGCTCCAGGTCTCCGTGCCCCGGTTCCATGAAACTGTCCGAAAGCCGGAGCGTCTTCTGCTCAGGGAATCCTTGTGTTCCGGTATAGAATACAAAGAATTCCGGAGAAGGAAGGGGGATCACTTTCCTCGAATAGATTAGATTCTTCGGTACCATTTTACCATAGGTCTTGGCTGCGTACAACAAAAACCGAAGGGGCATGTTGGGGTTAACCGTGGACTGCTGCTCCACAAAAACAATGAGTTTATTATCCAGCAGGAAGGAAATATCGTTCTTCTTGCGGTCGAAGATCTCGGTCTCAAGGGTTGTAATTTCAACCTTTGTCTCAGGTCCGTAGTTTGAGCCGGTGACGGCGTTGTAGAGTTCCAGCAGGTGCTCTTTGTCGGAAAAGAGCAGGCGGAATAAACCGTCCTGATAGGGCGGTGTGTACTGTGCAGCAGGAGCAGCCGCAGTGGTTGCATTCTGCGCAGCGGTAGCCAAAGCGGATGCATTCTGCATAGCGGCAGGGGAGAACACCTGCCGCTGGTTTGCGTCATGGATTGTCATAGTGTAATCTCTTAGTCTTTCTACCTCTTGAGCTGTGATGCATCGGGGCGGAGTTGTGCACGATTACAGATTACCATATATTACCAAATTACGCAAGGGGGAATGTAAATAAATGGAAGTGCAAAACGGAGGTTACCCTCTTGCCGAAGCGGTTCCAAAGAAAAAGCCCCGGCCGTGCGGTCGGGGCTTTGCTTGCGTTATTGTTTTTACAGCTTCTTCATTTCGGCCAGGCAGTCTTCGCAGACGTTCTTGTCGTGAACGCGGACCACATTCTTGGCATTGCCGCAGAAGATGCAGGAAGGTTCATATTTCTTCAGCAGGATGTATTCGCCATCGGTGTAGATTTCGATGGGATCTTTGATCTCGATATCCAGAGTCCGTCTCAGTTCGATGGGGAGAACGATTCTTCCGAGGTTGTCTACTTTTCTTACGATTCCGGTTGCTTTCATTTTCGGGTTCCTCCTAAACTTGGGAAATAGTTACCGCTGAGATGGTAGAACTCTACCATGATTTGGATGAAATGTCAAATCTTTTATTTGCCGGCCATGGCCTTCAGGCCTTTGATGAAAGCCACAAGGGAGGTGAGGGTACCGCCCAGGCTGCCGTTGCTTTTCAGGTTGGAAGAGAAATTGGAAACGGCGGAACTTGCATCGGTAACGATGACTTTGGCTTTATTGGTTGCGTCCACTGCGGTCTCGGTAATAACGGAAACATCGTCCAGCACCTTCTGCAGCTTCTTGACAGAGGGGATCAGGTTGGCGATGAGCATGATCAGGTAGACCAGCAGCACCAGAACGGCTGCACCGAGGATCAGCAGGCAAACATCTTGTAAGGTCAGGGTCATATTCATTTTCGTTACCTCCTTGTCCTTTTATTATACCCGAATGAATGGAAATTACAATGTTTTTTTGTAAATGAATTACATATAGTAAAGGCAAAGAAAGGGGGGATCGCCGTGATGAACCGGATTTGGGCAGCGCTGATCCTGATCGGTGTTGCGGTCTGCGCCTGGCAGGGAAGGCTTTCCGACCTTTCGGAAGAACTTCTGAACAGCGCTTCCGATGGGTTGTATTTCGTGCTCAGCCTGGCAGGGGTCATGGGGCTCTGGGCAGGGCTCATGAATGTGGCCCGCAGGACGGGGCTCATGGAAAAACTGGCTCGTCTTGCGACACCGGTGATGCGCTTTTTGTTCCCAAAGGAAGCGGATGGGGAAACCCGCTCGCTGATCCTCATGAGTTTTCTGGCCAATCTGTTCGGCGCGGGGAACAGCTCCACCGTGTTCGCGCTGAAGGCCATGGAAGCTCTGGACCGGGAGAACGGCCGCAGGCCGGAAGCCAGCGATGCCATGTGCATGTTTCTCGCGGTGAACATGACTATGCTGCAGCTGGCACCGGTGACCATTCTGAAGCTGCGGCAGGATGCGGGAAGTGCGGACCCCGGCGCCATTTTGCTGCCCTCCTACGGTGCGGCGCTGCTCTCCATGGCGGTCGCGATCCTGGTTTGCAGGCTGGCGGAGCACCGGAACAAATAAGAATGGTACGGCAGAAGATGCCGGATGGCGCTGCCCCGAAGGATCCGTTATTTTCGGAAAGGAGGCTTCATGAGCGACTTTTTTTCGGCGCTTTCCGCCGTGTTTATTCCTTTGATTTTTACGGCCGTCTTGCTGTACGGCCTTTTTCGAAAAGCTCCCGTCTATGACTTTTTCGCGGAAGGTGTGAAGGAGGGGCTGCAGAGTGCAGTAGAGGTGCTGCCCTTTATAATCGCCATTTTCGTGGGCATACGGGTCTTTACGGCCTCTGGGGCCATGGAACTGTTTCAGCGGCTCCTGGGGCCGATTTTTGGGCTTCTGGGGGTGCCGGAAGAGCTGCTCTCTCTGATCCTCCTTCGGCCGGTCTCGGGAAGCGGCAGCCTGGTGCTGGCGGGAGAGATCCTGCAGGAATTCGGACCGGACAGCTTTCTGGGCCGGGCGGCATCCGTCATGACCGGAACCTGCGAAACCGTGTTCTACGTTCTGGCGGTGTACTTCGGTGTCACTGCAGTGAAGAAGAGCCGCCACGCGCTCTGGGCCGGTCTTGCGGGGTATGCGGCCGGCATCGCCGCCTCCCTCTGGCTCTGCTGAAAAAGGCCGACGGTATAAACCGGCGACCTTTTGAACAGACTATATTAGAGGTTCTCTTTTGAATACAGTTTTGTCTCCCCGGCAATTAGCGGAGGAGAACCTCTGAATTACATTTTATATTTCCAAACATAACCAGCAGACGATGGTGTACGTCCGTTGGCTGCTGCAGCACGAACAGATGGAAAAGTTTCAATCAGACTACCAGACAAACTGTACGCTCTGATCTCTTTGCTATTGGCTTCAGATATTTTCTTCCGCGTTTCCAGGCTATGTTTTTTCCAAAACATACCATTTTTAACTCCGGTGCGCTGTGATGCGTATTCACTCAAGGTTCGTATTGTAGAGGGCGAATGTCTATGTCCGTGGAACGGATTGTTTTCTCCTTCGTAAACTCCCTGCTTCGCCGCACTATTACGCTTGATTACGATGTCGGAATATGTGAAATCCGAGTTTCCTCCGCTGGTTCGATTGAAGCCTTTTGAAGGGATATTTGTTTCGTAAATAGAAATCCATTTTTTTTCGTGTGAGTCCGCTTCGACGGATGTGAATATATTTGTTATATTCTGGGGGATTGTCTTATCCCAGGCGATCCAGGTTTGACCGTCCCGATGTAAAACATAGTGGGAGAATACGGTAATCAAATTTTCCTCACCGTAAAATTTGATGGCGTCGTAAAAATCTTTATTTTGCGTGTACCGACTTCCTTGTTGCCATCGCATAACTGGTTTTCTTGAGGTTTGCCCGATATAACGGCGTCCATCCGGAGAAACATGCATATATACGCAATAAAGTTCAGATATTTTTGCTCCTTGAATTATGAAGTTTGCTTTGCTATTCCAGTACGGCCAGATAGTGAGGGGCGTAGGCGGCGAAGAGGTCCTTCAGCGCTCCTTTGTAGACCTTTTCCGAAGTGTCGGGGCCCTGCTTCAGAAATTCCAGGGCATAGGCCAGGTGACTTGCCACGCCGAATTCCAGAGCATCTTCATCGGGCTCGAAGCATTCGTGGTGGTTCAGGGCGGTCATGCCTTTGGCTTCATTCCGAATGCCCACGAAACAGTAGGTGCCGGGCCAGATGCGGCTGGTGAGGCTGTGGCTTTCACTGACCATGAGGGGCTTGCTGTCCAGAACGGCTTCGGTGCCGAACACATTCCCAAGGATCTCTTTGGTAAAGGCGGCGCATTCGGGGTCGTTGTACAGACTGGGAGAGGGGTGACCGATGGCGTAGTCCGCTTTGCAGTGGTAGAGCTCTGCCGTGGTCTCGATGGCATGGGCCAGTTCCTGCTTCACTTTCATGGCATCTTCGTGATTGAAGACCCGGAAGGTGCCGCTGAAGGTGAGGTCGGGAGGGATGATGTTGCGAGCGAAGCCGGAATTGATCTGGCAGATGGAACCGGTCATGGGATCGAAGGGACCGGCGAACCGCATGCGCAGGCTCTGGATGGTGTTATAGAGGGCCACGAAGCAGTCGATGGGATTGATGCCTTCCACAGGGGAAGAACCGTGGGCGGTCTTGCCCACGAGGGTGACCCGGAAGGCCATGATGCCCGCCATGGCGTGGCCGCTGGAAATGGCTACGGTGCCCGTATCGCTGTAGGGGAACACGTGGAGGCCGAAACTGCTGTCGATCTTCCAGTTCTGCTCGTAAGCGTATTTCAGCAGATAGCGGATGTTGCCCGTGCTTTCTTCACCCCGCTCGAACATGAGGATCAGGCGGCCGGGGATTTCATCCTCCATGGACTTCAGGGCTTTTGCGGCGCCCAGCAACATGGCGATGTGGCAGTCGTGGCCGCAGGTGTGGGAGGTCTCGTCGTTTTCCGAGACCACTACCTTGGGCTGACCGCCACCGTTCACCGGGGATTCCTTGCCGGGGAGGGCATCCACATCGGCGCGGAGCAGCACGGTGCGGCCTTTGGATTCATCGCCCAGGAAGGCAAAGACACCGCCACGGGGGACATTTACATAGGGGATCTCCATGGCTGCCAGCTCTGCGCAGATCTTGGCGCAGGTGGCGTCTTCACGGTCGGAGAGTTCCGGGTGCTGATGGAAATAGCGGCGCATGGAAACGGTGTATTCTTTCTGGGCTGCAGCCAGAGCTTTGTAATCGGGCATGGGGGAGAGCTCCTTTCGGGAATGGGCGGCCGCCGGATTTCGAATTTGGCGGTCGCCTGCATTGGATTCGATCTTCTGGCCTCATCATACTCTTTTTGTCAATCGTTTGCAATGGGACATAGTCTGTGGTATAATCATTTCTATATAAGGGGGATTCTGCCCAAAAGCGGCCGGATCTTCCCGATTTCGATGCTATAAAGACTGAGAGGAAACTCATGGCCAAATATTTAGTTGAAAAATCCGGTCCCCTGCGGGGCGAAGTTGAGATCAGCGGCGCAAAGAACTCCGTTCTGCCCATTCTGGCAGCCACTTTGCTGGCAGATGGTCCCTGTGAGATCCGGGACGTGCCTGCCCTGCGGGACGTAGATGTTATGTGCAAACTGCTGCGGCAGCTGGGCTGCAAGGTCAGCGAAGACTTCCGCAAGAAGATCGTTACCGTGGAACCGCCTGCGGCTCTGCAGAACGAAGCTGCCGAAGAACTGGCGATCCGCATGCGAGCCTCCATCCTGGCCATGGGTCCCCTGCTGGCCAAGACCGGCCGTGCCAAGTTCCCCCTGCCCGGCGGCTGCGCCATCGGTGCCCGTCCTGTGGACCTGCACTGCAAGGGCTTTGAAGCCATGGGTGCCACCGTGGAGCTGGGTGACGATTATGTGGAAGCCCGCGCCCGCAAGCTGGTGGGCGGCAAGGTCTACCTGGACTTCCCCAGCGTCGGTGCTACGGAAAACATCATGATGGCCGCCGCTTTGGCGGATGGCATCAGCACCATCGAAAACGCCGCAGAAGAACCGGAGATCATCGACCTGGCCAACTTCCTGAACAAAATGGGTGCTAAAATCAAGGGCGCCGGTACCGCCACCATCCGCATCGAAGGGGTTCCCACTCTGCATGGCTGCGGCCATACCGTCATTCCCGACCGCATTGAGACCGGCACGTTCATGCTGGCCGCGGCGATCACCGGCGGCGACGTTCTGATCCGCAATGTGATCCCCGATCACGTCCGCGCCGTCATCGCCAAGCTTCTGGAATGCGGTGTCAGCATCGAGGATACCGACGAAGGCATGCGGGTCCGGGGCGATGTGAAGCCCCTGGTGGCCACCAACATCAAGACCATGCCCTATCCCGGCTTCCCCACCGACCTGCAGTCGCCCTTCATGACCCTGCTGGCCGTGGCCAAGGGCCACAGCGTGGTCACGGAAACCGTCTTTGAAGACCGATTCAAGCACATCGGTGAACTGAACCGTATGGGCGCAGAGATCCGTATCAACGATCGCAAGGCTAGCGTAGAAGGGGGTCAGCCCCTCCACGGTGCCAAGGTCATGGCCACAGACCTGCGGGCCGGTGCGGCACTGGTTCTGGCCGGGTTCATGGCGGAAGGCGTTACGGAAGTGGGCGCCATCCATCTGGTGGAGCGGGGCTACGAAGACTTCGTGGAAAAGCTCACCGCTCTGGGCGGTAAGATCCGCAGAGTGGAAGAGTAAAGGGGACAGACCATGTTTGAAGGCTACGATTGCTTGGAAGAAGTATTGGATTACGAACATTTCTATCCCGTAGGGGAGTGGCTCATGGAGAACTTCAAGAAGCGGATCAACCATGAGCAGGCGTATTTCGGCTTCGCGGAAGAGTTTGCCCGAAGCCACATCGCTGCCGGCTGCCGGAAGTACGGCGAAACGGAAAGCGAATGGGGGCAGCTGCAAGGAACCCTGGCGGAGCTGCTGCGGCAGCACAAAGAAGAAGGCCGTGATTTCCCGCACCGGGAGATTCTGATCCTGCTGGATCAGGCTCTGCTTCTGGAGCACGAAGGCCATGCCATCCCCAACCTGATCCGAGGATAAAACGAATATAAAATAAAAGGGCAGTGCATGCTGTGATTCACATGCACTGCCCTTTTTATAGGCTGCCGGTGAAGGGCCCGATCTCCGTACCGCTGTAATAATGCTGCAGGATCTGGCTGCAGCTGTAGCCGGCAAGGGCCATGCCGTTGGCACCGTACTGGCTCATGCCCACCCCGTGGCCGTTGCCGGAGGTGGTGAAGATCAGCGTATCGCCGGCAGCGATGCTGACGGTGAAGTCGCCGGAACGAAGTCCCAGGAGGCTGCGGATCTGCCGGCCGGAAAGGACCTTGTCACCAATCTGCATTTCGGCTACGGAACCTCCTGCGGTATAACTGAGGATCCGGATGTTTTTCAGGCTGACATCGGAGATCCCGTATTCGGTTTTGGCCAGGTCTGCCAGTTCCGCGAGGGGAACGGAAACGTCCACCGCCCGGTAAGGCGAGTCCCCTTCGTAGAGACTGTCCACGCTGCGAAGGTAGGGGTAAGCGGAAACGAACACATCCTCCGAGTTCTCCGTACGCCCGCCGCTGGCGGAGAAAAACAGAGGCTGGGTCACCAGAGAACCCTCATACAGGAGTACAAGCCCCGCCGTCTCCCGGACGGCGGTTTTTATTTTTTCATACCCGTCCGTCATCCAGGACTGTCCTTTGATGGCAGCCAGTTCCTCTGCGGGACGGTAGACCTGGCAATGCTCCGTATCGCAGAGGGCGGCCTGGGGATGGTCGGCAGAAAAGCCGGAGGCCTCTCCGCGGAGGACCCGGGAAAGGGAATAGGTGCGGGCGGCAACAGCCTGGGCTTTCAAGGCTTCCGGTTCAAAGGAAGAAGGCATTTCGGAAGCCACCACACCGACCAGATAATCCTCCAGGTTCAGCGTACAGGTTCGCTGCTCATCCGTCAGCCAGATGGTGACGGCATAGTTTGCCGTGGCAACGGAGGGGGAAAGATTGGGGAAAAGCTGCGATTCCAGCCGCTGGCCGTTCTGGTCATGGGAAAGGGGAGTGCTGCCGGAAAACAGCAGCACCAGGAGGGCAGGGAGAAACAGCGCGGTACAGAGCAGAAGGGCAGAAAGGGGAAGCGTCCGGCGGATCCTGTAAAAAAGCCGGTGAAGAAAACGGCGCGGGGACGGCAGGGCCGTCCGGTGGCTGCGCCGGGTGCGGTTTCGCAGTTTCGTAAAAAAATGCCGGGAAAATGTGAGCATGGCAAGGTCCTCCTCTGTACAGTTCTGTTTTACTGTATGCGGCTTGTCTTGCCGGAATTCCCGGGACAAAACTGCGAAAATTGTCAAAAAACGTGCGGGATTTGCGAAAGGGGTTGACCAAAGGAGAGAGGATGAGTATCTTGATACTGGATGTAGAATTCAAGAATACTATGGGATCTGGCCGAAACGGCAGATTCCCTGAGGTGTTTCTGCGGAGAAGAGCCTGGGACGTTATGGGAGCGAACCGGGTTTTTTTCTTGCATAAAAAAAGCGGCTCACAGAGAGCCGCTTTCTTTGTACGGGTTTGATTTAGTTCTTCTTAGCCTTCTTCAGGTATACGAACCAGTAGAGCAGACCGACGCAGACGGAGCCGCCCACGATGTTGCCCAGGGTGACGGGGATCATGTTGGTGACGAACATGTTGCCCCAGTTCAGAGCATCCAGAGAGGACTGGGAAACGCCCAGGTCCAGAGCAGCCTGCACATAAGCGGGGTTGGCCTTGGCGAAGATGCCCATGGGGATGTATGCCATGTTGGCGATGCAGTGTTCGTAGCCGGAGCAAACGAAGAGGAATACGGGGAAACCGGAAGCGAACAGCTTACCGATGGTATCCTGTGCGGCGAAGCTCATCCAGACACCCAGGCAGACCAGGATGTTGCAGAGGATGCCCAGCAGGAACGCATCACCGAAGCCCAGAACGCACTTGCCGGCAGCGATCTTGATGGTCACGGCAGCCAGCAGGTTGCCGCCGCCATTGAAAAGACCGGTGGTGGCAGCGATCCAGGAAACGAGTACGCCGCCGACCAGGTTGCCCAGCCAGACGGTGCAGAGGTTCAGAGCCATGGCTGCGGCCTTGACCTTCTTTTCCAGAACGCCTACGATGATGAGGCAGTTGCCGGTGAAGAGTTCGGCACCGGCGATGAGGACCATCATCAGACCGACGGCGAAGACCACTGCAGCGGCCAGCTTGCCCTGACCATAGGTTTCGGGGTTGGCCAGCAGACCGTGTGCTGCGGTGTTGGAGCCGATGGCTGCCAGAGCGATGTAAGCACCGGCGATAATGGAGAGAACGAAGGATCTGACCTTGTTCATGCTGGTTTTCTTGACGCCGACTTCAGCGGTGAAGGCCGCGATCTCGGCAGGGGGCAGATAGATTTTATTCACGATAAATCCTCCTTTTTACAATATCATAACAAAGAAATGATACGATAATTTCCCGCAAATTTCAACAAAAAACAGTGAAATAGTGTGATATAATAAAACGAGAAAAGGAAGGCCGCGCTGAAAAATGGGCGCGCGGCCCTTTCGGGAGAGAAGTATGGCATTTGATATCCGGGAAAATCTGAAAAAGCTGCCGGACCGACCGGGGGTGTACCTGCACAAGGATGACGCCGGCCGGATCATTTACGTGGGGAAAGCCATTTCCCTGCGGAACCGGGTGCGCCAGTATTTTCAGTCCCCGGAGCGTCTGGATCCCAAGACCCGGGCCATGGTGTCCCACATTGCGGAGTTCGAGTACATCACCACCGGCTCCGAAATGGAAGCCCTCATTCTGGAAAACAATCTCATCAAAAAATATACGCCCCAGTACAACATTATGCTGCGGGACGACAAAACCTACCCTTACATCAAGGTCACCGTCCGGGACCAATGGCCCCGGCTGCTGAAGACCCGCAAGGTGGAAAGCGACGGCTCCCGCTATTTCGGACCTTATACCGATGTGACCTCCGTCAATCAGATCATTGAGTTCCTGACGGATGCCTTTGCCCTGAAACGGTGCAAAGCCGTGAAATTTCCCGAGAATGTGCGGCCCTGCCTCCACTATCATCTGGGCCGCTGCCAGGGGATCTGCGTGGACAAGGGGGATCCGGTCCGGTACCGGAAGGATATCGATCAGGTGATCGCCATTCTGGAAGGAAAGAACAAGGAACTGGTGACCCAGCTGCAGGGCGAAATGGAGAGGGCTTCGGAAAACCTGCTCTTCGAGGAAGCTGCGGTCTACCGGGATCGCATCAACGCGGTAAAAGCCATTGCGGAAAAACAGCGGGTCAGCATCTCCGCACCTGCGGAAATGGACCTGATTCTCACCGCCGAAGGAAAGGGAAGAAGCCACGGCATCGTGTTCTTCGTGCGGGGCGGCAAGCTCTCCGGCAGAGAAAGCTTCCCCCTGCCTCCGGAAGCGCCGGGGGATCGGGAGGAAATGACGGCGGCCTTCCTGAAGCAGTACTATGCGGATACCAATCTGATCCCCAAAGAGATCCTGGTGGAAGTGGATCTGCCGGAACAGGAACTTCTGGAAGATTGGCTCAGCGGGCTGCGGGGCAGCCATGTAAAACTGCTGCGGCCGCAGCGGGGTGAGAAAAAAGCCCTTATGGAGTTGGCTCGCCGCGATGTGATCCAGATGCTTACGTATCTGGACGAAAAGGCGAAAAACGAAGAAGAAAAGGCGGCGGGCTGCAACCGCACCCTGCGGGAACTGTTCGGAGAGATTCTGCCGGAAAAGGGCCTGCGGGCCGAAGCCTACGATATTTCCCACCTGGCCGGAACGGACACCGTAGGGGCCATGGTGGTGTTCAGGGACGGCAAGCCCATGAAGAAGGATTACCGCCGGTTCCGAATCCGTACCGAGGCTTCCGGCGACGACGAAGCCGCCATGACGGAAGTGCTGTACCGCCGCATGAAGCGGGCGCTGACAGGGGATCCCGGGTTCACGGAGCTTCCCCATCTGCTGCTGATCGACGGCGGCGGCCCCCAGGTAAGGGGCGTGGAACAGGTGCTGCTGGCCCTGGATGCAGCGGCGGCCAAGGGTCACTTCGTGACCGGCGGCGCCCCCGGACCGGAAGGCGCCGCCCCTGCGGGCGCGCAGATGCAAACCGGCGCGCCCGGCCGGCTGTCCGCCATTCCCGTGGTGGGCATGGTGAAGGACAGCCACCACCGCAGCCGGGCCCTCTATTTCAGAGGAGAGGAATTCGTCCTGACGGAGCGGCCTCTGCTGTTTTCCTTCATCGGCGCCATCCAGGAGGAAGTACACCGCTTCGCCATCGAGTACCAGCGCGGCCTTCGCCAGAAGAAGCTGCAGAAATCCCAGCTGGAACAGATCCCCGGCGTGGGCGAAAAGCGCCGCAACGCTCTGCTGCTCCATTACGGCAGCATCGAGGCCATCGCCGCTGCCGATGCAGCCGAAATGGCAGCCCTTCCCGGCATGACCCGGGAAGTGGCGGAAAACATCAAAAAACATTTTCAGAATGTAATTGTGAAATCCAATAAATAGTGGTATAGTAGTAAAAGGACAACGTCCACAATAAGTAGGAGGATACCGAAATGACTGAAAACGAAAAGTGCATCGCCGGTGGCTGCACCTGTGGCGACGACTGCTGCGATTGCAACGATGAAGCCGATTTCCTGACTCTGGAATTTGAAGACGGCGTAGAAGTTGAATGCGAAATCATGGGCGTATTTGATGTAGAAGGCAAAGAATACATCGCTCTGCTGCCCAACGATGACACCGAAGAAGTGTATCTGTATGGTTACAAGGAACTGGACAACGACGAATTCGAACTGATCGACATCGAAGACGATGCCGAATTCGAAAAGGTTGCCAAGGAATTCGAAGCCATCACTTCCGAAGAAGAATAAGCCTTTCAACGGGAAATCAAGCAGCTCCGCGTTTGCGGAGCTGTTTTATTTTTGCATTTTCGCCGAAAGGATGATATACTGTTACCGATTTTAAAACTGAGGAGAACATTTTTATGATAACGCAGAAACGCGTGATGACCATTCAAGATATTTCCTGCGTGGGACGCTGCTCCATTACGGTGGCCCTGCCCATCCTGTCGGCTGCCGGCATCGAGACTGCCATCCTGCCCACCGCCATCCTGTCCACCCACACCGGCGATTTCACCGGCTTCACCTTCCGCGATCTGACGGAAGACATCCAGCCTGTGGCCGATCACTGGAAGACGCTGGATCTGGAGTTCGATGCTCTGTACAGCGGGTTCCTGGGCTCTGCGGAGCAGATCGATACCATCCGCCGCATCTTCCGGGAATTCAAGAAGGAGAAGACTCTGATCCTGGTGGATCCCGCCATGGCGGATGCCGGGAAGCCTTATAAAACCTACACCCCGGAGATGGTGCGCCGCACGGCGGAACTTTGCACCATGGCCGATATCATCGTGCCCAACCAGACGGAGGCGGCTCTCCTGCTGGGTGAGGAATACAAGGGCGATGTGAAAAGCAAGGAAGAAACGGAAGCCTTGCTGCGGAAACTGGCAGCTCTGGGGCCCAAAGTGGTGGTCCTTACCGGCGTTTCCTTCAGCGAATCGGAGCTGGGTGCTGCGGCTTACGACCGCGAAAAGGACGAATTCAGCTATGCGTTCTCGCCCCGTGCCAAAGGCTTTTTCCACGGCACCGGCGATGTGTTCGCCAGCGCCTTTCTGGCATCCTACCTGCGGAAGCCCGATTTGCAGACCGCTTTGGAAACGGCCACCGGTTTCGTGTACGACTGCGTGACGGAAACCATCCGGCAGGGCAGGGAGACCCGGTATGGGGTCTGCTTTGAACTGCTGATCCCCCGCCTGTTGGAATACCTGCCGGAATAGGCGGCTTCTGCGCAGCTTTTTAAACGGTAAATCAGACAAGCAAAAAGACACCGGTTTCGGTGTCTTTTTTTAGCGGTCATTTTTCCTCCAGAAGGGCGGCATTGAATACGATGCCCAGAACCATAACAAAGCCCATCAGGTACAGCCAGAGCAGCAGGCCCACAAGACCGGCCAGGCTGCCGTACAGCATGCTGTAATCGGCAAAGTGGTTCAGGTAGAAGCTGTAGCCCACTGTGACCAGGATGCCCCCTGCGCCGGTGAGAAGACTGCCGGGCAGGATGCTGCGCCAGGGAAGTTTTCTGCTGGGCAGGATGTAATAGAGCAGCAGGATCCCCGCCGGATAGACCAGCATGTTGATCAGGGGGAGCCGCAGGGCGAAAAGGGCGGCCACAGCCAGGAGGAACAGGATCAGCAGGATCATCAGAAGGATGGCCCGCAGCCGTTCCCAGATGAACCCCCGGCCAGCATTGGAGCCGGTGTAGGTATAGTTGGTGATGCCGATCAGGGAAAACATGATCTTGGAGGCGGCCCAGAGGGCGGCGATCAGAAAGCCGATGCTGAAGCTGCTGGTGGGGTCAAAGGCCAGGTATTGGGAAACTGCGTCCCGGAGACCTTCGGACAGGTAGCGGTCCAGAACCAGGGTCAGGGAGTCCAGGGACAAAGAAAAGAAGCCCAGTGCCTGAGCCACGAGGATCAGCATGGGCACGGCGGAAAGCAGTAGGAAAAAACCCAGTTCTGCGGCAACACCCTGGTAATAGGGCTTTGTCATTTGTTCCACCACGCTTCCGACGATCCGGAGCAGGCGCGAGCTTCTTTTTGGTTTCATGGAGGTGCCTCCGTTTACAGAGCCTGCAGTTTCTCCTGCAGGGCGGCCAGGGCGCGGGCCCTATGGCTGATGGCGTTTTTTTCTTCCGCCGTGAACTGACCGAAGGAGCGGTCATGGCCCAGGGGCCGGAACAGGGGATCATAACCGAAACCGCCATCCCCTTCCTTTTGGAACAGAATGTGACCTTCCACCTCGCCGCGGGCAGCCAGAACGGTCCCGTCGGGATAGACCAGGGTCACCACGGAGACGAAGCGGCCGGTGCGCTTCTCCAGGGGGAGATCCCCCAGAAGCTGCAGCAGCTTGCGGTTGTTGGCTTCGTCGTCGCAGTCGTCGCCGGCAAAGCGGGCGGAGTGGACGCCGGGAGCACCGTTCAGGAAGTCCACCTCAAGGCCGGAATCGTCGGCAATGGCCGGTTTCCCGGAGAGGCGGCAGATCTCCTGTGCCTTCAGAAGGGAGTTTTCTTCGAAGGTGGAACCGGTCTCCTCCACATCCACGTCGGCCAGCCCCACGTCATCCTTGGGGATGAGGGTGAAACCGAAGGGGGCGGTGATGGCATCGATCTCTTTCAGCTTGTGGGCGTTGTGTGTAGCAGCGACCAGAAGCATTACTTTGCGCCTTCTGCCTGCTGGTTCTGTGCCATTCTGATGGCCTTTGCCAACTGGTCTACACAGGAAGTGGGCTTGCGGCCGCAGGTGTGGCCGTTGAACATGGCGACCACTTCGTCAGCATCCTTGCCTTCCAGCATCATGCTGATGGCCTTCAGGTTGCCGGAGCAGCCGCCGGCGAAGGAAACGTTCTTCAGGGTATTGCCTTCCAGCTCGAATTCGATGGAAGAAGGGCAGATGCCAAAAGGTCTGTAACGCATTTTCATAATATAGTATCCTCCTAAACAGTATAACAAAATTTGAAATTTCTATGCGGACTACCGATAACGGCTGTAGGTGCCGGACCGGCGTCGGGAACGTTGGAAGGGCCACTGCACCCCGTTCATCAGGTGGAGATACAGGGCGATGAGGCAGCAGACGAGGGCCAGGGAGGCGAAACCGATGGCAAAGCCTCTCCAGATCTTCGATGCGGTGGCATCGTCCACGCCGAAGCGGGAAAGGATGCCGCCTTCGGGGATCTCCTCGGAGGTGACCACCATGTATTCCCCAAGGAACTTGTCCCCCAGGAACAGCTTCACGGTACCGGCGGTCTCACCGGCACTGACGGGAGCCTGCAGGGAATCGAAGAGATTGGTTTCCATGGTGATATCGCCCAGGCTCTGGTTCAGCTTCAGGGTGGCCAGGGCACTGGTGGAAGCTTCCACACTGACGTTCAGCACGGAGCCCCGCTTTACGGGAACGGTGCCCATGGGAGCGCCGCCGTTCAGCACGGTGGTGGTCTGGTAGTTATCGAAGCCCCAGTCCATGAGGGCCATGCAGTCGGTGAAGCGGCCGTTGGCGGAAGAGTTCATGGATACGGCGATGAGGGTGGTACCGTTGCGCTCGGCACAGGCGACCAGACAGCCTCGGGCTTCCGTGGTCCAGCCGGTCTTCATGCCCAGGATGCCGTCGTACTTGGGGGTGCGGCGGATGCCGTTGACGTAGACCTTGGTGCTGGTATCGTACAGGAGACGGTTGGTGTTGTACATGTACCGGGTCTCCTGCTTGTTGGTGGCGGGAATGGTGTGGCGGTAGGTGCCGCAGTATTCCATGAAGGTGGGCAGGGTGTAGGCATACTTTGCCATCATGGCCAGGTCGTAGGCGGTGGAAACGTGCTCCTTATCGTGGAGACCGTTGGGGTTCACGAAGTTGGTGTTGAGAGCGCCCAGTTCCTTGGCCCGCTGGTTCATCATTTCGGCGAAGCCTTTTACATCGCCGCCCATTTTCTTGGCCAGGGCTACAGCTACATCGTTGGCGGATTCCAGCATCATGCCGTACATGGCCTCGCCCACGGTGATCTCTTCGCCTTCAATGAGGTAGATCCGGCTGCCGCCGGTGAAGGCGGTCTCCCGGTCTACGGGCAGCAGATCGTCGAAATCCAGCTTTTCGATGGCCAGGATGGCGGTCATGATCTTGGTGGTGCTGGCGGGATAATGGGGTTCGTGTATGTTCTTTTCCCAAAGGATCTCGCCGGTGACGGCATCGATCAGGATGCCGCTTGCCCCTTCGATTTCGGGATAGGGGACTTCGCCGGGGTCGAACCCGGTGTCATTCCCTGCAAAGGCAGGCTCCCAGCTTGCGGGAAGGGCCAGCAGCATGGTCAAAATCAATACAATACTCAGGAATCGTTTCATCTCTTACCCCTAAACGTTATTTTGTGAAGAATCGGTCGGTGAGCGCATGACCGTGGGGAATGAATTCCCCTTTGGCACCTGCGGGTTCGGTGTAGGTGCGGGAAGGATCCGCGGGAAGCGGAGACGTGCTGTCGTAGAGCACGAAGGGAACGGGATCGGCGGAGTGGGTGCGGATCCGCATGGGGGTCTGGTGGTCGGGCACCAGCAGGAAGCGGAAGTCTTCGCCGCTTTCCTCCAACCAGGAGAGGACGGGGCCGATGATCTTTTCGTCGATCAGTTCCAGAGCCTCCACCTTTTCTCCCAGGTTGCCCTGATGGGAGCATTCGTCGGGGGCTTCCATGTGCAGGTAGACGAAGTCTTTGCCCCGCTGGAAGGCGTCGATGGCGGCCCGGGCCTTGCCTTCGTAATTGGTGCGGATGGTGCCGGTGGCGCCGGGAACGTCGATGGATTCCATGCCGGCGCAGATGCCGATGCCTTTGATCAGGTCTACGGCGGAGATGACGGAGCCGTCCACACCGTATTTTTCACGGATGGGCGAAAGCGCGGGTTTCTTCCCCTGGCCCCAGAGCCAGATGGAGTTGGCAGGGGGCAGGCCGCGCTCAATGCGGGCTTTGTTGACGGGGTGATCCTTCAGCAGGGGATAGCTCTTCTTCATGAGTTCCAGCAGGAACTCAGAGCCTTCACCCTTGGGCAGGTAGTCGCCCACCACCCGGTCGGGGATGTCGTGGGGCGGGGTCTCTTCGTAGTGAAGAAGACCGTCGGCCACCACCATGGCGTGGCGGTAGCTGACACCGGTATAGAAATGGATCTTGTCCGTGGACAGTTCTTTTTCGATGAGTTCCACCAGCGGAGCGCTTTCTTCCGTGGGGATCTCGCCGGAGGCATAGCTCACCAGGGTCTTGGCTTCGTAGGGCTCGTCGTCGGACAGGGTAACCAGATTGCAGCGGTAGGAAACATCGGTGGGCAGAAGATCCACCCCGATGCTGGCGGCTTCCAGAGGAGAGCGGCCCGTATGATAAACCTTGGGGTCGTAACCCATGACGGACAGGTTGGCCACGTCACTTCCCGGGGCCATGCCCTCGGGAACGTTGCAGACAGAACCCACGGTGCCCAGGGAGGCATAGTGGTCTGCGTGCGGCATATGTGCAGCTTCCAGAGGAGTCTTTCCGCCCAGCGCTTCGATGGGGCCGTCCCCTGCGCCGTCAGTCACGATGATCAGATATTTCATAGCAGAATCCTCCTTCTTGATTTCCTTTGACTTTGTAAAAAAACCATCATTTATTTTACCATATATATGCCTTTCTGGCAAATGAAATCCGTTTTCACAAAAGGAAGGAAATTTTCGGGAACAAAAGACTAAACTGTAGGCAAAATCAAGGAATGTATACAAAAAGAAATCTCCAAAAGGCTTGTTTTACCAAAATCACTGTGCTACAATTAATCCGTATGAGATGCCGCATCCTTTTGCTGAGGAAGTGCAATCGGAGACATCTGCGGCTTATAATAGGAGGTAAACAAAAATGAGTGAACTGAATCGCGTCTACAACTTCTCCGCAGGTCCCTCTACCATGCCCCTTCCCGTTCTGGAAGAAGCTCAGAAGGATATGCTGAACTACCACGGCACCGGTATGTCCGTAATGGAAATGTCCCACAGATCCAAGGACTACCAGGCAATCATCGATGCAGCAGAAGCTGACCTGAGAGATGTAATGGGTATTCCCGATAACTATAAGGTACTGTTCCTGCAGGGCGGCGGCTTCATGCAGTTCTCCATGGTTCCCCTGAACCTGTTCAGAAAGTCCTTCAAGGCTGACTACATCGTCACCGGCGGCTGGGCAGAAAAGGCAGCCAAGGAAGCTAAGAAGTTCGGTACCGTCAACGTACTGGCTTCCTCCAAGGAAAGCACCTATTCCTACATCCCCAAGGTAGACCCCGCAAACTACACTCCCGATGCAGACTATTTCTACATCTGCTATAACAACACCCTGTACGGCACCGAATGGCAGGACAAGGATCTGCCCCAGACCGGTGATGTTCCCCTCGTAGCAGACATGTCTTCCAACATTCTGTCCCGTAAGGTAGATGTCAGCAAGTTCGGTCTGATCTTCGCAGGCGCACAGAAGAACCTGGGCCCCGCCGGTGTTACCATCGTTATCATCCGCGAAGACCTGCTGGGTTATGCAGACACCACCAAGACCCCCATTCTGCTGGACTACAAGCTGCACGCAGACAACGGTTCCATGTTCAACACTCCTCCCACCTATGGTATCTACATGGCTGGCCTGATGTTCAAGTGGATCAAGTCCATGGGCGGCGTAGAAGAAATCCAGAAGATCAACGAAGCCAAGGCTAAGCTGTTCTATGACACCGTAGACAACAGCAAGCTGTTCAAGTGCCCCGTTGCCAAGGAAGACCGTTCCAACATGAACGCTCTGTTCGTAACCGGCGATCCCGAACTGGACAAGAAGTTCGTTGCAGAAGCTAAGGCTCAGGGCATGGTCAACCTGGCCGGTCACCGTTCCGTCGGCGGCATGAGAGCTTCCATGTACAACGCTATGCCCATGGAAGGCGTAGAAAAGCTGGTCAAGTTCATGAAGGAATTCGAAGCAGCTAACCTGAAATAAGCTCAAACATATTGCAAAAACAGGGGCGGCGCGTAACAGGGCCGCCCCAAATATTGAAAGAAGGAAAGAATACAAT
Organism: Clostridiales bacterium; assembly: GCA_015058215.1. Lineage (GTDB taxonomy): Bacteria > Bacillota > Clostridia > Peptostreptococcales > Anaerovoracaceae > SIG262. The sequence goes on from SVCU01000013.1 coordinate 48,104, forward strand.
GTACAAAATTGCTACTCTGAACAAGATCTCTCCCGTAGGTCTGAACAAGTTCACCGCTGATTACGAAGTAGTATCCGATGTAATGGTTTCCGACGGTGCTCTGGTCCGCTCCATGGACATGCACGAAATGGAACTGCCCGAAAGCTTCCTGGCAGTTGCAAGAGCCGGCGCCGGCGTAAACAACATTCCTCTGGACAAGATGGCTGACAACGGCATCGTTGCTTTCAACACCCCCGGTGCAAACGCAAACGCTGTTAAGGAACTGGTCATCGGTTCCATGCTGGGTGCTTTCAGAAACATCGCAGCAGGTATTGCATGGGCTTCCACTCTGACCGAAGACATCGCCAAGGCTACCGAAAAGGGCAAGGGCCAGTTCGCCGGTCACGAAATCAAGGGTAAGACCCTGGGCGTAGTTGGTCTGGGTGCTATCGGTGCTATGGTTGCCAACGCAGCTCTGGATCTGGGTATGAACGTTGTTGGTTCCGACCCCTATCTGTCCGTAAAGGCTGCTCTGTCCCTGAAGCCCGGCGTACAGGTTCTGGAATCCATGGAACAGGTCGTTGCAGCTGCTGACGTGATCACCATCCACGTTCCCGCAATGCCCTCCACCAATGGCATGTTCAACGCAGACGTTCTGGCTAAGGTAAAGCCCGGTGCCATCGTTCTGAACTTCTCCAGAGACAAGCTGGTAGACGAAGTTGCAATGCTGAAGGCTCTGGAAGAAGGCCACGTTGCAAAGTACGTCAGCGACTTCCCCAACGATGTCGTTCTGGGCAAGCCCGGCGTGATCTGCACTCCTCACCTGGGTGCTTCCACTGAAGAATCCGAAGAAAACTGTGCAGCAATGGCAGCTACCGAAATCATGGATTACCTGGAAAACGGCAACATCGTAAATTCCGTAAACTTCCCCATGGTAAACCTGGGCGCTCTGACCGCCGGTACCCGTGTACTGGTTCTGGCCAAGGGTGTAGAAGACCTGGCAGCCAAGTTCACCGCAGCTGTTGCTGATCTGAAGGTTGGCGTTGTCAACCAGAAGAGCGGCGTAAGAGGCGCTGTATCCGCAGTTCTGGCCGACGTTACCGGTGCAGTTGATGCGGAAGCTCTGAAGGCAGCTCTGGGCGAAGGCGTTGTCCGCGTTCGCGTACTGAGCAAATAAGCTTCTCAAATTGAAATGAAAAAGATCCGGTGCCGCAGGCACCGGATCTTTTTATGTGAAAAGGGGATGGCCGCTGCAGCGGCCATCCCCTTTTTTCAGTCTTTGGATTCCACCGGAATGAACTTGGTGGAACTGTATTTGCTTTTGACCTCCGGGCTGAACCGGTAATCGGAGATCACATAATCCACCGCACTGAAATCCCCAAGGAAGAGCGGGGTCTTCACGTGCAGCTTGCCGCTGTCCATCATATAGAACACCTTAGCAGCGTTTTTCAGCATGACGCGGTGCAGGTCGTAATAGACGGTGGTACTGCCGATGCGGCCGTCGTCTTCCATGCCGTAGGTGGAGAAGAACATTTTATCCACACGATAGCTCTGCGCGTTTTCCACCGCCATCATGCCGCCCAGCATGCTGGGGGCTTCCACCACTTCGCCGCCCAGGCAGAAGCATTTGACGCCGTATTCGCTGAGGAAGGAAGCCAGGTTCATATTGTTGGTGATGACGGTCAGATCCTTACGGTCCGTGATGTAGCGGCCGATGTACTGGCCGGTGGTGGAACCGTCGATGAAGATGGTATCGCCGTTCTCAATGAACGTGGCAGCCTTCTTCCCGATCTGGTTCTTGGTGGCTTTCATTTTGTGGTAACGGAAGGTGAGGGGAGTGACGGTGCTTTCCACCAGCTGCGCTCCGCCGTAGCTTCTGGTGATCAGTTTCTGGCTCTGCAGAACGTTCAGATCACGGTTGATGGTGGCGGTACTGTAGTGGAGCTCTTCGGTCAGGTACTTTACGGTGACGTAGCCATGCTCTTTCAAGATTTGGAGAATATCATCCAGACGGTCTTTTTGATACATTTTGCACCTCGAATGTGAGAAAACGTGATAATTCGTCAAACTTTTGGACTGTGTTGCGAAACTTTGAGAATACTGCTATATTATACTCGTTGTTCCAAGGGCCGTCAAGATAGACCTGACGACCGACAGCAGAGATGGCCGAGGAATGGTGAAAATTATGAAAGACTTGACAAGCGGAAACATCTATAAAAATTTCATTTTATTCGCCATTCCTATGGTCCTCTCCGGGATTCTGTCTCAGGCACACAGCACCATCAATACGGTCATCGCTGGCCAGTATCTGGGGGATGCGGGCCTTGCGGCAATTGGAGCCAGCTCACCGCTGATCACGTTCATCTCAGCGGTCTTCTGGGGAGCCGGCAACGGTTTCTCAGTCCATTTTGCCAATCTTTTTGGCGCGAAGCGGTACTCGGATATCAAGCGTGAGATTTGCAACACCTATTTCTGGTACAGCTTCACTCTTCTTGTCATCAGCGTTCTCTCCGTCCTGTTTTGCAGTTCCATTTTCGATCTGCTGCAGGTGGATCCGGTTATTCGAAGAGACGCTGAGATATACTTCTCCATCTACATGGCGGGCTTCCTCCCCATTGTATTGAGTTTTAACGGAGTGTATATCATGAACGCTTTCGGCAGCAGCACATTTCCTTTCCTTATGTCGCTGCTGTCGACGGCGGTCAATATCGGGGGAAGCATCTTTACCATCGTCAAACTTGGTATGGGTATTTACGGCCTTGCAATCGCCGCTGTGGTCTCCTCCAGTATCACAACGGTTTGCTATATTCTCCAGCTGTGGAAGTATTTCCGCGTTATGGGAGTGGAGAAGGAACCCGTAAAGTTTTCGCCGAAGCAGGTCTGGAAATCCTCCCGCTACTGGCTCCCGACCACGTTTCAACAAGCGGTCATGTATCTGGCAACCCTGTTCATCTCGCCGATGATCAACGCCATCGGCAGTGCGGCATCCGCCAGTTACACTGTGGTCCTGCGGATCTATAACATCAACGCATCGATTTATCAGAACTCCGCAAGAACGGTCAGCTCCTACACTGCACAGTGTGTGGGCACCGGGAAAACGGACCAATTGGGAAGAGGACTTCGAGTGGGATTGCTGCAAGGCATCCTGTTCATTCTTCCGGCACTGCTGTGCTGTGTCCTGTTCCCCAAACAGATTTGCATGCTCTTCTTCCAGAATGGGTATGAAGGGGACGCCCTCCTCTTTTCCGTCCACTTCCTGCAGTATTTCCTGCCCCTGATCCTGGTGAACCTGGTAGCAAATCTGTTCCATGCCTTCTATCGGGGCGTAGCAGCCATGAACCCTCTCTTCCTCGCCACTTGTCTCGGATCATTTGTCCAGCTTACCTCCGGATTGATTCTGACAAAACTCTTTGGGATTTATGGTGCATACGGAGCATGGGTATTGTCCTGGGTGGCAGATGCCTTGTTCGGTACCCTGTTCTACGCCTCTCAAAAATGGAAGAAAGCACTCACGCAGACATTCTGAGCCGACACGAGAAGAGTGGTTTCTACCAATAGAGCCTGCGGAATATCCGCAAAAAGCTCCCGCCTTTTTGGCGGAAGCGCAGTGATAAAGGTCTCATCAATGGTGTTTCATCCGCCTCCCTCCAAAGGTATGAAACGTACAAGCCATTGCCTCCAAAGCTTTCTCTCTGTGCTTCCGCCAGGATGGCGGGAGTTTTTTAGACTCGCCCGTATCTTTGATACGGCGCGCGGGTCACATGCGACAAGTGCAGCGCTTCAGCGCGTGGCACTTGACCGCTTTAGATCTGTTCTGTTCTTGTAAGCGCCGCGGCGGTATGGTAAAATTAAGGAGTCCAGAATCTGGAAATTATAGTTATGGCAAAAGAAGTGGTGACACTATGGAAAAACTGTATCCCGGCAGAAAGAAAAAAGCATTCAATATCACCTATGATGACGGCGTTTTGCAGGATGAGCGTTTTGTGGCATTGCTGAATCAATACGGCATAAAAGGTACATTCAACTTAAATTCCCAGCTGATGCAGGAGCAGTATTCCTGGGTACACCCCAATGGTATGCAGGTCAAACGCCTGTCTCCCGAACAGGTGAAGTCTTTGTATGACGGCCATGAAATCGCCTCTCACAGCCTGACCCATCCGTATTTGCATGAACTGCCGGATGAGGAACTATACCGGCAGTTGAAAGTGGACAAAGAGAATTTGGAAAACCTGTTCGGCAGGAAAGTAAAGGGCTTCGCAGTCCCCTTTGATTATTATGATGACCGCATCGCAGACTGTGCCAAAGCCTGCGGCTTTCTCTATGCCCGGACGAGTGTGTGTACCGGTAATTTTACCCCCTGCACCGATGCCTACCATTGGAAAACCGGTATGTATCATCTGGATCCGCATTTGCCCGATTTTATAGCGGCGTTCTTGAACACACAGGAAGAATTGGCGGTATGTCAAATCGTGGGTCACAGCTATGATCTGGATGCAGAAAACCTGTGGGGAACCATGGAACTGATCTGCGCTGCCGTTTCCGGGCGCGACGACATTTGGTTCTGCACAAATGCAGAATTGGTGGAGTTCCTGTGCAGCAGGAATACTGCAGAATAGCCTAAAAAGACCCTGCCGTATGGCAGGGTCTTTTTGTGTGAAAAAAACAGTGTCGTTACAGGATACCGCGCATCACCAGCACCACCAGGATCAGGGTGATCAGGGCGAGGCCGGCGCAGAGGAATACGCCGATGGAGAACTTGCCTTTCTTTCCGGAAGAGGAGGGCGGCAGCATGCCGCCTTTTCGCAGGGCGGTGATCACAGGCTTGTAGAGCAGGATGGTCAGAGCGGTGTTGAGGCCGCCTTTCACCAGATTGAAGGGCAGGAATACGGGGACCAGAAGAGCTGCGACTTCTTCCCGGGGCTGGTTCATATAAAGGGGTGTCAGCAGGTAATTCCAGAGGATCATGACAGCGGTCATCAGCAGCACGCCGGAGATCAGGCCCACCACGGCACCGGCGAGGGTGTGCTTCTTCTTGTAGATATAAGCGGCGGGGCAGACGAAGGCACAGGTGGAAAGGACGTTCATGATGGCACCGATGATACCGGTGTCACTGACGGTGATCATTTCCACCAGAGAGACCACGACGGACATCAGCAGGGCGGAAAGGGGGCCGAAGAGGAAGCCGCCGATGGCAATGATCACATCTTTGGGATCGTATTTCAGCCAGAGCAGAATGGGGATGCGCCCCACGCACATCACCACAAAGGCGATGGCGGACAGCATGGCCAGAATGACCATGTTCTTGGTGCGCTGAGAGGATGTTGCTTGATTGTTCATAATGAGGGACCTCCTGAAAGGGTTCCGGGCGGCGGTGATGCCTGCGGCGGAACAAAAATAGCACCTGAAAAGAATGCCTTTCAGGTGCTGAAAACCAGGTTCGGTCTTACCGCACGCCTTCTTCCATCCAGACTATACTGTCGGTCCCGGAGTTGCACCGGGTCCTGCGCAAGGGGGCCTTGCGCTCGCGGACTTTACCGCCGATCGGGAATTTCACCCTGCCCTGAAGACATTGCATATTCGGTTGCCTTTATTGTATCGCCGCAGAAGTATTCTGTCAATATGGAAAAGGCAGGGCGGCGGCGAAATTGAGAACCGGGCCGCCGCCCTGTATCAGCCGGCCCCACCTTGATTTCAGGCATGAAAAAAGGACCGGCAATTTGCCGGTCCTTTGCGATTCTTTATTTGGTGTAGTTATCGAAGTAACCCTGGATCCAGATGATGGGAGTACCCTTGTCGCCGGAACCGGAGGTCAGGTCGGACAGGGAGCCGATCAGGTCGGTGAGACGGCGGGGAGTGGTGCCCTGGGAGACCATCTGGCCCTTCAGGCTGCTTTCCGCAGTCTTGACTTCCTTGGCCAGAGCTTCATCCTTTTCCTTGATGTACTGGCTGATAGCGGCCTTCAGTTCTTCGCCTTCCAGGTGAGCGAAGTTGTTGTCTGCCAGATACTTCAGCTTAACTTCGGAGGGCTGGCCTTCCAGACCTGCGGTGTAAGCGGGGCTGACGACGGGGTCTGCCAGTTCCCAGATCTTGCCGGCGGGGTCTTTGAATGCACCGTCGCCGTAGACCATGGCTTCTACATGAGCGCCGGTCTGTTCCAGGATGCCCTTCTGAATGGCATCTACAACGGGCTGGCAGTTTCTGGGGAAGAGCTTGATGGTTTCTTCGGTGGCCTTGTTGCTGCCCAGCAGGCCGTAGTTTTCGTTGTAGCCGCTGCCATCGACGGAGGCGGTCAGGATATCATCGAGACCGAAGACCTTGCTGGCACCGGCGGCCTTCAGCAGGCGCTTGGAGCGGGCGCGGGTATGGATATCGCAGCAGAGAACGCTCTTGGTGTAGGGCAGGATGGAACGGCAGTCGTTGGCCAGAATGATTTCAGCTTCGCAGCCGCAGCCTTCGATCAGTTCTCTGTAGTATTCGATGTAGTCCACACCGGTGAAGGTGTGCTTGCGGACGCCGAAGAGTTCGCGGTACTTGGCTTCGGTGAGAACATCAGACCAGGGGTTGACGCCGGCAGCATCCAGGTCGTCCAGATCTACCAGATGGTTGCCCACTTCGTCGGAAGGATAGCTGAGCATCAGAACCACTTTTTTGGAGCCGAGGGCGGCGCCTTTGGCGATGCCGCGCAGGCAGATGGCGAATCGGTTGCGGCTCAGGATGGGGAAAATAACACCCACAGGATCCTGACCGAACTTGTTGAATACGTCAGTGGCGATATTGTCAACGGTGGCATAGTTACCCTGTGCACGGGCAACAACTGCTTCGGTGACGGCGATGACGTCATGATCCTGTACGGTGAGGCCGGCGCTTTTCGCTGCGGCCACAACGCTGTCCACTACGATCTGAGCGATATCGTCGCCCTGACGGATAATGGGGGCGCGAACGCCCATGGATACGGTACCGATTAATCTTTCCATAGTAATGCCTCCTAAGTAAATTTACTTGGTCCAGGGTTTCTTATCAAAATAGGCTGCGGCCCCTTCATTGAGCGCCACGGGAATGTCGGTACTGCCGGCTTCCATGGTGATCTCAGAGCCGTCTTTACAGGCGGCCTGCAGAGAGTCCAGGGATTTGGCAATGCAGGAAAGCATGTCCCAAGCCATGGCGTCCATGGTATCGTCGCTGCAGAGCAGAACGTTGCGGCTGCCGTCGCCGGAAACACCCAGAGACATCAGCGCGAAGAGCTCGCCGGTGGCGGAGCCGCTGAATTTTCCGGTGCCGTTGACTGCTGCGGTCAGATCGTCTGCGGAGACGATGGCCAGGTCGGCTTTATATTCGGTAAGATTTTTAACGTTTTCAACAGGGCCTTCGGTGATCTGCACGGAAGCGCCGTAACCGGCATCCTTCAGCAGTTTGGCCAGGGCTTCGGCCAGAGCTTTTTCCTCGCTGCCTTCGGGACCGGCGGCGATGAGCAGGCCGTACTGGCC
>SVCU01000014.1 GCA_015058215.1 Clostridiales bacterium
AGCTGAAACTCAGCAAAAAATCCGATACTTAATCAATGCTACTCGATGTTTACTTACAGACTTTATTGATAGACCTACCTATTTCCGAATTTGCCATGCAGTTACACATACCTTAGAGGAAGATTTAGCCTTTTTAGGTGAACATATCTATGAAGCGGATCTCCCGTATAGCACCTTTGTGCAGGGCCTTCTAACATCAGGGTTGATGTATCAAAGTGTCATTGATGCTAATGGTGAGCAAAAATACTCATTTACTCCGCTTGCCGGAATTGTGGACCAATATGCGGTAAGTTACGACAACGTAGAACGATATCCTAATCCTATACAACTTGCCCATAGTTTTGCATCTCCACAGCCTAAATTGCCTGGCATCCCTGAATGGGAGGAAATTCCAGAAAAAGAGATTGACGATATGTTCAAATAATAAAAAAGAGCGGGAGTACAGCCATCGGACGAACCGAAAAGCTGTACTCCCGTTTCTTGTTTATGGGAAGTGTGCGAAACCGAACCTTTTTTCCTTCCTATGTGGATGCCCCTGTGATTGAGGAGCTGCCCATGACGCTGGAGTGCAGACTCATCAGCTATGATCCCGAAACTCACTATATGTTCGGTGAGGTGGTCAATGTCAGCGCCGACGAAGCCATTCTCGGTGAGGACGGCAACATCGACATTGCCAAGCTGCGCCCCATCATTTTTGATGGCATCCATGCCGCCTATCATGTGATCGGCGAAAAGGTCGGCAACGCCTTTGCCGATGGAGCCCAACTGAAGTGATATAAGGTATCTATTTGTACCCCATTCTATCTTCTCAAAAACGATGGAAGAAGACTGACAGTTACTTTGGTTTAAACAGAAAAAGAACCATAAAGCCTTGAAAACACTATGTTTTCAAAAAATCTGCTGGTATCTATTTATACCCTATAAGCCAAAGAGCACGATGGTTTTACGCGGACCATCGTGCTTTTTCTGTCCCCATTGCGATGGTCTACGCACAAATCTTGCATTTTCGCTGTTTTGGTGACACTTTTTTCGTGAAAAATGCGTTCCAAAAGTCAAAAAACAGGCCAAAACTATAAAAACGGCCTGTTTTTCCTGTTTTTTGTGTCGTTTTTGCATTTCGAGCGACGTTCTGAAGAGAAAAACGCGCACCAAACACCGTTTTTTTGAAATTTGGTGCCACTATTTGAATTTTATGCGCACCGCAACGCCATTTTATAGTTTTTAGTGCGTGCCATGGCACCACTTTACAGTTTTTGTGCGCACTGTGGCACCACTTTACAGTTTTTAGCGCGCACTATGGCACCATTTTACAGCTTTGGCGGATTTGGTGCGTCAGCAATCGATACTGCTTCACAACTCACGCCAGTTTTCTGGTCTACCTGTTCGCCAATCGTCCGATTTTATGGTGAACAGGATTTCGCACCGATCCCCAATCGACACATTGCCAAGACGCTCAAATGGATTTATAATTAAATAAATGAGTAAAAAGGGGATATTCTTATGGATACTTTGATCGAACTCTATGACGAACGCGCCATCGAAAATATTCTGGCACCGGACCTGTTCCGCCCTGCCCGCATCATCTATCTCTGCCCCACGGAGATGGCCCAGAACCGGAAGCATCAGGACAAGCTGAGAGACTTCTTCCGCCGCCGCGGCTGGGAACCGGAGGTGCTGTTCCTGGAGACCAGCCCCTTCAAGGCGGACCGCATCCTGCGGCAGCTGCAGGGCATCGCACAGAAGTACCCGGACTGCGCCATGGATGTTACCGGCGGCAGCGACGCTGCCCTCTTCGCGGCAGGCATCTTTTCGTCCCAGACGGGCATCCCCGCCTTCACCTATTCCCGCAAAAAGAACCGATTCTTCGACATCAGCGGTGCCGACTTCGCAGAGGATCTGCGCTGCACCCTCACCTATTCCGTGGAGGATTTCTTCCTGATGGCCGGCGGCACCCTGCTTCCCGGCCGGGTGGATAACGCCCTTCTCGCTAAGTATTTGAAGGATTTTGACCCCTTCTTCCGGTGCTTCCTGCGGTTCCGCCGCCAGTGGAACCGGATCATTACTTACATCCAGCGGATCTCCCCTTCGGAATACGGCAAGGCCCCTTCCCTGACCGTGCAGGGCAATTACACCGTGAAGGGTGAGCACGGCTCCCGGGTCTCCGCCAACGAGCAGGCTCTCCGCTCGCTGGAGCAGATCGGGTTCCTACAGGATCTCACCATCGTCACCGGACAGTCCGTTTCCTTCCGCTTCCGGGACCGCAATATCCGGTCCTGGCTCCGCGATGTGGGCAGCGTTCTGGAGCTTTACACCTACAAGGCCTGCATCGATTCCGGCCTGTTCAACGATGTGATCAGCAGCGCCGTGGTGCGCTGGGACGATGTTCTGGGCCATGCCAGCGTGTCCAATGAAATCGACGTGATGGCCTCCCAGGGTGTCATTCCCCTCTTCCTCAGCTGCAAGGCCACCGAGATCAAGACAGAGGCCCTCAACGAGCTGGCCATCCTGCGGGACCGCTTCGGCGGCAAGGGTGCAAAGGCCGCCATCATCACCACCGAGCCCTGCATCGCCGCCGCCCGTCACCGGGCCGAAAAGCTGGATATTTCGATCATCGATCTGGAAGATCTGAGAAATTGCCAGTTGGTGCAGTGCCTCACCGACATCATGAGCGGCCAGGCGTAGCAGCATACGTGGCCGGGCATAGCAGCATAGGCAGCCGGGGGCACCGGAAACATTCCCATCAGCCAAACAAGCAACAGCAAAAGGTCCGTAACGAACTTTCGTTACGGACCTTTTTTATTTGTCTCTTACCAAACGCTTCTGTTTTTGCCGCGGCCGCTTGCTTCTGCGGCTTCTGCTTTTTTTCACCGGGTACAGCCTCACTCTTTCGTCAGGCCCAGCCGTTCCGCTGCCTCCTGGCGCATCTTGTATTTCAGCACTTTGCCGGCAGCGTTCATGGGGAAGGCCTCCACAAATTCAATGTACTTGGGCACCTTGTGCCGTGCCATGCTGGCTTTGATGTAGGCGTGCATTTCCTCTGCGGTGACGGAACCCGGTTCCTTCAGGATGATGCAGGCCATGATCTCTTCACCGTACTTTTTATCCGGCACGCCGATCACCTGCACATCCCTTGTCTGGGGATGGGTGTAGATGAATTCTTCGATTTCCTTGGGGTAAATGTTTTCGCCGCCGCGGATGATCATATCCTTCAGACGGCCGGTGATACGGTAGTTGCCCTGTTCATCCCTGCAGGCCAGATCACCGGAATGGAGCCAGCCCTCCGCATCCACCGTATCCGCCGTGGCCTGGGGCATCTTGTAGTACCCTTTCATGGTGTTATAGCCTCTGGCGCAAAACTCGCCGTTGATGCCGGGGCCAACTTCCTCGCCGGTCTCCGGATCCACGATCTTGCATTCCACGTGAGGGAAGGCATAGCCCACCGTATCGGTACGCACATCCAGAGGGTCGGTCCAGGCGCTCATGGTGTTTCCGGGAGCGCATTCGGTCTGGCCGTAGACGCTGACGATACCGGTCATGTTCATTTCATCCGGCTGGGCTGCCCGGCGCATCAGCTCCGGAGGACAGCCCGCCCCCGCCATGATGCCGGTACGCATATAGCTGAAATCGGTTTTGCGGTAATCCGGGTGGTTGAACATGGCGATGAACATGGTGGGAACACCGTTGAACGCCGTGATTTTTTCCTGGTTGATGCAGGCCAGAGAAGAGGCCGCCGAGAAATAGGGCATGGGACACATGGTGGCCCCGTGGGTCATAGCGGAGGTCATGGACAGGGTCATGCCGAAGCAATGGAACATGGGCACCTGGATCATCATCCGGTCCGCCGTGGAAAGGCCCATGCGGTCGCCGATGCACTTGCCGTTGTTCACCACATTGTAGTGGGTCAGCATGACGCCCTTGGGGAACCCGGTGGTTCCCGACGTATACTGCATGTTGCACACATCGTCGGGGCGAACGGATGCCGCCATCTGCGCCACCTGCTCCCGGCTCACCAGTTTGTATCGCAGCATAGCTTCCTCGAAGGTCAGACAGCCCTTCTGTTTGAACCCCACGGTGATCACGTTGCGCAGCATGGGCAGTTTCCTGCAGTGCAGCGGTTCTCCCGCCTTCGTTCCGGCGATTTCGGGACAAAGCTCGTTGATGATGGCCGCGTAATCGGAATCCAGATTGCTCTCCACCATCACCAGCGTGTGGGTATCGGACTGGCGCAGCAGATATTCCGCTTCGTGGATCTTATAGGCCGTATTGACTGTCACCAGCACCGCACCGATCCGGGTGGCCGCCCAGAAGGTGATGAACCAGGCCGGTACATTGGTGGCCCAGACAGCCACTTTGGAGCCCGGCTTGACCCCCATGGACACCAGCGCTCTTGCGAACCGGTCCACATCCTCCCGGAACTGGGCATAGGTGCGGGTGTAATCCAGAGTGGTGTATTTAAAGCAATACTGGTCCGGAAATTCCTCCGCCACCCGGTCCAGCACCTGCGGGAAAGTCAGGTTGATCAGTTCATCCTTCTTCCAGATGTACTGGCCGGTGCCGTCGTGGTTGGGGTAGAGCTTTTTCTTCATGCCCCGGGTGGAATGGAACCGTTCCATGTAGTTTACAAAATAGGGGAAAATGATCTCCGGATCCTGCAGATCCTCCAGCCATTCCGGCTTCCATTCCAGAGAGATGAAGCCGTCGTAGTTGACGCTGGAAAGAGCCTGCATCACTTCCGCGATGGGCATGGTGCCTTCCCCGATGAGCTGGTAGTTCCCCCCATCGTCAGAATCCCGCAGATGGACGTGGCGAACGTAAGCTCCCAGATTTTTGATGGTGGCATCGCCGCTTTCACCGAAATCCCGGTACGGATGGTGCACATCCCAGAGGGCGCCCAGATAATCGCTGGCAAAGCGGTCCAGCATGGCGCGAAGCCGGTCCGTATCCGCATAGATCCCGCTGGTTTTCAGCAGCAGACCCACCCCGGCTTTCTCCGCCAGGGGGACAAGACGCTGCAGGGATTCGAGCACCCGGTCCTCTTCCTCCTGCAGAGCGCAGGCCACCACATACTCCACCTGGGCAGTTCGGGCCGTTTCGATCAGCCGCTTCAGCGTTTCCTCCGCCGCAGGATCCGTTGCCAGGTCGCAGGAGGTATCAAAGCAGGGAATGGTCAGCTTTTTCTCCCGCAGATTGCGGGCGGTGGCGGCGGCCCGGTAAGGATGGAAGGGGCCGCCCTTTCCCCACAGAGCTTCAAATTTGGCGAGATTGTATACTTCGATGCCGGAAAAGCCCATATCCAGAGCGGTGTCCAGCATTTCGTCCCAGGTCAGACCCGGCCAGCCTCTGGTGGAAAATGAAAGTCTCATGCTTCTTCCTCCTCGTAAACGATCTTGTTCAGTGCGCTCAGGTACGCGTGGATGCCGGCTGCCACGATATCGGTGGAAATGCCTTTTCCGGAATACACCCTGCCGCCACTGCGCAGCTTCACCACGGTCTGCCCCACGGCACCGCGGCCTTCCGTAACGGACTGCAGCTGGAAATCATCCAGCTCGTACCGGGTCCCGGTAATGGTTTCAATGGCCACAAAGGCGGCATCGATGGGGCCGTCTCCGATGGAGACCCCTTCCAGAGTCTCGCCGTTCTTCCGCAGCTTGATGTGGGCCGTGGAGGAAATGGTATTGCCGGACGTGATCACAAAGGTTTCCAGTTCATAGGTGGGCGGTACCTGCATGGCGGCAGAGGCAACGATGGCATCCAGTTCTTTGTAGGAGACCCGGTCCTTTTTCAGGGCGATCCGCCGGAATGCATCGTACACTTTTGTCTCGTCTTCTTCGGAAAGGTCGTAGCCCAGCTGCGCGGCCGCTTTGGTCACCGCCGCAGCATCGTCGTGCGCGGTCAGATACAGATCCTCATCGGGGCCAGCCGCAGGGCCGACACCCCGGCTTCCTGCTGTCTTGCAAATCTGCCGCACTTTTCCGATGATCCGGTTCAGCTGCTGCATCTGCAGAGAAGATCCGGCTCCGAAGCTGTCGCCTCTTGCATCCAGGATCCTTGCCAGATTGGCGATATCGGCCGCATCCAGGGGGTAGGCAGCCGCTTTCAGTTCCGTTACGCCGGCACCTGCTGCGGCCACCGCGCAGGCATCGGCCATGGACAGGGCATCGCTGCAGGCGGCACCCATATTCACGCTCTGCAGTTCCGGAACCGCTTCCCGCAGGTCGCAAATGAACCGGGCAAATTCGGCGGGCAGCATGGACCCGGCGGCATCGCAGACGGTGACGGTAGTTGCTCCGGCAGCAATGGCATCGCGCAGGGTCTCCGCCAGGAAAGCGGCATCTGCCCGGGTGGCATCCTCCGCCAGAAATTCCACATCGGCGCACAGGCTCTTACAGACCCGGATGGTCTCCGCGATCAGCTTCCGCATGGCTTCCGGCTTTTTGTGGAACAGGTATTCCATCTGCACGGCGCTCACCGCGCCGCAGACCTGAAGGCGCGGATGCTTTGCCTGCTGCAGGGCGGCCCAAACCTGTTCCGGGCATTCGCCGTTCAGCGGCACCGGCACTGCGATCACGCTGTTTTTCACCGCTGCCGCGATGGATTTGATGCGCAGGCTGTCGATGCGGGGATTCCGGATCCCTTCCAGTTCGATCACAGACACACCCAGTTTATCCAGCAGCTTCGCCAGTTCGATCTTTTCTTTGAAGGAAAGATCGAAGCCGTCCGCCGCCTGTTTCATCGTCATATCCGACAGTTTCATCATTTTCATAACCCATGCTCCTGACTTTCTAAAATAAAAAACCCTGAGGCCATCAGCCTCAGGGACGAAATAACGATCCGCGGTACCACCCTGCTTATTCTTCGACGGAAGAATCTCTCATCGGGCTCAGACAAGCCCTATCTCTGTAACGGGAGAACCCGTGTCTCATTACCGGCCGAAGCGTTCACAAGACCGACTCGGGAACCAGATCGCTGCATTCCGCGGCACCGGCTCACACCACCCGCCGGCTCTCTGAAGCGCTTGGAATACGCAAGTTTTCCTTCAACGTCTTTTTTCGATATGAATGGGTTTATTTAACCACAAAACACGCCCATTGTCAACGGAAATTTTTAAATTTTCTTTCAATTGAGTGCAATACAATTCGAAACCGATTGATTTTTGACCGGTTTTGCGATACAGTTTCAGTATCAAGATTCGTTTCAGGAGGTTCCCCATGAACAGGCGGCTTCTTCCCCTTCTTTTGATTTTACTGCTGCTGCTTAGCACCCTTACCGGCTGTGCCGGAAGCGGTGATTTTTCCGGTGCCCCGGGCGGTGGCCAGGAGGGCGGCACCGGCCAAACCGGCGGCGGCCAGTCCCTATCCCCGGAAGAGCAAAAACTGCAGACTGCGGTGGATCCCTCCAGCGTGTTCCTGCCGGACATCCGGGAGTTTCTGTACATCCGGCCCAGCACCGATAAAAACTACTACGCCGACGGCCACCAGTTCCAGTGGAACGGCAGCATCCCCATTGCAGCTTATGAGGATGTGGAAAAAGAGTTGACCGCTCTGCTGACCCAGCCCCGCTACCAGCTGGAGCTTGCGGACAGCTTCACCGATCCTCACTACGGCAACCACGTGCAGCGCTACCTTTACCGCTACACCGGCACAAACGAAAGCATCACTCTGCTTCCCGAAAAATACGAGGAGTATGAGTTCCACGTACGCCTGACCCTAAGCCGGTACTTAGCCCCCAACTACGATCCGGAATACTTCAAGATCACCCTGGAATTCAACAGAAACTTCCAGCTGGAAGACCCGGGCATCCGCACCGGCCGCGACATCACCTTCCTGCGGGACGGCGGTACCGGCGCAGTCATCACCAAGGCTCCGGAGGGCGGTTCTGACAGTGACGGCGGCAGCAACGAAAAAGAATGGTGCACTCCCTGCGGCGGCAGCGGCAACTGCTCCAAATGCGGCGGTGACGGCGAAATCAAGAAGTTCCAGGCCGGTCTGGGCTATGTGTCCCAGCGCTGCACTTCCTGCGGCGGCCGGGGTGACTGCAAATACTGCCACGGCGACGGCGAGCGGTAACCGTTAAATCAAAATACAAAAGTCAGCATCCCAAAACATCAATCTGTGAGGTCAATTATGTCTACGAGCGAAACCCAAACCACACTTTCCGCTTTGCTGCGCAGAGCAGAACTCTTTCTGGAAGACAAAGAATGGCGATCTGCTGCTGACTACTGCCAGAAGGCACTGGATCTGGATCCGGAAAACAGCAAAGCCTACGTCGGCCTTTTGCTGGTCTCCTTGCAGCTTTCCCGGGAGGAAGATCTGGTTCGTGTGCCTGTTCCTTTCCACGAAAATAAATATATGCTAAAGGCACTGCGCTTCGCTTCTCCGGAATACAAAGAAATCTTGCTGTCCTATCTCAAAGAGAACCGCCAGTTCCGCCTGCAGCAATCGGTGAATCAGGCCCAAGCCATGCTGACCGCTGCCCAAAAGCCCGCAGACATTCTGAAAGTCCGGGAACTTCTGCAGCAGATCTCCTCCCAGACAGATGTTTCCGGCTTGCTTTCCCAGTGCGACGAAAAGGAAACGCTGCTGCGGCAAAAGGCTACTGAAACAGCCGCGGGAAAAAAGCGTAAACTGTGGATCATCTTAGGTGTAACAGCGGCCATCATCATTCTCATCCTTTCCGTCATTACCATCCAGAACCAGAAGCGAGCCGCTGAAATCTACCAGAACTTCCTGGGCCAGACCTTCTCGGGCGATGAAGAGGACGATAACGGTTTTTACGACGACTACAGAAGAGGGGATCTCAATCCGTACATGGTCTACTATCTGAACACCGAGGAGCGGACCCTGACCTTCAACTCCGACGGCACCGTTTACTATACGTATTCGTATGACATGGACGTTCTTGCTTACCCCAAGGGAAGTTCCAAGCCCAAAGAAATGCACAACGAATACGACGGTACCTATGATTCCTTTAAGGTATCCGTCTCCTTAAACGGTACTGTTTACGTGAAGATCGGCAGCAACAAATACCGGGTCTGGGTGGATTCCAACAACGTTCCCGACACCATCTACGATTACCACGGCATTCGCCTGGACTAAAAGAAAACATCCTTTGCTTTCAAAAGCGCAGGTTTCCTGCGCTTTTCTTTTTTCCGAAGTTCTTCTGCTCTTTCTTTTGTGAAAGGATTGACAGACCGCAGGAAGTCGCCTATACTGTTTTATGTGAACACGTTCATATAAGGAGTTATTTATGCCCAAGATCATCGAAAATCTGCAGCAAAAGCTGATCGAAGAAGCCCGCAAGCAAGCGGAAGCCGGCGGCTATGCCGCCGTCACCATCCGTTCTGTGGCCAAGGCCTGCGGTGTCGGCGTGGGGACTGTCTACAACTACTTCCCCTCCAAGGACGCCCTCCTTGCCGCCTACATGCTGGAAGGCTGGAAGGTTTCCATGGCCGCCATTTCCGCCGCCGCCGAAACCGCCGAAGGTCCGGAGCCTGTGCTGCAGGCCATCCATGACCAGCTTCTGCAGTATGCCGCCGGGCACCGGGGCATCATCGGCGACCGGGCCGCAGCCTCCGCCTTCGCGGAAAGCTTCCGCCGGTATCACGCCATGCTCCGCAGCCAGCTGGCAGCCCCTCTGCGCAGGTTCTGTGAAAGCGATTTCACCGCCGAATTTGCCGCCGAGGCTCTGCTGACCTGGACTCTTTCCGGCAAGTCCTTCGAAGATCTTTGGAGCATCCTGCAAAAACTCTTTTAAACGGTTCCCCATCATCCCAAGAGTCACAAAAAAGAAAGGAACGATCAAACCATGTCCAGTTTTGAAAATCTGCGGATCGTAGACAATTTCTATCAGACATCCCTGTTCTTCCCCATGCCCACCGTGGTCATCAGCACCCTCTGCGAAGACGGCAGCACCACCCTGGGCCCCTACTCTCTGGTGCAGCCCTACTATGTGGCCGGCAAGGATTTCTATGCCATGCTGCTTTCCTGCCGCAACTCTTCCAACACCGCGCAGAACATTCTGCGCAGCGGCAAGTGCACCATCAACTTCGTGGACGATAAGCCCAAGACCTTCAAGGAATGCGTCAAGCTGTCCTGGCCCGGCGATAAGCCCGAAGACAAAATGCCGAACTGCAACTTCCGTCTGGAAAAGAGCCAGATCGAAGAAGAAACCGGCGAAAAGCGCCCCATGGTCCTCACCGATGCCATCCAGGCCATCGAATGCACCTGGGTCCGGGAACTGGACCATGCCGAAAACGACCAGCCCGGTCAGCTGAACGGCTACGAACCGCCCTATCACGATTTCAACGGCATCACCTCCAAGTTCGGTGCCCACTTCATCCTGAAGGTGGATCGCATCCTGATGAAGAAGCAGTATGCCGATGCCATCATCAACGGTGTCAAGGCCAAGGACTTCCCCGCCCTGCCCGTAGACTACGGTTACCGCGACAGCAAGAACTTCTGGTTCCACAGAAAGACCCGTATGCGGGCCGAACTGCTGCCCATGCGCAAGGCTTCTCTGGAATCCGTCCGCTATGCCGCAGACCGGGCCGACGATAAGGTGAAATTCACCGACGACGCCCTGGAAACCATCCTGAATGTGCCCCGCGTCTTCCTGCCCCTGGTCCTGAAGGGCTGCGTAGACTGGGCCAAGGAAAACAATGTGGAACTGATCAACGCAGATCACATGAAGATCATCAACGACAAGCGTGCAAAAGAAAAGGCCGGTAAATAAGGAGGCATCCCCATGAACGATTTCTCCGTTGCCATGGCCCTGGTGGACTACATCCCCGTATTCCTCTTCGGTGCCGCCACCCTGCTGCTGCAGAAAGACTTTTACGATAAGATGCTGAAGGGCGTCTTCGCCCTCTTCGCCGCCGGTACCATCAACGTATTCCTGGCCGGTTTCCTGAAGGCCACCTGGAAGCTGCTCTATGCCGCCGGTGCCTGCGATTTCGCCGCACTGGATGCCATGTTCTTCCCGGTGCAGTCCCTGGGCTTCCTGATGGCCGGCATCGCCGTTCTGCTGATGGTGGTCAGCAAGAAGCACAAGAACGCCATGCTGGCGGTGGCTGCACCGCCGGTGTTCAGCGGCACCTTCCTCTTTGTGGGCCTCATGGTGGCCGGTCTCGGCTGCATGAATGGCGGTCTCATCGCTCTGGCCGCCAAAGAAAAGAAGGTCGTGGCGATCATCTGCTTCGTCCTGTCCTTCCTCTGTTCCCTGTGCATGGGCTACCTTTCCAGCCAGGATTTCACCCAGGCCTTCATGAACTGGATGGCTGAGATCATCAACGTGATCGGTCAGGGCAGCCTGCTCTGCGGCACCCTGCTTCTGCGCAAAAAGGCTGCTGCCCGCTGACATTCGGCAGCGCTGCAACCTTCGGCCGGCAGCCCTTTGCCGGCCGGTCAACCAACTTGAATAGGAGACTTACAAATGACTTTCCCTGTTACCATCTGGCTGCTTCTGGCAGCCGCTCTGCTGGTGAGCTCCATCGGCTTTAAAAACTATGTCTGGTTCATTTCTCTGGGCTACGGCTTCGCCATCGCCGCTCAGGGCATCCTGATGCTGTGCCTCTACGGCAGCACCCTGACCGTAGGCACCGCCCTCTGCGCCGCACTTTTCATCGTCTACGGCTGCCGCCTCAGCGGTTATCTGGCCTTCCGCGAACTGAAGAGCGCTTCCTACAGCAAGAACATGAAGGGCGAGATCAAAGACGGCAAGACCGTTCCCTTCGGTGTCAAGTGCGCCATCTGGATCACCTGCGCTCTGCTGTACGTGACCCAGATCACCCCTGTGTTCTACCGTCTGGTGAACGAAAGCGGTTCCAATACCTGGACCTACATCGGTGCTGCCATCATGGTCATCGGTCTGGTTCTGGAATCCGCCGCAGACCTGCAGAAGAATGCTGCCAAGAAAATCAACCCCAAGCGCTTCGTGGACACCGGCCTCTACAAGCTGGTCCGCTGCCCCAACTACCTGGGTGAAATGATCTTCTGGACCGGCGTTCTGCTGTCCGGTATCGGTTCCCTCTGCACCGCCGGTCAGTGGATCGTGGCTGCCGTGGGCTACATCGGCATCATCTTCGTCATGTTCAGCGGTGCCCGCCGCCTGGAGATCCGCCAGAACAAGAACTACGGCCAGGATCCCGAATACCAGAAGTACGTGAAGACCGTACCCATCCTGCTGCCCTTCGTCCCCCTGTACAGCGTCGAAAAGTACAAGTGGCTGGTGGCATAAGCGATCACAGCGAACGGAATAAACCCTCACACAAAAAGACGGACTTTCTGTATTTGAGAAAGTCCGTCTTTTGAATTTGGATCGCACTTTGAAATCAGGAGTTCTGCAGCTTTGCTTCCTCCCGGCGCAGCATGGGCCACACCGTCAGCACCATGGTGGTAAAGCAGGCCAGGCCGCCGATCAGGTTGGAAATGGGTTCTGCCAGGAACACACCGTTGACACCCAGGCCGCCGATGCGAGGCAGCAGAATGGTCAGGGGGAACACGATGACAGCCTTCCGCAGCAGGGAGAAGAAAATGGCGTGCCTGGATTTTCCCAGGGCCACGAAGGTGGACTGTCCCGCCTGCTGTCCGGCCATGAATACGAAGCCGAAGAAGTAGATCTGCATGGCCAGAACGCCGGTCTCCACCAGCTGGGCATCGCTGCTGAACAGGGCCAGCAGGAACTTGGGGAAGGTGAGCACCAGCACCCAGCAGACAGCGGTGAAGCAGGCGCTGACAACGGCCATGAATTTGATGCCGCTGCGGACCCGGTCGTACTTCTTCGCGCCGTAGTTGTAACCGATGACGGGCTGCGCTCCGTGAGCCAGACCGGTGACCGCAAGGCTGAAGATCTCGCGGACGGAGTTGATCACGGTCATGATGCCGATGTAGAGGTCGTCGCCGTAAAGTTTCAGTGTGGCATTGCAGGTGACCTGCACCAGGCAATTGGTGCCCGCCATGATGAAGCCGGGGATGCCCAGGGTGACGATCTCCTTCAGCAGTTTGGGATCCGGCAGCATCCGGTCTCTCCGCAGCTTCAAAAGGGCCTTGGGACCGGTGAGGAACCGCAGCACCCAGAGGCAGGAAACCACCTGGGAAATGACGGTGGCAAGGGCTGCTCCCCGCACGCCCATGTCTAAGGCGAAGATGAAAATGGGGTCCAGGATCACGTTGAGCACCGCTCCCAGAATGATGGTCAGCATGCCCACCCGAGGGAAACCCTGGGCGTTGATGAACCCGTTCATGCCGGTGGTGATCATGGAGAAGACCGTACCGGCCAGATAAATGGTCAGGTAGGCGTTGGCGTACACGTAGGTGGCGTCGCTGGCACCGAAGGCGTAGAGGATGGGCTTTCGGAACAGATAGCCGACAGCCGTCAGCACCACCGCGGACAGCACCAGGGCGGTGAAGGTGTTATTCAGGATCGTTTCCGCCCGTTCCTTCTGCCCTGCCCCTCGGGAAATGGAGAACAGGGGCGTGCCGCCGGTGGCAAACAGATTGCAGAAGGCGGTGATCAGGGAAACGATGGGAAAAATCAGGCCGACGCCCGTAAGGGCCAGGCTGTCGGAGCCGGGCAAATGCCCCAGGTACACGCGGTCCACCACATTGTAGAGGACCTGCACCGCCTGGGCGATGGTAAGAGGAATGGCCTGGTTCAGAATGATGCGCCAGACCTTTCCCTGTGAAAAGTCATTTTGGATGGTGTTTGTACTCATTTCGTACCCTCCTGCCGCCATTATAGCATATCGCGCAAAAAATGGGGCACGAAATCATTTCTTGTGATATAATAGACCCGCATTGAAAAACAAATTGGAGGTACACTCTTATGCATAGTTTCCAGACCGGCGATTTCGCCCGCATCCTGAAAGACGGAGAACCCGAATACGTCAAAGTGGACGCTGCCGAAGGAGACCAGGTCGCCGCCACTTCCCAGACCACCTGGCTGGCCGGAAAGTACACCCCGGACCAGCTGGAATACATTCCGCCCTATCAGATCCCCACGGAGGATGTGCAGAAGCTTCTGCGCTTCGAGGTCCCCTATTCCGCAGTCTGCGGCCCCGCCGTTCCCTTCGATAACGTACGCACCGCTCCCATCCAGATCACTCTGGACGACCTGAAAGCCGCCATTCTGAACTATAAAGTTTCCGGTCTGAAGCCCGGTCAGTTCGCCAACGAATGGTTCTGGCCCTTGTGGGATGCCCTCTACCTGGACATCCATCTGGACGATGCCCGGAACGATCCCCACGCCGCACCCGTCGCACCGGAATACATTTTCACAGAGCACAAGGCCTTTGCCGGTGCCTGGGCAGATCTGGATGCCATGGCCAAGGGTGCCCCCGTGGATCTGGACCGCACGCTGGCAGACATCGGCCTTTATTACAGCAACCGGGGCAAGCCCTTCGAAGAGCAGCAGTTCCCCGTCTGGGCCCGCCGCAGTTTCCTGCGGTTCTGGCTGCAGCCCGGCCTTTTGCAGCAGGCTTCCCCGCTGATCCTGCAGCTGTTCGAGCGGTTCCTGGACGAGCTCCATGCCGCCGGTGACCCCTTCGCTCTGCAGGTGATCCAGCTGCTGGAAGGGCAGCAGACCGAAACCGAATAACCACCTGCCCGGTTCCCTGGGCAAATGCATTTCATACGAACCGAAAGAAGCCGCACTGCGGGCAATTCTTTGCCATTAGCGGCTTCTTTTCTTGTCAAATGTCTGGATTTATGATAGAGTAGATATGTTAAGCAAAAGGTAATTTCACGCTTCCCATCGATCCATCTTTTTACGAGGTAACCCATGAGCAACGTTCCCGATACAGAACAAAAAACCGGTTCCAAGATTTTCACCATCCCCAATCTTCTGTCCTTTTTCCGGATCCTGCTGATCCCGCTGTTCTGCTGGACCTACATCGGCAGGGAAGATATCCTCTGGACCGCCGTCATCATCGTGGTTTCCGGTCTCAGCGACCTGGCGGACGGCTACATCGCCCGCACCTTCCACATGACCAGCGACCTGGGCAAATTCCTGGACCCCCTGTCCGATAAGCTGACCCTGGCCGCCCTTGTGGTCTGCCTCTTCACCCGCTTCCCCTACATGATCCTGGTATTCGCCCTCATGTTTGTAAAGGAGATCACCACCAGCCTGACCCACCTGAAGGCCATGAAGAAGACCGGCAAGGTGCCCATGGCACTCTGGCACGGCAAGATCTCCACCGCAGGGCTCTATGTGGTAATGGGCCTCCATCTGGTATGGCCCACCATGCCTGAAATCCTTTCTTACACCCTGGTGGCCCTGATCATGACCATCATGCTGCTCTCCTTCATCCTGTATCTGGTACGCAACCTGCGGATCATCAACGGGAAATAACAGCCGAACCCCCTACCGCCGCCGGCCCTGCCGCGGCGGTTTTTCCTTTCCGGGACGCATTTTGCAGTTTCTCCCGGAAATCTTTTTCTGTTTTTCGTTAAAAAGTTAACCCAATGTTGAGATTTCCTGTTATAATAAAAGAGTAGGGCCGATTCCCCGAAGTCACCTGTAGCCATAGAAGAAGGAGACCCATTCAGAATGGACGAACACAAAGTATACCAGGACCTTCCCGAAGAAGAACGTCATTTCCGCGAAAACTTTGCCGATATCATGAGCCTTGAGATCTTCAACCAGTCCCGCACCTGGATGCAGGAATACAATAAACTGATGTCCTACTACCGCTGCGCCATGATGGAAGTAGAGACCAAGCTGAACGTACTCAACGAGGAATACTCCCTCCGTTACGACCGCAACCCCATCAATGACATCAAGAGCCGTCTGAAGAAGATGCCCAGCATCAAGGAAAAGCTGGAACGGCGCGGCCACCCCTTCACCATCGAATCCGTGGAAGAAAACCTCAACGACGTGGCCGGTGTCCGGGTCATCTGCAATTTCCAGGAAGATGTCTATACCCTGGTCAACGCCCTTCTGAAGCAGGACGATATCATCCTGCTGGAAAAGAAGGATTACATCAAACACCCCAAGCCCAACGGCTACCGCAGCATGCACCTGATCATCTCCGTGCCCATTTTCCTGGCCAAGGAAAAGCGCCGCATGAAGGTGGAGCTGCAGCTGCGCACCATCGCCATGGACTTCTGGGCCACTCTGGAACATCAGCTCAATTATAAGAAGGATTTTGAGCTCACCGACGAAATGCGGAACGAGCTGTACCTCTGCGCCGAGTTCAGCGCGCAGCTGGACGAACGCATGGACCGGCTCCGCAGCATGATCCCCGAGACCCATATCGTTTAAATGCAGCCGGAATTCCCATTCCGGGGCGATCACAAAAGGAAACAGAAACAGGAGCGCCTGCCTGCGGCAGGCGCTCTTTTTGTGGGCGCAGGGGCCCGGACAGGCGAAACATCCGTCCGGGCCCCTTCTTTTCACTACAATTTATTACTATTTTATGATATTTCCCTTTCAAAGGGATGAAAACCGCAAATTTTCCCACTGCACTTGCTAAATCTATGTTATAATGTAGGCTGTAATTTTGTAGCCTACGCGGCACCGGCCCCAGGCCGGTGAAAGCCGCCTCTCCCGAACCATCGGGGCTATAGAAAGGCAGGTTCCAAACCATGAATGACGAACTGGATAAAAAGGATATACTAACAGACGAAACCGACGACATCCTGTCCCGCTTCGATAAAATCAGCGACAGACTGGAAAAGAGCGGCCCCCTTTCCGAAGAGGAACCCTCCGACGAAAAGCAGCCCTCCACCACGGAACGCATCGCCGCCAGACGAGCAGCCCGCCACCAGAAGAAGGAGAAAAGCTTCGTAGAAAAGGCCTCCGACTCTCTGGCCAAGGCGGTGGCATCCGTGATCATCGCCGGCAAGAAGGTTTTCAGCGGCAAGAAGGCAGCCCCCGCGGATGCCGCCGCACCTCAGCAGGAAGCAGAACCCGCTTCCCCCAAGCAGGATCCCTACGAGCCCACCCGGGAAGTTCCCTCTTCCGCATCGGAAGCTGCTTCCCTGTCCCGGGATACCATCGTTGTACCGTCTTCCGCTCTGAACGAGCAGGCAGGAGAACCCATGAGAACTGACGAAAAGAAGAGAAGCACTTCCGCTAAGTCCAAGAAGGCCTCCGCAGAAAGCACTTCCTCCGAACCCAAAGCCTCCAAGAAGAAAACCAAGAAAAAGAAGAAGCACCGCGTGCTCAAGGCCATCCTTCTGATCATCCTGATCATCGGCCTCATTGTCTGCGGCGTTGTGGGTGCCTGGGTCTATAAGATCGTAAAGAACACCCCCTCCATCAACCCCGACAACATCTACGATATGCTGTCCGAGAACTCCATCATCTTCGACGATAACGGCGAAGTTCTGGAATACCTCTACGACAAGGATGAAGGTCTCCGCACCAACCTGAGCTTCAACGAGATCCCCTCCGACCTGGTCAATGCCTTCGTCGCCATCGAAGACTACACCTTCTGGGATCACAACGGCTTCAACTTCATCCGTATCATCGGCGCCATCCGCGACAGCCTGGTGTCCGGCGATCCCATCAGCGGTACCTCCACCATCACCCAGCAGCTGGCCCGAAACCTGTACCTGGAAGAAACCAAGGACGTTCGTTCCTACGTGCGTAAGGTGCAGGAAGCCTACTACACCATCATCCTGGAACGTGAACTTTCCAAGGAACAGATCGTGGAAGCCTACCTGAACACCATTTACCTGGGTGCCAACTCCTACGGCATTTCCGCAGCAGCCGAAACTTACTTCTCCAAGGAAGTCAGTGAGCTGACCCTGGCGGAATGTGCCCTGCTGGCCTCCATCCCCAAGAGCCCCACCAAGTACTCTCCCATCGCCACCTATAACAGCGATGCCAACGTGGATTTCGGCTCCATGGACGTGGTCTACCGCGATTCTTCCTACACCACCGTCTATAAGGACGACTACAGAGACCGTATGGAACTGGTGCTCTACTTCATGGAAGAACAGGGCAAGATCACTGCGGAACAGAAGGAACAGGCTCTGGCAGAAGACCTGCGGGCCGCCATCAACCCCAGCCGTGAAACCACCACCACCATCAGCTCCTACTTCGCAGACTACGTCACTTCCCAGGTCATTGCCGACCTGATGGAAGAATACGACCTGACCCGCGACGAAGCCCGCCAGATGCTGAACACCGGCGGTCTCCGGATCTACTCCACCATCGACACCACCATGCAGAGAACGGCGGAAACCTTCTTCGCCGACTCCGCAAACTTCCCCACCGTCACCAACATCAACGCCGATAAAAACGGCAACGCCCGCGACAAAAACAACAACATCCTGCTGTACAAGTACAGCAATATGTTCGACAGCGACGGCAACTTCACCTTCAAGGGTGACGAATTCAAGAAGAATGCCGACGGCAGCGTCACCATCTTCCGCGGCAACCGGGTCAACGTATACCGCACCGAATCCAACGGCAATGTGGACGTTCAGCTGGAATTCAAGTATATCTACACCATCGAAAACGGGATCTTCTACCAGATCAACGGCGGTGTGGTGAACATCCCCGCCAAGTACAAGACCCGCGACGACAAGGGCAATCTGGTGATCAGCGCACAGTTCTTCGAAGATCAGGACTGGTTCCAGATCAAGAACGATAAGATCACCTTCGGCAGAGATCACTACACTCTGCGTCAGAAGACCATCCAGCCCCAGGCAGCCATGATCATCTTCGACTACCACGACGGCGGCATCAAGGCCATGATCGGCGGCCGCTCCACCACCGGCAAGCTGCTCTACAACCGCAGCCTGTCCACCCGCCAGCCCGGCTCCTCCATCAAGCCCCTGGCCGTTTACAGCGCCGCACTGCAGCAGGCTCTGGATGTGATGGAAATGACGGAAAAGACCGCTGCCGAACTCCGTGCAGAGGGTACCACCATCTGGACTCCCGCTTCCGTCATCGACGACTCCCCCATCCTCAACGAGCTGGGCGAACTGTGGCCCAAGAACTGGTACAACACCTACCGCGGCCTCAATACCCTGCGCCGTTCCGTGGAACAGTCCATCAACGTCAATGCCGTTAAGGTGCAGCAGGATATCGGCAACGATGTATCCATCGCCATGCTGAAGAAGCTGGGCATCACCAGCGTCAACGAAAGCGATAGCTCCGTCAACGACAAGAACCCCTCCGCTCTGGCTCTGGGCGGCATGGTCAACGGCATCTCTCCCCTGCAGATGGCTGCGGCTTACGGTACCTTCGCCAACGAAGGTGTCTACACCGAACCCATCGCCTACACCAAGGTCACCAACAAGATGGGCGACATCCTTCTGCAGAACACCGCAAAGACCACCGAAGCCATGGACGAAGGCGTTGCCTTCCTCATGACCGACATGCTGCGCACCACCGTTTCTCAGGGCATCTGCGGCGCTGCAAACTTCAGCGGCCAGATCGTGGCCGGTAAGACCGGTACCACCACCGATAACTACGACGCCTGGTTCGTCGGCATGACCCCCTACTATTCCGCCTCCCTGTGGATCGGCAACGATGTCAGCCTGGAACTTTCCACCGGCTCCACCGCCGCCTCCAGACTCTGGTCCAAGATCATGAAGGCCTGCCACGAAGGGCTGGAAAAGGGCAGCTACCCCGAAGCCCCCGAAAATGTGATCCGGGTCACCGTAGACAGCCAGTCCGGCCTTCGTCCCGGTGAATACACCGCACAGGATCCCCGCGGCAACACCGCCATCAGCGAATACTTCCTGAAGGGCACCGAACCCACGGAAGAAGAAACCGACACTTCCCACGTGATGGTGACCATCTGCACCGAAACCGGTTTCCTGGCCACTCCCCAGTGCCGCCACACCGAAACCGTGCTCCGCGTGCAGCATCCGGAAGACTCCATGCTGATGTACTGCGGCTACAAGCTCGCCGACACCTTCTGCCTGCCCACCTCTTACTCCTACAAGGCAGACGATGAAACCTGGGAAAAATGGAAAGGCGTAAACGGCGCTGTCCGGGAATTCAAGTATCCCGAGGACCTGGCCGATGACACCACCATGGAAATCACCGACAGCACCCGGTTCACCACCGTGAAGTACTACTTCCCCGTCAACGTTCTGGAAGACATTCTGGAAAAGTACGGCGCTCTGGTCACCTACACCGTAGGCGACTGGGATTCCGCAGCACCGGTCCACTACTGCTACAGCCACAACCTGGATGCAGCCGGTGCCTTCCCCATCGATCCCTACGTACTGATCAGTGAAAACTACGTGGTTCCCGACTACGTCCGCGCACAGGCCGATCCCGAATACGACGGCCCCGAAAACCCCACCGTTCCCGATGGCATGGGCGACAGCAATGCTCCCGGCTGGCTGGGCGGTAACGACGACAGCGAAGACGACGAAGAATAAAGGTCTTAAAAGCAATCAACAACACCAAAAGGGCCTCCCCAATCGGGGAGGCCCTTTTCTACTGCGTTTATGCGTTTTACTGCTGCGGCTTCTCGCTGCTGCTGCAGGATTTGCCGGCAGCTCTGGCAGCGCACTCTGCCCCGTAGGGGCAGCCGATGCACTTATTGCCTTTCTTCTTCTGCTTACGAATGTAGAAGCAGGCAGCCCCTACGATGACAAGCAGGATTGCAATTACAATGAGATCTACCGGTTTCATGACAGTTTATTTCTTACCTTTCAATGCGTATTCGGCAGCCAGGCTCTTGTTGGTCTTGCGAATCATAGCGGTGACGATCACTGCGAAGCAAGCCACTGCGATCAGACCTGCGATGGCGGGACCGATCTGCAGCAGGGATGCATCGGTGATCAGAGTACCGATGGTGTAGACCAGATAGCCCACGGTGAAGCCGGTGGCCAGCTGGAGGCCGATGCCGCCCCACAGCCACTTGGAGCTCTTCATTTCAGCGTTCATGGCACCGATGGCTGCGAAGCAGGGGGGAGAGTACAGGTTGAACATCAGGTATGCCAGAGCGGCTGCCTTGGTGATGGCGAATACACCGGCAACTTCTTCGCCTGCGCCTTCCATCAGGGCCAGTTCTTCGGTGTCGATCAGGTTTTCCAGACCTACGTAGCAGACGGCCAGGGTGCCGACTACGTTTTCCTTAGCGATGAAGCCGGTCACTGCTGCTGCAGCCAGCTGCCAGGAGAGAACGCCCACCACGGGAACCAGCAGGTATGCGAAGGGGCTTGCGATGGAAGCCAGGATGGATTCGCCGGCATTTTCGGCCACGGTGAAGCTCCAGGTGAAGCTCTGCATGATCTGCACTGCGGTGTTGCACAGCAGGATGATGGTGGCAGCCTTTACGATGTAAGCCCAGCCTCTGGAGCACATGGACAGGAATGCTCTCTTGAGGGAAGGTACCTTGTATTCGGGCAGTTCGATGATGAAGAAGGATTTCTTTGCCTTGTGGCCGGTGATCTTGTTCACCAGCAGGGCTCCCAGGAAGATCAGCACGATGCCGCAGAGGTACATCAGCCAGCTGACCCAGCCTGCATCTTCGAAGAAGGCGCCGGCAAAGAGGGCGATGACGGGGATCTTGGCACCGCAGGGCATGAAGGGTGTCAGCATTGCGGTGGCTCTTCTTTCCCGTTCGTTGCGGATGGTACGGGAAGCCATGACGCCGGGAACGGCACAGCCGATGCCGATGACGAAGGGGATGACGGACTTACCGGAAAGGCCCACCTTCTTGAAGATGGGGTCCAGAACCACGGAGACACGGGCCATATAGCCGCAGTCTTCCAGCAGAGCGATCAGGAAATACATGATCATGACCAGAGGCAGGAAGCCCACAACAGCGCCAACGCCGCCGATGATGCCGTCAACTACCAGAGCCTGCAGAATGGGAGCTGCATTCTCCATCCAGCCCGCCGCCACTTCCATGAAGCTTTCGATCCAGGCCACCAGAGTGTCTGCGATGAAGGGCCCCACCCAGGTCTGGGAGATCTGGAACACCAGGAACATGACCACAGCGAAGATGGCGATGCCGCCGACGGGATGGGTGATCACCGCATCCAGCGCATCCTGGGAGTTCTTTTCCTTGGTGAGCACCTTTCTGCTCTCCACCTTGGAAACGATGCCGTTTACAAATTCGAACCGCTTACGGTCTGCTGCTGCGGCGGCCTCCTTGCTGGAGAGGTCCGCATCGCCCTGCACATAGGGTGCTTTCTGGGTCTGGCCTTTCAGAGCCTGTGCAGCCTTGACGACAGCGCCCATACCTTCCCCACTGGTGGAAACGGTTTCCACCACGGGGCAGCCCAGCAGATCGGACAGCAGCGCGGCATCGATCTGGGTTTCCTTTTTGACGTTGATATCCGCCTTATTCAGTGCCACCACGACGGGGATGCCCAGCTCCAGCAGCTGAGTGGTGAAGAACAGCGACCGGCTCAGGTTGGTGGCATCCACGATGTTGACGATGGCATCGGGAGCTTCGTTTTTGATATAAGAGCTGGTGACGCTTTCTTCGGAAGTGAAGGGCGACATGGAATAGGCACCGGGAAGGTCCACGGCGATCAGCTCGGCTTCACCGGCATAGACCTTCTTGATGGGGGCTTCTTTTTTATCCACGGTAACGCCTGCCCAGTTGCCCACCTTTTCGTTGCGGCCGGTCATGGCATTGTACATGGTGGTCTTACCGCTGTTGGGATTGCCCGCAAAAGCAATTCTCATTTGAGTTTCCTCCTTTTATTGTGTCCTTGTAAACCAAATATTCTGTAGTGATCAGTGGCTCCGACCCAAAGGTTAGCGGCCGCTAACCTCTTGGCGAAAAAAAACGACCTGCAGATCGTTTTTCAGTTTTCAGGCGCAGAGTTTATACAACGATAGCTTCTGCCAGCTGAGAATCGATGCTGTATCTGCCGTCTTTGACGGAGATGACGCAGCTGCCTCTGCGGCGGGAAACCACGGTGATGGGTTCGCCGGCATAGCAGCCCAGGGAGAACAGGAATGCGTCCAGTTCTTCGTCGTCGGTATCGATCTGCCGGATGATATATTCTTTACCTTCTTCTGCTGTCGTCAGATTCATATGTACCACCTAGCTAAGAATTCAGAGTCTGTTTTCCGTGCGGGAGAGCCCCCGCGCGGAGCGATTAGCATATGCTAACTGCATATATACAATAGCGTTTACGGGTGGTTTTGTCAATAGATTTTCATAAAAAAACAGGGCAAAATTGCCCTGTTTTTCCCATTTTTTCGATCATCGTTTGGATTTCGGGTCGCTGAGGAGCGCCACCAGATACCCGAAAACGATGGCCGTTGTCACCCCGGCGGCGGTGGCCGACATGCCGCCGGTAAGGGCTCCCAGAAGGCCCTTCTCAAGGACAGCTTCCTGCGCCCCCTTCACAAGGGAATAGCCAAAACCGGGCAGAGGCACCGTGGCTCCGGTGCCCGCCCAGTCCACCAGCGGCTGGTACATCCCCAGTGCGGTCAAAATGCCGCCGGCGGTCACGAAGATGACCAGCACCCGGGGTGCCGTAAGTCTGGTGGTATCCATAAGGATCTGCCCGATCAGGCAGATACCGCCGCCTGTCAAAAAGGTTTTCGCGTAATCCAATAGTTCCATGATTTCTTCTTCCTTTCGGTCGGTCAGCCGGGATCCCGCTCCACCACCACCGCATGCGCCACGCCGGGGATGGATTCTCCCTGCTGGCTGCTGATGGTGGTCATGAGGGCTCCTGTGGACATGAGGAGTACCCGCCGGTATTTGCCCTGCAGCAGTTCTTTGTAGACCCGCCCCGCATAATAGGAGGCGGAGCAGCCGCAGCCGCTGCCGCCGCTGTGGGCATCCTGGAAGGGACCGTAGTAGACGGCCCCGCAGTCCTCATAGCGATCCTCCAGCCGATGGCCCTTTCTCAGCATCAGATCCCGGAAGATCTGACTCCCCACCTTCCCCAGATCCCCGGTAAGGATCCGGTCGTAATCCTGCGGCCCCCGGCCCGTATCTTCAAAATGGGTGCAGAGGGTATCCACCGCCGCCGGTGCCATGGCCGCCCCCATCTGGTGGGTATCGGTGATGCCCGGATCCACCACCTTCCCGACGGTCGCACAGGTAATGCGGGGCATCGGCAGATCATCTGCCGCCACCACGAAAGCTCCCGCCGCTGTGGCGGTCCACTGGGCTGCCGGCGGTCTCTGGTTGCCGTGCTCCAAAGGCATGCGGAACTGCCGCTCCGCCGTACAATAATGACTGGAAGCCGCCGCCAAAACCCTGCGGCAGTAACCGCCGTCCACCAGCACCGATGCCAGCAGCAGCCCCTCCGTCATGGTGGAGCAGGCACCGTAGATCCCCAGGTAGGGAATCTCCAGCTTCCGCGCCGCGAAGCCGGAGCTCATCAGCTGGTTCAGCAGATCGCCTGCCAGCATCACATCCACCTCTCCAAGGCTCAAATTCGCCCTTTGAACGGCGATCTCCGCCGCATTGGACAGCATTTCGCTTTCGGCCTTTTCCCAGGTCTCAAAGCCCATCCGGTCGTCCTCCAGGATGCGGTCGAACCAGGGAGCCTGGGGCCCTTTCCCCTCCTTTTCCCCTGCCACGGAGCCCGCGCCCAAAAGAACAGGGCCCGAGGGGAACCACAGGGTACGCCGGCCCCGTCTTCGTTCTTCTCGTTCTTTCATTCTCTCCCTCACACGCGAAACCAATGGATCAGACCGGCGACCACGCTGACCGCAAGGCCGCACACCAGCACCGGTCCTGCCAGGCTGAACAATTTTGCGCCTACGCCAAGTACCGGACCTTCTTTCTTATATTCGATGGCCGGAGCCACCACGGAATTGGCAAACCCCGTAATGGGAACGATGCACCCGGCTCCGGCAAATTTGGCGATGGTATCGAACCAGCCCAGCCCGGTCAGTACCTGGGCCAGCAGGATCAGCGCAATGGTGGTCAGCATCCCCGCTGTCTTTTCATCGAAGCCGCCCTTCAGGAGAAACCCTTTGAACCAAGCCGCAGCGCAGCAGAGCAGCCCTCCGGTCAGAAAAGCCCGAAAGCCGTTCCTGAAATACCGGGGCTTCGGCGTGAACTCCTTTACATAGGCCTCATAAGCCCTGGCCTCTTCTTTCTTGCTGTTCATTTTCTCGCCTCCTTGTCTTGTCAGTATTCCCTTGATGTGATAAACTATTCTTGTATATACATTTGAAAAATGACGGGCTGTTTCCCGGAAACGCCCTTTTAAGGAGATCATCCATGAAAAAAATGCATCGCACCTTGCTTCTGCTTCTGGCTCTGGTGATGGCCCTCACCTTCACCGCCTGCCAGCCTCAGGAACCGGACGAGCCGGAAGTTCCCACCCTTCCCGACGCGCTGGTCACCCTTCGTGAGAACGTGACTCTGCTGGCCGGAAACGCCGCTTCTTCTCTGAGCCGCAATTCCTTCTCCACCTCTTATATGAATCTGCTGAATTCCGGCGAAGGCCGCGAATACAAAGAGTATGCCAACATCAAGGCCACTCTGGACCAGCTGGTACTGGAATACGGGGCTTACCAGATCTACATGCTCACCGACCTGGATGACGACCTGACCGCGCTGGAAGTCACCGCTGCCAGCAACACCGCAGGCTCCGCCCCCGTGGGCGAATGGCTGGAGCTCCACAAAGTGGACTACGCCATCAGCCAGGCGCAGCTGGGCACCCCGGCCGGCGATATGTTCGCCCGCCAGTGGGATGACGGGATCCTCACCTGGACTGCCTACGCTCCCATCTACGATCTCTCCGGTTCCATCATCGCCGTGCTGGCCGTGGAATTCCCTTCGGATGTGATCGCAGAGTACCCGACCTGGAACCGCATGAGCGACCAGTGGAACGGTGTCACCGAACCTCCCGCACCCGCTGAAGAAACGGATGCAGAATAACCGCAGCGAAAAAGGAAAGACCGCCCGGTCTCCGCAAGGAGCCCGCGGCGGTCTTTTTGATGCCGGCGGCGTGCAGGCTTGATGCCGCCGGCGGATTGGGGGCCGGCGGCGCCGGGGTTTGCTGCCGCCGGCCGTCCTATTCCAGGGCCTCCCGCAGGGAGGCCAGGATCTTCTTTTCCAGCCGTGATACCTGCACCTGTGAAATCTGCAGCCGGTCTGCGATTTGCTGCTGAGTCATATCGCGAAAATACCGCAGCACAATGATTTGCCGCTCCCGCTGCTTCAGGGTGCTCATGACCCGGTTCAGATCCAGTTTCAAAGCCTGCCGTTCCTGTTCCTCCCGGTAATCTCCCTGTTCTTCTTCCTGGAAACGCTCCGGATCATCCAGACTTTCCTGCACACCCAGAGCCTCCTCCGCTGCCAGGATCTCCACCAGGTCTTCCCGGCGAAGCTGCAAAACCTCCGCCAGTTCGCTGATGCGGGGCGACCGCCCCAACCGGGCAGAAAGTGCCTCCCGCGCCCGTTTCAGGTCTCTCACCTGCTGCTTTTTCTGGCGGCTCATTTTCACCGCACCGTCATCCCGCAGGAAGCGGCGGATTTCCCCCAAAATCAGCGGAACTGCATAGGTGGAAAACATGACCCCATAAGAGAGATCGAAGCGATCGATAGCTTTCAGAAGCCCTATGTATCCCATCTGCAGCAAATCTTCCGTTTCCGTTCCCATTCCGGCAAACTTCTGCACCACACTGCGCACCAGTCCTCCGTTCCGCAGCACCAGGATCTCCCGGGCATCTTCCTCACCGGCCTGCGCCCTCCGGATCAGATCGTAGATCTGCCCCCGGCTGCCGGAAAAAGCGGCTGCCTCACCCTTGATGCAGCCGCCTTCCCGCTCAAACACCATCGGGTATCTTCACCAGGGTCACCCGGGTACCCTTGCCGGGTTTGGATTCCACCGTCACTTTATCCATGAAGCTCTCCATCACCGTAAACCCCATGCCGGAGCGTTCCTCACCGCCGGTGGTGAACAGAGGCTCCATGGCCTGTTTCACATCCGCGATCCCTTTTCCGAAGTCTTCCACTTCGAAGAGCAATCGCCCATCCTTGGCCCACTGGGCCCGCAGAATGATCTCACCATCCTCCTCCGGTCCGTATGCATGGATCACCGCATTGCTGACCGCCTCGGACACAGCGGTTTTGATCTCTGTCAGAGCCGCCATGGTGGGATCTGCCTGCGCCGCAAAGGCGGCAGCCACCGTTCGGGCCAGCCCCTCATTTTCCGAGCAGTTCCGCATCACAAGCTGGATCCTATTTTTCTCCTTCATGCTCTTCTCCCCTTCTTTCTATTCTGCCCAGCTGCAAACGACGCAACAGCAGTTCCTTGCTGCTTTCTTCCCGCGCCAGAGTAAAGACGCCTGCCATTTCCAGGATCCGATGGATATACGGGCTGCAGTCCGTGATCCAAAGAGTTCCGCCGGCAGCGGATACCGTATTGTAGCGTCCCACCACAAGTCCGATGCCTGCACTGTCCATAAAGGTCACATCCCGAAAGGACAGGACCAGGTTTTTCGCCCGAAAGGCTTCCATGGTGCGGTCGATCTCTTCCCGAAGCCCGGCTGCTTCGTGGTGATCCAGTTCGCCGGAAAGATCCGCAGCCAGGGTATCACCCATCATTGCAAAGTCTGCTTTCATTGAAAAAGCCCCCTTTCATCCCCTATTATAAGAGGCTGGCAGGAGCTTGTCCTTAGGAGCCTTTGCCGGCATTCCACGAGTTTTGTCGATGTGCCGCTTTACGCAGCTTGTTTCTTCATGCTATAATAAATTGTTTAGCCCTGCGTTGCAGTTTACACCACAGTTTTCCGGAAAGGAGGGGCTCTGCCATGAACAACTTCAAACACAAAGGCTACATCATCGCTCTGCTTCTCTTTACCGTTGCCTTTTTCCTATCCTCGTCGCCCGCCGTCACCGAGGCTGCGAGGGCTCTCTTCCAACCTGCGGAAAGCCGCCCCGTCAGCGGGGAACTCTCCGGCGAAACCGGCTCCGGCAGCGATACCGCAGCCCCAGATCCAAACGGATCCGGAATGCCTCAGCGCGATCCCGACGGTGTCCCCGAAGGCACCGCCGCCACCGTCCCCGTTCTCATGTATCACGCCTTCACCGCCGGTTCCTACGCGCCCAGTGATCTTTACGTGACCCAGGCCCGTTTCCGCCAGCAGCTGCAGGCTCTTCAGTCCGCCGGCTACAGTTTCGTTACCTGCAAAGATCTGCAGAACTTCGTGAGCCGCGGCACCCCTCTGCCGCAGAACCCCATTCTGCTGACCTGCGATGACGGCTACCTGGATAACTATCTCTACGCCTACCCCGTGCTGCAGGAACTCAATGCCAGAATGACCATTTTCACCGTGGGTATCTCCATTGGGAAGGATACCTACCGCGACACAAGCCAGGCCATCAATCCCCATTTTTCCTTCGCACAAGCGGCGGAAATGTCCACCTCCGGCCTGGTGGAGATCGGCAGCCATACCTACGATATGCACCGCTGGCCCGCCCTGGAAACCGGCGAAGCACGCCACGGCATGGAACCTCTTTCCTCCGAAACCAAAGAAACATATCTGCCCTTTGCAGAATCCGACCTGCGCTATATGTACCAGCAGCTTTCTCTGGTACCCGGCTCCAACCGTACCATCCTGGCCTATCCGCAGGGTGCCAACCATCCCTGGGCGCAGGAAGCCGCCGCAAACTGCGGCATGACCCTCACCTGCACCACCCAGAAAGGCACCAACACCCTGGTGGTCGGTGACCCAAACACCCTGCTGAACCTGAACCGCTACACCGTCACCGACGACCTGACCGGTGGCAAACTGCTGCAGCTTCTGACCGTTCAATAGAAAAAGGAGAACTCCACAGAGTTCTCCTTTCTTTTATGGTTTTTTGATGCGGTTATACCGGATCATTTCAGATTTTCCACCATGCGCACCGCGATCAGAAGCGCTTGTTCGCGAGTGGCATTGGCATACCCGGTGGCTTCTTCTGCCGTTGTCAGGTTCTTGGGTGCAAATCGATTGCCCCCCACCCCGTTGATGATGCCGTTGGCCGCCATGAAGTATACACTGTCCTTTGCCCAATCGGAAATATCTTTGTCGTCTGCAAAGACTGCAGGCTTCTGATAGCGCAGTTCAAACTGGTTGTCCGTCGCCAAGGTCCAGCCGGGCATGGTCACGCGTTTGAAGACACGGGTCAGCATGGTCGCCATCTGTTCGCGATCCAAAATGGCATCCGGTTCGTACGTGTCCGCACCGGTACCGTTGGTAATGCCTGTATTGTAGGCTTTCAGGACTTCCAGATCGTTGGTATCTTTAAAGGGATTCGTTACGGCGGGCAGTGCTTTGGATGCGGACAGGGCTTCATATACTTTTACCGCTACCGCAGCAAACTCTGCTCTGGTGATGTCTTTGGTCAGGTCTTTCCCTTTCAGACAATCGGGGATCAGGCCCAATTGGTCGGCCCGGCCCAGTTCTTCCTGTGCCCAGTCGGAGGCTTCGTAGCTCTGGTTACCGCCGGGAGCGCTTTCGCTGCCGGAGCCTTCCCCGCCGGGAGCATTCACTTCCAGGCGGCTGAGCCAGGTGGTTACAACAGTTTCGGTTGCAGCATCAAAGGGTTTAAACCCACCATCGATGGCATCGGAAGCCAGCAAAACGTCTTCTTCTGTCAGTACGTTCACCGCCGGTGCAAAAGGAGTTCCGCTCACATCCGAAAACAAGGTCTGTTCGGCTGCCGTTCCGCCGATCATACGCCAAATGATCACCGCACTCTGCCCCCGGGTCGCAATGCCGTTCGGATCAAAGGTTCCGGCGCTGCTGCCGGAAATCACACCGTTTGCCGCCAGGACGCCGATGGCTGTCTTCTGTGCCGGAGTACAACCTTCAAGATCCGTAAAGGTCTGAACGCTTCCGGTGATGGACGGTTGGAATTTGTGATAGATCAGTTCTGCCAGTTCTGCACGGGTCAAAGGTTCCTCTGCCGCAAATGCCGATGCAGGAATCAAAATAAGACACAGTAACGCGACGAAAGCGATTGCAAAAACACGTTTCTTCATAACGGCTACCTCCCTTTTTTTTACTTTACCATATACCTCTCCCCGCATGCAAGAATTTTCCACTTCTTTTCCCTTATCGTGTTCTTGCAGCACGCGTCAAACCACCAAAAAGCAAAAGCAGAGAACCCTCTTTGGTTCTCTGCTTTCTGTTTCAGGTTTATTCCAAGCCCCAGGCACTAAAGGAAGCTTTCTTTCCTTTGTAGGTGATGGTAAATTGTCCTTTTCCGAAGCCATCCTTCATCAGCAGAAGGGTACCGTCCGCCTGTACGGAAGGGGTAAGGGCGCTGCCGGAGGCTGTGACCGTGTAGTCATTGATCCGCACACCGTCGTAATA
The DNA here is from genome assembly GCA_015058215.1 of Clostridiales bacterium. Taxonomy (GTDB): domain Bacteria; phylum Bacillota; class Clostridia; order Peptostreptococcales; family Anaerovoracaceae; genus SIG262. Next base: position 30,214 of record SVCU01000014.1, read on the forward strand.
CACATCCAATACATAATACGGGGTCGTGTTCTGTCCAAAGGAGATGCCGGGCAAAAGCGTCCAGTTCTTCCGGCTGATGGCAAATCCGCTGGCCGGAATGGGAATGTCAAAGGTCAGGCTTCGCTTGGTACGGCTGATGCTGCTATCGCCGTTTCCGTTATCGTGCTCAATAAAATTATAGTACAGCGCAATGAAAAAGGTTTCCTTTGCCGGAAACTCCACCGTAAAGGTACCATCACCGTTCTTGTAAACAGTACCGCTGCCGTCTTCCACTTCCACCTCATAATCATCGAAAGGCTGGCCGTCCAAATAGGGAGTTACGATGTACGTTCCTGCACCGGTCCGGTAATGCCAATCCCAGGGCAGCATTTCGCCGTTGATCGCGAAGGTCACATTCACAGTATCGGGTTTTTCTGTGGATTCCTGCAGAACTGCCGGCGGTAAAATCGCCTGTTCGTATTCTGCCTGGATAAAGATCCCTTCCCGGATGAGTTTTTCGGCCAGGGTCTGGCTGCTTCCCTTCTGCACCACATCCAGGGCACTGCAGCTGACGATGGTCACGTCACCGCGCAGGAAGGTCTTGGCATTGGTATAGCGGCCGTCCGTCAGACCGATCTGATCGGAAAGGTCCCATGCCGCATCCCACTGGAAATCCGTATTACTGTCATACCCCAAAGAACGCAGCACAAATGTCAGATACTGGGATGCCGTCACCGTTTCATTCCCGCCAAAGGTGGTGGCACTTGTTCCGTTGGTAAGACCGTTTTCGTAGGCATAACCCACATAGGGTTTTGCCCAGTCATCCACATCGGTAAAGGGAGTTTCCCAGCTTCCCTTCTTTGCTTCCGCATCCTTTCCCAGCAGGCGTACCAGCATGGTGACCGCCTCCTGACGGGTAGGAGCACGGTCCAGGTCGTAAACGGGTCTTCCGTAGGCATTGGTCCCCGTTCCGTTAAACAGGCCCAGTTCATAAAGGGTATCCGCGGCGGTTACCGCTTCCGCGCCGGCGGCAGATACTGCCGATCCGGCGGAAAGAATCATGACGAGAACGATCAAAATCCCAAGTACTTTTTTCATCCCTGTTTCCTCTTTTCCTGTATTGTTCCGTGATGCAACGGAACTGTTGTCTTCAGTATAAGACATTTGGAGGGAATGTCAAATACATAAGCCTTGCTTTGCAGATTTTAGGCGAATCACGCGTTTCAAATTTGTAAAATAATGTAATTTTTTCTTGCGATATTTTCCATAATATGGTATCTTTTATTTGCGCGCAAATACACCATCGTTCAAAAGGGAAATTGAGAGGATTTAAAAATGAATATCGAACCTAATACGATCCGCAGCACGCCGCCTTACCAGGATGGTCTTTTTCGTATACTTTTTTCGGATAAGGAGCATCTTCTGGAACTCTACAATGCCGTCACCGGTTCCAATTACGGGCCGGAGGCCGAGGTGGAGATCACCACGCTGGATTCCGAGATCTTCGATCGCCGCAAAAATGACATCTCGTTTTTGCTGAACGGCCGGCTCATCGTCTTTTTAGAGCAGCAGTCCACCGTCAATCGCAACATGCCGCTGCGATTTTTACTGTACTGCGCCAAGACTTATGGTATAATGGTGCCGCAAGGTAAAATCTACAGATCGAAAGTGGTGCCGCTTCCCAAGCCCCAGTTCTTCGTATTCTATACCGGCACAGAAGATATGCCGGCAGCTGAAACAATGCACCTGTCCGAGTGTTTCCCGGAAGGTGACGAGGAACTGACCCTGGAACTGGCGGTCAAGTGCTTCAATATCAGCCACCCCCGCGGGGCGGCCATGCTGGAGCGCAGCCGGACCCTGCAGGGGTACAGTTTCCTGCTGCAGCAGATCCGTCAGGAACGGCAAAAGGGCAAAGGGCTTACCGAAGCCATCAATGCAGCCATTCAGCGGTGCAAAGAGGAAGCATACCTGACCACTTTCCTGAGCCAATACGAAGGAGAGGTGCGAGGCATGCTGTTCCGCTACTTAAACGACGATGAATTCCGCGAATTCTATTCCAAGAACGCCTACGAAGACGGCCATGAAGACGGCAGAGCCGAAGGCCGCGAAGAAGAGCGGCTGAAGCTGGCCGCCGGTATGAAGGCCAAGGGCATCCCCGCAGAAACCATCTGCGAGATCACCGGCCTCAGCCAGGAAGAAATCACTGCCCTGTAAAAACGCCAAGGTCAAGTGGCAAATCTCTTAATCTACAAAAAAGGGAAGGGAGAACTCATGACGAGTTCTCCCCTCCCTTTTTGTAATCAATCCATCAAATGGAACTTTACTTTTCCGGATAGTCCATAACCGGCTTGGTCCAATCCCCTTAGTCTACCGGATTGATGACGGTGACTTCGTCTGCTGCCAGGGCAGCTTCGATCAGGGCTTCGCAGTCCAGCTTGCTTTCGCTCTGCAGGATCTGTTCCAGGCGGGGCTTGGTCTTGGGATGCTTGGGCAGGAAGACGGTGCAGCAGTCTTCATAGGGCAGAATGGAGGTTTCGAAAGTACCAATCTCCTGGGCCTTTTCGATGATGTCTACCTTATCCATGGCGATCAGAGGACGCATAACGGGCATGGAGACGCAGGCATCGGTAACCACCAGGGCTTCTGCGGTCTGACTGGCCACCTGACCGATGTTTTCACCGGTGATCAGCATCATGCAGCCGTTGTTGCGGGCCACCCGTTCGGCGATCTTCATCATGAAGCGGCGCACCAGAATGGTGGTTTCTTCTTCGGGGCAGTTTGCCACGATCTGTTCCTGGATGGGCAGCAGATTGATGCTGTGGATGCGGAAGCGGCCGCAGTAGGAGGCCAGAATGGTGGCGAGATCCTTCACCTTTTCGAAAGCCCGTTCGCTGGTGTAAGGGTAGGAGTGGAAGTGCACGGTTTCGATCAGCATACCGCGCTTGGCCATCATGAATGCAGCCACAGGGCTGTCGATGCCGCCGGAGAGCAGCACCATCCCCTTTCCGTTGGTACCCAGGGGCAGACCGCCGAAGGCAGAGATCTTCTGCTCGTAAATATAGGTCTTATCCCGGCGCACATGGACGAAAATGCGGCAGTCCGGTTCGTGCACATCCACCTTCAGCACCTTGCAGGTCACCAGGATGCGGGCACCCACTTTGCGGGCGATCTCCGGGGACTGCAGGGGGAAGGTTTTATCGGAGCGGCGGGCCTCCACCTTGAAGGTGTACATGTTGGGGCGCTTTTCCATCAGGGCCAGCATATAGTCTGCGGCACCTTTCTGGATGGATTCCATATCGCTTTCCACTTCCACAGCGGGACTGATGGAGTCTACGCCGAAAACGCGGGACACTTCTTTGATCACCGTTTCCTGGGGAACTTCCGGCAGGGTGCGGACGAAGACCATCCCTTCGCTTCTGACCACTTCCGTTTCCGGGTACTTTTTCATGATCTTGCGGACCCGGTCCACCAGCATCCGTTCGAAGTAGGATTTATTGAGGCCTTTCAGGGCCACCTCGCCCATGCGGACGATGTATACGTTTTTTTCCATTCTTTCTCCTTTATCTTCTTCTCATCAGTCTCCGCATGGAAGCGACGATTTTGGACAGTTCTTCCACCACCTGATCCATCTGCTCCGGGGTATTGTCGCCAGAGAGGCTAAAGCGGATGGCTCCTTCCACCTGATCGAAGGAAAGGCCTGCGGCCTGCAGCACGTGGCTGCCCTTCTTCTTGGAGTTGGAGGAACAGGCAGAACCGGTGGAAACGTAAATATCTTTCTGTTCCAGACTGTGCAGCAGCACTTCGCCCCGGCAGCCCAGGAAACTGACGTTCAGGATGGCAGGGCAGCAGAGGATGTCTTCTTCCGCCAGTCCCCTGGCCCCCTCCGCGTACGGAATCCCGTTCCCGGTGTAAGCCTTTACAGGGCTGTTGATGGTGATGTCGGGGATCTGTGCCAGCAGACCCTCCATGAGGCGCTGCCGTGCAGCGGCCATTGCCAATTGACGATCTTCGCCTTCTTCCTGCAGAATTCGGGCGGCTTCCCCAAAGCCGGCAATGCCGGGCATATTTTCTGTGCCGGAGCGGAAGCCTCTTTCCTGGCCGCCGCCGTACACAAAGGGCTGCAGATGCAGGTTTTCGCGCACCCAGAGTGCACCGACCCCTTTCGGGCCATGGACCTTATGGGCACTGATGGAAGCCGCGTCCACAAGGCCGGTTCCCAGAGCCATGTTGACCTTACCGTACGCCTGCACACCGTCGGTATGCAGCAGAGCTTTGGTCTTGCTCCGCACCATCTGTGAAATCTCCTTGATGGGGAAAATGGTGCCCAGCTCGTTGTTGACCGCCATCATGGAAACCAGGATGGTATCTTCCGTCAATTCCTCTTCCAGCTGTGCAAGGTCGGGGAACCCCTGGTGGTCAGTTCGTATATAGGCGATAGAGAATCCGTTCTCCGAGAGCGCTCTGCAGGCTTCCAGCACTGCGGGATGCTCGCCGTCAGACGTGATGATTTTCTTTCCCCTGCGGCTTCCGGCGCGTGCCATGGAGAACAGAGCCGTATTGTCGGCCTCCGTTCCGCTGCCGGTGAAGGTGATTTCGGTATCCTTGACCCCCAGAGACGCTGTCACGGCCTTTCGTGCCCCTTTCAGGGTCTTTTCGGCGGTGAGCCCCAGACGATGCAGGGAAGAGGGGTTCCCGAAATCTTCCTCCATGGCGGCTGCCACTGCGGCGGTCACCCGGGGAAGGGGTTTGGTTGTTGCGCTGTTATCCAGATAAATCATGTTATTCTCTGCTTTCTTTTGCAATTTGCATACATAATTATTATACTCGTACTGCGCTTTCTTGTCCAGTAAAGTTCAAAAGGCTGCACCGGTTAAGGTGCAGCCTTTGGTTTCTGTTTTATTGGAAGATCACTGCTTCCACCAGCTTGTCCATGGCCATGTTGTTGAGAACGATCATGTTCACATAGGGCATGCCATAGGCGGTGATGACTTCACTGTAATCTTCGCTGCCGGAACTTTCCTTGAAGTATGCCTTGCGGTCTTCTTCGGTGACCTTCAGGCCTTCCTTTTCGGCAACTGCCTGCATCACCAGGAAGTACTGTGCGGTTTCCTTGTAGGCATCCTGGTAGAGAACGTCCATGTCTTCGAAGGTTTCGACGCCGTAGGCAACGTACATACCCAGAATGGTGGCCAGATCCATCTTATAGTAGTTTGCCAGGGTTTCGAAGTAGAAGTGATTGCCTTCCTTCTGGTATTCCACCATTTCTTCGGGAACTTCGGAAACTACGGAGTTATCGATCAGCCAGTCTTCGATCAGAGGCAGCAGCTTTGCTTCGTAAAGATCCTTTTCGATCTTGGCTCTCATTTCTGCCACGGTGGTCCACAGATAGGTTTCCTGCAGTTTTTCCTTTACGAAGGTGTCGGTGAGTTCGGGCAGCTTTTCTTCCACGATGAAGTTGATGGTGGTGAGGAATCTGGCATCCTTGCCGTTTACTTCTTCATTGCCGTAATCTTCGGGGAAGGTGACTTCCACGTAGAAGGTGTCGCCGGGCTTGTGGCCAATCAGCTGTTCCAGGAAATCATCGATGTAAGAGGTGACGCCGATGGTCACTTCGGTGCCGGCACCGTTGGTGCTGCCGTTGGCGAATTCTTTGTCGTCGATGAACCCGATGTAGTCGATGTTAACGGTATCGCCATCAGCGATCACGCCTTCTTTGATTTCCAGCTTTTCGACGTACTTTTGCAGGATCGTGTTGATTTCTTCCTGCATTTCGTCTTCAGTAACGGTAACGTCAGCCTTCTTGATGACCAGAGTGCTGAAATCGGGCAGGGTAACAAGATCCAGCGCAGTGAGGCCTTCCCACATACCTTCGTCGGTAATGCCGTCGCTGTAGGTGAAGCCGGTGCTGCTGCTGCTGATACCGGTGCCGGTGCCGGAACCGGAGCCCTTTCCTTCTTCTTCGTTCTTGCAGCCGGTGAAAGTACCCAGCAGCAGGATCAGAACCAAACCAAGACAAAGAACTTTCTTGAGGTTGTTCATGTCGTTTTTCTCCTTTTCGTTGGCCCCTTTTGAGGCACATAATACATGGGGTATTATACACGATTTTTACAGGTGTGAAAAGTCTTTTGTATTCAAAAACACGCAGTTTTCATATTTGCAGGGTGGGATCCGGCCCTCCGGGAGCGGGCGGCCGGATCCCACAGCCGGAGGCCGGCCAGGTGCAAAATCCGGCCGGCCTCCGGCCATTAAAAAAGCTCCGTGTCTTCCAACAACGGAGCTTTTTTCTTCATGTATTCGCGTCTAATGAATTAGACAAGTTCCACGAAAACCACTTCGGCTGCGTCGCCCTGACGGGGGCCCAGCTTCAGGATTCTGGTGTAGCCGCCATTTCTGTCGGCATACTTGGGAGCGATATCATCGAACAGCTTCTTGACGACATCTTCGTCCAGAATGAAGGCGAGAGCCTGTCTTCTGGCGTGCAGATCGCCACGCTTGCCCAGGGTGATCATCTTTTCAGCTACTCTTCTGGCTTCCTTAGCTCTGGTTACGGTAGTGGTGATCCGGCCTTCTCTCAGCAGATCGGTAACCAGGTTGCGGAGCATGAGCTTTCTGTGAGCGCTGGTTACGCCCAGTTTTCTATAGCCCGGCATGTCCTATTCCTCCTTGATTATTCGTCACTGGGCTTCAGTCCGAGGCCCAATTCTTCCAGTTTGTGCTTGACTTCGTCCAGAGACTTCTTGCCCAGGTTGCGAACCTTCATCATATCGTCTTCGGTACGATGCGTCAGTTCTTCAACGGTGTTGATAGAAGCTCTCTTCAGGCAGTTGTAGGAACGAACAGACAGCTCCAGCTCTTCAATGGTCATTTCCAGAGCCTTTTCTTTCTGGTCTTCTTCCTTTTCTACCATGATTTCAACGTCGCCAATGTTGTCGGTCAGATCGATGAACAGTTTCAGATGTTCTTCCATGATCTTGGCACCGATGGAAACGCCTTCCTCAGGGGAAATGCTTCCGTCGGTCCAGATTTCCAGAACCAGTCTGTCATAGTCGGTGACCTGGCCAACACGGGTGTTTTCAACCGTGAAGTTTACCTTCCGTACGGGAGTGTAAATGGAGTCCACGGGGATCACACCGATGGGAGTAGCATCGGTCTTGTTATTTTCAGCCAAGACGTAGCCACGGCCCTTAGACAGGTTGAGCTCCATAACCAGTTCGGCACCTTCGTCCAAAGTGGCGATGTGGAGATCGGGGTTGAAAATTTCCAGCCCGCTGTCTGCGATGATATCGGCAGCAGTAACTTCCTTGGGACCAACAGCATTGATCACGACTCTCTTGGTATTTTCGGTAGTCAGACGTACTGCCAGTCTCTTCAGATTGAGGATGATCTCAGTCACATCTTCCTTTACACCGGGAATGGTGGAGAATTCGTGGAGGACCCCATCGATCTTGATGGAAGTAACGGCTGCGCCGGGCAGGCTCGAGAGCAGGATGCGTCTCAAGCTGTTGCCCAGAGTAATGCCATAACCTCTTTCCAAAGGTTCAACGATGAATTTACCGTAATTCTTGTCGTCTTCAGAGTACACGCATTCAATTGTCGGCTTTTCAATTTCGATCATTGCAAAACCCTCCTTGCATTTAGGTACTAACTGTTAACTACTTGGAGTAGAGTTCGACGATCAGGTGTTCTGCTACGGGAGTATCGATATCCTCTCTTCTCGGCATAGCAACGACCTTGCCTTCCAACTTGTCAACGTCAACGGTGATCCAGCTGGGAGTGCTGATGGCCATATCACGGATTTCCTTGAACTTGGGAGAAGAAGTGCTCTTCTCTTTTACTTTGATCACATCGCCGGCCTTCACGGTGAAGGAGGGAATGTTCTGCTTTCTGCCGTTTACTACGAAGTGGCCGTGTCTTACCAGCTGGCGAGCTTCCTTTCTGGAGGAAGCGAAGCCCATTCTGAACACTGCGTTGTCCAGTCTGGTTTCCAGCATGATCAGCAGGTTTTCACCAGCCTGACCCTTCTGAGCAGCTGCTTTTTCGAAATAATTGTGGAACTGAGTTTCCTGAATGCCGTAGAAGCGCTTTGCCTTCTGCTTTTCACGGAGCTGCAGGCCGTAGTTGGACATCTTGGCCTTTCTGCCCTGGCCGTGCTGGCCGGGAGCATAAGCTCTCTTTTCCAGAGCGCACTTGCTGCTGTAGCATCTTTCGCCCTTCAGGAACAGTTTCTGACCTTCTCTTCTGCAAAGTCTGCAGGAAGGACCTGTATATCTAGACATATTAACTTACCTTCCTTTCCTCAAACTCTTCTTCTCTTGGGAGGTCTGCAACCATTGTGGGGGATGGGAGTGATATCCTTGATCAGGGTGATTTCCAGACCTGCAGCCTGCAGAGCTCTGATAGCTGCTTCACGGCCGGAACCGGGGCCCTTTACATAAACTTCAACAACCTTCAGACCATGTTCCATTGCGCCCTTAGCTGCGGTGTCTGCAGCCATCTGAGCAGCGAAGGGAGTGGACTTTCTGGAGCCCTTGAAGCCCAGGGAACCAGCGCTGGACCAGGACAGTGCATTACCGTTCAGGTCAGTCAGGGTTACCAGGGTATTGTTGAAGGTAGACTGAATATGGGCCTGGCCCTTTTCAATGTCCTTACGTTCTCTTCTCTTTTTGCGTACGGTTTTCTTTACCTGTGCCATTTCGTTCTACCCTCCTTTACTTCTTCTTGCGGCCAACGGTCTTCTTGGGACCCTTACGGGTACGAGCGTTGGTCTTGGTCTTCTGACCACGTACGGGCAGGCCACGTCTGTGGCGGATGCCTCTGTAGCAACCGATTTCCATCAGTCGCTTGATGTTCATGGAAACTTCTCTGCGAAGATCGCCTTCTACAGTGTATTCGGTATCGATGATCTTTCTGATGACACCGACTTCATCTTCGGACAGATCTTTTACTCTGGTATCAGGATTTACGCCAGCCTGTTCCAGAATCTTGACAGCCGTAGGTCTACCAATGCCGTAGATATAGGTCAAACCGATTTCTACGCGCTTTTCCTTCGGCAGGTCAACACCGGCAATACGAGCCATTCTTGTTTTCCTCCTTTTGCTTTTTCACGCAAACTGTTCGCTTGTATTGTGAACGCCCACGCAGGCCACCCCGCCGCTTCTCAGCGGGAGAGTGTTAGCCGCACCGGCTAGGGTCGATTCATACATTCTTTGTTGTTATAACGAATGATGTAAACTTAACCCTGTCTCTGCTTGTGCTTGGGGTTTTCACAGATTACCATGACTTTGCCGTTTCTCTTGATAACCTTGCACTTTTCGCAAATGGGTTTTACAGAAGCTCTAACTTTCATTATTGGATCCTCCTTAACCTCTCGGAATCTAATTACTTGTCTCTCCAGGTAATTCTTCCCCTGGAAAGGTCATAAGGCGATAATTCCACTCTGACCTTGTCTCCGGGTAAGATCCTGATAAAGTTCATTCTGATCTTGCCGGAAATGTGCGCGAGCACTTCATAACCGTTTTCCAGCTTGACGACGAACATGGCATTGGGCTGAGCTTCAAGCACAGTGCCCATTACCTCAATTACATCTTGCTTTGCCATTGGGCGCACCTCCTTGTCACAGAGTCAACAAAAGCGGTTCATCTTCGGTGATCACCACGGAGTTTTCGTAGTGGGCCGAAAGCTTACCGTCCAGGGTGACCGTTGTCCAGCCATCCTGCAGCACTTCAACTTCATAAGTACCCTGATTGATCATGGGTTCGATGGCCAGCACCATGCCAGGCACCAGTCTGGGGCCGCGGCCGGGAGCGCCGTAGTTGGGAACCTGCGGATCTTCGTGCATATTGCGTCCGATCCCGTGCCCCACGAAGTCTCTTACCACCGAGAAACCGTCCGCTTCTGCCCGCACCTGAATGGCGTGGGAGACATCGGAGAGGCGAAAGCCCGGTTTGCAGAACTTCAAGCCTTCGAAGAAGCTTTCCCGCGTTACGTCGATCAGTCTCTGGGCTTCGGGATCGATCTTGCCGACACCGAAGGTTCTGGCTGCATCGCTGTAGTAACCCTTGTAGATGGTACCCAGATCCACGCTGACGATGTCACCTTCCAGAAGCTTGCGCTTTCCGGGGATCCCGTGGACCACCTGGTCGTTTACGGAGATGCAGGCGGAAGCGGGGTAACCGCTGTAGCCCTTGAATGCGGGGATCTGTCCGCTCTTGCGGATGGTCTCCTCAACGTAACGGTCGATTTCTTTTGTTGTCATTCCCGGTTGAATGAACTGTTCCAGGGAAGCCAGCAGCTGGGCGGTGACCCGGCCTGCTTCCTTCATCAGTTCGATTTCTTCCTTCGATTTGATGATGATCATATTATGCCTCAAGAGCGGAGAGAATGATTTGGAATACCTGGTCCGGTCCGCCTTCGCTTTCAATGGGAACCAGTTTTCCTGCTTTCTCGTAGTAAGCGGTGAGGGGCAGAGTCTGCTCTCTGTATACCTTGAACCGGTTGCGCACGGTTGCTTCCGTGTCATCGGCTCTCTGGTACACTTCGCCGCCGCAGAGATCGCAAACGCCTTCTTGCTTGGGAGGCATTGTTTTTACATGATAGGGGGCTCCGCATTCGCGGCAGACTCTCCGACCGGTCATACGGCCGATGAGTTCTTCCTCATCCACGCGGATATCCACCACGAAGTCCAGCTCCATGTTGGTTTCCTTGAGGATTTCGTCGAACGCTTCTGCCTGAGGAGCGGTTCTGGGGAAGCCGTCCATGAGGAAGCCGGCTTTGCAGTCTTCTTCCTGAAGGCGGGCCTTCACCAGATCCAGAACCAGGGCGTCGGGAACCAGGTTCCCGGCGTCCATATACTCTTTGGCTTTCAGACCCAGAGGAGTCTGTGCTTTCACGTTCTTGCGGAGGATGTCCCCGGTAGAGATATGAGGGATTTGATACTTTTCGGCGATTCTAACGGCCTGAGTACCTTTACCGGCACCCGGAGGGCCGAGCAAAACCATACGTGCCATAGTGTACCTCCTCAAACTTCCTATTTCAGGAAGCCCTGATAATTCCGCATGATCAGCTGCTGTTCCAGCTGCTTCATCATATCCAGAGCAACACCGACTACGATCAGCAGGGAGGTGCCGCCAAAACCGATCTGCAGGTTAGTGAACTGCTGGATCAGGGTGGGGATGATGGAGACGATGCACAGGAACATGGCGCCGCTGAAGGAGATGCGGGTCATTACCTTGTTCAGATATTCGGTGGTGGAACGTCCGGGACGAATGCCGGGGACGAAACCGCCGTTTGCTCTCATGTTATCAGCTACTTCTCTGGGATTGAAGGTCAATGCGGTGTAGAAATAGTTGAAGAAGATGATGAGCATGATGCTCAGCAGAGAGTAGATCCAAACGCCGGGGTTGCCATTGGGATGGAACCACTTGTTCATGAATGCTGCAAAACCGGAATTAGGCCAGAAGTAGGTCAAAGTCAGGGGGAACTGCAGCAGAGAGGAAGCGAAGATGACGGGGATAACGCCAGCCTGGTTTACCTTGATGGGCAGATGGCTGCTCTGACCGCCGTACATTTTGCGACCCACAACTCTCTTTGCGTACTGAACGGGGATTTTTCTGTTACCTTCCTGTACCAGGATGACGCCGACGACTACGAGTACAGCGAAGATCAGGAACAGGACGATGGAGATCCAGCTGATGTCGCCAGCCATCAGGCTATGCCAGGTGCTGCGAACTGCGCTGGGGAGACGGGAAATGATACCGCCGAAGATGATCAGGGAGATACCATTGCCGATGCCGTTTTCGTTGATCTGTTCGCCCAGCCACATCAGGAAGGCAGTACCTGCCGTCAGGGTCAGTACGATCAGGGCAACGGAACCGAAATTGAAGTTGGCGACTGCATTTCTGAAGAGACCTACAGCCATACCAATGGCCTGCAGAATGCCCAGGACCACGGTGAGGTACCGGGTGTACTGGGTCAGCTTCTTTCTGCCTTCCACGCCTTCCTTGGAAAGAGCTTCCAGGCTGGGAATGGCGATGGTCAGCAGCTGCAGGATAATGGATGCCGTTACATAGGGGGTGATACCCAAAGCGAAGATAGTGAAATTGCTGAAGCTGCCGCCCGAGAACAGATCGAACAGGGACAGCAGACCCATTTCTTCGCTGAACAGCTGAGACAGGATCTCTCTGTCAATGCCGGGAACAGGGATGTTAGAGCCGATACGGAATACCAGCATCATCAGCAGGGTGAAGATGATCTTCTTGCGGATTTCAGCGGTCTTCCATGCTCTGGCAAGGGTGTTCAGCATTTCCATACTAGATCACCTCGGCCTTTCCTCCGGCAGCCTCGATTTTTTCTACTGCAGACTGGCTGAACTTGTTGGCCTTGACGGTCAGCTTCTTTTCCAGAGCGCCTTCGCCCAGGATCTTCACGCCGTCCAGTTCCTTCTTGACGAGGCCTGCTGCCAGCAGCAGATCGGGGGTAACTTCCATGCCGTCGTCGAAGACGTTCAGAGCTTCTACATTAACGATTGCCAATTCCTTGGCGAAGATGTTCTTGAAACCTCTCTTGGGGATTCGTCTGTAAAGGGGCATCTGACCACCTTCGAAGCCCAGTCTGACGCCGCCGCCGGATCTGGAGTTCTGGCCGTTCATACCTCTGCCGGCGGTTTTACCCTGACCGGTAGCAGTACCTCTACCCTTTCTCTTGGGGTTTCTGGTTGCACCTACGGGTGCATTCAGTTCATGCATTTTCATTCCGAGGTACCTCCTTCTTACAGTTCTTCAACAAGCACCAGGTGTTCTACCTTGTCGCAAGCGCCGCGGACTGCAGCGTTGTCGGGCAGAACTACGGAGTGGTGCAGCTTCTTCAGGCCCAGGCCTTCCAGAACCTTCTTCTGGTTGGGCTTGGAACCGATGGGGCTCTTTACCAGAGTCACTTTTACGTTCTTATCTGCCATTTCAGTGTCCTCCTTAACCCAAGATCTCTTCCTTGGTCAGGCCTCTCAGACGGGAAACTTCTTCCACAGTCTTCAGGGCGCGGAGACCTTCGATAGCAGCGCTGGCCATATTGCCTGCGTTGTTGGAACCAATGCACTTAGCACGGACGTCCTTGACGCCGGCCAGTTCCAGAACGGTACGAACTGCACCGCCTGCGATAACACCGGTACCGGGTACGGCGGGCATCAGCAGAACCTGACCTGCGCCGTGGATACCCAGGGATCTGTGAGGAATGGTGGTTCCTACAGTGGGTACATAAATCATTTTTTTCTTAGCATCTTCGGTTGCCTTGCGGACAGCTTCGGGAATTTCCTGAGCTTTGCCCAGGCCCAGGCCAACGTGGCCGGCGCCGTCACCAACAACTACGGTTACGCTGAAACGGAAGTTCTTACCGCCCTTAACAGTCTTGGATACGCGGCGGATGTTTACAATGGATTCCTTCAGCTCCAGTTTGGATGCATCAATCATAATCTGTGCCATTGTTCAACCTCCTAGAACTTCAGGCCGGCTTCGCGAGCGCCATCGGCCAGTTCTTTTACTCTTCCGTGATACAGGAAACCGCCTCTGTCGAAGCATACGGTTTCGATGCCCTTTTCGAGAGCTCTCTTTGCAACCAGTTCGCCAACTGCCTTAGCAGCTTCCTTGTTGCCGCCGTAAGCCAGTTCAGCCTTGATTTCCTTTTCCAGAGAAGAAGCGGAAACCAGAGTCTTGCCTGCAACGTCATCAATCACCTGAGCGGAGATGTTGGACAGGCTTCTGTAAACGCAGAGTCTGGGCTTTTCAGGAGTGCCGAAAATGTCTTTTCTGACTCTTTCGTGTCTCTGAACGCGCTTGTCTGCTTTGCTCATTTTCTTAGCCATTTTCTACTCCTTTCTTACTTTTTCTTTGCACCGGCCTTGCCTTCTTTGCGGCGGATGGTTTCGTCTACGTACTTAACGCCCTTGCCCTTGTAAGGTTCGGGAGCTCTCTTGGAACGAATCACTGCTGCATAGTTGCCGACAAGTGCCTTATCGATGCCCTTAACAGAAATTTCGGTAGGAGAGGTGACGGCAGTTTCGATGCCTTCGGGGTCTACCAGATCGATGGTGTGGGAATAACCCAGGGACAGAACCAGGGTGTTGCCCTTCTTTTCTGCCTTGTAACCGACGCCGATCATCTGCAGCTTCTTTTCATAACCTGCAGTTACGCCGACTACCATGTTGTTGATCAGAGTTCTGCTCAGGCCGTGTGCTGCATTGAAGTTTCTGTCGCCGGGGTTGGGGTTGGAAACCACAACTGCACCTTCGACTACTTCGATGTTTACCAGCTTGCTGACCTGTTCACTCAGCTCACCCTTGGGGCCCTTTACGGTAACCAGGTTACCTTCAGAGACCTTTACTTCTACGCCTGCAGGGAGAGCTACAGGATGCTTACCAATTCTAGACATTCTTTATTTCCTCCCTATATTACCAAACGTAGCAGATAACTTCGCCGCCAACGCCCAGCTTTCTGGCCTGCTTGTCGCTCATAACGCCATTGGACGTGGAGATGATTGCGATTCCCAGGCCGCCCAGTACCTTGGGTACTTCGTCCTTCTTGGCATAAACCTTGAGGCCGGGCTTGGAAATCTTCTTGATGCCGGAGATGACCTTTTCCTTACCAGCGCCGTACTTCATCTGAATACGGATGGTGGACTTTGCGCCATCTTCGATGATATCGAATGCTTTGATATAACCTTCAGCCAGAAGAATCTCTGCGATGGACTTCTTCATCTTAGAGGCCGGAACGTCAACGGTGGCATGGCCAACAGTGTTAGCGTTGCGGATTCTGGTGAGCATATCTGCAATGGGATCTGTCATAGTCATTTTTCGCGTCCTCCCTTCTTATGGATTACCAACTGGCTTTTCTGACGCCGGGGATTTCACCCTTATATGCCAGTTCTCTGAAGCAGATACGGCAGATGCCGTACTTCCGCAGTACAGAATGAGGTCTACCGCAGATCTTGCATCTGGTGTAGGCACGGGTGGTGTACTTGGGTTTTCTCTGCTGCTTTACTTTGAGAGATGTCTTTGCCACTTTATTCCCTCCTGACTACTTTTCGAACGGCATGCCGAGCAGTGCAAGCAGAGCCTGAGCTTCTTCGTCGGTCTTAGCCGTGGTGGTGAATACGATGTTCATGCCCTTTACTACGTCAACCTGATCGTAGGAGATTTCGGGGAAGATCAGCTGTTCCTTCAGACCCATGGAATAGTTGCCACGGCCGTCGAAGGAGTTCTTGCTTACGCCCTTGAAGTCTCTCACTCTGGGCAGAGCGATGTTGAAGAGCTTGTCGGCAAATACGTACATCCGGTCACCTCTGAGGGTTACCTTTGCGCCGATGGGGTTACCCTGACGCAGCTTGAAGTTTGCGATGGACTTTCTTGCCTTGGTTACTACGGGCTTCTGACCGGTGATCAGAGCCAGTTCTGCACAAGCAGTTTCCATGAGTTTAGCGTTGTCCTTAGCTTCGCCCAGACCCATGTTGATGGTGATCTTTTCGAGCTTAGGAACTTCCATTACATTCTTGTACTGGAACTTTTCTTTCATGGCGTTAAACACGGTATTGGTGTAAACGTCTTTCAGTCTTGCTGCCAAGTTCGTTCCCTCCTTTTCTTAGTCCAGGATAGTGCCGGACTTCTTGGAAACTCTCTTCTTCTGTCCGTCAACTACCTGATAACCAACTCTGGTGGGTGCCTTAGCCTTGCTGTCCCAGAGCATTACGTTGGAAGCATCGATGGGGCCTTCAATGTGCTTGATTTCAGCAGGAGCATTCTGCTTTGCCTTCTGATGCTTGGTCTGAACATTTACGCCTTCCACAACGACCTTGTTGGTCTTGGGGAATGCCTTGAGGACGGTGCCTTTCTTGCCCTTGTCCTTGCCGGTGATGACGACCACCGTATCGTTTTTCTTGATCTGCATCCTGTTTACCTCCTACAGTACTTCGGGAGCCAGGGACACGATCTTCATGAAGTTCTTGTCTCTCAGTTCTCTGGCAACAGGCCCAAAAATACGGGTACCTACGGGGTTCTTGTCTTCTTTGATAATAACTGCTGCGTTCTGGTCGAACTTTACGTAGCTGCCGTCTACACGACGAGCACCCTGCTTGGTTCTTACAACTACAGCCTTAACAACGTCGCCCTTCTTGACAACGCCGCCGGGAGTAGCATCCTTAACAGCGCAGACGATGATATCACCGATGCCGGCATACTTACGGCTGGTACCGCCGAGAATACGGATGCACAGCAGTTCTTTTGCGCCGGAGTTGTCGGCGACCTTCAGTCTGGTTTCAGTCTGAATCATTGTGGTGCCTCCTTCTTACTTAACCTTTTCGATGATGTTTACGAGTCTCCATCTCTTATCCTTGGAGAGGGGTCTCGTTTCCATGATTCTTACTTTATCGCCGATCTGGCATTCGTTCAGCTCGTCATGAGCCTTGAACTTCTTGGTGCGCTTTACGGCCTTACCGTACAGAGAATGTCTTACGAAATCTTCTACGGCAACAACGATGGTCTTATCCATCTTATCGCTTACGACCAGACCAACCTTGGTCTTTCTTCTGTTTCTTTCGTTCAGCATGATTGCATCCTCCTTCCTTTAGCCTTCTACACTCTTCAGTTCTTTTTCGCGGATAACGGTCTTCACTCTTGCGATATCCTTCTTCAGGTCGCGGAGCTTGATGGGGTTATCCAGCTGACCGGTCACGTGCTGGAAGCGCAGGTTGAAGAGTTCGTTCTTCAGCTTCTTTTCTTCAGCTACCAGTTCAACGCTGGTCATTTCTCTCAGCTTTTCAATCTTCATTACGCTTCACCACCCTCTGCTGCTTTGATAGCAAACTTAGACTTCACGGGGAGCTTGTGGCTTGCCAGGCGGATTGCTTCTCTTGCCTGTTCTTCGGTTACGCCGCTGATTTCAAACATGACGCGACCGGGCTTGACCACTGCTACCCAGTATTCGGGAGCACCCTTACCGGAACCCATTCGGACTTCAGCGGGCTTCTTGGTTACGGGCTTGTGGGGGAAGATCTTAATGTAGACGTTACCGCCTCTCTTAATGGATCGAGTCATTGCAATACGAGCAGCTTCGATCTGGTTGGAGGTGATCCAACCGCATTCGGTAGCAACAAGACCATATTCACCGTAGGTGATGGTGTTGCCCTTGGTTGCTACACCCTTCATTCTGCCTCTATGGACTCTACGACGCTTTACGCGTTTGGGCATCAACATCGTTTGGTACTCCTTTCCTATGCTTCTGCAGGAGCTTCCTCAACAACGGGAGCTTCAACTACAGGAGCTTCAACGGGCTTAATCCGCTTTCTGGGGTTAACAGCGCGGGGTGCTTCGACCTTTTCGTCTCTGCGACCTCTGCGGCCGTCTCTCTGTCTGTCACCGTCTCTTCTGGGTCTGTCGCCGTCTCTTCTGGGACGTCTTTCACCATCGCGACGATTGTTTCTTTCGGGCTTTTCGGCGGGAACAACGGGCTTCAGACCCTTTTCCAGCAGTTCGCCGTGGTTGATCCATACCTTTACGCCGATACGGCCGTACTGAGTATCAGCTTCGGAGAAACCGTAGTCGATGTCAGCTCTCAGGGTGTGGAGGGGAACGTTACCTTCGCTGTACTTTTCGCTTCTTGCGATTTCAGCGCCGCCTACACGACCGGAGATCACAACCTTGATACCCTTGGCGCCAGCCTTCATGGTGCGGCTGATTGCCTGCTTCATAGCTCTTCTGAAAGAGGTTCTCTTTTCCAGAGCCTGTGCGATGCTTTCGGAGGTCAGCTGAGCGTCCAGTTCGGATCTTCTGACTTCCACTACATCTACGCTGACGGTCTTGCCGGTGAGCTTGGCCAGTTCAGCCTTCAGTTCATCGACGCCAGCGCCGGAGCGGCCGATCACCATACCGGACTTGGATACCATTACGATAACCTTGACCTGGTTGGCGGCTGCTCTTTCGATTACTACCTGTGCAACACCAGCGGCATACAGCTTCTTCTTAACGAAGACTCTGATCTTATTGTCTTCTACGAGGTAATCGGCGAAGTCTTTCTTATCAGCATACCACTTGGAATTCCAGTCTTTGTTTACACCCACTCTCAAGCCGTGGGGATTTACTTTCTGACCCATGGTTAACCTCCTAGTCTCTTTCTTTCAGAGTCACGCCGATGTGGCTGCTTCTCTTCAGGATGATGGATGCGCGACCCTGAGATCCTGCCATCCATCTCTTCATGGTGGGTCCCTGATGGGCATATACTTCTGCGACGTAGAGCTTATCTACGTTCATTTCGTGATTGTTCTCCGCATTAGCTGCAGCAGACTTCACAACCTTTTCGATGAGGGCGGAGCCCTTACCGGGAGTGAACTTCAGGATTGCCAGAGCTTCGCTCAGGTCCTTGCCTCTTACCAGGTCAGCAACAGGCTTCAGCTTGATGGGAGACATCTTTACATATTTTGCAACTGCTTTTGCTTCCATGTTTTTAGATCCTCCTTATCTCTTGCCGGTAGTCTTGTCTGCGGCGTGGCCCCGGAAGTTTCTGGTGGGGGCAAATTCGCCAAGCTTATGGCCTACCATGTCTTCAGTGATGTACACAGGAATGTGCTTCTTGCCGTCGTGAACAGCAATGGTGTGTCCTACCATCTGGGGGAAAATGGTGGAAGGTCTGGACCAAGTCTTGATGACTTTCTTTTCGTTGTTCTTGTTCATCTCTTCGATCGCTGCCAGCAGCTTAACGTTTACGAAGGGACCCTTTTTCAAAGATCTGCTCATTTCTTATTCCTCCTTCCACTATCTTTCGTTGCGTCTCTTTACGATGTACTGGTTAGACGCATTCTTCTTCTTTCTGGTCTTGTAACCCAGAGCAGGCTTACCCCAAGGAGTAACGGGGCTTACGCGACCGATACCAACCTTGCCTTCGCCACCGCCGTGGGGATGGTCGTTGGGGTTCATTACGGAACCGCGAACGGTGGGACGGATGCCCATGTGACGCTTGCGGCCAGCCTTACCCAGCTGGATGTTGCCGTGGTCGCCGTTGCCGACTTCACCGACGGTTGCCTTGCAGTCCAGGCGAACCTTGCGGACTTCGCCGGAGGGCAGACGCAGGGAAGCGAAATCGCCTTCCTTTGCGATCAGCTGAGCGCCGTTACCGGCGGAGCGGACCATCTGAGCACCCTTACCGGGCTTCATTTCGATGCAGTGAACGATGGTACCGGTGGGGATGTTGCGGAGGGGCAGAGCGTTGCCGACCTTGATGTCAGCGTCTGCGCCGGAAACGATCATATCGCCTACGAACAGCTTGCTGGGAGCGATGATGTATCTCTTTTCGCCATCCAGGTAGTTGATCAGAGCGATGTTTGCGCTTCTGTTAGGATCGTATTCGATGGTGGCTACCTTGCCGGGTACGCCATCCTTATTTCTCTTGAAGTCGATGATTCTGTACTTAGGTCTGTAGCCGCCGCCCTTATGTCTAACGGTGATTTTACCGCGGACATTACGGCCGGAATGCTTCTTCAGAGTAACAGTCAGGGACTTTTCAGGCTTGCTGGCGGTGATTTCCTCGAAGGTGGAAACCGTCATACCTCTCAAGCCAGGGCTAGTAGGCTTATACTTTTTGATTCCCATTTTAGAATTTCCTCCTTACAGACCCTGGAAGAACTCGATTTCCTTGCTGTCAGCAGTCAGGGTTACGATTGCCTTCTTGGTGGCAGCGGTTCTTCCTTCGTATTTTCCAACTCTCTTGATTTTGCCGTCGTAGTTTGCGACGTTTACCTTTGCTACTTCTACGCCGAACAGCTCTTCTACAGCAGCCTTGATTTCGGTCTTGTTAGCGCCGGTTGCAACTTTGAAGGTATACTTCTTGTTCTGAGCGTCGTCCATGCTCTTTTCGGAGATGACGGGCTTCAGGATTACATCGTAAGCAGTCTTCATTATGCATACACCTCCTGGATCTTATTGAGGGCGTCCTTGGTGACTACCAGGCTGGTGTGGTTTACCAGTTCGTAAACGTTCATCTGACCAACCATGGAGGTTGCAACGCCGGGGATGTTTGCTGCGGAACGAATGACGTTTTCGTCCTTATCGGCAGTCAGGATCAGAGCCTTGCGAGCTGCCTTTACGTTTTCCAGGACCTTGATCATTTCCTTGGTCTTGGGAGCATCGAAGGACAGGCTGTCCAGAACGATGATTTCGTTTTCCTGTACCTTGGAGGTCAGAACGGAGAACATTGCCAGTCTCTTGACCTTCTTGGGAACGGAATATCTGTAGCTTCTGGGCTTGGGTGCGAATGCTACGCCGCCGCCGACCTGGGAGGGGTCAGTGGAGCTACCCTGTCTGTGACGACCGGTACCCTTCTGACGGAAGGGCTTCTTGCCGCCGCCGCGAACTTCTGCTCTGGTCTTAGCGGACTGGGTGCCCTGTCTCTGGTTTGCCAGGTAATTCTTGATTACTGCATGTACAGCAAATTCGTTTACTTCGATACCGAAGATGGAATCGCTGAGGTTCATTTCGCCGACTTCTGCACCGGCCATGTTGAGTACTTTTACAGTTGCCATTTTATTTCCTCCTTTCCGGTGTCAGTTATTTACCCTGACCCTTGATGGCGTAACGGATGCGGAGGAGGCCACCCTTGGGGCCGGGAACCGCGCCTTTTACCAGCATCAGGTTTCTGTCTGCGATAACTTTTACCAGTTCAACGTTCTGAACGGTGATGGTCTCTCTGCCGGTGCGACCCATTGCTCTGTTGCCCTTGAAGACTCTGGAGGGATAGGTTGCTGCTGCGAGACCGCCGGCCAGTCTGTGGTGCTTGGAGCCGTGGCTCATGGGACCACGTCTCTGACCCCATCTCTTGATGATGCCCTGGGTGCCCTTACCCTTGGAAGTGCCGGTCACATCCAGTTTTGCGCCTTCTTCGAATTCAGCGACGGTGATGACCTGACCTGCTTCGTAGGTTTCGCCTTCTTCCAGACGAACTTCGGTGAGATGCTTCTTCAGAGGAGCGCCCCACTTTGCGAAGTGGCCCATTTCGGGTTTGTTGCTTCTGCTTTCTTTCTTGTCTTCGAAACCGATCTGTACGGCGTTGTAGCCATCGGTTTCAACGGTCTTGATCTGGGTTACAGTTACGGGACCGGCTTCGATCACGGTCACAGGAATTGCTGCCCCAGTTTCGGAAAAGATCTGAGTCATGCCGATCTTTTTCCCAAGGATAGTTTTCATGTTGTACCTCCTGTTTACTTACAGCGGATGACCTTTTGGGCCATCATACTAAGGGGACTTAGTACTTTCTGCTTTTTACGATTTCGTGTTCCCCAGCTTACAGCTTGATTTCGATGGTTACGCCAGCGGGCATATCCAGCTTGGTCAGAGCATCGATGGTCTTGGGGGTGGGAGAGAGAATGTCGATCAGTCTCTTGTGAGTTCTCTGTTCGAACTGTTCTCTGGAGTCCTTATACTTGTGGACTGCTCTCAGAATGGTTACGACCTGCTTTTCGGTGGGCAGGGGAATGGGGCCGCTTACTTCGGCGCCGGTTGCTTTTGCAGTCTCAACAATTCTTGCTGCGGACTGGTCAAGGGACTTGTGATCATAACCCTTGAGCTTGATTCTGATTTTCTGTGCGCTCATTTGTTTTCCTCCTTGAGTTTCGTACGTTTTCGCTATGCTGTACGAGGGATCTGCGTTTCGCCTGCGGGCGTATTTTTCAACGCTTCTCGGCTTTCCCGGCGCCTTGCGGCACCTTCGTGCACACTTTGCCGCGCGTTTTCTGTTTTATCGCCCGTAGAACCCTCCGCGAATCCCCTCGCCTCCGTCGGGCGGAGACAATTCTCGGCGGAAATTATCCCGATAGCCCGGGTAACTTCCCGCTTCTTCGCATGTTCGCAAGCTTTTTAAGTATATAGCAGGTGTGCAGAAAATGCAAGTACTTTTTTAAAAGTTTTTCAAGAAATTTTGAAGTTTTTTTCGGGCCCTTTTGTGATGATTTCAAGGGTTTGCGAAGACGCGTATCGCACACTTCTCCACGCGTTTCTTTTTCGTTTTTTCCTTGTTTCAAACAATTGAAAAATGGCCTTTTTCGTCAGGATCACACCCGCTTTCCGGATTCGAAAAAAAAATTATTTTTTTATCGCGAATCTTGCCGGTAAAAAGGAAAAACGGCGGAATTTCAACGTTTCCGCCGTTTTTCGTTCTTAAGAAAAATTTTTTCGTTTCGGCAGATCCGTCCTTCGCCGTTCCTTTGCTTTGCGGGATCACCCCCACAAAACCAGAAAAAACTTCGCCAAAAGGAACCCCAAAAGGCCGCAGCCGGGAAAGGTGCAGAGCCATGCCCATACCATCTGCAGCGCGATCCGCCCATTGATCCCGTCTTTTCCGGCGACCCCGGCCCCCATTACCGCCGTGGTTTTCACATGGGTGGTACTGACCGGGATCCCGAAAAGGGAAGAAAGCAGCAGGGGAACTGCCGCTCCCAGATCCGCCGCGAAGCCGCGAGCCGGGTCCAACCTGGTCAGACCTTTCCCCACCGTCTCAATGATCCGGTGGCCGCCGCAGGCCGTCCCCGCCGCCATCAGGACCGAGACCAGAAGCAGGAGCCATAGCGGCGCATTGGCCGCGCTGACGCAGGCTCCCGTTTCCGCGCCGTTCAGTACCAGCACGATCAGAAATACCCCTATGAACTTCTGTCCATCCTGGGCCCCGTGCAGAAAAGCCATGGCCGCCGCCCCCAGCCGCTGCGCCCGCAGAAATATGTTTTCGGCAGGCGGCCTGCCTCCGCCGGCTGCTTTTCCTCCGCATCCGTACCCCATTGCGGTCTTACCTTGTTCGATTCCTCTCGCCGCCGCAAAACCGCTTCCAAAGCCGAAAACAGCGGAGAGCAGAAGGCCCAGCAGCACTTTACCCCACTCCGCCCCATTCAGGCCGATAAATCCGCCATTCAGAGCCACCGCCGCCCCGCTGATGCCGGCGATGAGGGCATGGCTTTCGCTGGTGGGGATCCCAAACCACCAGGCCGCTGCCGCCCACAGCACGATGGAGGCCATGGCCGCGCAGAGAGCGACCTGCGCCCGCCGTGCATCTCCGCCAAAGTCCGCCAGATTCAAAATACTTTCCGCCACCTGGGGAGCCGCCAGGGTCATCACCGTCACACCGAAAAAATTACACACCGCGGCCAGAGCCACCGCTCTGCGCTCTTTCATCGCCCCTGTGGCCACGCAGGTGGCGATGGCATTGGGGGCGTCCGTCCACCCGTTTACCAGGATCACCGCTATAAGAAGTCCCGTCGTTACAAGGCTCATACCATCCGCCATACCAAACCTCCACGCGCCCTGTTTTCGTCGCTGTAATCGGCGATTTTCCCCTTGCGGGTCCGCGCCCTATACTGTATTGCGGCAGGCCCGGCCAATATCACCGAAATACACATTTTCAAGTGCTTCCGGCCGCAGCTTCCCCTCCGGCCCGCGCTGCCCTTTTCCGCCCCATAAAAAAAAGACCGCCGAAGCGGTCTTTCCTTTGAGTTTGTGATCCTCGCCGCACGGCGGTCGCCGCAGGAACGATTACACCATGCGCCAGCCTTCCGGGCGAAGCCCTCTCATGCTCCGGCGGGCCTCCCGGATCTGCTGCAGCATCAGTTCCTTATCCTGGTTCAGAGTGCCGCGCAGGCTCAGGTAATTGGAAGCGTGATTCATGCGGAACACGGCACCGGGGCAGTCGAAGTGTTCCATCATCAGGTAAGTTTCATCAAGTACCTGTTCCGGAGTCAGCAGCTTGAAGGAGCCCTCCCTCACCCACTGCTGCAGAGGAGTGCCCTCTTCCACCACCAGAGTCAGGATCCCGATGTATTCCGGATTCATTTCGTTCAGAGCCTTTGCTGTACCGATGGCATGGCTTTCCATCAGTTCGGGTCCGCCCAGACCGGTAATGGCCGTCACGGACAGCACGAAACCGTTGCGCTTTGCCTTCTTGCCCATCTCCACGATCTCCGCAGCGGTATGACCTTTCCGCATCAGTTCCAGCACCTCATCGCTGCCGGATTCCAGTCCCATATAAAGCATGGACAGGCCCTTGGCCCGCAGGCGCTGCAGTTCCTCGTCGGTACGCACCTTCAGAGAAATGGGAGATGCATAGGCACTGACCCGTTCGCATTCGGGGAAGAGCTCGCGGATGGTATCCAGAATGATCTCCAGTTCAGAGGCCTTGCGGATCAGAGCGTCACCGTCCGCCAGGAAGATCCGTCCAACGCGGGAATAAGAAGCTCTCGCAATGCGGAAATCCTCCAGCACCTCTTCCAGGGGGCGAATGCGGAAGTTCTTCTCTTTGAACATGCCGCAGAAAGCACAGGTATTGTGGCTGCAGCCATAGGTGACCTGCACGATCAGGCTGTAGGCTTCAGAAGGGGGACGGTAGACAGCGCCGTAATATCTCATAAGAATGTTCTCCTTTTTTCGTTCAAACTGCTCTTATTATACCCCAATCGCCGCCCCTGCACAAGGACCGCTTTTGCGCCGTGCATACGAAACGGTATTCGATCCACCCAAGCAGACGCCCTCATGGAATGGGTGGTTTCCTGCGGCTCTTTTGCGTGGTTCCTTTGAAAACAGGTGAACTCGGCATCCTGCCTCAAACAGCACCTGTTTTCTGCACTCATCCCCTGAAATCGCCGGGAACCACAGCCATTCCCTTCGACAGGGTCTGCGCGGCCGGATCGAACGCCTTTCTGCATGGATGCAATCACGATTCCGGCAAGGGCCATCGTCACCGAGCCGAAGATCGCTCCGAGCGGCTGCGAAAGTGCAGCCGCTTTTTGAACCAAAAACTGGACAAGGCATAAGAGCTGAAAGGCTGCAGAGCGGGCCGGGCGGACCCTTTCGAGAAAAAGCGGGCACCGTTCCCGGTGCTTTCAAGGTGAATGTGCAGAAAATGGACGCTGTCCGAGGAGCCTTTTTCCCAGATGCTCCGAGTTCGTCCATTTTCAAACAGATCCCGTGAAAGCGGCGCGGTACGGTCGCTTTTTCGAGGGTGTCCGCCCGGTCTGCTCTACCAGCTTTTCGGCCGCTTTGTCTCCCGCCTGATTTTGGGCATGAAAAAAGCGGGTGCTTTCGCACCCGCTTTGCGGTTTTCAGCCTTCGAAATTATTCGATGATGTTTGCTACAACGCCAGCGCCTACGGTTCTGCCGCCTTCG
>SVCU01000002.1 GCA_015058215.1 Clostridiales bacterium
CAAGACCCTGAGCCGCTGCTTCTTCGTAACCGGAGCTGCCATTGAACTGACCGGCGCAGAACAGACCGGCCACCACCTTGTGCTCCAGGGAAAGCTTCAGTGCGGTGGGGTCGATGCAATCGTATTCGATGGCGTAGGCAGGACGGGCGATGCGGGCGTGTTCCAAGCCGGGAATGGTGTACAGAAATGCGTTCTGGATGTTTTCCGGCAGACTGGTGGACATCCCCTGAATGTAAACTTCGTCGGTGGAGGCGCTTTCCGGCTCGATGAAGAGCTGATGGCGCTGCCGATCGGCGAAGCGGGTCACCTTATCCTCAATGGAGGGGCAGTAACGGGGGCCAACACCCTTGATATCGCCGCCGTAAAGGGAAGATTTGGTGATGTTATCGCGGATGATTTTATGCGTTTCCTCGTTGGTATAGGTGAGCCAGCAGGAAACCTGCTCCCCTTCCACCGCGTCGTTGAGCAGAGAGAAGGGTTCCGGGGTTTCGTCCCCCTTCTGTTCCTGCATTTTGCTGTAATCCAGGCTGGCACCGTAGGCTCTTGCGGGGGTGCCGGTTTTGAACCGGCGCATGGGAAGACCCAGCTCCCGCAGGTTTTCGGCCAGCATCATAGCGGAGGACATACCGCCCGGGCCGCTTTCGTAATTCAGGCTGCCGATGAAGACACGGCCTGCCAGGAAAGTACCGGTGGCCAGTACCACAGTGGGGGCATAGTAGACAGCGCCGGTGCGCAGGGCTACGCCCTTTACCCGGCGGCGGGCGCCGCCCAGTCCGGAGTCGGCGGCGCCTTCAGAGGCGGCCGTCAGAGTTTCGGGGCCGCCCGGACAGTCCTCCAGCAGCAGCTCTACGGCTTCCCCCTGCTTCAGGTCCAGATTTTCCTGCTGTTCCAGGGTCCGCTTCATCACTTCGTGATAGCGGACCTTATCGGCCTGGGCCCGCAGAGAATGAACAGCGGGGCCCTTGGCCGTATTCAGCATTTTATTTTGCAGATAGGTTTTATCGATGACCACGCCCATCTCGCCCCCGAGGGCATCGATTTCGCGCACAAGATGGCCCTTGCCGCTGCCGCCGATGGAAGGATTGCAGGCCAGCATAGCCACCGCATCCAGGTTGACGGACAGCACCAGGGTCTTCTTGCCCTTGCGGGCAGCCGCAAGCCCGGCCTCACAGCCGGCATGGCCCGCGCCCACAACGATCACATCGTATGTACCCATTTCATAACGTTCTAACAGCATCTGTTTCTCCTACTTACCAAGACAGAACCGTTCAAATACCCGGTCAATGATATCTTCCGATGCGGTTTCACCGGAGATCTCGCCCAGAAGTTCCCAGCAGCGGCGCACGTCCACTTCGATCAGTTCCAGCGTTTCGGCCCGGTCTACAGCGTCCAGGGCATCCTGCAGGGCTTCGCCGCTGCGGCGCAGGGCGTCCTTTTGGCGCAGGGAGGTGATCACCGTGCTGCTGCCCTGCTTCATTTTGCCGCCGAAGATCCGTTCCACGATCAGGTCTTCCAGATCCGCAATGCCCTGCCGTTCCTTGGCGGAAAGCTGCACGATCTGGGCACCGGGAAGCAGTTCCTCCGCTTCTTCTCTTGTGACCACCTGCTGCAGGTCCCCTTTATTGATCAGAAGCAGGGTTTTGGAAGCATCCAGGCTCTTTGCCAGCTCCCGGTCCTGTTCCGTCAGCGGTTCGTGACCGTCCACCAGGAAAAAGATCACATCCGCTTCCGCAAGGGCCTGGTGGCTGCGTTCGATGCCGATGCGCTCGATCACATTTTCCGTGTCGCGGATGCCCGCCGTGTCGGTGAGCCGCAGAGGGAAGCCGCCGATGGAGACCCGTTCTTCGATGGTGTCACGGGTGGTTCCGGGAATGTCGGTGACGATGGCCCGTTCTTCCTTCAGAAGGGCGTTCAGAAGCGAAGATTTTCCCACGTTGGGACGGCCGGCAATGGCTGCTGCAATGCCTTCCCGGTAGATCTTGCCCTGTTCTGCGGAAGCGATCAGGCTGTCGATCTGTTCCTTTACGGGAATAAGACCTGCTTTCAGGTTTTCCAGGGTTGCAAGTTCAATATCTTCGTCGGGGTAGTCCATATTGACGGCCAGCAGGATCAGCTGCTCCATCAGGGCCTCCCGAAGCTTCTTCATCTCAAGAGAAACACTGCCGGAGAGCTGCTTCAGTGCTGCTTCATGACCTTTGTCGCTTTCGGAGCGGATCAGATCGATGACCGCTTCCGCCTGAGAAAGGTCCAGACGGCCGGACAGGAAGGCTCTGCGGGTAAATTCACCGGGCTCCGCAAGGCGTGCACCGGCGGCCAGAATTTCATCCAGCACCTGGCGCAGAGAGATCACACTGCCATGGCACTGGATCTCCGCCACATCTTCTCCTGTATAGGTTTTGGGGCCTCTCATGAACACAGCCATGGCTTCATCCAGCACGTTTCCGCTTTCCATGCTGCGAACGGTGCCATAAGCCAGACGACGGCCTGCCAGCGCGGTTTCGAAAGCTGCTGCGCCGGAACATTTTTCTCCGCATCCATCTGCGCAACCATCATTTTCCGCTTTTCCGGGCACGAAAACCTTGGCCAGGATCTCTCCTGCCCGGTCTCCGCTGATTCGGATGATGCCGATGCCCCCTTCGCCGTAAGCCGTTGCCACGGCAGCGATGGTTTCGTTCATGGTTTTGCCCTCCAAATTCTTTCTTTTGCGCCGCCGGAAATTCTGCTGCGGCGCATTCGTACCCTTTATTATACCATACCGCTAATTTTTTGAAAAGCGAAAGCCTTTTGGAAAATGGCCCTTCCTGCATTTTTCCCATCCGTTTCCTGCAAGTTCAAACCATTCCTCCTATTTTTCCAATAAAAAAGCCTGTTTCTTATGAAAAACAGGCTTTTTCTTTCGCATTTTATTCTTCGTCTGCTGCGGGAGCTTCCGCCTTGGCGGCTTCTGCTGCCTTGATGGATTCTGCAGTCTTGGACAGCTTCCGTTCGATGATCACGCGGCGATAGGGTTCTTCCCCTTCGCTTCTGGTGTTGACACCGGGATACTTCTGCAGGGTTGCATGAATCACCTTTCTTTCGTAGGGATTCATGGGTTCCAGACGAACGCTCTTACCGCTGCGAACCACCTTACCAGCCAGTCTGTTTGCCAGCTGTTCCAGGGTGCGTTCTCTCTTTTCGCGGTAGTTTTCAGCGTCTACGATGACCTTTACGTATTTTTCAACGTCCTTGTTCACCACCAGGCTGGTCAGGTACTGGATGGAATCCAGGGTCTGGCCACGCTTACCGATGATGGTACCGGAATCCTTGCCATTGATGTCGATGTAAATGCATTCATCGTTCTGGTATGCCTTTACGTCTACGGTCAGGTTCATCTTTTCCGTGAGAGTCTTCAGGAAATCCAGTGCAGGAGTTTCGAAGATTTCCACCAGGTTTTCGGGCTTTTCCCGAATGTTTGCAGTGTAGTTGGTTTCCACCTGATCCTCAGCCACTTCTCTGGGAGCTCTGGCTTCGCGGCGGTTTCCGCCTTCCTTGGAACGGCTCTTATTGCCGTTATTTCTGCGGTCTCTGCGATTACCGCGTTCTTTTCGTTCGCCACGAGGTTCACGGTCGATGTGACGTTCTTCCTCGGTGACTTCTTCCTTGCAAATGGGGCCCATGAACTTCTTGGGAGCAGGAGCTGCTTCCTTGGGTTCTTCGGGTACTGCTACTTTGCGTTCCACACGGACCTTGGCCAGCTTGTTGCCGATGAGACCGAGGAAACCTCTGCTGGGTTCTTCCAGAACCGTTACAGTGACTTCATCTTTGGTCAGATTCAGGTCAGCAAGAGCCAGGGCCACGGCTTCATCAACGGTCGTGCCCCACTTTTCAATTGCATTTAACGTCATTATTTCCTCCTGAGTCCAGGGAGTGCTTTAACCCAATTCTCTCTCGATCTTGGCACGCAGCATGGCCTTCTTCCGAGCCTTATTCAGGAACATAGTCTGGAATACGGTGAAAGCGGAACGAATGAACCAGTACATGCACAGACCGGCGGGCATGGATTTGCCCAGCCAGAAGATCATGACAGGGAACAGATACATCATCATTTTGTTGCTGCTGCCGGCCATTGCTGCATTGCTGCTGCCGGAAGTAGCCTGACCCACCCAAGTGGTCAGGAACTGAGCAACACCTGCCAGAATGGGCAGGATCCAGGGATCGGGCTGAGACAGGTCAGGGATCCACAGGAAAGTTTCGTGTACGCCCATGATCATCACTTCGCTGTCGATGTAGAGAAGAGGATTTCTCAGCAGTGCGAACAGACCCATGATGATGGGCATTTGGATCAGCATGGGAAGGCAACCCTTTGCAGGATTGTACTTCTCTTTGGAATAAAGCTCCTGGAGCTTGACATTCATGGTTTCCCGATCGTTTGCATATCGGGTCTGGATTTCCTGGATTTTGGGCTGAATTTCCGCCATGCGAGCGGTGCCCTTGATCTGCGATGCATACAAGGGGATCAGACAAATACAAACAAGCAGAGTAAAGATGATCAGAGTGAGACCATAATTACCCACCATGTTGTAGATCAATGTCAAAAGCCAACCGAAAGGCTTTGCAATGATGCCCATTCTGTGTCCTCCTAAAAGTTTTTTACTTCAAAGGATCGTAACCGCCTTCGTGGAAGGGGTGACACTTTGAAATTCGTTTGATTCCGAGCCAACAACCTTTTATGACCCCGTATTTTTCAAGGGCTTGAATGAAATACGTGGAGCAGGTTGGATAAAATCTGCATTTGGGTGGAAAAAGGGGTGATATGAATCGTTGGTACCCCCGAATCAACAGGATCAGTACTTTCTTCATCAAATCACCCCATTACTTTCGTTCCAACAGGTCGACTCGTTTCATTGCGGCTTCAATTGATTTTTTCACATCCGCACATTTCGTGTTGTTGATCGTGTTTCTGGCAATGAAAATCAGATCATAGCCAGACTTGAAGCTGCCTTCGAGCATACGGCAGCTCTCTTTCATCAATCGTCTTGCTCTGTTTCTCTTTACGGCATTACCAACTTTTTTGCTCGCCAAAAAAGCCTTTCTGCTAAAAGATAAACCGTTTTTCCGGTAGAATATGACCACGTACCGGCCGCCAACGGATTTTCCTTTGTTGTATAAGGCGGTAAAGTCCTTCTTATTTCTCAGGATGTTGGGTTTCAGCATAGGTTCTCATTCTCCTCGGAAGCAAAAAGACCACACAAAAGGCCTTTATGCGGTGAGAGATTTTCTGCCCTTCAGTCTTCTTCTCTTCAGAACGTTTCTGCCGTTCTTAGTGCTCATTCTCTTACGAAAACCGTGTTCTACGCTTCTCTGCTTCTTCTTGGGCTGAAAAGTCATCTTTGCCATGATAGTACACCTCCCTTATTCGAACTTTTGGTTTCTGTTTTTATTGAATGTACATTGGAATGCACAATCGCTTCACAATTATACATTAACAACTATATTATTGTCAAACTGTTTTTCCACCTGACCGCCGGAAATCACGAAAATCCGATACTCCGGAAGCTTCTGCAGAAGCCCTTCGGAAAGTTCCGCCGTGGTGATGAAAAGCTGCACGTGCGATAAGGACTGCAGCAAAAAGGTTTGACGGTTGGGGTCCAGTTCCGATAACACATCGTCTAATAACAATACGGCATCTTCACCGGTTTCTTCCCGGATGAGAGCGATCTCCGCCAGTTTCAGGGAAAGAGCAGCTGTGCGCTGCTGGCCCTGGGAACCGTAATGACGGGCATCGATACCGCCGATGGAGATTTTGATATCGTCCTTATGCGGACCGGAACCTGTGGTTCTGCGGAACAGATCTTTTTCAAGATCCTTCTGCATTTTTTCGTAGTAGTATTCGGTCTGGGCCGCCTCGGTTTCCAGAACCGGCAGATCCGATTCGTATTCCAGAGAAAGAAGTTCTTTTCCCTGGGTGATTTTGCTGTGGAGATCGCTGCTGACTTCCGAAAGGCGCTTCACAAAGGCATTTCTGCGCAGAGTGATTTTTGCCCCTTCCTTTGCCATGGCTTCACTCCAGGCCATGATCACATCTTTATTGGGATGATCCTCCCGCAGCAGATTGTTTCGCTGCACCAGAGCTTTTTTGTAACGACCCAAAGTCTTGTAATAGACAGGATCCATCATACAAAGCTCACGGTCCATGAACTTTCTGCGCTTTTCCGGTTCTTCTTTCACGATTTTTAAATCTTCCGGAGAAAAAATCACCGTGTACACATTCTCAAGAAGCTCGGAATTTTTCTGCAGGCGAACGCCGTTGCTGCGGATTTCCTTTCCCTCTGCGGAAATAATGAATTCCAGAGAACTTTCCTGCCCTTCTTTTTCAAAAAGGCTGCGGGCTCTGCAGAAATCCTTGCCGAAAGCGATCAGCTCGCCGTCCCGGAAGGTACGGAAGGATTTTCCGAGGCTCATCAGGTAGAGAGCCTCGATCAGATTGGTCTTTCCCTGGGCATTTTCTCCCGTAATGATATTCACTTTTGGATGAAACTGAACAGATACTTCCGGATAATTGCGGAAATCCTTCAGGGAAAGTTCTTTAAAATACATAGTTTTAGCCGGAAATGCGGACGGGCAGGATCAGATATTCGAAAGCGTTGCCTTCCAGGGGTTTGATCAGGCAGGGGCTGATGCTGGTGTTCAGGTCGATGATGATTTCTTCATCGGAGAGCACCTTCAGCACATCCAGGATGAACTTGGCATTGAAGCCGATTTCCAGATCGTCCCCTTCCTTTTCCACAAAGAGTTCTTCTTTCACGAAGCCTTCTTCGGAACGGGAGGAAATCAGGATGCGATCATCGCTGATGGAGAGTTTGATCAGGTTGTTCTTGCCCTTTCTTGCCATAACGGATGCACGTTCGATGCTGTCGGCCAGCTCCTTGCGGTTTGCCTTTACTCTGCACTTGTGATCCTTGGGCAGGATATCTTTATAGCGGATGAAGTCGCCTTCCAGCAAACGGATGACGATCTTGGTATCTTCTGCAGCGATGACACCTCTCTTTTCATCCAGTACCAGCTTGATTTCTGCGGAATCATCCAGATCGGAGAGGATCTTCTGCACTTCGTTCAGAATTCTGGCAGCGATGATGATCTTCTTCTGCTTCAGATTGGCAGCCTGGTCTCTTGCCACCGCCATGCGGAAACCGTCCAGAGCCACCATAGTCATTTCGCCTTCGGAAAGTTCCATGAGAATGCCCACGATGATGCCCTTGGATTCATCGATGCTGGCGGCAAAAGAGGTTTTGCGGATCATATCCTGGAAACGAGCCTTATCAAAGACGAAGGTTTCCTGTTCTTTGATCTCACCGGTGCCGGGGAATTCGTCGGCGGACTGGCCAACGATGCTGTATTCGGAAGTGAGGCACTGTACGGTAACCTGGTTTCCTTCATCTACGGTGATTTCCACTTCACCGGAGGGCAGCATTTTAATGATATCCGTAAAGAGAGATGCGGAAACCACGATGGAACCGGGTTCGGTCACAGTGACGGGGATCTTCTTTTCGATGCTGATATCCAGATCGGATGCGGAGAGCTTCAGGAAACCATCGGCAGTAGCTTCCAGCAGGATCCCTTTCAGAATGGGAATGGTGGTTCTGGAAGATACGGCTTTGCCGGTCACGTTCAGAGCTCTGGAAAGAAGAGTTTGATTACAGGACAACTTCATAGGGGCGGCCTCCTTATTTTTATACTCTATTCTTAGAAGAATCAGTAATAGTGGCTGTGGATTTGTGGATAAGTTCTGTGGATAACGGTTTCATGCGGGTTTCCGGCGGAAAAGCCTATTGAAAACCCTGTGGATAAGTCCGTATTTTTGTCCACAGGCGGTGTGAGTTATTCTTCGCGGATGGTGTGTTCCAGTCCGGAGATGACCATCTTGAGGGAATCGTTGGTACGCATTTCGGAAGCGATTTTTTCGCAGGCGTGCATGACGGTGGTATGGTCTCTGCCGCCGAAGGCTTCCCCGATGTTGGGATAGGAAAGACCGGTCATTTCTCTGCAG
This sequence comes from Clostridiales bacterium, assembly GCA_015058215.1. Taxonomy (GTDB): domain Bacteria; phylum Bacillota; class Clostridia; order Peptostreptococcales; family Anaerovoracaceae; genus SIG262. The sequence goes on from SVCU01000002.1 coordinate 8,027, forward strand.
AGATACATGGCGATCTGTCTGGGATAGGCGATATCCCGGGAACGCTTGGAAGAATCCAGATCGGCAACTTTGATCCCGTAATGCTTTGCCACCTGCTTTTTGATGAGAGCGGGGGTGACCACCACTTCTTCTGCGGTGAACATATCGCGGAGAGCTTCCTTTGCAATGGATTTCTTCACGGGCTGCCCTGTCAGGGATGCGTAGGCGATGACCCGGTTGAAGGCACCTTCCAGTTCGCGGATGTTGGAGGGGATCCGTTCTGCGATCATGGCGATCACTTCCATCAGATCCTCTGTGGGAGGAATGAATTCCTGCTCCGCTTTTTTCTGCAGAATGGCCATTCTGGTTTCGTATTCGGGGGGCTGGATATCAGCCATGAGGCCCCATTCGAAACGGGAAACCAGACGCTCTTCCAGATCTTTGATTTCCTTGGGCTTCCGGTCGGAGGTGAGGATGATCTGCTTGCCGGATTCGTAAAGTGCATTGAAGGTGTGGAAAAATTCTTCCTGGGTGCTGTCCTTACCGGCAATGAACTGGATATCGTCGATGAGAAGAACATCCACTTTCCGGTATTTTTCGCGGAAGTCGGAGGTTTTGCCTTTCCGGAGAGCCTTGATGAATTCGTTGGTGAACATTTCCGAAGAAACGTAGAGCACGTTGGTATGGGGTTTCTTCCGGGCCTGGTGACCGATGGCGTGCATCAGGTGGGTCTTGCCCAGACCGGAACCGCCGTAAAGGAACAGCGGGTTGTAGGCCTTGCCGGGCTTGTCCGCAACCGCCTGAGAAGCTGCCCAGGCAAACTGGTTGTTGCTGCCCACAACGAAGGAACTGAAAATATACCGGGGATTCAGGTAAATTTCCTCGTTCATCAGGTTGCTTCCGTAGGGTTTTGCGGCGGCAACGTCGTCACTGTGTGCGAAACGGACGGAAATGTTGCGGCCGTAAACTTCGTGAAGGGCCAGTTCAATAAAATTGGAATAGCGGTTTACGTGGGTCTCGGAAAAGAAGTCGGGCAAAATCAATGTAAAAATACCCTCTTCTTCATTGAAACTATACGGTTTCAACTGAGGGATCCACATATCGTAGCTGGCTTCTGTCATATTGGCCTGGATAAAAGGCAGCGCCTTTTCCCAATTTTTCTGCAGTTCTTTTTTCATCGCAAAGAGTCCTTTGATCCGATAATTTCCCCTGAAGGCCAGACTCCCCTAATCCTAATACAGTCTAGCATACCTTACTATACAGAAGAATTTATCCACAGGCAAGCGGATTTTTTGAAAACATTCAAAAATACAGGATCGTGAAAAAATAACCCACAGGACTATCCACAGGCGTGTGGACAAAAAACGTGAGAAAATCAATGTTTCCACAGAGTTATCCACAGAGTGTGGATAAAAAACATCCCCAGAAACTTTTTTGTGAAGAAAGATGGTTAAAAAAGACAAAACCTTGCATTCTTTCTTTCTCCCGTGCTAATATAAAACCACATTCAATTTTATAAGAAAGAGGGAAAAAAACATGGACACTGTTTATAAGAACCCCTACGACGAATCCCGGTGGTGCCCCACATACGAAATCACCGATCTGAAAGATCTGGTGCGGAAACTGGCACTGCTTTACCGCGACAAACCCGCCTATCTTTATAAAGAAAAAAAGGGCGGCCCTTATCTGGAACTGACCCATGCTCAGCTTGCCGCCGATGTGGATGCTCTCGGAACCAAACTGTTGGATCTGGGGCTTGCAGGCAGCAAGATCGCCGTTATGGGCGACAGCTGCTACCAGTGGATGCTGGCGTATTTCGCTGTGGCCTGCGGCATCGGCACTGTAGTTCCTCTGGATAAGGAACTGCAGCCCGAAGAAATCCTGAATCTGGTGGAAACCGCAGATTGCAAAGCGATTTTCTATACCTCCAGCCAGGCAAAGAAGCTGGAAGACTGCCCTGTTCCCCTGCAGATCAAAATGGAAGTCTACAGCGAAAAAGATAACGCAGAAGATCCCAATACCCTGGCACACCTTTTGGAGGAAGGCCGCAAATTGCTGGAAGCCGGGGACAGGAGCTATCTGGATCAAACCATCGATCCGGAAACCCTGTGCAGCCTGCTCTTCACTTCCGGTACCACCGGCGTGCCCAAGGGTGTTATGCTGAGCCACCGGAATCTGGTTTCCAATGTGAAAAACAGCAGCCGCCTTCTGCAACTGAAAGAAGACGACCGCAGTCTTTCCATTCTGCCCATCCATCATACATTCGAATCCACTCTGGGCAATATGCTGGTGCTTTACCAGGGCGGTTCCATCGCCTTCTGCGAAGGTCTCAAATATGTGACCAAGAACATGGAAGAATGCAAAGCCAGCATCCTGGTGGGTGTTCCTCTGATCTTCGAATCCGTATACGATAAAATCTGGAAGCAGGCCAAGAAGAGCGGCAAGGCCGCCATTCTGAAGAAGCTGATCGGTGTCCGCAAGGGTCTGAAAACCGCGCTCGGTGTAGATACCGCGTCCCTTTTGATGAAATCCGTAAAGAAGCCCTTCGGCGGAAAGCTCCGTCTTCTGGTCACCGGCGCTGCTGCCATCGATCCCAATGTTCTGAGAGGGTTCCTGGATATGGGCTTTGAAGTGCTTCAGGGTTACGGCCTCACCGAGACCGCACCGCTGGTCGCCGGTACGCCCGAATACGTGGATCGCTATAAGAAGGCAGGGTCCTGCGGCCCCGTCATTCCCGAAGGCGAGATCCGCATTCTGGATCCCAATGAAGACGGCATCGGCGAGATCCTTTACAAGGGTCCCAATGTGATGATGGGCTACTACAATATGCCCGAAGAAACCGCGGAAGTGTTGAAAGACGGCTGGTTCTATACCGGTGATCTGGGCTTCGTGGACGAGCAGGGCTGGGTCTACATCACCGGCCGCAAGAAGAACGTCATCGTCACCAAAACCGGCAAGAACATCTATCCCGAAGAGATCGAACAGTACCTCTCCGTCATCCCCTACATCAAGGAATGCATGGTCTACGGTCTGGAAACGGATAATGATGAAGGCCAGGGCGAAGGCACTCTGGTGGCCGTGCAGGTCATTCCCGACCTGGAAGCCGTGGAGGAAAAGCTGGGCCACGCACCCGTGGACGAAGACACCTATCTGCTGCTGAAGGATGCCATTGCGGAAGTAAACCGCAAGATCCCCAGCTACAAACGGGTCCACAAGATCACCATCCGTGAAACGGAATTCGTAAAGACCACCACCAAGAAGATCCGCAGACAGGACAATATCCCTCAGTAAATTGAATAACGGAACCCCCGGCAGAAGCATTGCTCGCCGGGGGTTTTAAATTACAATACGATTACGCATCCATTAAGCTTCTTTCCGGAGATTGCACAGCGAAAAAAGAAATGATAGGATGAAGAAAAAATGTTTTCTTTACAGCAAGACGGAAAGGAGGACACAATGCGAAAAAAATGTTATTTCGTCTTTTTACTTGTGCTGATTTTGCTGCTGTCTGCCTGTTCTCTGCCTGTTATGAATGAAACGGACGATCCAGAGAAGAATCGGTTCGAAAATCAAAATGATGAAGAAAATAAGGTTCAGAACAACAATCAGGATGATAATCAGAGCAACAAAAAGGATCCGATTCAGGATGTCAGCAATTTGATCAAAGAAGACACGAAAGAAACAATGACGGTGCAGGTGCAAAATATAGAACTGCCTGCAGAATCGGAAAAAGAAGGCTGGTTGGTCCAAAAGTCTCCGATAGCCGTAGATGCAGATGGAAAAATCTATTATAGCTCAAACGAAGCTCCTGAAAGCGGCGGGCATTTGGTCTGCAATGCTGCTCTTTGGGTATACGATCCCGAAACGCGAACCTCTGAACTCATCAACAATGATCCGGGTTTTTCTTATTATCTCAGCGTCCGGGTGAACGATGATTTTATTGTGTGGATCCGGAAAGAAAAAGAAAGCGGAAATGAACAGGTTTGTTTGTATGATAAAGAAAGCAAAGAAATGCAGCAAATCGGTCAGGGTAAGGAAATCAGCAGCAATTGGTTCATGTTGAGAGACGATTATTTGATTTGGGAAATAAAAGATGCTCATAACCAAGGACCCATCGAGGCAACGAATCTGAAAACCATGGAACCGGTGGTTCTTCCGGAAGATCTGACAAATTACGATTTTACTGTAAACGGCAGCGAGTTGATTTATTATCTTAAGGGAAAAGATACCAACGACAAACTGATCATCTACGACCTGGAGAAAGAAAAAACGAAAGAAGAATTTGAACTCCCTCATAAAGTGTTTACCATGCAGGCACTCGTTGCCAGCGACGAATATATTTGGTGGGATTCGAATATTGATAATACGAAGGGATACTATTTGTTTTTCGATCGCGAAAAAAAGGTTTTGAGCATGATTGGAAATTCACCGCTTCCGAATATCCATCATCCGTGGGGCCTGATCGGAAATACGCTGCTGGCAACAGAGCGAAGAGAGGGAAAACTGATACTGTTCAATCTGGATGATTTAACTTATAGCACTCATAAAACCACGGAGGATGCGTGGGAACAAACAATGATCTCCATCGTTGGAGGCTCTGAGGAAACCGGCTTCGTTCTGAATTATGGATCGAAGCTCTATATCCTTCAGGAAAGTGAATAGACTTTGCAAAAGAAGAAAAGCGAATATAAAACCGTTCGTTATTCTAACAGATTACAGAAAAAGGACGAAAGAAATCACTTTCGTCCTTTTTTCTTGTTTCGCCGATTGCGTCGTGAAGGATGAATATAATTCGGTTGCAGGAGGTGTGGAGCGGGATTTTCGTTTTTTTGAAAATAACGCACCATGATTTGGATAAAACTGGCATATTTCACTGGAAAAATGAACAGATTTTATAAGTAAAGGGAAGAATTTTAAAAGAAAAAGGATTTTTTCGGAAAATTGGCTTGAAAAAAGAAAAAATCGTTTCGTTTTACGAAATAAATGGTGCGTAAAAATTCTTTTTTTGAAAAATCCGCTCCAGACCTTCGATTGCAGGGGGCAGAAGGAAAACAGTGTGGAATTTGCAACGAAAAGCCTCTGCTAAAAGGAATTTCTGTTGAAAAGATTTGTGCCCGTGGTGGTGGTCGAGCGCAGAGAAAAAGTCCGTCAAATCGGCGATTTTTGATTGAATTTAAGGGCTCGTTTTGCTATAATAATGAGTGTATGTCATTTGAATTCAAATTTGCAAAGTGAGGAAAAAAACACATGGCAGCAAATATAAAAGAACAAGAATATAATGCGGAGCAGATACAGGTCCTGGAGGGTCTGGATCCTGTCCGTAAACGCCCCGGTATGTACATCGGCAGCACCGGTCCCAGAGGTCTTCACCACCTGGTTTACGAAATCGTAGACAACAGTATCGACGAAGCCCTGGCCGGCTACTGCAAGAGCATTGCCGTCACCATTCTGAAAGACAATGCCATCGAAGTCATCGACGACGGTCGTGGTATGCCTGTGGATATCCACCCCAAGCTGGGCATTCCCGCAGTGGAAGTCATTCACACCGTTCTGCACGCCGGCGGTAAGTTCGGCGGCGGGGGATACAAAGTCTCCGGCGGTCTCCACGGCGTCGGTGCCTCCGTTGTAAACGCCCTGTCCGAGTTCATGGAAGTTGAGGTCAAGAGAAACGGAAACATTTACCGTCAGACCTATGCTAAGGGCAAGACCACCAGCAAGCTGGAGATCGTGGGCGAAGCCAAGAAGACCGGTACCAAGACCACCTTTAAGCCCGACCCCGAGATCTTCGACGATACCGTTTACGATTACGATACCCTGGAACATCGCCTCCGCGAAATGGCGTTCCTGAACAAGGGCATCAAGATCAGCCTGAAGGACGAACGGGACGGCCGCAAGAAGAGCGAAGTCTTCCACTACGAAGGCGGTCTGCGGGAATACGTGGCACACCTGAACAAGAACAAGGAAGCCATCCACCCCGACATCATTTATTTCGAAAACAAGAAGAAGGAGTACGAAATGGAAGTGTCCATGCAATACACGGACCGCTACAACGAACTCCTGCTTTCCTATGCCAATAACATCAACACCACCGAAGGCGGTACCCACATGGTGGGCTTCAAGATCGCCCTCACCAAGGTGATGAACGATTACGCCCGCAAGGCCAAGATCATCAAGGAAAACGATGACGGTCTCACCGGCGAAGACGTACGCGAAGGCCTCACCGCCATCGTATCCGTCAAGCTGACCGAGCCCCAGTTCGAAGGCCAGACCAAGACCAAGCTGGGCAACAGCGAAATGCGCGGTTTCGTGGAAGCTGCCACCACCGATAATCTGATGGCATTCCTGGAAGAAAACCCCGCACAGGCCAAGATCATTCTGGATAAATGCCTGCGCGCTTCCCGCGCCCGTGAAGCCGCAAGAAAGGCCAGAGAACTGACCCGCCGCAAGGGCGTTCTGGACACCATCGCCCTGCCCGGTAAGCTGGCAGACTGCTCCGAAAAGGATCCCTCCCAGTGCGAAATCTTCCTGGTAGAAGGTGACTCCGCAGGCGGCTCCGCCAAGATGGGCAGAGACCGTAAGCGCCAGGCCATCCTGCCTCTCAGAGGTAAGATCCTGAACGTGGAAAAGGCTCGTCTGGACAGAATGCTCAACTCCGACGAAATCAAGAACATGATCACCGCTTTCGGCTGCGGTATCGGCGAAAACTTCAACGAAGAAAAGCTCCGTTACCACAAGATCGTCATCATGACCGACGCCGACGTTGACGGTGCACACATCCGTACCCTGCTGCTGACCTTCTTCTACCGTCACATGAAGCCCCTGATCGAAGGCGGCTACGTGTACATCGCACAGCCTCCCCTCTACCGCACCGAGCGCGGCAAGGAAGTGTTCTACACCTATTCCGAAGAAGAACAGCAGAAGCTGATCCGCGATCTGCAGGCCGAAGGCAAGGGCGAAATCAAGACCCCCCAGCGCTATAAGGGCCTCGGTGAAATGGACGCAGAGCAGCTGTGGGAAACCACCATGGACTACGACAAGCGGACTCTGATCCAGGTTACCGTGGATAACGACACCGCCGCCGACGAGATCTTTACCATCCTCATGGGCGATAAGGTTCCCCCTCGCCGGAAGTTCATCGAAGACAACGCCAAGTACGTTAAGAATCTGGATATCTAAGAAAGGAGGGCATAAGAAATGGCTGATAAAAGCAAGACTGTGGGCACGCTTCTGGAAGACAGCAGACTGATCCAGACCGAGATCCACCACGAAATGAAAACTTCTTACATCGACTATGCCATGAGCGTTATCGTGGCCCGTGCTCTCCCCGATGTCCGGGACGGCCTGAAGCCGGTACACAGAAGAATCCTCTACGGTATGTCCGAACTGGGTATGACCCCGGACAAGCCGCATAAGAAATCCGCCCGTATCGTCGGTGAAGTTCTGGGTAAGTATCACCCCCACGGTGACTCCTCCGTTTACGACGCCATGGTACGGCTGGCACAGGATTTCAACATCCGCTACACTCTGGTAGACGGCCACGGCAACTTCGGTTCCGTGGACGGCGACGGTGCCGCAGCCATGCGTTACACCGAAGCCAGAATGACTCCCTTCGCCCTGGAAATGCTCCGGGACATCAAGAAGGAAACGGTCACCATGGTGCCCAACTTCGACGGTGAAGAACGGGAACCCGAGGTGCTGCCCGCCCGCTTCCCCAACCTGCTGGTCAACGGCAGCAACGGTATCGCCGTCGGTATGGCAACCTCCATCCCGCCCCACAACCTGACCGAAGTCATCGACGCCACCACCTATCTGATCGATAACGAAGATGCGGACATCACCGACCTGATGAAGTTCGTCAAGGGTCCCGACTTCCCCACCGGTGCCATCATTCTGGGCAAGAGCGGTGCGAAGGAAGCCTATAAGACCGGCCAGGGCAAGGTCCTGGTACGCGCCGTCACCGAAATCGAAGAAGATACCCGCGGCAGACAGCGCATCGTTGTCACCGAGATCCCCTACCAGGTCAACAAGGCCAGACTGATCGAAAGCATGGCCGAACTGGTAAAGGAAAAGAAGCTGGACGGCATCTCCGACATCCGCGACGAATCCAACCGCAAGGGTATGCGGATCGTCATCGAACTGAAGAGAGACGCCAACCCCCAGATCACCCTCAACAGACTCTTCAAGCACACCCAGCTGCAGGGTTCCTACAGCATGATCATGCTGGCGCTGGTAGACGGCGAGCCCAAGCTGCTGAACCTGAAAGAGATCCTGTCCCACTACATCAAGCACCAGGAAGACGTGGTCACAAGACGCACCCGTTACGACCTGCGTAAGGCCGAAGCCCGTGCTCACATTCTGGAAGGTCTGCGCATCGCCCTGGATAACATCGACGAAGTCATCAAGACCATCCGCGAAGCCTACAGCGATGCCAAGCAGCGCCTGATGGACCGCTTCGGCCTCTCCGACGTGCAGGCCCAGGCCATCCTGGATATGCAGCTGCGCCGTCTGCAGGGTCTGGAACGGGAAAAGATCGAAGCGGAGTATGCAGAACTGATGAAACAGATCGCCTGGTTCAAGAAGATCCTCAGCGAACGCGCTGTCCTGATGGGTGTCATCAAGGAAGAACTGGAAGAAGTCAAGAGAAAGTACGGCGACAAGCGCCGCACCAAGATCCAGGCTGCCGCAGAAGAATTCGAAGAAGAAGACCTGATCGAAGAGGAAAAGGTGGCCATCACCCTGACCCACCTGGGCTATGTAAAGAGAGTGTCTGCCGACACCTACAAGGCCCAGAAGCGCGGCGGCAAGGGCATCACCGGCCTCACCACCAGAGAAAACGACTTCGTGAAGAAGCTGCTGATCACCTCCACCCACGATTATCTGATGTTCTTCACCAACACCGGTAAGGCTCACAGAATCAAGGCTTACGAGATCCCCGAAGCACAGAGAAACGCCAAGGGTACTCCCATCGTCAACTTCCTGAACCTGATGCAGCGTGAACGGGTCACCGCCGTCATTCCCATCAAGGAATTCAGCGAAAACCACTACCTGATCGCTGTCACCAAGCAGGGTACCATCAAGAAGACCGATATGGCCCAGTTCGACACCAACCGGAAGACCGGCCTCATCGCCATCAACCTGAAGGACGGCGACGAACTGATCGGCATCAAGGAAACCTCCGGCACCAGCAATGTCATCATCGTTACCAAGAAGGGCAAGTGCATCTGCTTCAGCGAAGAAGACGTACGGCCCATGGGCAGACTGGCCGGCGGCGTCCGCGCCATCGACCTGGAAAAGGACGACGAAGTTGTTTCCATGGAACTGGCCGAAAAGAACGAAGAACTGATGGTGGTCACCAGCGCCGGTTTCGGTAAGCGTACCGCCGTGAAGGACTATAAGGTACAGGCCAGAGGCGGCAAGGGCCTCCTGACCTACGATAAGAGCAAATTCAGCAAGACCGGTTATCTGATCGGTGCCATGGTGGTGGCCGACGATGACGAAGTGATGCTGATCAATTCCGAAGGCGTCATCATCCGCATCCCCGCCTCTGAGGTCTCCCGTCTGGGCAGAGCAACGCAGGGCGTTAAGATCATGCGGGTAGAAGACGATGCCAATATCATCGCCATGGCCAAGGTGGCCCGCGATGACAGCGAGGACGAAGACGGCAGCCCGGAACCCCCTGCGCAGGAAGCCCCTGCCAAGAAGGGTAAGGCCAAGGACGCCGACTCCGACCAGCTGACCCTGATGTAACCAAAGGAGAATTGCCATGAATGATTCCATTAAATTCATCGTTCCCGGGAAACCGGAATACATTGGCCCTGTGCGTGTGGCCATTTCGCTGATCGCCGGTGGCGCAGGCTTTAATGTGGAAGAAGTGGAAGACATTAAAATGGCTGTTTCCGAAGCCTGCAGCAAGGCCATTTGCCCCGGCACCGGCGGCCTGGGCCTGTACGAAGTGACCTGCGAGCTGGGCGACCGTCGCCTCACCGTGTCCGTTCTGGACCGGGAGGGCGGCTGCCATTTCCAGGTGCGGGAAGATTCCTGCGTGGAATGCACAAAACACGAAGGCCTGGGCATCTTCATGCTGAAGGCGTTCATGGATGAAGTTTCGGTGTTCGAGGAGCCGGAAGTTGGTTCCGGCATTCGGATGATCAAGTACGTAAAGTAGCTGAATCGAGGAACTGCGTATGGCGCGAGCATCGGAAGAGAAGACCCGGGAACTGTTTCAGGAGTACCAGAAGACCCGTTCCGTGGAACTGCGGAACCGGATCGTGGAACTGAACCTGTACCTGGTGGAGATTCTCATAAAAAAATATATGAATAAGGGCGTGGAGAAGGAGGACCTCTATCAGGTGGCCTCCATGGCTCTGGTCCTTGCCGTGGAGCGGTTCGACCCCGAGCGGGGCTTCGAGTTCACCAGCTTTGCTACCCCCACCATCATCGGAGAGATCAAGCGTCACTTCCGGGATAAGGGCTGGGCCATGAAGGTTCCCCGCCGGCTGAAAGAGCTGTCGGTAAAGCTTCCCGAAGCCAGAGAATTTCTGGAGAACAAGCTGGGCCGCACACCCAAGCTGAGCGAACTGGCAGAGTATCTGGAAGTGTCCCAGGAAGAACTGCTGGAAGCCATGGAAAGCGGCAAGGCCTACGGGGCCTACTCTCTGCAGCAAACCTTTGAAGGGGACGGCGACGGCGAAGAAGCACCGGCTTTGGAAAAGTACGCCTCCCATCATGAAGCGGGCTACACCGCCTTCGAGAATGCGGATTTCATCCGTTCGGTGGTGGCCGGCTTTACGGAACAGGAACGCACCGTTTTCCGGCGGCGTTTCCTGGAGGAAAAAACACAGCAGGAGATCGCGGACGAGCTGGGCGTATCCCAGATGTCCGTCTCCCGCATGGAAAAACGTTTAAAAGAAAAATTCAAGGAGGAATTTTACAGATGAGCATCGTCTCCCCCGGCGAAAAGCGCCCCAGAGTCTTCTCCGGCGTGCAGCCCACCGGCAACATCCACATCGGCAATTATCTGGGCGCTCTGGTGCAGTTCGTGGAGCTGCAGGACCAGGCAGACTGCATCTACTGCATCGTAGACCAGCATGCCATCACCGTTCCCCAGGACCCCAAGGAGCTGCGCCAGCACATTCTGGATGTGGCGGCTCTCTACCTGGCAGTGGGCATCGACCCCAAGAAGGCCATCGTCTTCGTCCAGTCCGAAGTCTCCGCCCATACGGAACTTTCCTGGATCCTCACCTGCAATTCCTATACGGGTGAGCTTTCCCGCATGACCCAGTTCAAGCAGAAGAACAAGGGCCGGGAATCTGCTCCCACCGGCCTCTTCACCTACCCGGTGCTGATGGCTGCCGACATCCTGCTCTACGATACCGACATCGTACCCGTAGGCAATGACCAGAAGCAGCACATCGAACTGACCCGCGACCTGGCAAACCGTGTCAACGGCAAGTACCCCGGCACCTTCGTGGTACCCGACGGCCGCTTCATGAAGAGCGGTGCCCGCATCATGTCTCTGGACGATCCCACCTCCAAGATGAGCAAGAGCGCCGTAAATCCCCTGTCCCGCATCTCCCTGCTGGATGAGCCCGCCAAGATCAAGAAGGCCATCATGCGTGCCACCACCGACAGCGAAGGCATCATCCGCTACGATATCGAAAACAAGCCCGGCATCAGCAACCTGCTGTCCATCTACAGCACCTTCACCGGCACTCCCATCCCCGAACTGGAACAGAAATACGAAGGCGCCGGTTACGGCACCCTGAAGAAGGATCTGGTGGAAGTGACCGTGGACGCTCTGGCTCCCATCCAGCAGCGCTATGCCGAGATCCGCAATTCCGAAGAACTGCTGAAGATCCTGGACGACGGTGCAGAACGCGCCAACGCCATCGCAGAAGTGGTTCTGAAGCGTGTAAAAAACAGCTTTGGTCTGGGACGATAGCCCTGGGCTGAGTTTTCCGCAGCTGTTCAAATAAGTTATTTTTTTAAACTTTTTATTCTCAGGAGGAACAAAAAATGAAACTCAGTTCTGACGCCCTCCGGGCGAAAGCAGTCGAGGTTCGCAAGGACATCGTTAAGTCCCTGTATCACTCCCAGTCCGGTCATCCCGGCGGTTCCCTTTCCGGTACCGACATCGCCACCGCCCTGTACTTCAATGTGATGAACATCGACCCCGAAAATCCCAAGATGAAAGGCCGCGACAAGTTCGTTCTGTCCAAGGGCCATGCAGCTCCCCTGCTCTACGCAGTGCTGGCTGAAAGAGGCTACTTCGACAAGGAAGAACTGTGGGGTCTGCGTAAGATCGACAGCAGACTGCAGGGTCACCCCGATATGAAGAACATCCCCGGCGTAGAAATGTCCACCGGTTCTCTGGGCCAGGGCATCTCCTGCGCAGTTGGCATGGCACTGGCCGGCAAGCTGGACAAGAAGTGCGATTGCTGCAAGCAGCCCCGCGTTTACGCTCTGCTGGGCGACGGCGAACTGCAGGAAGGTCTGGTCTGGGAAGCTGCTATGTCCGCAGGTCACTATCACCTGGACAACCTGACCGCCATCGTAGACTGGAACGGTCTGCAGATCGACGGTAAGAACGACGACGTTATGACCGTAAGACCCATCGACGAAAAGTTCGCAGCTTTCGGCTGGGACGTTCAGCTGATCGACGGCCACGACATGGATGCCATCCTGGAAGCTCTGGAAAAGGCTGCACAGGTCAAGGGCAAGCCCTCCGTTATCGTAGCAAAGACTGTCAAGGGCAAGGGCGTTTCCTTCATGGAAAACAACGCCGGCTGGCATGGTAAGGCTCCCAACGAAGAGCAGTACAACCAGGCCATGGCAGAACTGGAAGCAGCTGCAGCTGCTCTGAAATAAGAGGAGGTACCCTGTAATGGCAGATAAGATCGCAACTCGCCAGGCATATGGCGAAGAACTGGCAGCCCTGGGCGCCAAAAATGAAAACATCGTAGTTCTGGACGCTGACCTGTCCGGCTCCACCATGACCAAGCTGTTCAAGGCTGAATTCCCCGACCGTTTCTTCAACGCCGGTATCGCCGAACAGGATATGTACGGCATGGCAGCAGGTCTGGCCGTTTCCGGCAAGATCCCCTTCGCAAGCACCTTCGCTATGTTTGCTGCAGGCCGCGCTTACGAAATCATCCGTAACTCCATCGGCTACCCCCATGCCAATGTAAAGATCTGCGCAACCCACGCCGGTATCACCGTCGGCGAAGACGGCGCAACCCACCAGTGCGTGGAAGACCTGGCCCTGATGAGAGCCATCCCCGGCATGACCGTTCTGAACCCCGCCGATGCAGCTTCCGCAAAGATCCTGCTGAACAAGGCTGCCGAACTGTACGGCCCCGTCTATGTTCGTCTGGGCCGCGCCGGCGTTCCCGTCCGCTATGCAGCAGATGCCGAACTGGAAATCGGTAAGGCAGTACAGCTGAAGGACGGCCACGATGCCACCATCATCGCCACCGGCATCATGGTGGAAGAAGCTCTGCTGGCCGCTGACGCTCTGGCAGAAGACGGCATCCTGGTCCGCGTTCTGGATATGCACACCATCAAGCCTCTGGACGAAGCAGCCGTTCTGGCAGCCGCTGAAGAAACCGGCGCCATCGTCACCGCTGAAGAACACACCATCAAGGGTGGTCTGGGCGGCGCTGTTGCCGAAGTGATCACCACCGGCGGCGCAGCAGGTGCTCCCTGCCCCGTTCCCATGGCAATGATCGGCGTTCTGGATGTATTCGGCCGTTCCGGTAAGCCCGCAGAACTGATGGCAGAATACAAGCTGACCGCAAAGGACATCGAAGCCGCTGTCCGCAAGCTGGTTGCAATGAAATAAGCGCTCTGCGCTGAAAAAAGCGCGCCTCCTGATCCGGGGCGCGCAAGACGCACAAACAAAAGACCCGGTCACAGGACCGGGTCTTTTTATCGGGTTGACAAGATGGGGTAATTTCCATATAATGTAAAATATCCCGCGAGGCTGTTGAAAATCTATTGACAACAGGGGCATTTTTCGTTACCATAAAGGTACAATAAAAATGCAGTAATTGCTGCAGTGTAGGGCTGGCCGAAAGGCCCTGGTCCACCTACCGGCGGGGAAAGTCCCCGCCATTTTTTATTGCAAAAGGAGACGTTGTGAAGAAAGAAACGCTTAGTATTTTTGTTGATGAATCCGGAGATTTTGGCGCTTTTGCAAAACATTCACCCTATTATATCGTGACGCTTGTGCTCCATGATCAAAGCGTTCCTTTACGCGAAGAAATCGATAAATTAGAAAGACGGATTCAGGAAAAAGGCTTTGTGCATCACGCAATTCATACCGGGCCGCTGATTCGACGGGAAGCGATTTACGAGAATGAAACCCGTGAGAAAAGACGCAGCCTGTTCAATACACTGGTTCCGTTTACCCGAAAAATAGACATACGGTATATCAGCGTTTTGATCGAGAAAAAAGAGTGCCGTGATGAAATTACATTGGCGGCGAAGATTTCCCGAAAACTATCAGCGACGCTGCAAACCAAAATGGCGTTCTTCAACGAATTTGACCGCATCTTTGTGTATTACGATAACGGGCAAATTGAGCTGACAAAGATTTTGGTATCGGTATTTAACGCACTGTTTTCAAATGTGGAATTTCGCAAAGTACGTCCGATCGACTACACGTTATTTCAGGTTGCAGACCTATTCTGCACACTGGAACTTCTTGCAAAAAAGATGGAGCAAAAGAACTTCTCTCAGTCAGAAGAAGAGTTCTTTTGCTCCACCAGAGAGTTCAAGAAAGACTATTTAAAGCCGCTGAGAAAGAAACAACTTTAAGAGTCTAATCTCCCACATAAGCGAAGCGGGGACCGCTGTAGCCCTCCCGCTCCACGTGCTCGTTCCACATGGCGGCGGGCCGCACCCAGATCAGGCGGTCGCCGTAGAGGGCCTGGTAGATGCAGAGCACCTCCGTGGTTTCGGAAGAAAGACCAATCGTTAATAGGCGATACTCGGAACCCTTGAAATGACGGTATTTTCCCAGAGGAAGCTCCTTTTGCCAGCGGGCCAGTTCTTCGGCATAGGGTTCCTGGGGAGAGGCGGTTTGGGGTGCGTTTTGCAGAAGGGTCTGCAGATCTTTTGTGGAAGTGGTCACGAAAATCTCCTTTCAGGGGCGAAGGGCTGGCAGCCGGATCATTTGTAGCGGGGCTGCGGAGCGTAGAACTGGAAGATCACAGCGTCGTTGGTTTCCTCTGCGGAGGGGTCCAGAGAGGTGTAGGCGAACCGCATGGCTCCCATACGGTGGCACAGCTTTACCAGGTTGGGCACCCGGCCGATGCCGTAGGCGATGAAGTGGGGCCGGGTCAGGAAGTTGGTCAGAAGATTGCCGAGCAGAAGTGCGGGCCAGTACTTCTTCCCCTTCCCCAGGGTTTCGGGGGCGGAGGCCAGCTGGCCGCGAAGCACTTCGGGGGCATTGACCTTGAACCAGCGCACCAAAGAGGGGTCAAAGCTTTCGATGCAGTACTCGCCGTCGTAGGCTTTCAGCATTTCGTAGACCTTGCGGCAAAGTTCCTTTTTCTGGCGGCAGCTTTTCAGTTCCACCAGGAGAGGAGCTCTGCCGCCCACCATCTCCAGCACCTGAGAGAACAGCGGAATGCCGTAATTGGTGCCGCAGAGGCGGAGCTTCTTCAGTTCTTCCCAGGTCAGGTCTTCCACCTTGGCGGAAACACCGCAGACCCGGTCCAGGGTTTCGTCGTGGAACACCACCACCTGACCGTCGGCGGTCATGCGGACATCCAGCTCGGAGCCGTAGCCCTTGCAGGCGGCATCCACGAAGGCGGGCAGGGAATTTTCCGGAACGGATTTATCTTCTGTATGAAGGCCGCGATGGGCCAGGTTCTGCCCGTAGAACGGACGGCGCAGGGCTTCCGAGGATTTTCCGGGAGCCACCAGGAAGGTGAAAAGCCCGGCGGTGGCTGCGGCGGCGGTAAGGCCGGCGGCGGAAGCGATCAATGTTCTTGCAAGTGTACTCATCCCAAATTCTCCTTATGAAGCCGGCCTCCGGCCGGCACGATCCGCGGCGCTGCAAATTCTGACGCGCCGCTTGTGCAGGCGGCGCCAGATCTGTTATTCGGCGCCGCCTTTTTTCCATCTTACACCAGGCGAAGCCTTACGGCAATTCTTTTCGGCACCACACGGAAAAAAGATGTTAATTTTCCGTGAACTTTCTTCCATATTGTATGCAAAATCTTGAAATGGACAGCGGAATCCGTTACACTATAATGTAGGATATTTTATCCAGTTTTATTTTCGAGAAAACAAAAGGGAGGAACATCACCCCATGAAACTCAATTACAAACGCACTATTTTCGTCGGCTTCGCCTTCTTTCTGATCAGTCTGTTCTGGCAGGCCTACGATACCATCATTCCCAAGATGCTGACCGACAAGTTCGGCATGTCTCAGAGCTGGTCCGGTGTCATCATGGCCATCGACAACGTGCTGGCCCTGTTCCTGCTCCCCCTCTTCGGCAACCTGTCCGATAAGTGCAAGAGCAAGAGCGGACGCAGAACGCCCTTCATCAAGATCGGCACCATTCTGGCCGTCTGCTTCCTGCTGCTGCTGACCTTCGCCGATATGCTGCAGCTGAAGCAGCTGGATCTGGTGGCTCCCGACGAACCCGCCGCTCAGGAGATCCTCTACGATGCAGACCTGACCATCCAGACTCCCGGCGGCAAGGAAGTAGTGCTGCAGGATGCTTTCTCCAAATCCGAATACACCGCCATTACCATGTTCGATGAAAACGGTAAAACCACTGCCGATTATACCGACTACGTGGTTCCCGCCCGTCAGGCCTATGCCGCAGCGGTCACCGCAGAAAACCAGACCCCCCTCATCATTTTCGTGATTCTGCTCTTCGGCCTGCTGCTTTCCATGGCCACCTTCCGCAGCCCCGCAGTCGCCCTGATGCCCGACGTGACCATCAAGCCTCTGCGCAGTAAGGCCAACGCCATCATCAACCTGATGGGTGCCCTGGGCGGCATCACCGTCCTGGTGCTGGGCATGGTCTTCGGCACCGGCAAAGCCCAGAATGCCCTCATGAGCTACGGCAGCTTCTTCAGCTGCATCGGTGCGCTGATGCTGATCGCCCTTCTGATCTTCCTGTGGCGTGTGAAGGAGCCCAAGTTCGTGGAAGAAATGGAAGCGGAAAGCGCCCGCCTGGGTCTGGACACCGGAGCCGATACCCCCGAAGAAGAAGTGGGGATCGCAGCCGCCGAGACCGCACCTGCCGAAACTCCTGCAAAGAGCGAAAAGCTGCCCAGAGAGAAAATGATCTCCCTGCTGCTGATCCTGGCTTCCGTCGTGCTCTGGTATCTGGGGTATAACGCCGTTACCAGCAAGTATTCCGTCTACGCCAGCAGCGTTCTGAACCTGGATTACAACATGACCTTGACCATCGCCTCCGCTGCCGCCATCGTGGCCTATCTGCCCGTGGGGATGATCGCCTCCAAGGTGGGCCGCAGAAAGACCATCCTGGCCGGTGTCCTAATGCTGGGCACCGCATTCCTGGCCGCTTCCTTCCTGCGTGCCGGCAGCAGCCCCATCGTCATGAACGCCCTTTTCGTTCTGGCCGGCATGGGCTGGGCCACCATCAATGTCAACAGTTATCCCATGGTGGTAGAGCTGTGCAAGGGTGACCAGGTGGGCAAATACACCGGATTCTACTACACCGCCAGCATGGCTGCCCAGACCCTGACTCCGGTCCTTTCCGGTATCCTCATGGATAAGCTGGGTATGACCGTGCTCTTCCCCTACGGCTGCTTCTTCGTACTGGCAGCCTTCGCCACGATGTATTTCGTAAAACATGGGGATAATAAACCTACCGCATAAGGAGGGAAACCATGTATATCGATTGGACCTATATCATTCTGGTATTGCCTGCAGTACTTTTCGCCAGCTGGGCGCAGATGCGGGTCAATTCCATCTTTAAAAAGTATTCCCAAACAGGAACGTCCCGGAACGTGAGCGGCTACGATGCCGCCCGGGCCATTCTGGATGCCAACGGCCTGCGGAGCGTGCCCATCGAACGGGTCAGAGGAGACCTGACGGACCATTACGACCCTCAAAGCCGGGTGCTGCGCCTGTCCGACAGCGTGTTCGGAAGCACTTCCGCCGCCGCTGTGGGTGTCGCTGCTCATGAAGCCGGCCATGCGGTGCAGCACGCTGCCGGTTATCGCCCTCTGGCGATTCGAAATGCCATCGTTCCCATCTGCAATTTCGGTTCCAAGATCGCCTTTCCCCTGGTGCTGATCGGTATCCTGTTCAGCTCTGCGGGGGCATTCTTCGTGAATCTGGCTTACGTGGGCGTGGCCTGCTTCGGCCTTGTCACCCTGTTCCAGCTGGTGACTCTGCCCACGGAATTCAATGCCAGCAATCGCGCCATGGCCGGTATCCAGGCCTGCGGCCTGCTGAACGCAGAGGAAAGCACCGCCGCCAAGAAGGTGCTGTGGGCTGCCGCCATGACCTATGTGGCCGCCCTGGCCGTTTCCCTGATGCAGCTGCTTCGCCTGCTCCTGCTGGTGGGCGGGAACAACCGCCGGAGGTAGCCGATGAAAGCGAAGCGCAAGCAAAGACTGATCTATCTGGCCACCGTGCTTTTTTCCATCGTGTACCTCTTTGTGGGCTTCCGGCTGGCCACCGGCGGGGAACCCATTTTCGACCCGGAGTATAACGGCAGCGTGAAAGCCCGGGTGGAAGTGATCAACGAAGTGAAGGAAGAAACGGTGACCCTCAACGGGATGGATTCCCAGACCGGGTATACGATCTATTTCGAAGCCCGCATGCTCAGCGGCGACCTGAAGGATCAGGTGGTCTATGCGGTGCAGTTCATCGATCCCTATTATTACCCGCAGCCTGCCCGGGTATCCGAGGGCGATAAGGTACTGATCTTTCTGGACAGCGAACTGGACCCCCAGGCAGACTGGGTGCTGATGGAATACGTGCGTACCGATGCCATGCTCTGGCTGGGGCTGTTCTTCGCCGCAGGCATCCTGCTCTTCGGCAGAATGAAAGGTGTGAACACCATCGTTTCCCTGGCCTTTACCTGTCTGGCCGTTTTCGTGGTGTTCATTCCCGCGGTGCTGGATGGACAGAACATCTACGTCTGGGCCATCGTCACCAGCGTTTACATTATCCTGATGACCATGTTCATCGTCTATGGGGCCAATCGTAAGAGTCTGGCGGCCGGTCTCGGCTGCTTTGCCGGCACACTGGTGGCCGGTCTTTTGACCATGATCATGGATGCCATCATCCATCTGACGGGTATGCTCAACGAAGAATCCCTGTACCTGACCATGCTCAACAGCGAGATCGACCTGAAGGGTGTGATCTTCGGTGCCATCATCATCGGTGCTATCGGTGCCATCATGGATGTTTCCATGTCCATCGCCTCCTCTCTGGAGGAGATCAGTCAGGTGACGGACCATCCTACCCCTGCCCTGCTGATCCGTTCCGGTCTTTCCATCGGCCGCGACATCATGGGCACCATGGCCAACACTTTGGTGCTGGCTTACATCGGCAGCGGCCTTTCCGTGGTTCTGCTGTTGGTGGCGCACAACGGTTCCCTTCTGGAACTTCTGAACCGTGAAATGATCATCGTGGAGATCCTGCAGGCCCTGGCCGGCAGCATCGGCATCCTGATGACCATTCCCCTCACCTCGCTGATCAGCGCCCTGCTGCTGCGCCGTGCCCAGAACAAGGCCGTTTTGGAACAGGCTGGCCAGGAAAAGACTGGTGAAGAACCCCGGCCCAACCTCTGGGAGATCCCCCTGGAGGATCCGGATTACGACCCTTTCGCCCCGGCGGAGAAAAAGACCGGCGGCATGAATGAAACCGAACCTGCGGAACCCGGTTCCGCTGAACATAAGGAGGCATAATTATGGCTAAGATCCCTTCCCTGGAAGAAGCAAGAGAGATCCTGAAGAAGCACAACAAAGAAGAATTCCACCTGAAGCACGGGGAGATCGTTTCCGGCGTTATGCGCTACTTCGCCAAGAAGTATGATCCCGAACGGGAAGAATACTGGGCTGTGGTAGGTCTGCTGCACGATCTGGATTTTGAAGAATATCCCGACGAACATTGCGTCAAGCAGGTGGAACTGATGAAGCAGTACGAACTGGATGAAAGCATCATCCACTCCACCTGCTCTCATGGCTGGGGCGAAACCGGCACCACGGAAGAGCCCACCGATTTCATGGAAAAGATCCTCTTCGCCTGCGACGAACTGACGGGCCTCATCGGTGCCGTGGCCATCATGCGTCCGTCCAGGAGCGTGGACGACCTGGAACTGAAGTCCGTGAAGAAAAAGTATAAAAACCTGGGCTTCGCCGCCGGCTGCAGCCGTGAAGTGATCGGCAAGGGCGCCGAAATGCTGGGCTGGGAACTGGATGAGCTGATCAGTGAAACCATTCTGGCCATGCGCAGCATGAACCCCGAAGCCGGAATTTAGAGGCGAAATGCAGAGATAATTTGCAGACTGCGGGCCTTCGGCCCGCGCCAATGATCGAAACGGGCCTTCGGCCCACCCACAAAACTTGAATTTGGAGGCAGTAACGTGGATATTCAACTGAGAGATTTTGAACAGGCAGCAGAACGGCTGAAGAGCGTTGTTCACCATACGGAAATGGACCGGGTCACCACCTTCTCCGATATGACCGGCGGCCAGATCTACCTGAAATGCGAAAACCGGCAGAAAACCGGCTCTTTTAAGATCCGGGGTGCCAGCAACAAGATCGCGGCCATGATGGAACGGGGCGAAAAGGTGCCTGTCGTGGCATCTTCTGCAGGAAACCATGCCCAGGGCGTTGCCTATGCAGCCACCAAGTTGGGTCTGCCTGCTACCATCGTCATGCCCAAGACCGCACCCATCGCCAAGGTACAGGCCACGGAAGGCTACGGTGCCAAGGTGGTGCTTCACGGCGACCTTTACGACGATGCCTATGCCAAGGCCTGCCAGATCTGCGAAGAAGAAGGTGCCACCTTCCTCCATCCCTATAACGACCTGGAAGTGATCGCGGGTCAGGGTACTCTGGGTCTGGAGATCCTGCAGGATCTGCCCTATGTGGACGTGGTCATCGTCCCTGCCGGCGGCGGCGGTCTGCTGGCCGGTGTGGCATCTGCCATCAAGCTGATCAACCCCAGAATCAAGGTCTACGGCGTGCAGGCGGAAGGTGCCAATGCCATCGCCAGAAGCTTTGCGGAAAAGAAGCTGGTCTGCACCGAAACCGCAGCCACCATCGCTGACGGTATTGCGGTAAAATCTCCCGGCGACATTACCGTGGAACTGATCAATCGGTATGCGGACGGCGTGCTCACCGTTTCCGACACGGAAATCGCCGATGCCATCCTGCTGCTGATGGAACGCTGCAAGCAAATCGTGGAACCCGCCGGCGCCACCCCTCTGGCTGCCGTTCTCAGCGGCAAGCTGGATGTGAAGGACCAGCGCGTGGTCTGCGTCATGAGCGGCGGCAACATCGACGTCAGCTTCGTGCAGAGCATCATCGAGCGCGGCCTGGTGGCCCGCTATCGCCGCATCAAGTTCACCGCCACCCTGCTGGATAAGCCCGGCAGCCTGGTGCAGCTTTTGAACGTGATCGCAGACGCCGGTGCCAACATCCTGACCGTGGAACACGACAAGCTGAACCTGCGCCTGAACCCCAACGAAACCAACGTACATATCGCCTGCGAAGTGGGCGGTAAGGATCACGGCGTCAACCTGATCGCCAAGCTCCGCCGCATGGGCTACCGCATCGATCTGGATTAACAAAGAGAAAAAGAACGAGCACCGCGCCTGCGGTGCTCGTTTTAAAATGCATTTAATTATTATCGTCAGAGGGCAATGCAGAAACTTCTTTCGCCAGTTTCTTTTCCTGTGCTTTTACTCTGCGTTCCAGTTTTTTAATATCCTCGGCCGGGGGAAGTTCTTCCGGTTTGATTCCACGATCTCTAAGCATGTCCCGAACGGATTGGTTGTTTTGAACATGCTCTTTGGTGATGGAAGGTTCTCCTTGCAGGTCTTTTTCTTCTACGTTGTAATTGGTCATTTCGTTGGCAAGATTTTTTGCGGCGATGGTTAGCGTAGGAAGAAAATCGGCCAAAGGACGGTTTCTGTTAACACTCAATTTGGTTTTCATTTCTTGGGTTGTATAACCACCAAACAAGGTTTGGTCGCCCTTGGAACGAATGCGGGCAAAACCGTCTTCGTCCACGCCGTGTTCATAAAGATTCTTTGAAAGTCGTTTTTCGGACTCTTTTAATTGTTCACGGGCTTCTGTACGCTCAATTAAAGAAATACGTTCTTCAATCAGTTCTTGCTTTCGAGTTTGAACGGCGAAGTATCCTTGCGCGAAAGCAATACTTTCTTTGCGCGGGTCACCGTTCTGGGCAATCAAATAGCAAGCATAGCGGGTCAGCATGTAGTCTTTTACGGTACGTTTTGACCCACTTCCGAGGGTGACCATTTTCGTGACCTCACGAAAATGGTCAAATGTTGAAATCCCAGCATTTTCACAGGATTCTTGTGCTCTGAAAATGGCCTTTTCGAAGTTCTCCCAGCGCTCGTAATCAAGCAAAACCATTAATTCGCGGGCATGCCAAAATTCAATGCCGGTCGTTTTTTCTGTATGAATGACAAGATCAAAATCACTTTTGATCTGCGTTACTCTTTTTCTATCCATAAGCACCTCACTAAGATATAGTCTGCAATAACGGGCTTTGGTCAAGGGGTAGTAATAGTATATCACAAAAGAACATATGTTTCAATTGAAGCAGAGGGCGGAAAAGAAAGTATTTCTGTCCGTCGTAAGAAATTTGAAAGGCGGCGCGAAGTATTGTTTCTGCGGATGGTGATATACTACCCCTATCAAAAGGATAAGGGGTATTTACCATGAAGAACCAATGCAGAAAATCCGTATGGGGCTGGGCCGTTCCTGTGGCCATGCTGGCTGCCGGCATCGCGCTGGTGGTCGTTGGCGCAAAAGGCCTGAAGTAAATCAAAAGGGTTAAAAAGGAAGGGTGGACGTCGCAAGCGCCCACCCTTCTATTATGCCTACAAAGTCGCAAGAAATTGCGAAAATGCGCGAAGAAATTGTGAATGGCCTTGCAGATTCCGGGGGACGGGTATATAATGGGGCCAACAAATCCTGTCGGTATATGAGAGGTAAACCCATGAAAATCAGTTATAAAAAGCTCTGGATCTTACTGATCGAGCGGGACATCAGTCCGGCCACGCTTCGCAAGGATCTGAGCATCGCAACCGGTACCATGACCAAACTTCGCCGCGACGAAGAGGTGGCGTTATCGGTACTTTTGCGTATCTGTGAGTATTTGCACTGCGATATTGGTGATATTTGTTCTGCGCTCCCTGTGGAGCAGGATTTTGCTTGGGAAAGAGGTGAAGCATAATGGCATTTTGCACAAATTGCGGGAAAGAATTGGTTGACGGTGCGAAATTCTGTGCATTTTGCGGAACCGCAAACGAAAAAAGCAATACCAAAAGAGAAATTGTGTTTGAAGGGAAAGTACATAAATGCCCCAGCTGCGGGGAAGTGTTGGACGCTTTTGTTGCAACTTGTCCGGTTTGCGGCCATGAATTAAGAGATGCCTCAAATTCCGAGGCGGTTCATGTGTTTGCATCCAGACTGGTCAGCGCAAAGACTGTACGAGAAAAAGCGGAGATTATTAGGAATTTTCCCATCCCCAACACAAAAGAAGACATTTTGGAGTTTATGATTCTTGCCTCCACGAATATTGATAATAAATTGGAACCGGATTTGTACTCCGCGTGGCAAGTGAAAACGGAGCAGGCATATCAGAAAGCACAAATTGTTTTTCAAAAGGAAAGTGAACTTTCCCGAATTCAAAATATCTATGAGAAGGTTAGTGCGAAATTAGCGAAACAAAAGAAACAGGATAAGGTAAAAAAAGCGGGGAATATCCTTGCGGAATTGATGCCGGTTTTACCAAATGTAATCATCGTGACAGGGTGGCTGATAAGTATCTTTGTATTGTTGCCTTTGTGCAGGGTGAATCTTGATAGTGTGGGAACAAACGGGTATCAAATCATTCTCATGCTCGATTTTATTGCTGGTGCAATTTTCATTCCTTTTGCATTTAAGGCGAATTCGTCATTGCCTAAAATAATTGCCGCCTTGGGTTTGATTTTGAGCATTTTGGTTTTAATTCCTCTTTGCGGAGAAAACCTTGACGATGTTGGAACAAATGCCTTCCAAATTATTTTAATGGTGGATATCGTTTGTAGCGTAATCATTCTGATTAGAATGCTCAAACGCCAGGGCAATGTTGAAAAGACGAAGGGTTTACTGAATGGCGTAGTAGTTTTAATTGCGTTTGCGTTTGTGGCAATTATGCTGATTGCGTATGGTATTAGCAGTGTAGTAACAGCAATTACTGTGACGAATGAAACGGCAGAAAAAGAGCAAGAACACCACCAGGCGATAAGTGTGAAATATGAGTGGCCGATAACTGGCCTAAGCCAATACTTACCTTTGCCACCGACTCAATATGGAGAAATTCAAACAGATAACGAGACGAGATTTAATATTGACGTATATCAGGTAACCCCTGCGGATTTCGACCTTTATGCGAAGGCGTGTGAAGAAAAAGGTTTCACTATAAATACGACAAAGACAGATCAAGTTTTCTACGCTTATCATGAGGAAAAATATGAAATAAGCATTTTCTATTACGAAGATGAAGAAACCTTGAAGATTTATCTGGATGCTCCGGAACAAATGTCTGATATAAAATGGCCAACGATAGGTTTAGCACAAAAGCTTCCTGTTCCCGACGTTCTTGTAGGGAGAATTTGGCATGATTCTTCGGAACAATTCGGGGTGGATTTGGCAGAGGTTACGCAAGAAGTCTTTGATAGATACATAGATGCATGCATGGAAAAAGGATTTACTGTTGACTACAGAAGAAGTGCAAGCTATTTTAATGCGTATAACAAAGAAGGAGAAGAATTGACGTTATCTTTGCAGATCTTCGATGTTATGGAAGTTAGTATTAAAGCCACGAAAAAAGAATAAAGAGGAGGTTCTGCTTTGTTTAATAAAGAAATCCTTTTCGATATCGCCATCCCGGTTTTCAAAAAATGCGTGGAGAAAATCGGCGGAGAAAAGAAAAAGCCTGGTATTCTGGATTCCATCCGCTGCGATGAACCTTCGTACTTAATTTGGAAGTGGCGTCCGGAGGACAAGTCTGCAAAGGCGTCCGGGCGAGAAAATTCCATCCGCTGGGGGTCTTCCCTTCGCGTGAAGGAAGGCGAAGTTGCGGTCTTTGTTTGCAGCATGCCGACGGGGAGCAAGACCGAATTCATCAAGGGGCCTTTCAATCAAATCCTTGAAACGGCAAACCTTCCTGTGATCGCGGATTTTATCGGCGAAGGGTATAGTGGCGGGACGCCGTTCCCGGCAGAGGTCTATTTTATTAACATGGCGAAGCTGATCCAGGTGAAGTTCGGCGTGCCGTACTTCGATGTGTTCGACCCTCGTTTCGCAGATCTGAGCGTGCCTGTTGCGGTCAGAGGGACGGTCAGTTTCCGCATTACCAACTACAAAGAGTTTGTGAAGCTGCATCGTCTGATCGATTTCAGCCTGGACGATTTTCAACTGCAGATCCGCGATGCGGTCAGACGTTCTGTGAAGGATATTGTGGCGAATGCGCCGGCTGCGCATAACATTCCGGTCGTTCAGATTGAAAGCAAAATTGCGCAGATCAATGATGCCGTGGAATACGATATCCGCGAGCGACTGAAAGAAACCTTTGGGGTTACGGTTACCGCCGTGGATATCGGCGCGATTGAAATTGATAAGGCTAGCGAGGGGTATCGGAAACTGATGAAAAGTACCAGAGAGATTTGAGAAAGGGAAAAAGACCGTTAATAAATTTTATGGAGAAAGGTTAAAAAATGGCACGACAAATTGTAACTATGGAACAAGCTAAAAAAGCACTCGGGATAGAATCTTTTAGAAATTTGACGGCAGAAAAAGTAGTTGAATTTATGTCACTTATTCCTAATATGGACAAAGATGTTGCCATGGAGATTATCAAACAGTTTCCTTCGTATGTAGAAATGGCAACAAATATGGTTGAAAAGCTCAAAGAGATGAGTGAAGCAGCGATGGATAAGGCTAGCGAAAGCCAAAAGGAAACGATTGCTGCTTATAAAACGGTTCTTCTTAGTTTGGAAGAATTGTTGAAAAAAGAAGATCTCTCTTTCGAAGAACGTAAAGAAATCAATGAACAGATGATTCTTGTTGCAGATAAAATCGCTGCGAAAGATAAAGAGTATAAAAACTTTTTGTTAGATGCAATGAAAACCGTTACACCATTTATTGGTGGGGCGTTAGTTTTAGGGGCGGCGATTTTGGGAGTAAGTGCAAAAGGTATCCAGCTACCCACTATTAAGAAGTAAAAAAGGACGAGCAGTAGAAACTCTACTGCTCGTCCTTTTTTGCTTAAAAATATTTACAGTTCCACCAGTTCCCCCGATGCAAAGCTATAGATGTTCTCTTTCTTGAACCCGTACACACTGCCCGGCAGGGCGATGTGGGGCTCAAAGGTGAAGGCTGTGACCTCGGAAAGCTTACGGCTGTTGCCGGGCTCGATGTAGATGCGGGCGGCGGAATCCTTTTCGATGGAGTGGCCCAGGTTGCCCTTGAAGTCCAGATTCAGGTAGCCCAGCTGGAGGATCAGGCTGTTGATATAGGCAGCCAGTTCTTCAAAGGTGGTGTCCGGGGTTACGAACTGCAGCATGGATTCGTGCAGAAGATCTTCTGTCTGCAGACCGTCGTACCATTCGTCGTTTTGGATGGCTTCGTGGCCGGTTTCGGCGGTGCCGTCGTCTGTCACTTTGCCGTCTTCGATGATCAGGGTGCGGGCAAAGTCGCCCCAGATGCGGTCCTTCTGCGGACTCAGGTCCAGGGTGATGATGTCGTTCTCCCGGATCACCGCGTCCGGGATTTCGTAGCCGCGGCCGGAAACGGACTTTGCGGTTTGCTCGCCGGAAAAGGCGAAGGTGCCGATGCCCCAGTACCAAAAGGAATCTGCACCGTTTGCCAGCATAAATTCGTCGCAGCGGGCACAGAGTTCTT
This sequence comes from Clostridiales bacterium, assembly GCA_015058215.1. Classification (GTDB taxonomy): domain Bacteria; phylum Bacillota; class Clostridia; order Peptostreptococcales; family Anaerovoracaceae; genus SIG262. The sequence continues at coordinate 35,156 of SVCU01000002.1, forward strand.
TCAGGGGCATGCCGGGCTGCACGATGGACGCGGCATAGGCCATGGTTCTGCGGGCCAGGGTTTGCATGGCCCGGATCTCGTTACACAAACACATAGTTCTTCATGCGGTCGCAGGCTTCCTGCAGGCGGCTCATGGGCAGGGCCAGGTTCAGGCGCAGGTGGGTGGGGCCGTGGAAGGAGCGGCCGTCCTGCCAGTAAACGCCGCAATCCCAGCCGGCATGGAGCACGTCTTCGATGGTCTTGCCGTTGGCTTCGCACCACTTCTTGCAGTCCACGAAGAGCATATAGGTGCCCTGAGGCTTTGCCACTTCCACGCCGGGGAACTGGGACAGGAAGTCGCAGGCGTAATCGATGTTGGCGCTGATCACCTGACGCAGTTCTTCCACCCATTCGTAGCCTTCGGGCTTGTAGGCACCCAGCAGGGCGTGGAGGGACATGACGTTCATGGAGTTGTAGTGGCACAGGGAGGACTCCTTGTCGCAGCGCTCCTTCATCTTCTTGTTGTAAATGATGTGGTAGCTGCCCACCAGACCAGCCAGGTTGAAGGTCTTGGAGGGGGCGTACAGGGCCACGGTGCGCATCTTGGCGTCTTCGCTGACGGACTGGGTGGGCACGTGTTTGTAGCCGGGCATGATGATGTCGCTCCAGATTTCGTCGGAGACCACCTCTACATCATACTTCTTGAAGAGTTCCATGGCTTTTTCCACTTCCCGGCGTTCCCAGACGCGGCCGGTGGGGTTGTGGGGGGAGCAGAAAATGGCGGCGTGGATCTTTTTCTCCACGATCTTCTTTTCCATGTCTTCGAAATCCATACGCCAGGTGCCTTCTTCGTCCTGGTAGAGGGCGGAGTGGATGATGTTGTAGCCGTTGTTCTTCAGAACGCCGGTGAAGCCGATGTAGGTGGGAGAATGGACCAGAACGTTGTCGCCGCGGCTGCAGAGGACACTGAGTGCGGTGGCAACGCCGCCCAGCACGCCGTTTTCATAGCCGATGTGGTCTTTGGTGATACCGGTGATGCCGTGATGCACCTCGTGCCACTTGGCGATGGCTTCGAAATAATCATCGTAAGGGTCGAAATAGCCGAACATGGGGTGCTTGGCCCGTTCTACCAGGGCTTCGGTGATGGTGGGGACCGTGGGGAAACTCATGTCGGCGATCCACATGGGGATGGGATCGAAGCCTTCCCGAAGGCCGCCGCCGTAGTGGCCGGTCTTGATGGCATCCAGGGCGATAGCGTCTTTGCCGGTGCGGTCGATGATGCTGGTGAAATCGTATTTCATGTGGTGCTCCTTTCAGTGGCAAAGTGTGGTATAGGGGGATGGGGCGCGCGGATTTGGAACTTGCGCGCCCCGCGTCTTGCGCTATTCGTCGTCTTCCTCTTCGTCTTCCCAGGCGTCTTCATCCCAGTCGTCGGAAGCGGGTGCTTCCAGGGAAACGGGATTGCCGGAAAGGACGGTCATTACAACGGGGATCGTTCTGGGATCTTCGCCGGTGGCCAGAGGATCCCGCTCCAGAACAGTGAAATCGGCAGGGTTCCCTTTGGCGATGCTGCCGGTCTTTTCACAGCGGCGCAGCATCTGGGCGGCGCGGCCGCAGAGGACATCCAGCAGCGCTTCCGCGGTTTCGGCAGTTTGAGGTAGGCTGCCGGGGGCGGGAAGCTTGGTGACAAAGGTGAGGTCTTCCTCCAGACAGAGGTCTTCCAGTTTGTCTTCTTCTGCAGCGGTGAGGCCGGAGACCTTCAGAGTGAGACGGGCCTTCTTGGAGGCGGTGCGGGCGGCCTGCAGGGCTTCTGCGGCAGCCTGGGCAGTATCGGGACCGGCGGCCTGAATGACCACATCGTAACCGTGGTCGGCGGCCTGGACTGCGTACTGAGTCATGAACTCCGTGCCGAGGGACAGCTGCCCCTCTTCGGCTTCGGAAACAGCCAGGGTAAGGGTGTTGGCGTTGATCAGCCCTTCCAGCTCGCTGCAGAGGGTCTGCTTCTGGTCCAGACGTTTCTGGCTCAGGTAAATATCGGTTTCCCGTTTATAAACGGTGGTGGAATGGTACCGCTGCAAGGGGTTCCCCTCCTGCGCGTTGTTGATCAGGAAGGACAGGAAGGTGCGGCTCAGATAGTCGGGGCAGCCGCTTTCCAGCAGGGCGGTATAGCCGGAAGCTGCGGCTTTGGCGGAGAGCTCCCAGGCCACCTTGGAAACTTCTTCGGGATCGAAGGGCTCCAGGATGCCCATGAGCCAGCCTGTGAGACCGGGGCCTTCGGCGCAGCCGGTAATGATGCCGGCTTCGTCGCGGCGGTAGTACTGATAGCCGATCAGGGTGTCCCGCAGAAGAGGCCAGGGATCGTTATCGGTTTCGATTTCGCCTACGCCTTCGCCGTCCTCTTCCTCTTCTGCTTCGTCCCACTGGTCCATATCGAAGCCTTCTTCGGAATGGCGGCTCATGACGGAATCCGCGGCGCTGTTGGTACCGCGGGGGGCAGCTTTGTGCTCGGAAACGCCCTGCATGCGCCGGTATTCTTCCAGAATGAAATCGTGGACAAAATCCAGGGCGGCGGAGTTCAGCAGCATCTGGTTGCCCTGGTCGCTGAGCAGGAACAGGGGCTTTTCGGGGGAGAGGGGATCCAGAAGGGCCCGCACGGTCCGGGCGGCTTCCTCCTCTGCGAAAAGGTCTTCGCTGTAGCCGAAGGCGAAGATGCGGTCCACTTCGGGGTGCTCTGCAATGTAAACGGCCAAAGCGTCCACGATCTGGGGAAGATCCATGGAAGGACTCAGGGCCAGAGAGAACTGTGCGAAGGTATCCCGCACCAGGGTGCTTTCGCTGTCGAAGAAGCCGGGTACCAGGGCACCTCCCTCCAGATCGATGCGCTGGGTGGACTTACCGCAGAGTTCCTGCAGATCTTCTTCGTCACCCACGGCCAGAACGACACCGTCTTTTACGGCAACGGCGGTAGCCGGTGCGGCATCGGGGTCCAGCGTGATGATGGTCCCGTTGCAGAACAAGGTGTCGGCGGTGGTTTTTTTCTTGAAAAGATTGAATGCCATAAGGGCCTCCTTTGGAAGCGGGCAGAGCCCGCGCTGATGGGGAACAGGCTGCCTTTGGAGGGCCTGTGGTTATTTGTAGATGCGTTTCAGGCGCAGACCGAAATCGCAGAGAACCTCGTAGTTGATGGTGCCGGTCAGGGCGGCGATGTCTTCTGCCGAGATGCGGTTTTCGCCCTGGGTACCGAGCAGGACCGCTTCATCCCCTGCTTTGACACCGGGGATATGGGTCACGTCCGCCATGAACTGATCCATGCAGACGCGGCCGACGATGGGAGCGAATTGGCCGTTCACCAGGATCTGCCCTTTGTTGGAAAGCAGGCGGGGGTAGCCGTCGGCGTACCCTACCGGAATGGTGGCGAGGACGGTCTCCCGTTCGGTCACGAAGGTGCAGCCGTAGCTGACGGCAGTGCCGGCGGGAACGGTTTTCAGATGGGTGATGCGGCTCTTAACGCTCATGGCAGGCTGCAGGGCCAGCACGTCTTTGTTCACTTCCTCGGAGGGATAGTGGCCGTAGAGGATGATGCCGGGACGGCAGAGGTCGAAGGCGATGCCGGGATGGTCCATGATGGCCGCGCTGTTGGAAAGAGACAGGATCCGGGGGCAGAGCCCGTCCGCTTTCAGCGCGTCCGTGAACCGGCGGAAGCGCTGGGACTGCAGCTGGGTGTAGGAAGGATCGGCCTCATCGGCGGCGGCCAGATGGGAGAAGATACCCATGCAGCAGATGCCCTCAAGGGAAAGGATGGCGCGGGCCTCTTCCAGGCCCGCTTCCCCGGCGGGAAGCCCGATGCGGCTCATACCGGTATCCAGCGCCAGGAAGTATGGGGCGCCGCCGAATGCGGATCTGGCGGCGCCATCTGCGGCGCCGCTTTTCGAATCTGCTGCGGCGCCATCTGCGCGGCCGCCCATGGATCTGGCGGCGGCCGCCAGGGTCTCTGCCTGCTGCAGACCGGAAACGGGCAGGATCAGACCGGCTTCCAGGGCCGCGGGGAACGTATCCTCCGTGGTGAGCCCCAAAACCATGATGGGGGCGCTGATCCCGGCTTCCCGAAGCTCCAGGCCTTCGAGGACGGTGGCAACCGCCAGAATGGCGGCCCCTTCTTCCAGCAGGATCCGGGACACTTCAACGGAACCGTGGCCATAGGCATTGGCTTTGACCACGGCGGCCACGGCCACAGGGTTTCCGGCGGCATTTTCTTCTGCCCGGGCCTTGATGGCCCGGAAATTGCGGCGCAGGGCTTCTGTATCGATCTCCACCCAGGCGGGGCGAAGAGGGGGTTCGTTTCGATGCATCATAGAGGTGGATGCTCCTTTCATTTCTTCCATTTATTATACGAGTTTTCAGAGACCGTTGCAAGAGTGCGCCGCCCCGTGGTAAAATAAAAGAACAAATTTGCAGAAAAGGAGGATCGCTATGTTTAAGAAGTGGGATATTCTTTTGGCTGCGGTCCTCGTTTTGCTGATCGGAGCCAGCTGGCTTTTGTTTCTGCCCCAGAACGGAGCGGGCCCGGAAGCCTATGCCCTGGTGCAGGTGAACGGCGAAGACCGGGGGCGCTATCCCCTGAGCGAAGATACTGCCTTCACCGTGGAATGGGACGGCCACCGCAATCTGGTGGAGATCCGGAACGGCAAGGTTTCCGTTACGGAGGCCAACTGCGGCAACGGCCAGTGCATCAAAATGGGTGAAATCGACAGCGCCGGCGAGATGATCGTCTGCCTTCCCAACAAAATGGTCATCACCGTGGAAAGCGAGGGCCCGCAGCAGGGCCCCGATGTGATCGTGAGGTAGGGCGATGTCGGAGAATCGAAGAAATACAATGGAAAACCGGCGACGCCGGCGACCGGAAAGCGGCGCCCTGGGCCGCAGGACGGCGGTCTGCGGCGTGCTCACATCTTTGGCCCTGGCGCTTTCCTACGTGGAAGCTCTGGTACCGGCCTCCGGCACACTGCCCGGCATCAAGCTGGGTCTGGCAAACATGGCTGTTCTGGTGGCACTCTACGCCCTGGGGCCGGGCTACGCCTTCGCCGTGAACGGTGTCCGCATCCTGCTGGCAGGGGCGCTGTTCGGTACGCCCTTCAGCATGGCCTATGCGGCCTGCGGCGGTCTTGTCAGCTTCCTGGGCATGTGGGGGCTGCAGAAAACGAAGAAATTCAGCATGGCTGCCATCAGTATGGCCGGCGGCGTGCTGCACAACACGGGCCAGGTGGCGGTGGCCGTCCTGCTGCTCAATACAACAGAACTTTGGAGCCTGCTGACACCCCTTGGCATCGCAGGCATGGTCTGCGGCCTTGTGACCGGCATGGTAGCGACTCTCGTCTATCGCCGCTTGCCCAAAGGGCTTTTGCCTCAGGAAAGGAGGGCATAGGATCATGGAACGCAAACCGAACAGAACGGCAGCCGCTCTGCTGCTGGTGCTCCTGCTTCTCTGCGGCCTCTTTGCCGGCTGTCAGCCTGCGGCGGAACCGGCAGGCCCCGATGCGGAGGGCCTTTACCTCTGCGAAAAGAGTTTTTTTGCCATGGACACCTACATCAGTTACCGTGTCTGGGGCACGTCTGAAGAAGAAGCGAAAGACTACGGCGTGCTGCTGGAGGAAACCTTTACCCGCATCGCCGGGATGACGGATCGCTTCGACCCCGATTCCGAACTTTCCAAAGTGAACGCGGCGGGCAGCGAGGGCCTTGCGGTTTCCGCCGAACTTCTGGAAATGGCCGAGCTGGCCATCGACTGGAAGGTTCGCACCAACGGAGCCTTCCAGGTGCTGCTGGGCAGCCTTTCCGACCTGTGGAACATCGGCGGTGAAGACCCGAAGGTTCCCGAAAAAACAGCCATCGCAGCCGAACTGCAGAAGCTGTCCGAAGCCCGGCTCACCCTGCGCGGCAGCGTGCTTTCCGTGGAACCGGAAGGTGTCATTCTGGACCTGGGCGCTGTGGCCAAGGGCTATGCCGCCGATGCCGCAGCAAAGGCACTGCGTCAGGCGGGCTGCAAGCGGGCGCTCATCGATGCCGGCGGTACCGTGATCACCATCGGCACCAAGACCGGCGGCCAGCTTTGGACCATCGGCCTGCAGGACCCCAAAGAGCCGCAGAAACTGGCCGGGATCATCGAATCCGCAGACAAGGCGCTGGTCACGTCCGGTGACTACCAGCGGTACTTCGAGCAGGACGGCACCCGTTACCATCACATTTTCGACCCGGAAACCGGGTATCCCGCAAACCGTCTCCATGCGGTCACCGTGCTGGCGGAATCCGCCGCACTGGGCGATATTCTTTCCACGGCCCTTTTCGTGATGGGCCCGGAGGAAGGCTATCAGCTGGCCTGTCAGCTCAGCAGCGAAGGGCTGGCAGAAGTGCTGTTCACGCTGCCGGATTACAGCCAAAAGATAACGCCGGGCTGGCCCGGGAAGCGCTGAAAGGCAGCCCGGCAAAGGGCCGGCGGCCGCCAAATTTCAAGCTCGGCGGCCGCATCGCCAATTAACGATTTATGCTTTTAAAGCGCTGATTTTCAGCCTTTTCTTTTCAAACCGTATAAACTTTTGCTTACATTCGTCAACTCAAAAATGGTAAACTGAAAGGGAACAGGAGGAAAACAGTTATGTTCAACATCGGTGACCTTGTGATTTATGGCAGCACCGGAGTCTGCAAAGTAGAAGACCTGACCAGGCCCGCATTCCCGGGAGCTCCCGCGGACCGGCTGTATTATACCCTTGCCCCTGTGTACCAGAGCGGCGTGATCTATGCGCCTGTCGACACGAAAGCATTCATGCGCGCGGTGATCTCTCCGGAAGAGCTCGATGCCCTTCTGCGGGAACTTCCGACGCTGCATCCGGAAGGCTATTTTAACAGCAGCGTGCAGCTTCTGTGCGCGCATTACGAGCAGGCCCTGAAAGAATATACCTGCCGCGACCTGGTGGTGCTGCTCCGCTCCATCCGGGCCAAGAAAATTGCCATGGAGCAGCAAAACCGCCGCCTGGGGCAGATCGATGCCCGCTACATGAAGCGAGCGGAAGACCTGCTGTACGGCGAACTGGCCGTGGTGCTGCAGATCGCCCCGGGGAAGGTACCGGCCTATCTCGCGGCCCACGCAGCCGAAGAAATTCTCTGAGAAGAGGCGGAAAGCCACTTTTGCAGTAAATTGTATGCGGAGGCAGAACCTATGACCCCTTGTGAACCGAAAACCGCAGAGACCGCTGTACAGGACCGGACGGAAGCGCTGGAACGCGCCCGGACCTTCTTTGCCGGCGACATTTATGCCACGGAAGTGACCGGCATCGCCATCGATGCGGTGGCTCCCGGCTATTCCAAGTGCAGCCTTACCATCGGCCGCCGGCACCTGAACGCGGGAAACCGTGTCATGGGCGGTGTGCTGTTCACCCTGGCGGATTTCGCCTTTGCGGTGGCAGCCAACGAAGAACAGCCTCTCACCTTTACCCAGTCCGCCAATATCACCTTCCACGGCCCGGCTGCCGGTACCCGGCTCATCGCCGAAGCAAAGGAAGTGCGGAGCGGCCGTAACACCTGCTATTTTCAGGTGGAAGTGCGGGATGATCTGGGCAATCTTTTGGCCTCGGTCACGGAGAACGGCTTCCGGGTGCGGAAGGACTGACCGGAAACCCAAGAAAAATAAAAGGGGCGGCCCTTCTCAGGGGCCGCCTTTTGTTGTATAATGCTTTTGGAGGGACTGGCTTTGCCATGCCCTTTTTTCGTACAGCAAAGGCCCCTTCGAAGGGCCTGTGAACCAAGAGAGGAAAGAACGATGACCTGGATGAACGAGCTTTTTGGTACCGAGAAACCCATCATCGCCATGCTGCATCTGGATGCTCTGCCCGGAGACCCTGCCTTCCGCAAGGAAGATACCATGGACCGGGTGGTCGCTCATGCCCGGGAGGATCTGCGGGCATTGCAGGACGGTGGAGTGGACGGTATCCTTTTCTCCAATGAATTCAGCCTGCCCTACCGCCGGCAGATGCAGATGATCACTCCCGCCGCCATGGCCTATGTGATCGGTGAGCTGAAGGAGGAGATCCGTCTGCCCTTCGGCGTGGACTGCATTTCCGATGGCCTTGCCACCATTGAACTGGCTGCGGCCGTCGAGGCGGATTTTATCCGCGGCACTTTCTGCGGCTGCTATGTGGGCGACGGTGGTTTTTACAACAACGACTATGCCAAGCTGCTGCGCCGGAAGGCGGCCCTGGGCTTGGACGACTTAAAAATGTTTTATTTCCTGAACCCGGAATCGGATATGAGCCTGGATACCCGTCCCCTGCCCGATGTGGCGGAGTCTCTGGTGTATGCGGTTCGCCCCGATGCCCTCTGCATCTCTGCGAACGCAGCCGGTGCGGATGTGAACGAAGTGGTAATGGCACGGGTGAAGGCTGCCGTAGGTGACAGCGCCGCCGTGGTCTGCAATACGGGCTGCCGGCCGGACACCATCAAGGCTAAGCTCTCCCATTCCGATGCCGCCGTGGTGGGTACCACCTTCAAGAAGGACGGCAAGTTTGAGAACCACGTGGAGCAGGCCCGGGTGGAGGCCTTTATGGCCGTGGTGCGTGAATTCCGCGCAGAACGAAAAAGGACCGCCGCAGAACCGGCGGCAAACCGGAACGCGGAACTGCAGAAAGGGGTGGCAAAATGAGCTGGCTGAAAGAACTGTTTGGAACGGAAAAACCCATCATTGCCATGCTGCACCTTTCTGCCCTGCCCGGCGATCCCCGGTTCCGCAGGGGGGGCACCATGGCCCGGGTGGTGGAACGGGCCCGGGAAGACCTGCACGCCTTGCAGGATGGGGGCGTGGATGCCATCCTCTTCTCCAACGAATTCAGCATCCCCTACGAGGTGAATGTCAGCTTTGTGACTCCCTCCGCCATGGCCTATGTGATCGGCCGGCTGAAAAAGGAGATCCGGGTCCCCTTTGGGGTGGACTGTCTGGTAGATGCTATGGCCACGCTGGACCTTGCCAAAGCTGTCGGTGCCGACTTCGTGCGGGAAATCTTCAGCGGCTGCTACGTGGATGACGGCGGCTTCTATAACCGGGACATCTCCGAACTGCTGCGCCGCAAGGCGGACCTGGGTCTGGACGGTCTGAAGATCTTCCATTTCCTGAACCCGGAAGGCGGCACCAATCTGGATACCCGGCCCCTGCCGGCCATGGCCTCTTCTCTGCTGTTCAAGACCGGCTTCGATGCCCTCTGCATCTCCGCCCATGCGGCCGGTGCCGATGTGCAGGAGGATGTGATGGCCCAGGTGAAGGCAGCCGTTGGAGACCGGGCCGCAGTGGTCTGCAACACCGGCTGCCGCAAGGACACCATCGTTTCCAAGCTGCAAAACGCTGATGCCGCTGTGGTGGGCACCACCTTCAAGAAGGACGGCAAGTTCGAAAACCCTGTGGACCAAGCCCGGGTGGAAGAATTCATGGAAGTGGTGCGGCAGTACCGCAGCACCCTGCCTTTATAATGTCAAAGAAAAAGCCCCGGCCTGTGTGGTCGGGGCTTTCTTTTTATTCTTCGTCGTCAAAGCTGCCGCTTCTGCGGTCGATCACTTTGGGCCGTGCACCGCGGGAACCCATCCAGGCGGGACGGTTCTCGATCACGGTGGGGTCCAGGGTTTCCGTGGGCTTTGCTTCTGCAGCCTTGCGCTTTTCTTCCTCTGCGAAGGGGTCGGTGATGGTCGTCTTCTTCTTGCGGGAGAAGAAGCTGAAGAGTCCGCCCAGTTTATCTTCCTTGGCAGGAGTTTCCTTCTGTGCGGCATCTTTGGGTTTGGACTTCATGCGGATCTGGGGCATGAAATCGTCATCGGCCTTTGCTGCAGGTGCGGGCTGCGGTGCTGTTTTTTTGGCAGGTGCAGTCTGTCGTACTTCTGCTGCCTGCACTGCGGTATCGGCGATCGCAGCGCTTTCTGCCGGAACGGGCTTCTTCTTTCTGCGCCGTCTTCTGCGTTTTTTCTTGGGAGCCTGTTCACCCTCGGCGGTGCTTTCTTCCGCAGGATGCGCCGCTTTTTCTGCGGCTTCCGCCTTCTGCTGCTTGGGGCAGTTCTTGGGAACGGCCTTCTGCTTCTTTTCGGCGGGGGCTGTCTGCCGGGCTTCTTCCGGTGCGGCGGTTTCGGCGGCAGTTGCGCCCTCTGCCTGCACTGCGGTTTCGGCGGTCACAGCGCCTTCTGCCTGGGCGGGCTTCTTCTTTCTGCGCCGTCTTCTGCGCTTCTTCTTGGGAGCCTGCTCGCCCTCTGCAGTTCCTTCTGCGGGATGCTCTGCTGCTTCCGCTGCGGGTTCCTGCTTCTTTACGGCCTTCTTGGCGGCAGATTTTTCTGCGGCGGGCTTGTTTTTGAACACGATCTCGGGCATGGGATCCAGTTCTTCTGCGGGAACATCGGCGGGCTCTGCCACAGGGGTCAGATCTTCGGGATCGAACCATTCTTCCTTGGGGAACTTGCGGCGGCGGTCGTTATCCTTCCCTTTGCCGCGTCCGCCCTCGCTGCGGCCTCTGTCGCCTCTGCCGTTTCCGGAGCGGTTTCTGTCGCTTCTACCCTTGCCCTCGGAACCTCTGGGAGGTCTGCCGGTGGCGGGGCCGGTGGAGGTGAAGACTTCCATGGGCCAGGGGCTGTTGGAATCGGGGATGTTCTTGCCGATCAGCTTTTCGATGGCGCGGAATTCTTCCAGCTCGTCGTAGCAGCAGAAGCTGATGGCATCGCCGCCCAGACCTGCGCGGCCCGTACGGCCGATGCGGTGGATGTAGGTTTCCGGCTCATTGGGAATGTCGTAGTTGAACACGTGGGAGAGCTCTGCGATATCGATGCCTCTTGCGGCGATATCGGTGGCCACCAGAACGCGGATCTTGCCGGCTTTGAACCGGTTCAGGGCATCCTGACGGGCCTGCTGGCTCTTGTCGCCGTGGATGGAGGAGGCGGGGACACCGCTGCGGGAAAGATCCCGGGCTACCCGGTCTGCGCCGTGCTTGGTGCGGGTAAAGACCAGCGCGCTTTCCACGTTTTCGGTTTCCAGCAGGTGGGTCAGCAGCTTGCGCTTGTTCACTTTATCCACGAAATAGACGGTCTGACGGATGGCGTCCACGGTGCTGGTGGGCGGGTTCACCTTGATGGTGATGGGGTCCTTCAGGATGCTGAGGGCCAGTTTTTCCACTTCCATGGGCATGGTGGCGGAGAAGAACAGAGTCTGGCGCACGGCAGGTACCTTGGCGATGACCCGGCGCACGTCGTAAATGAAGCCCATGTCCAGCATGCGGTCCGCTTCGTCCAGAACGAAGATCTCAAGATCCGCAAGGTCGATGAAGCCCTGGCCGATCAGGTCGTTGAGACGGCCGGGGGTGGCCACCAGGATGTCCACACCCTTTTTCAGGGCTTCCACCTGGGGCACCTGGCTGACGCCGCCGAAGATGACGGCGGAGCGCAGTTTCAGATTCTTGCTGTAGAGTTCGAAGCTTTCCTGGATCTGCAGAGCCAGTTCTCTGGTGGGAGTCAGAATAAGAGCCCGGATGGGACGCTTTTTACCTTCGGCTTCCGTGCCGCGGCCTGCAACTCGACCACCGTAAAGCTCCCGTTCGCCCAGGGTGAGGCGCTGCAGAATGGGCAGAGCGAAGGCAGCGGTCTTACCGGTGCCTGTCTGCGCGCAGCCTAAAACATCTCGGCCCATGAGCACCAAAGGAATGCAGTCTTCCTGGATCCGGGTGGGAGTCTGGTACCCGGCCGCTTCCACTGCGCTCAGCAGGGAAGGGATCAAATTGGTGTCTTCAAATCGCATACAATCAGTTTGTCTCTTTTTTAGAAACAGTCCTTTCTTTTTTTCCAAAAATATGATACCATAAAACATTGCTAAGTCAAACTATAGAATCGTAATTATTATTAGAGAAAGGGAAAAAATGAGAGAGAAAATCGGTCGTTATTTTGGCTCGAAAGAGTTCTACAAAAGCGTATTTATTCTGGTTCTGCCCATGATCATCCAGCAGGGCGTCACCAGCTTCGTCAATCTGCTGGATAACGTCATGGTAGGCGCCCTCAGCACCGAAGCCATTTCCGGCGTTGCTATCGTCAACCAGCTGGTCTTCGTATTCAACCTGTCCATTTTCGGCGGTTTCTCCGGTGCCGGCATCTTCGGCGCCCAGTTCGCCGGCAATAAGGACCAGAACGGTGTCAGAAGCACCTTCCGGTTCAAGCTGATCCTGGGCATCGCCGTCACTGTGATTTCAGTGGTGGCCCTCACCGCCTTCGGAGATCCCCTGATCAACCTCTATCTGACCGATACTGCCGGCGACGGTGCAGACCTGGCTCTCACCTTCACCGAAGCAAAGGGCTACCTGGTCTACACCCTGTGGGGTCTTGCCCCCTTCATGCTGTCCCAGGCTTACTCCAGCACTCTGAGAGAACTGGGCCAGACCACCATGCCCATGGTCGCCAGCGTTGCCTCCCTGCTGACCAACCTGACCCTGAACTGGTGCCTGATCTACGGCAACCTGGGTCTGCCCGCCATGGGTGTCCGCGGCGCCGCACTGGCCACCGTCATCGCCCGTTTTGTGGAAGCAGGCATTCTGCTGGTCTTCTGCTACACCCACACCAAGGAATATCCCTTCCTGCGGAAGGCCTACCGCGGCCTCTTCAAGATCCCCCGCGACCTGGTGGGCAAGATCATCCGCGTGGGCACTCCTCTGATGCTGAACGAAGTTCTGTGGTCTCTGGGCATGGCTGCCGTCAACCAGAGATACTCTCTCCGCGGCCTCAGCGTAGTTGCTGCCGTCAACATCACCACCACCGTATGGCACCTGTTCACCATCATCATGATGGCTATGGGTACCGCAATTTCCATCATGGTAGGCCAGCAGCTGGGCGCAGGCGAGATCGAACGGGCCAAGGATACGGACCGCAAGCTGATCGTCTTCTCCTTCCTGGCGCATGTGGCCATCGGCGCCCTGGCTTTCGGCCTGGCCGGCGTCATTCCCCAGATCTACAACGTGGAAGTGGAAGTGCGTGCTCTCACCACCCAGCTTCTGCAGATCGCTGCCCTTTCCCTGCCCCTGCATTCCATCACCCATGCCTGCTATTTCACTCTGAGAACCGGCGGCAGAACGGTGCTGACCTTCTTCTTCGACTGCGGGTTCATCTGGATCATTTCCGTTCCCGTATCCACCCTCCTGTGCCAGTTCACCGACTGGTCCATGGGGGCCATCTACTTCTGCCTGCAGTTCGCCGATGTGGTGAAGATCCTCTTCGCCTACCCCTTCATGAAGGGCGGCTCCTGGGCACGAAACATCATTTCCGACACCAAAACCGAGGAGGCGTAAGCTTTTATGACCGGGTTCCTGATTCGCACCTTTGTGCGCGATCATGAAAACACAAAAGATCCCAAAGTGCGGGAAGCCTACGGCAAACTGGCCGGCGGAGCCGGCATGGTGCTCAATGCCCTGCTGGCAGCGGCCAAGGTGATCCTGGGCTGGATCTTCGGCAGCGTGGCCATCATGGCAGACGGTATCAACAACGTGACCGATGCCGCTTCTTCTCTGGTGACCCTGTTCAGCTTCAAACTGGCAGGCCGCCCTGCGGATAAAGAGCACCCCTACGGCCATGCCCGCATCGAATACATCGCCGGGCTCATGGTCTCCTTCATGGCCCTGTACCTGGGCATCCAGCTTCTGATCACCTCTGTGAAAAAGATCCTGGCACCGGAGCCCACCGAATTCAGCTGGCTGACTCTGGTGGTTTTGGTCATGGCCATTCTGGCGAAATTCTGGCAGTCCCGGTTCTACATCAAGCTGGGCACCGCCATCAAGTCCGCCACCATCAAAGCCACCGGCGCAGAGAGCCGCAACGACGTGATCTCCACCGCTGCGGTCCTCATCGGTGTTCTGGTGGAAAAGTTCACCGGCCTGCAGATCGACGGCTGGGTGGGCGCACTGGCTGCCGCCTACATCATCTACAGCGGCATCGAGCTGGTGAAGGAAACCTCCGCACCTCTGCTGGGCGAGCTGCCCGACGAAGAACTGGTGGAGGAACTGAAAGACCGCATCATGGCCTTTGACGGGGTCATCGGCATCCACGATCTGATGGTCCACAATTATGGCCCCGGCCGTATCTTCGCCTCCGTTCACGTGGAGGTGTCTGCGGACAGCGACATCCTGCACAGCCATGATCTGATGGACAACATCGAACGGACCGTGGGAAAGGACCTGAACATCCATCTGGTCTGCCATATGGACCCCCTGGACCACAACGATCCGTTCCTGGTGGAAGCCGCCACCTGCGTGCAGAAAGTGCTGGCCCAGCTGCCCTGCAAGAGCAGCGTCCACGACCTGCGGGTGGTCACCGGCCCCACCCATAAAAACATCGTCTTCGACGTGGTGGTTCCCCATGAATTCCATTGGAACGAGGAACAGCTGGCCGCGTTTATCGATGAAAAGATGAAAGAACAGAATTCCTGCTATTTCACCGTGGTCACCGTTGACCGCGCATACATAAAGGAGTGATTTACATGAGCATTCGCATTGGTATTTTTGGTTACGGCAATCTGGGAAGAGGTGTGGAACAGGCCATCACCCAGAACCCCGACATGGAGTTGGCGGCCGTCTTTACCCGCCGCGCCCCGGAAACGCTGAAGATCGCCACCCCCGGTGTTCCCGTACTCTCCGCCGACGATGCGGAAGCCATGAAGGATACAATCGATGTCATGGTGATCTGCGGCGGCAGCGCCACCGATCTTCCCGTGCAGACTCCTGCACTGGCAAAGCTGTTCAATGTAGTGGACAGTTTCGACACCCACGCGAAGATCCCCCAGCACTTTGAAGCCGCGGATGCAGCCGCAAAGGAAGGCGGCAAGGTGGCCGTCATTTCCGCAGGCTGGGACCCCGGTATGTTCTCTCTGAATCGCCTTTACGGCAATGTGATCCTGCCTGAGGGCAAGGACTACACCTTCTGGGGCCGCGGCGTCAGCCAGGGCCACTCCGATGCCATCCGCCGTGTGGAAGGGGTGCAGGATGCCCGCCAGTATACCGTACCCGTTCCCGAAGCGCTGGAAGCCGTTCGGAAGGGCGAAAACCCCGATCTCACCACCCGGCAGAAGCACACCCGCGAATGCTTCGTGGTGGCTAAACCCGGCGCTGATCTGGCCCGCATCGAGGAAGAGATCAAAACCATGCCCAACTACTTCGCAGACTATGACACCACCGTTACCTTCATCAGCCAGGAGGAACTGGACCGCGACCACAGCGGCATCCCCCACGGCGGGTTCGTGATCCGCAGCGGCAAGACCGGCGGCGGTGCCTCCCACATCATCGAATACAGACTGCAGCTGGAATCCAACCCCCAGTTCACCTCTGCGGTACTGGCAGCCTGCGCCCGTGCGGCCTACCGCATGAACGCCGAGGGCGCCAGCGGCTGCAAGACGCTGTTCGACATTCCCCCTGCCATGTTGTCCATGGAGGACGGCGCTTCCCTGCGGAAGCGCCTGCTGTAGGGCGGAAGGCGCGGCCGATCGCAAATTTGGCCGCGCCCTGATGCGCGCCTCCCAATTTGCGGGCGCGCAGCCCGCGCCCCACGAATTTTGGCGAGGTCTGTCAAATTGCAACGAAAAACCCGGCAAAGATTTTGCCGGGTTTTCCTTTACAATCCATCCGTTTTCTTTTACAATAAAGATGCTTTTGAATGAGGAAACCGAGTCGAAAGAACTGTTTTATATGTCCAAAGATGCCTTTCTGGCCAATGTTTCCCACGAAATGAAAACTCCCATCCATGCCATTCTGGGCATGGTCCATTTTCTGCGCAGTGAACCACTGACGCCCAAGCAGTCTGCCACGGTGGATAAGATCCAGCGGTCGGCAGATCTTTTATTGGCGCTGGTAAACGATGTGCTGGACCTGTCCCGTATGGAGGAGAAACAAGTGACGCTGCAATCCTCCCCGCTTTCCATGAATCGCCTTGTGGAATACGTGGAGGATCTTTTGTTGAACCGGATCCAGGCCAAAGGTCTTTCCTGGCAGGTATGCACCAACTACCCGGGAGACCTGATCTTCACCGCTGACCACAATCGTCTGTGTCAGGTTCTGACCAATCTGATCGGCAATGCCATCAAATACACCACAAAGGGCGGGATCACCCTGGAAATCACCGCAGAATGCGCCCAAAAGGGCTTTGTGGAACTGGAACTGGCCGTGGCGGACACGGGCTGCGGCATTGCGCCGGAAGCCTGCGGGCGCATCTTTGAGGAATTTGACCAGGGATGCGACGCGCCCTTGAAATACCATCCCGGTTTCGGCCTGGGCCTCGCCATCGCCAGCCGCATTGCGGAAGCCATGGGCGGAACCCTGACGGTGGAAAGCCGCCTGGGGGAAGGAAGCCGTTTCGCTCTGCAGGCCCGGTTCCCCTACATTGCGGGAAAGATCCCCGGAGCGGAGCTGTTTGGCTCCGGAACTGAAGCCGCTGCGGCAGAGGCGTTCCTCTCTCTCCGGGAGAAAACCTCTCCGGAGGGCGCTCCGGCGGAACCCTTCCGGGATCTGGAACCGGGTACCTGTCCGGACTTTCTCCGCAAGGGCCCTGTGCTGGTGGTGGAGGATACCGATCTTTCCGCTGAGATCGCCATGGATCTTTTGCAGGAGATCGGGGCTTCTGCCCGTCGGGCCAGGGACGGTGACGAGGCTGTGGAGCTGCTGCGGCAGGCCGGCCCGGATCATTACTCTCTGGTGCTGATGGATATCCACATGCCCCGCAGGAACGGCTACGAAGCGGCGGAACTCCTGCGCCGGGAAAAGCTGGTGCACTGTCCGGTGCTGGCCATGACCGCCACACTGGTGGACCGGGATGTGCGGAAGAAGTACGATACCTGCTTCAGCGGCTATCTGCTGAAGCCCTTCCGGGCGGAAACCTTTTACCAGCAGATCGCCGCTGCCTTTGCCGCCCGGCAGACGGATCTTCTGGCGGAACGGGACCGGGCACTGCGGGATCTGGGCGGCCGGGAAGACCTGTACGAGCGGTATCTGCAGCGGTTCCGGAACACCTACTGCAACGGGGCGGATTTCATCCGGCGCAAAGTGGCGGAAGGAAACTACGAAGAAGCCTTTCGCCACGCCCATTCCATCAAGGGACTGGCCGGCACCCTGGGCCTTGCACCGCTGCAGAAAGCGGCTGCGGAAATGGAAAGCGAGCTGCGGGAAGGCCGCAGCTCGCCGACGCTTTTGAAGCGGTTCTGTTTGGTGTTGGATCAGACCATCCAGACGCTGATGGCCCGGTAGACCCGCCATTTTGTTTTTTAAAGACTCCAGATCTCTTCTTCGCTGGGGGTTTCCTTGTTCAGCGGATAGGCCACCCGCACCACATTGATCAGGTGCTTGCAGTCCAGGTTTTCGGAGATGCTGTTGCGGCCCCAGGTGCCGCAGCCCAGCGTATTGCTGGGGGCCAGACCGTTCTGGAAGGAACCGCCGGCGGTGAGAGCGCAGCACTGGTTGACCACGAACCGGCTGGCTGCCAGCTTCAGAGCCGCTTCTTCCACGTGCTCGGGGGTGTTGCTCCAGAGGGAGACGGAGTGGCCTTTGCCGCCCACGCCCAGGTTGCTTTCTGCCATGGAAACGGCATGAGAGAAGCCGTTGTAGGGGGTGAAGGCAAGGACGGGGCACATCTTTTCACGGCTCATGAGATCCAGGGGACCCACGCCTCTGGTGGGCACCAGGAAGACTTTGGAGCCGGGCCAGGTCTTCAGCATCAGCTTTTCGGTGATCCAGGCGGCATCCTTACCGGAGGCTTCCTGGTTGAACTTGCCGTCCTTGAACAGGTACTGACGCAGCAGTTCCCCTTCAATGGTACTCCAGACGTGGTAGCCGCCGTTGGCCTTGGCGATGCGCAGGAATTCGGGTACCAGCTCTTCGGGAACGAAGACGGACTGTTCGGCGGTGCAGAGCATACCGTTATCGAAGGCGCGGCCCTTCAGGATGGCGGGTACGGCTTCTTCCAGGTTGGCATCGGTATCGATGATGCACTGCACGTTGCCGGAGCCTACGCCGATGGCGGGACGGCCGCTGCGATGGGCAGCATCCACCATGGCGGATCCGCCGGTGGCCAGAACCAGATCGGCGCGCTGCATCAGCATCTTGCTGTAGTTTCGGTCGGGACGGTCCAGGATCTGGATCATGTCTTCCTTGCAGCCTTCTGCGGCCAGAGCCTGGCGCATCAGTTCCACGGTGCGGGCACCGGTCTTCATGGCGGTGTGGTGTGCGCTGAATACGATAGCGTTGCGGCCCTTCAGTGCGAACATGGCGTTGCTCATCAGGGTCACCACGGGATTGGTGGCGGGAGTGAGAGCGCCCACGATCCCCACAGGCTTGGCGATTTCGATGAGACCCTTTTCTTCATCCCGCTTCAGGATACCCACGGTCTTCTGCTTCTTGACGCTGTTCCAGATCATGGGGGCCTTGCTGTTGATCTTGGCGATCTTGTCTTCTACGTTGCCCATGCCGGTTTCTTCCACGGCCAGTTTGGCCAGTTCTTCCGCGTTGTCGTAAACGGCGCGGCAGATGGCACGGACAACTTTATCCGCTTCTTCCTGGGTCCATTTTTCGGCAACTTTCTGGGCCATGCCGGCCTTGCTGATGAATCGTTCTACGTATCCGTAACTGTCAAATTCCCACTGTTCCATGTGGAAGGTCTCCTTTCTGTACAAGCGCCCGCAGGGCGCGGTGCGGGGCGCGCGTGCAAATTTGCTGCGCGCCTATACCATCTTACGGGGGTCCACCGCCGCATCAAAGGCTTCGGCGGTAAGGAGCCCCAGCTGCTCTACGGCCGCCTCCTTCAGGGAGAGGCCGTTTTTATGTGCAAATTTGGCCACTTCTGCGGCCTTATCGTATCCGATGACGGGGCTGAGGGCAGTCACCAGCATCAGGGAACGCTCCAGATTGCGGCGGATCACTTCTTCGTTGGGGCGGATGCCCTTAGCGCAGCGTTCGTTGAAGGAATCCATGGCGTCGGCCAGGAGCCCTGCGGACTGCAGGAAGTTGTGGATCAGCACCGGCATGTACACGTTCAGCTGGAAATTGCCCTGGGAAGCGGCGATCCCTACGGCTACGTCGTTCCCCATCACCTGGCAGGCCACCATGGTGAGGGCCTCACACTGGGTGGGGTTCACCTTGCCGGGCATGATGGAGCTTCCCGGTTCGTTTTCGGGGATCAGAAGCTCGCCGATGCCGCAGCGGGGACCGGAGGCCAGGTGGCGCACATCGTTGGCGATCTTCATCAGGTTGGCGGCCAGAGCCTTCAGAGAGCCGTGGAGAGAAACCAGGGCGTCCTTGGAGGTCAGGGAGTGGAATTTATTGGGGGCGGTCACCAGGTCCGTACCGGCGAATTCCGCCATTTTGGCAGCCACCTTGACGGCGAAATCCGGGTGAGCGTTCAGACCCGTTCCCACGGCGGTCCCCCCGAGGGCCAATTCCCGGACAGGGGTCAGATTGGCCAGAATGGAGGCTTTGCTGTGCTCCAGCATGGAGCGCCAGCCGCTGATCTCCTGCCCCAGAGTCAGAGGGGTGGCATCCTGCAAATGGGTGCGGCCGATCTTTACGATGTGGCCGAATTCTGCTTCCAGGCTGCGGAAGGTTTCGATGAGACGGTCTATGGCGGGCAGAAGCTGCCCTTCCACCTTCAGCACGGCGGCGATGTGCATGGCCGTGGGAAAGGTATCGTTGGAGCTCTGGCCTTTGTTCACGTGGTCGTTGGGGTGCAGCAGGGCTTCGCCCAGAAGCTGATTGCCCCGGCGGGCCACCACTTCGTTTACATTCATATTGCTCTGGGTGCCGCTTCCGGTCTGCCAGACGGCCAGGGGGAACTGATCGTCCCACTTCCCGGCCAGGATCTCGTCGCAGGCCTCGGCGATGGCCTTGGCCCGGCGGCTGTCCAGTACGCCCAGCTCTTCGTTCGTGAGGGCGGAGGCTTTCTTCAGAATGGCGAAGGCCCGGATGATCTCCCCGGGCATTTTTTCGGTGCCGATGGGGAAGTTTTCCAGACTGCGCTGGGTCTGTGCGCCCCAGAGCTTGTCCGCAGGGACCTTCATTTCGCCCATGGTGTCCCGTTCGATTCGGTATTCGGTCATGGTTATTCCCTCCAGGCGCCGGCTACGGCATCGGCGATGATATCCGCCACATCCTTCCGCAGAGGAAGGGGCAGGATGCAGTCGGCGGAAAGCTCTTCCGGGGTGACGATGCCGGCCAGAGCATGGGCGGCAGCCACCTTCATTTCCTCGGTGATGCGCTTGGCGCGGACCCGCAGGGCCCCTTTGAAGAGACCGGGGAAGATCATTACGTTGTTGATCTGGTTGGGATAGTCGGAACGGCCGGTGCCCACCACTGCCGCACCGGCCTCTTTGGCCAGTTCGGGCATGATTTCCGGTTCCGGGTTGGCCATGGCGAAGATCACGGGATCTTTGGCCATGGAACGGACCATATCCTGGGTGAGGAGCCGGGGCGCCGACACGCCTAAGAATACGTCGGCGCCTTTCACCGCATCCGCAAGGCTGCCTTTCACGCAGTCCGGATTGGTGAGAGCGGCCAGTTCGATCTGGGCGCCGGTGAACACATCCGTCAGATCCGGGGACAGGATGCCGGCCTTGTCGCAGCAGAGCACGTGCTTGGCACCCACCGCCAGGAACATTTTGGTGATGGCGGTACCGGCGGCACCGGCACCGTTGACCACGATGCGTACGTCTTCGATGTTCTTGCCCACCACCTTCAGTGCGTTGAGAAGAGCGGCGGAGGCCACCACGGCGGTGCCGTGCTGGTCATCGTGGAAGACGGGGATCTCCAGAGCGTCCTGCAGCTTCTTTTCCACTTCGAAGCAGCGGGGGGCAGAGATGTCCTCCAGGTTGATGCCGCCGAAGCCGGCAGCGATGTTTTTCGCGATGAAAACGATCTCGTCCGTATCCTGGGTGTCGATGCAGATGGGGTAGGCATCCACACCGGCGAATTCCTTGAACAGGACGCACTTTCCTTCCATGACGGGCAGGGCTGCCTTGGCACCGATATTGCCCAGGCCCAGAACGGCACTGCCGTCGGTGATGACGGCCACCATATTGCCCTTGGAGGTGTAGCGGTAGACATCGTCGGGGTTTTCTTTGATCTCACGGCAGGGCTGAGCCACGCCGGGGGTGTAGGCCACGGAAAGATCTTCTCTGGTATTGACGGGTACCTTGCTGACCACTTCCAGCTTGCCCTTATGTTCTTCGTGCACGCGCAGTGCTTCTTTGTAATAATCCATGATACGCCTCATTGTACAGCCGCTTTGTAAACGGCCGGTAAAGTCTTTCGAAAAAAGGCAGCGCCGGGCAAAACCCGGCGCCGCCAAGCGCGTTCCGCGCCAAGTATTTGGTTTTATTTCTTGGGCCAGGAGCTCTTCAGGTCTACGATCTGGTGGAACACTCTTTCGCCTCTGTCGGGGCCGCCGGGTACGGCTGCACCCAGTTCACGGCCGGCGATGAAGTAGCCCTGACGGAAAAACTGGAAGCGTTCGCCGTCCTTGGCATCGGCCAGGGAGGGTTCCGCATAACCGGTGATCTCCTTCACGGATTCGGGGTTGGGCACGTAGCGGCCGTCTTCACCGTCTACAAACAGGTAATCGTAGAGGCGCACCTTGACGGGTACTGCGGTCTTGGCATCCACCCAGTGGATGGTGCCCTTTACCTTGCGGCCTTCGAAGCCGGAGCCGCTGCGGGTTTCGGGATCGTAGGTGCAGCGCAGTTCCACCACGTTGCCTTCTTCATCCTTTACCACTTCGTTGCAGGTGATGAAGTAAGCGCCCTTGAAACGAACTTCGTTGCCGGGGAACAGACGGAAGTACTTCTTTACGGGAACTTCCATGAAGTCGTCCTGTTCTACGTACAGTTCGCGGCTGAAGGGGAGCATGCGGCTGCCCATTTCGGGAACTTCCTTGTTGTTTTCGATTTCCATCTCTTCGGTCATGTCTTCGGGATAGTTGGTGATGACGACCTTGAGGGGATTCAGGATGACCATGCGGCTTTCCACCTTGGTCTTCAGATCTTCGCGGATGCAGTGTTCCAGCAGGGAGATCTCAACGGTGCTGTTGGCCTTGGCCACGCCGATGCGTTCGCAGAAATCGCGGATGGCTTCAGGGGTGTAGCCGCGGCGGCGCAGGCCGGCGATGGTCGGCATACGGGGGTCATCCCAGCCGACAACGGTGCCGTCGTCCACAAGGGCCTTCAGGTAGCGCTTGCTCATGACGGTGTTGGTCAGGTTCAGACGGGCGAACTCGATCTGCTGGGGAGGAGTGGGCCATTCCAGCTCTCTCAGGACCCAGTCGTAGAAAGGTCTGTGGTCTTCGAATTCCAGGGTGCAGATGGAGTGGGTGATGCCTTCGATGGCGTCTTCCAGGGGATGTGCGAAGTCGTACAGGGGGTAGACGCACCACTTGTCACCGGTATTGTGATGGGACACGTGAGCCACACGGTAGATGGCCGGGTCTCTCATGTTGATGTTGGGGGATGCCATATCGATCTTGGCGCGCAGCACCTTTTCGCCGTCGGCGTACTTGCCTTCTCTCATTTCTTCGAAGAGCTTCAGGTTTTCTTCCACGGAACGGTTGCGGTAGGGGCTTTCCTTGCCGGGAACGGTGAGAGTGCCTCTGTATTCCTTCATCTGCTCTGCGGACAGGTCGCAGACGAAGGCCTTGCCCTTCTTGATCAGCTTCACGGCGCAGTCGTACATGATGTCGAAGTAGTCGGAAGCGAAGATCAGCTTGTCCCACTTGCCGCCCAGCCAGGCCACGTCAGCCTTGATGGATTCTACGTATTCCACGTCTTCCTTCATGGGGTTGGTGTCGTCGAAACGCAGGTTGAACTTGCCGTTGTACTTTTCAGCGGTGCCGGCGTTCAGGCAGATGGACTTGGCGTGACCGATGTGCAGATAGCCGTTGGGTTCGGGAGGGAACCGGGTGTAGATGGGCTTTTCGCCATAGGTCTTCTGTTCCAGGTCTTTGTCGATGATGTTATGGATGAAGTTGTTGCCGGCAGGTGCGCTGACTGCGGGTTCTGCGGCTGCTTTGGTTTCTTTCAGTTCAGACATGATAAAATCTCCTTTCGGCTCAAATGGATGTGCGGCAGAATTTATTTCTTGTTCTTTTTCTGCTGCTGCTTGCTGCCCTTGCTCTTGGTGTGCTGGGGCTGCTGCTGAGCCTGGTTCTGAGGAGCTTTGCCGGAGGCCTTTACAGTGGCCTTGTGCTTCTGCAGAACGGATGCAGGTGCCTTGACACCGGCTGCGGAGATGGGACGGCGGCCGGAAACGCTGTAGACACCGGCTCTCTTGATGCCGGCCTTCTTTCTGGCGGCGATCACTTCCTTGCGGATCTTTTCCATCAGTTCGGCTTCCTTGGCGGCGCGCTTTGCGGCGGCGGCTTCGGCCCTTGCCTTTTTGGCATCGGTGGCTGCGTTGATCTCGCCGATGGATTTGCCGCTCTTCTTGGATTCCTTATAGGGGTTGACCTTGGCTACGGCCTTGGAGCCCTTCTGTGCTTCCTGTTCCTTCTGGATCTTGCGGGCGGCATCTCTGGTGGTCAGGAACATCATGAGGACCATCATGCCTACCATCAGCACCATGTAAACGGTGTTGTCGCGGGCGGTATCGCGGATGGTGAAGGTTTTGCTCTCCACCTTGCCCAGGGTTTCGCCGTCGGAGGAAACCATGGTAGAGGGAATGGTCACGGTGTAGGTCTCTTTGATCACCAGGTCCTGCTTGGTCTGCAGCCAGACTTCGTTGGGATACTTATCGGCATTGTACAGAGCTTCGTATTCGATCACGGTGCCGTCTGCGGCGGTGATTCTGAAGATGCCTTCGTTGGCTTTCTGTGCGGATTCGCTGCTGATGTTTTCGTTGAAGATGAGCTTGATGGCTACGTTCTGGGGAACGGCGGTCTTGCTGCCGTCTTCGGGGAACATCTGGGTCAGCTGGAAGCTGCCTGCGAATACTGCGGTGGTGGCCAGGGTCAGGATGACCAGGGTCAGGGCGAGGATTCTGCCCAGTCTCTTGTTCATTTTGTTTCCTCCTGCTGTGTGGATTTTCGCTTTTTCTTTCGAAGGCTGCGGAAAAATTCGCGAAGAAGATCGCCGCATTCTTCTTCCCGGATGCCGCGGACGATGTTGACCTGATGGTTGAGCCGCGTATCCTGGGGGATGTTATAGAGGGAACCGCAGGCCCCGGCTTTGGGGTCCATGGTTCCGATATACAAATTCTCGATGCGGGAAAGGACGATGGCTCCGCTGCACATGGAGCAGGGCTCCGTTGTGACATAGAGGCTGCAGCCGGGGAGACGCCAGCCGCCCAGGGTCTCCGATGCCTGACGAAGGGCCAGGATCTCGGCGTGGGCTGTGGGGTCTTTTGCGGTTTCGGTGCGGTTGTGTCCGCGGCCGACCACCTGCCCGTCTTTTACGACCACGGCTCCGATGGGGACTTCCCCCAGGGCCAGGGCCTTGCGGGCCTCTGCGAGAGCTTCTTCCATCCAATATTCAGCGGAATGTTCGGGCTGAAGTTGTTCGGTCATGAAAGGCTCCCTTCTCGCGGTAACGAGCGGCACCGAAGGGTGCGGCCCGCAACGAATGGAAATTGCATATTAGCCTTACTATATTACCATACTTCACAGGCGGTTTCAATGAATTTTTATACTATTATATAGGGGAAGACTGCTCTGCAGGCAAAACCTGCGGGGACAGGAGTGCGCCCGGCGGGCGAAGTTACAGATCCGGGTCCGTAATGTGGCCGTCGGACCCGTTTACGGCGGCGATCCAGTAGCCCTCCGCTTCCGGCAGCACGGAGGGCTGCCACAGGGCGAAGCCGGACCGGCCGCCGTCGGGGCAGTCCTTTGCTTCCCGGCTTCCCGGAACGGCGAAATAGTACCAGCGGCAGGGCGTCTCCCCGCTTCTGCCGAAGAGGAAATGGCCGCCCTTCGCGGCAAAATAGCGGGCTCCGGGAGAGGCGACGGGAAGCAGTTCCGGTTCCCGGAGCCGCAGCCAGCGGGACCGGGTGGAGTCTTTCCGGAAGGGCTGAATGGGTTCATACTGGCCGGCGGCATGGTCCAGAAGCCGGCAAAACCGCAGGAGGGTCTGGGGATAGAAGCCGGTGTAGTCTTTGCGGGGCGGCTGGAGGCCGCCCCGTCCCGGAAGGGCGGGCGCAGCGCCCCCTGCGGGGGCGAGGGGAGCCGGCCCGTTGGGCCCGACCGGCTCCCCGGCGGGCCCCTCTTGATCGGCCGGGGGCCCGCCCTGCGCCCGCGTCTCCGCGCTTTGCGCCGCGGGCAGGGCACCCTGCAGCAGTGCCCGGGGCTGCCCGCCCTCTTCGGGCACTGCCGCCACGGCGGCTGCGGAAAATTGCCGGAGACCGCAGCCGCTTCCCGCCACATTCAGCGGGGAAAAGCGGGTATAAAGCTGACCGCTTCCCCGCCTGTCCACCAGGATCCGGCCCAGGTCTGCCGCCAGAGGCCCCCGGGGGCCCTGGCCGAAAAAGAGCAGATGGTATTCCCGGGCCGGCCAGGGGCCGGCCTCCCGGAAAGCGCGCTCCCGGTCCAGGCTGCTGACCACGCAGCGGAGAGCACCTTTGCCGTTTCCCGTTTCCACCCGCAGAAACCCCTGGCCGCAGCCCGGAGCCGCAGGGTCTGCCCCTTCCAGCGCGATCTGAAACCGTTCGTATTTTCCGTATTCCATCCCCGTTTCCTCCTTCTGCCAAGCCCCGCCGGGGGCAAAATTTTCTCGGCATTCCCTTGCTTTTTTTCGCATAACTTGCTACTATCGTACTATACGAACCATGTAAGCCTTCTCTTGACAGGCTATGACTCATAAAGGAGGTCTATTCGAAACATGTGGATCGACGTGACCGTTTTGGCGATTTTTTTCCTCTGCGTCATTCTGGGCCTGCACAGAGGGTTTGTCCGCTCTCTGGCGCAGCTGGCAGGCAGCCTGGGTGCTTTTCTTGCAGGCTATTTCTTCTGTGACGATCTGGCTCTTTGGGCGCGTGAAAACACGGAGGTTTACGAAACCATCCACGGCATTCTGGCACCGCGTCTGGAAGTGGGCACCGCAGAGGCGGCGGAAGCCTTCCTGCAGCAGCTTCCCGAAACCCTTGCCCCGCTTCTGGAGGGGCGCCTCACCGAACTTTCCGGCACTCTGGCGGAAACGGCAGCAAACCTGCTGCTTTCCATCCTGTGCTTTGTGACCATCGTCCTGGGCGTGCGTCTGGTGCTCTTCGTTCTGATCTTTCTGTTCAGCAAGAAGTACCGGAGCGGTCTGGCCGGGTTCGCAGACGGCCTGTTCGGCTGCGCGTTCGGCATTATCGAAGGGCTGTTCCTGGTGTTTCTGTTCCTGGCTCTTCTGGTGCCCGTGTCCGAACTCCTGGATATTTCCGGCATTCCGGAGGCCCTGGAATCTTCCCGGTTGGCCCATTATCTCTACGACAACAACCTGCTGTTCCTGATCGCAGAGAAGTATCTGGTGGAAATTCCCGCCGGCCTGTAGGCGGCGGAAACAAAAGGGCCGCCCTCCCGGTCCGGAGGCGGCCCATACCCGGAGACCTGTTTCAAAGGCCGGTCTCCCTTTCGTGCCCCCGTAGCTCAGGGGATAGAGCGTCGGTTTCCTAAACCGTGCGTCGGATGTTCGAATCATCTCGGGGGTGCCATTTATCGCTGCTCTGCCGCGTGGCAAGGCGCTGTCGCACTGATCAAAGAAAGGATTTTAGTAATGAAGAACAAGAAAACTCTGCGCATGCTGGCTCTGTGCATGGCTGTACTCCTGATGGCGCTGACTCTCACCGCCTGTGGCCCCTCCGAAGAAGAAGTGGTGGGCGGCTACGGCGGCAGCTACGAGTACAAAGGCAACCTCTTCGCTGTGGGGATCGTGCTCACCGCGGAAGGCCGCTACGCCAAAACCACGCTGAAGAACGGCGAGAATAACGGAAGCGAAATGGGCGACTGGGAACTGAAGGGAAGCAAGGTCATCTGCTACCCCGATGATTCTCTCACCTATCATGGCACCAGCATCACCTACAAGTGGAAAAACGGTCAGCTGGAAAACAACGACCACTATTTCACCAAGGTAGACCTGGACTAAGACCGTCCTTCTGAACTTACAAAAGCCCTGCAAACTCTGCAGGGCTTTTTCTTTTGGGAAAGTGTGCGGTTGAATGAACTGCGGGCGGCAGGTTATTTGTTCAGGCCTTGCTGGGCCAGCCAGACGTTCATGATCAGCTTGTGGGGAAGAAGCTTCACCATCAGGGTCTGGGCCTTGGCCACGAAGCCGTACATGCTGACATCCTTGTTCTTTTTCGCGTCCTTCCAGGCTTTGCGGACGATGTCCTTGGGGTCGTACATGACCACGTAGTTCTTGATCAGCCGGTCCTCCTTGTTGACGGCGCGATCGAAGAATTCGGTCTTGGTCCAGAAGGGGCAGATGGCCATGACGCGGATGCCCCGGGGCTTCAGTTCCCGGTTCAGGGCCCGGCTGAAATGGAGCACGAAGGATTTGGTGGCACCGTAAATGTTGATGTAGGGGATGGGCTGGTAGGCGGCGACGGAAGCGATGTTCAGAATGCGGCCGCCTTCTTTCATATAGGGGACGGTCAGATGGCAGAGCGCCATGACGGCCTTGCAGTTCAGGTCCACCATGTTCAGTTGGGTATCCAGAGGAATATCCATGAAAGCCTGGAATTTGCCGAAGCCGCTGGCGTTGATCAGAAGTGCCACTTCAGGTGTTTCTTCCGCCAGAAGGGCGGCGTAGGCGTCGAAGGACTCCGGTGCGGAAAGGTCCAGGGAAATGGGACGCACGGGGAAAGGAACGGTCTTTTCCAGAGCTTCCAGGTTTTCCTTGCGGCGGGCGATGGCCCAGACTTCGTCAAAGGTGCCGTACTGGTTCAGGGTTTCGGCGAATTCCTTGCCCATACCGCTGGAAGCGCCGGTGATCACTGCGATTTTTTTCATAAGAATCCTCCTGCAGGTGCGCGGCCGATGGAGAATTTGGCCGCGCCTTTGGCGGCCGCCTCAAATTTGGAGCGGCCGCTCTTTGCTATTGAATGCTGTTTGCCAGAGCAAAGGCCCAATCCGTAAGATCGGCATTGTTCCGGTTGTACGGGGTAAAATGAGCGGAAATGAGCTTGCAGCCCTTCTGCATCTGCACGGTGGTGAAACCGTATTCGTCGATGAACACCGCCAGGTAATCCAGCGTGATGCCGGCGGCATCCAGCTTCTGCTGCAGGGCCTCCTGCTTCTCCGACAGAGCCTTGTAGGTGCCGATGTGCTTCAGGAAGGGGTTCCACTGCCAGCGGGCGAAACGGTTGTAATCCCGGATGGCCCAGGAGGCGATCCAGGGAGCCCGGGCTTCGTGGTATTCTGCGGAGAGGCAGCCGGCAATGAGCTCGCTGCCGCGGGCCAGCCTGGCGCTGGCCGCTTCTTCCCACAGGTAGGATTCCCGGGAAAGCCAGTTTTTCTGGTAACGGAGGGTGTTCAGGAAGCTCAGATCCTCCAGACGGTAGAGGACGGCGGCCGAATCCGCAGCCTGGCCGCCGCTTCCGGATCCGCCGGCGGCATCGTCACCGAACCGTTCTTCCGCCATCAGGACGGCGATATCCTCGATGGTGGCAAAGGGCGGATCCTTCGTCCATTCCGCAAGGGGGATCTCGTCGGCATCCATGACGCTGTCGCTGAAGGTGGTAAAGGCGAAGCAGACCCAGACGACCAGGAAGATGGCCAGAAGCGCCCGCTTGCCGTGGTGCAGCAGGGCTTTTTTCGTCCAGTCCTTGCCATGGTTCAGGGGTTCTCCCTTCTGCAGCTTTTTCTGCAGCCCCCGCAGGTGACGGATGGTCAGAATGGGCGACCCCAGAAGCCAGACCGCCATGAGGGTCAGGATCAGTGCCTGCAGGGTGGTCATGGCCAGCAGGCTGCCCATGATGCCGAACCGCACTTTGGCCAGAGGGTAGACCAGACACCAGAAGGTCATGATGGAGAGGTGTTCCTTCTGCCGTTTCAGAGCCTTCTGCAGGCCCAGTGCCTGCACTTCCGGGTCCGTATTCAGTTCCCGGGTGCCGGGCCGGAAGGAACGGTAAATGTAGAACTCACCGCGCTTGGCCACGTATTCCCAGCCGTAGCTTTGGCTCAGTTCCACCGCTTCCGGGTCCGGGTCGCCGCCGTTATCGCTGAACATCCCCGTGTTTTTATCGGCGGCTTCCAGACGGTAGCGCACCGAGCAAGGAGTGCTTGCCCGCTCAAAAGAGGCGAAGCCTCCGAAGAAGCCGTCCTTCTGCAGCAGCCAGCCCTCTTCGGCCAGATCCGTCAGCCAGCTTTCCGTGGCCTCCACATCGTAGGCCGGGCAGGGAGGCAGGCGGTGCAGGGTATTCGTTTCCTTTGCCATGCGCCTCACACTCCTTCCGGGACCGGTTCGTTTCCGGCGGCATGGGTCTTATGCTCCTGCTCTGCGGCCGCCTTGCGGCTGACGGTTTCCACCGCTTCCGCGTCCATGACGCAGCGGTAGAGCCGGACCACTTCACCGGCATAGGCCTGCTCACCCTTGGGGGTGACGGCATAGGTGCGCTTCCGGCCCTCTACCTCGGTCTCGCGGATGTAGCCTTCCTTTTCGAATTTGGCCAGGATGGTGTAAAGGGTGGCAGGGCCCATCTGCACCCGGCCGTTGGTTCTCTTTTCAATGAACTCCGCAGCGTCGGTGCCGCACATGGGCGCGGTGCGCAGAGCCATCAGCACATAAAACATGGACTCGGTGAGAGTCTCCATGGATTTTTTCGGCATCGTTTTCCCTCCTTCGCGGCGGGCGGCCCTTCTGCCGCCCGCATCAAATCCCCTTTTGCTTGAAAACATCACAATATCGTAAAATGATATCATTTAATGATATTATAAAAGATCGCCGGTCCCCTGTCAAATCTTTTTGACAGGTCTTGACTTTTTGCCGTGGGCATGCTATTTATTAGATATCAAAATGATATCATAAAAGGGGGTTATCATAATGAACGAAACCAAAACTATGGCAATGTACGAGGAAAAGCTGTGCAAGCACGTATCCGGCATGGCAATGATGCTGCTGAATATCCTGCTGATGCTGGCATCCGTGGCGGGCATCATCGTTTCAGCCGCACTGAACATGGCTTCTGCCGGCGCAGTGGTGCTGTTCGTGATCTCGATCCTGTATCTGGTGCTGATCGGTCCCATCCTCTTCTGCGGCCTGAAGGTACTGAAGCCCAACGAAGCTCTGGTGCTGACCCTGTTCGGTAAGTACTACGGCACGCTGAAGGGTGCAGGCTTCTACTTCGTAAATCCTTTCGTCACCGCAGTGAACCCGGCTGCTGCCAGCACCGCCGATCTGCTGATGGAAACCGCCGTGGCAGCCGCCTCTTCCGCCAAAGGAACCACCACCGCTCACGCCACGGTGACACCCAGCAAGAAGATCTCCCTGAAGGCCATCACCTTCAACAACGATAAGCAGAAGATCAACGACCTGCAGGGCAATCCCATCATCATCGGCTTCGTGGTCATCTGGAGAGTGGTGAACACCGCCAAGGCCGTCTTCAACGTGGACAATTATCAGGAATACCTGAGCATCCAGTGCGACTCCGCTCTGCGAAACATCGTCCGTCTCTATCCCTACGACATTTCCGAGGAAGGCGAAGAAAAGTCTCTGCGTGGCAGCAGCCAGGAGGTCTCCGACCGTCTGAAGGCTGAGCTGCAGGAAAAAGTAGAGATCGCCGGTCTGGAAATCATCGAAGCCCGTATCACCCATCTGGCCTATGCTCCTGAAATCGCCGCAGCCATGCTGCAGAGACAGCAGGCAGCCGCCATCATCGAAGCCCGCCAGAAGATCGTGGAAGGCGCCGTGGGCATGGTGGAAATGGCTCTGGATCGCCTCAGCGAAAACCAGGTGGTCAATCTGGACGAAGAACGGAAGGCCGCAATGGTCAGCAATCTGCTGGTAGTGCTCTGCGGCAACAAGGACGCCCAGCCCATCGTAAACAGCGGCTCCATTTACTAAGCCGCAGAAAAGCGGAAGCGCGCCCCGGGACTGGGCGCGCCTGACCCTGCGCCCGCCTTCGCGGGCAGTACCGAAAGGAGGACCTACCCATGGAAACCGAAAAGAAAACGGCCGAAAAGAAGCAGATCCTCCTGCGGCTTTCGCCCACGCTCTGGAAAGAACTCTCCGCCTGGGCGGAGGATGATTTCCGCTCCGTCAACGGGCAGATCGAATATCTGCTGACGGAGGCTGTGCGGCAGCGCCGGAAAAAAGACCTGTAACGGACAACAAGAAAAGCCCCTCGGCCGAGGGGCTTTCTTTTTTGTATGCTGTTAACCTTTGGTGCGGATTTCGGTCCGCGCGGCTGCGGTTTACCAGTCTTCTTCGTCCACAGCGGTCTCTGCGGCGAACTTTTCGGCGGCTTCCCGTTCTGCCTTGCGGGCAGCTTCTTCGGCGGCGGCCACCTTTTCTTCTGCGGTCAGGTCTTCGGAATTTTCGGCAGCGGGCGTTTCGGAACCGGTGGCTTCTGCCTGGGCGGCCATAGCGGCGGCACGGCGGGCGGCGGGGCTTGCCATCTGTTCCGCGTCGGTTTTGCCGAACTGTTCCGCCTGGTCCAGACGGTCAAAGGCACTGACGCCGTTGCGGTTTTCGGTGTCGATATCGCCGAACATACGCTTTTCCACCTTGTTCTGGGTACGTTTCAGAAGGAAGGCGGCTAAAAGAAACAGCAGGATGCCGAGAATATATGCAGGTGTCATGTTCAAATTCCCCTTTCGATGTTGAAATGGGCGCGGCCGGATTCGGAATTTGGCCGCGCCTTCCCTTTTGCATATGGGTATTTTACCACATCCGGCGGGTCTTTTGCTATACAATTTCACGGTTTTGGTATATATTAGAGATAGATTTTGCAAAGGAGCGGCATCCATGTCTTACACGCAGCAGCTTTCATCCAGAAAATACCTGTGGCGCCTCACCTGGCCCCTGTTTATCGAACTGTTCCTGTATGTTCTGGTGGGGAACGTAGACCAGCTCATGATGAGCCACTACGACGAAAACGGGGTGGCCGCCGTGGGGAACGGCAACCAGGTCATCAACCTGCTGATGCTGACCCTGAACGTGCTGTGCACCGCGTCCGTCATCATGATCTCCCAGTACCGGGGAGCCGGGCAGGAGGAAAAAGCCCGGAAGATCTATTCGCTGGCCCTTACCACCAACTTTATTCTCAGCATGGCCCTGAGCCTGTTCTTCCTCTTTGGCTGGGAGATCGTGGTCACCGCCATGCAGGTGCCGGAAGAGATCATCCCCGAAACCAAAGCCTACCTGCAGATCTGCGGCGGCTCCCTGTGGATCATCGGTCTGCAAGTCACCTTCGGCGCCTTCCTGCGGGCCGGGCAGCACATGAAGGAAAGCATGGTGGGCGCTGTGGCCATGAACCTGATCAACGTGCTGGGCAACTGGCTTCTGATCTACGGCATCGGCCCCTTCCCCTCTCTGGGCGTTTCCGGCGCGGCACTTTCCTCGGTGCTGAGCCGTGTGGCCGCCCTGGTGATCTTCCTGTGTTTCTTCCGGAAGCACGTGGGCCTGTCCGCCCTTTCCCTGAAAAACCTGAAGCCCTTCCCCTTCGGCGAACTGAAAAAGCTGCTGGGCGTGGGTCTTCCCAGCGCCGGTGAAAACTTCGTTTACAGCCTGTCCCAGGCCGTGATCCTGGGCTTCATCAATACCATGGGCACCTACGTCATCACCACCCGGATGTACGTCAGCCTTTTCGCCCAGATCTCCTTCGTCTTCGGCAGCGCCGTTTCCCAGGCCATGCAGGTCATCGCGGGGCGGCAATTCGGTGCCAGAGACCAGGAAGGTGCGCAGAAGACCATCAATACGGGCCTGACCCTGGCTCTCATCGCCGGCATCGGCGTTTCCACCCTGCTCTGCATCTTCGGGAAGCCTCTGGTGGATATTTTCACCGACGATCCCCGGGTCATCGAGCTGGGGGCCGCCGTGCTGTTCGTGGAGATCTTCCTGGAGACGGGCCGCGCCATCAACATGACCTTCGTGCGGGGGCTGCAGGCGGCGGGCGATGTCACCTATCCCATGGTACAGGGCATGGTCACCTGCTGGGCCATCGCCACCCTGTTCAGCTGGATCTTCGGCATCAAACTGGGCTGGGGCCTTGTGGGGGTCTGGATCGCCATGGCCATGGACGAACTGACCCGCGGTGTGCTCTTCATCCATCGCTGGAAGACGGGCCGCTGGAAAGGCATCGATCTGGTGAACAAATAAAAGAAAAAGGGGCCCCGCGGGCCCCGGCATGGAAAAGGCGCGCCTCCGGCGCGCAGCAAGGAGCGAATTATGGAAGGATTACAGGAACGGATCGACCGCGCAAAACGCATCGTGTTCTTCGGCGGTGCCGGTGTCAGCACGGAGTCCGGGATCCCCGATTTCAGAAGTGTGGACGGCCTCTACAACCAGAAGTACGATTATCCGCCGGAAACCATTCTGCACGCCGACTTTTTCTTCCACCGGCCGGCGGAATTCTACCGTTTTTACTGCGATAAGATGATCGGTTTCGATGCCGCGCCCAACGCTGCCCACCAGAAACTGGCGGAGCTGGAAGCGGCGGGCAAGCTGACGGCGGTGGTGACCCAGAACATCGACGGCCTCCACCAGGCAGCGGGCAGCAGGAAGGTTTACGAGCTCCACGGTTCCACCCTGCGGAATTATTGCCTGCGCTGCGGTAAATTTCACGATATCGATCACATCCGGGCTGCCGGACGGGGCGAAGCCGGTGCGGACGGCCTCCCCGCCGACGGCGGCAAAGGGGACGGTATCCCCCGCTGCAGCTGCGGCGGCATCATCAAGCCCGATGTGGTCCTGTACGGCGAGGGTCTGGATAACGATGTGATGATGGGTGCCATCGATGCCATCCGCGAAGCGGATCTGATGATCGTGGGCGGCACCTCTCTGGCGGTGTACCCTGCAGCAGGCCTTCTGCGCTATTTCCGCGGGCCGGAGCTGATCCTGATGAACCGCCAGCCCACCCCGTACGATGACCGCGCCACGCTGATCCTGCGGGGAAAGATCGGCGAGGAGCTGAGCCGGATCCAGGTTCGCTGACTCAATGCCACAAGTTGGAACCATGCGCTCAGCCGAGCGCCACATCAAGGACCATCATGACCGAGAAGCCGATCAAGGTGAACAGGGCCATGAGGTCCTTGTTTTTATTGGTCTGGCTTTCGGGGATCAGCTCTTCCACCACCACATAGATCATGGCCCCGGCGGCGAAGGCCAGAAGGAAGGGCAAAAGGAACCGGAGCCGCAGAACCAGAAGGGCTCCCAGAAGGCCGGCGATGGGCTCCACGAAGCCGCTGGCCTGGCCGATGAAAAACGCTTTGGAACGGCTCATGCCCTCCCGCAGAAGGGGGACGCTGACGGCGGTGCCCTCAGGCAGATTTTGCAGCCCGATGCCCAGGGCCAGCAGGCAGGCGGCTCCCAGGGAAGCCCCTTCCAGATCGTAGGCCAAAGAACCGAAGGCGACACCGACGGCCATCCCTTCCGGAATGTTGTGTAAGGTAATGGAGGCCACCAGCATCAGGCTGCGCTTGCGGCACAGCAAGGCGGCGGGGACCGGGCCCCGATTCTCCGCGCCCGGTCCCCCGGGGCCGCCCTTCCCGCAGGTGCGGGCGCGCCCCGGCCTGCTGCAGAGCCGGTCCCCGGCGAACAGCAGCAGGCCGCCGCCCAGAAAGCCGCAGAGCACCACCAGCCAGGGAACCATCTGCAGAGTTTCCGCCATTTCGATGGCCGGAGACAAAAGAGACCAGAAGGAGGCGGCCACCATGACGCCTCCGGCGAAGCCCAGCATGGCATCCAGTACGTTCTGGTTGAATTTCCGGAAGAGGAACACCGGGGCGGCTCCGGCCGCCGTCAGGGCCCAGGTGAACAGAGTCGCCAGGAAGGCCTGAGCCGGATGGCTCAGGCCGCAAAACCATTGGATCATAAAAAGATGCTCCTTTCTGCCTGCGCCGCCGGAGGTCCGGCGGCAGCCGGGCCGCAGTTCTGCGGCCCGGTGGCTTTTAGGAGCATCTTATGTGTTTCGCTTTATTTCTGTGCGCCGCAGGCACTTCCTGCAAACTTCGCGGAGCGCCCTTTGCAGAGTTCCGCAGGCTATTCGGCCTTCTTGGGCAGCATATTTTCCAGCAGGCTTTCGTAGATGGGCGCGTTCTTTAGCAGGATCCCCACCAGACAGGCCACACAGGCCACCACGGTAACACCGGCCAGCTGGTTCAGAGAGCCGGACATTTCCACCACCAGCAGAAT
Organism: Clostridiales bacterium; assembly: GCA_015058215.1. Classification (GTDB taxonomy): domain Bacteria; phylum Bacillota; class Clostridia; order Peptostreptococcales; family Anaerovoracaceae; genus SIG262. Next base: position 70,458 of record SVCU01000002.1, read on the forward strand.
GCCGGTGAGCGGTGCCCGGACCACGCCGGCGAACATGCCGGCCATACCCATGAGGATGCAGTAGAGCATATATTCTTCCGGCAGCCCCAGAAGTTCAATGGCTCCCATACCCATGAGGCCGCCCACCAGGGAGCCCAGCACCAGCATGGGGAAGAAGATGCCGCCGGGGGCACCGGAGCAGAAGGAAATCATGGAAAAGACGAACTTGACGGCCAGCACCAGCAGCAGAGCCTTCAGGCCATAGTGGCCGTCCACCACGCTTTCGATGATGTTGTGGCCGCCGCCCAGCGCTTCGGGCATCACCAGAGCCAGGATGCCGGCGCAGACGAAGGGGATCACCATGCGGACGGTGAGGGAGCACTTCAGCTTGCCGTAAAGCTTCTGCCCCCACAGCAGCACCTTGTTGTACAGGGTGCTGAATGCACCCATCACCACACCGATGAGGGCGAACACGATGTAATAGCGGTAGGGAACGGAACCGGCAAATTCCATGTGCAGGGTGGCATCCACGCCGAAGAAGGCCTTGGAGACCAGGTCGGCGGAAATGGCAGCCACCATGGCGGGGAATACGGCACGGCCGCTGAACCGGCGGTGTACCTCTTCCAGGGCGAACATAACGCCGGCCAGAGGGGCGTTGAAGGCGGCAGCGAGACCGGCGCAGGCACCGCAGACGATCAGATAGCGGCTTTCGTCCTGGTTGCGCTTGGTCAGCTCGCAGGCACCCTGCCCTGCCATGGCACCCAGCTGGATGGAGGGGCCTTCTCTGCCCAGGGACAGACCCGCCACGATGCACAGGGCACCGCCGATGAACTTTTTCACCAGAACCTTCCACCAGCAGGGATGGAAGTGGCCGTGGATCTGGCCTTCCACCTGAGGAATGCCGCTGCCTTTGATCAAAGGTTCTCCTTCGGTGATCTTACCCACCAGCAGGGCCAGCAGCACTAGGCCGGCGAAGAACAGGACGATGGGAAGGGGGCCGGTCAGGCCGCCGATGACCAGGCCGCGCAGGCTGTCCGACCAGGCGATGGCATATCGGTACAGTACGGCCACCAGGCCCGAAAGAACCCCCACCAGGGCTGCGTAAAAAAGAAGACGAAAATTATCTTTTCGTTCGGAAACAAAGTGATTCTGAAAATGCATGATCCGGAACCTCTCTTTCAGTCTATTTTCAGCGCTCATCTTAGCACTCGGCGGCGGAAAATGCAAGGAAATCGTAAGGACTTTCTTCTTTTAATAAATTGCACCGGGTGAAAGAGGGGAGTATAATGGGAACCATGAAACGAAACGATCGACCTCTTCAAAAAAGAATATTGCCAAAAGCCTTCCTGTGGCTGGATTCCGTGCTGCTGGGGCTGATCTCGTCCTTCGCCTTCTGTTATCGGGGGACTCCTGCCGGCGACACCGCTCTGGAATATTTTCTGGATTCCATCCCCGAAGCGGGAATGATGGGTACCTTCTGCTTTCTGGTGCTGACGGCTCTGTACTACCAGCGCCTGAAGGAGGGTGTACCGGTTTTCCGCCTTTCCGCTGCGGTCCTGGGGGTTCTGTTCAGCATTGCCATGCTGGTGGGCCTGTCCATGAATCTGCACGGCAATCTGTGCCTTCTGTGGGGCAGAGCCGTGGAGATCCCCATCGCGCTGGTGGTGATCGGCGGCTGGTTCTGTATGTTCTATTTCGTGCTGGAGCTTTTGCTGGAACTGGCGGAAGCCTACGTGCAGCGGCCGCTGAACCCGCCCGGTAAATTCCCGGCGCTGGAGCGGTTTGCGGGAGGCCGGGGCCTGCGGCCCGTTCTGACAGCCCTCCTGATCTGCTGGCTGCCCTATCTTCTGGTCTATTTTCCTGCCTCCCTCTCCTGGGACGGCATCAATCAGCTCAATATGTTTTTCGGTGAAGATCTCTGGAGCAATGCCCATCCGCCCCTGTCCGTGGCGCTGATCGGCAGCTGTGTGGCTCTGGGCCGCCTGGTGGGCTCCGATAATCTGGGCCTGTTCCTCTACGCGCTGCTGCAGAGCTTCGTGCTGGCGCTGGCCTTCGCCGAAACCCTGAAAACCATGACGCAGCTGAAGATCTCCATCTGGGTCCGCGCCCTGACGATGGTCTTCTATGCGCTGGTGCCCATCTGGGGAATGTATGCCCAGTGGGCGGTCAAAGACACCCTTTATACAGCTGCGGTGCAGCTGTTTACGTGCCGGATCGTACAGTTTTCCCGGACTGCCGGCCGAGGGAACCCTGAACCCGGCCGCGGCGGCAGTGCAGTGCCCGGCGGCCGGATTCCCAAATCCGAACTGCTGCAGGTCTGCCTGTTCGGCCTTCTGGTCTGCCTGCTGCGCAACAACGGCATCCTTTTGGTGACGGCCACCTTCCTGGCCCTTCTGGTTATGGTGAAGGGCCGCCGCAGCAAACTGGTCTGCGGCAGCGGCTTTGCCGCCGTTCTCGCCCTGTTCCTCTGCTTCAGCGGCGTGATCCTGCCGGCTCTCGGCATCGGCGGCAGCAGTCCTTCCGAACTGCTTTCCGTCCCTCTGCAGCAAACGGCGCGGGTGGTACGGGAGCACGGGGATTCCATTCCGGAAGACATCGAGGCTGCCATCGAAGCCGTGCTGGATGACGGCGATATGACCGTCCTGGGGCAGGTCTATACTCCCCGCCTTGCGGATCCGGTGAAGGGTGCTTTCGACAACAACTGCACCCCGGAAGAGCGAAACGGCTTCCTGCTGGCCTGGCTGCGGCTGATGTTCCGCCATCCCGGAACCTGTCTGGATGCCTTTGCGGCCAATACTTACGCCTATTTCTGCCCCGATGCGGACCGCATGGACCTTTTGCTGTATTGTACCGAGATCGAGTCCAACCCGGCGGTGAACACCGGGTTCTTCGATCTGCACTATGCCGATGAAAGCGGCGTTCTGCGCCATGCTTTGGGCGGCATCGTGCGGGCGCTGGCCCGCTTCCCCGTGATCTGGCTGTTCTTCAGCCAGGGCTTCTACGGCTGGCTTCTGGCTGCGGTGTTTACCTTCGCTCTGGTGCGCCGCCGCGGCTGCTGGATCCCGGCCATGATGCCTTCTCTGGCCACGTTCCTCATGTGCCTGCTGTCGGCGGTCAACGGCGAATTCCGCTATCTGCTGCCGGTGATGGCGGCAGCCCCTCTGCTGCTGGCTCTGGTGCTGCGGAAGCAGGCGGCCGAGGATCGCGATGCCGCATAAATGAAAAACAAAAACCTGCCCGGGCGGTTTGGCTGCCGGGGCAGGTTTTTTCTGCTGCATTGCAGAGACAAAAACGAAAAAACCAGTGATCGAAAATCACTGGTTTTCACTGGTACACCCTCAGGGGCTCGAACCCTGGACACCCTGATTAAGAGTCAGGTGCTCTACCAACTGAGCTAAGGATGCATGTCCTGTTTCGCAAGAACATCACTGATTATATCGTTACCCTTACAGTTTGTCAAGCACAAAAATAAAAAATCTCAAAAATATTTTAGGCCGGGTGTCCGGGTGCTTTTTGGGGCAAACTATCGGTGGCTCTGCTGTGCCGTATTTCCTTGTTTCCGGTCCGTTTGCAGCGGCAGTTTTCCTTGCCTTTGCACACGGAATATATTATAATGTAAGTTGAACTTTTAGGCGCTTGGTCCCGGCTGTTTCAACGGCATCCGGACCTGCGTCCTGACCATAGATAGAACCAGTCGCAGAAACGGAGGAAACAAGATGTATTGCAGAAAATGCGGAATGATCATGGCAGACGATGATTGCTTTTGCACTCGCTGCGGAACCCCCGTAAGACGTCCCGCCGAAGAACAGGCTCCCGCCCGGCCCAGTGCCGCGGCCTACAATCCGGAGTTCACCTGGAATGTGCAGGAATTTCCTGCAGAACCCCGCAAGACTGCCGACATCGATTTCCAGTGGGGCCCCGCCCAGGGTGCACAGGGCCGTCGGGCCTATGTGGTAGACGAGAGAAGACCGCTGTTCTTCTCCACCGGCGAAAGCTACGGTGCACCGGAGGAACCCCGCCCCAGACCGGCCTACGCCGATCCTCTGGCCGGCGAAAATCCCTGGCAGCAGAAAGGTCTTTACCAGACCTCGCCCGAGACCCAGACCTTCCGCCGTTCCAAGGTGCAGACCATGGAGATCCCTGCCGCGAAGCCGGAAGAACCGGCAGCTCCCGCCGCGGACGAGCCCATCACCGGCCACCGCCTGGAAGAAGAACTCTTCCGTGAAATGGAAGAATCCACCCGCCAGGCCCGGGAACGCCATGAAGAAAAATTTTATACCTTCAGCAAGAAAAACGAGGAATTCCAGCGTCTTTTAGACCGGGAATACGAAAAGATCCGCCGCAACGGCACCCCCGCCGAGCGTCCCGCGAACTTCTTCTCTCTGGACGAAGATCCCATCCCCGCTTCCCTGCGGGAAGACTTCGAGCCCGTAAGCGCACCGGAAGAGCCCGCCAAGCCGGCACCCAAGTCCGCTAAGGCTGCAGAAAAAGCCAGGGCTGCAGAGCCCATGACCATCTGGGAAGAGATCCGGGCCGATCTGGAACGGGAAGCCGCCGCACGGGAAGCTGCCGAGCGGGCAGGCGGTAAGAGCGCAGGCGCAGAACCTGCCGAGAGCGCAGCCCCCAAAGAATCTGCCGCAGCAGCCGAACTCGCCGCCGCTAAGGAGACTGTCGCAGCGGAACCCGCCGGTGAGCTGGCCGTAAAGGCCTCCGAAGAGACCGCCCTGGCCCAGACCCTTCCGCCTCTCTGGTTCGAACTGGAAGACGATGAAGAACCGGAAAAGAAGGGCATCTTCTGGAAAGTGCTGCTGGGCGTTCTGATCTTCCTGCTGCTCCTGGTGGGCGCCGCCTTTGCGGTGAAGCAGTTCCTGCCCGACTCCGGTGCAGCCGAGCTGGTCACCAGCGCAGAGAATGTGATCCTTGAAATCTGGAACACCTTGTTCGGCGAATAACACTCGTGATTTAGGGCTCCGCCACCCGGCGGGGCCCTGGGTTTTTGAACGATAAGCTGCGGGCCCTGCCGCGATCGCCCGCAGCCTCTCAATAGATTGGAAAGGAATTAGGGATATGACCAAACAGAAAAAAACACTCCTGATCATCGGGGCTGTCCTTCTGCTGGCTTTCGCCACAGTGGCCGCCCTCCTCACCTTCATCACGGACTTCCTGTGGTTCCGCGAAGTGGGTTACACCTCCGTCTTTCTGAAGGAGCTGACCACCCAGCTGACCCTGGGCGTTCCCACCTTCCTGGTGATCACCCTGCTGAACTTCCTCTACCTGCTGGCCCTGAAAAAGAGCTATTACAAGAAATGCAGAGTGGACGGCGCAGCCTGCACCGTGAAGGAAAAGCATGTGAACCTGATCGCCCTGGGCGTCAGTGCCGTTTTCGGCCTGCTGACCACCCTGAACACGGTGACCGCCCTCTGGTATGAGATCCTGCAGTTCGTCAACAGCACGGAGTACGGTCTGGCAGACCCCATCTTCAATCAGGATATCTCCTTCTACCTGTTCCGGTACGACTTCCTGCAGCAGATGGTGGGCGTGCTCATCGGTGTGGTGCTCGCCTTCGTGTTGGTTTCCGTGGTGTTCTATGGCATTTTGCTGATGGTACGCAAACCCATGGCAGACTTCACCGCGCAGGAAGAGAGCGCCGATCCGGAAAAAGAGACCCTCTTTGGCAAGTTCGTGAAGAACTCCCCCTTCGGCCAGACCGCCCGTGACGTACAGGCCATGGACGGCGGCAGAGCCAAGCAGTTCGTGGCCATTCTGACCCGTCAGCTGCAGGTGCTGGGCGTTCTGTTCTTCCTGCTGATGGGTGTCAGCTTCTGGCTGAAGCAGTACAGCCTGCTGTATTCCGATACCGGCCTGCTGTACGGCGCCGGTTACACCGATATCACCATTACGCTGAATGTTTACCGGGTACTGATGGTGCTGTCCGCGCTGGCAGCGGTATTCTTCCTGGTGGGCGTGCAGAAAAAGAAGCTGAAGACTGCCCTTCTGATCCCCGTGCTGATGATCCTGGTCTCCGTGGCCGGCGGCGGCATCGCTTCCGCCGTGCAGAGCCTGGTGGTAGCCCCCGACGAAATCTCCAAGGAATCGCAGTACCTGGCTAACAATATCCAGTACACCCAGCATGCCTACGACCTGGCAGACATTGAAATCAGAGACTTCGCCGCCAGTGCAAACCTGACCGCCGAAGACATCAACAACAATCTGGGAACCATTACCAACATTCGCATCAACGATTTCGACCCCGCGGAAAAGTTCTACAACCAGACCCAGTCCATCCGTTCTTACTACACCTTCAACGATGTAGACGTGGACCGGTACATGATCGACGGCGAATACACCCAGACCTTCCTCTCCGCCCGTGAGATCGATCAGGCCCAGATCGCTTCCCAGCCTTGGCTGTCCCTGCACCTGAAGTACACCCACGGCTATGGCATTACCCTCTCCCGGGTGGACCGCATCACCGAAAGCGGTCAGCCGGAAATGCTGGTCAGCGGCGTTCCTCCCGTTTCTGTTACGGAAGACATTCAGGTGGATCAGCCCGCCATCTACTTCGGGGAAAGCACCGATCACTACATCGTGGTCAACACCAGCGAGCAGGAATTCGACTATCCCCTGGGTGACAGCAACGCATACACCACCTACGAAGGCGATGCGGGCATCCCCCTCACCTTCTTCAACCGTCTGCTGTTCTCCGCAAGAGAGCAGAGCATGAAGCTGCTGGTCTCCACCAACATCACCGAGGAATCCCGCATCATCATCAACCGGAACATCATGGACCGGGTGCAGATGATCGCTCCCTTCCTGTCCTACGACGGCGATCCTTACATTGTGGCTGAGGACGGCAAGCTCTACTGGATCATCGATGCCTACACCTACAGCAGCAACTTCCCCTACTCCGAGCCTTACAGCGAGAAGTCCGATGTGAACTACATCCGCAACTCCATCAAGGTCATCGTGGATGCCTACAACGGCGACGTGAACTTCTATCTGGTGGACGAAGAGGACCCCATCGCCAAGACCCTGCAGAAGATCTACCCGGGCCTGCTGCAGGATGCAGCCAAGATGCCGCAGTCTCTGCAGGCACACCTGCGTTATCCCAACACCCTCTTCGGCATCCAGGCGGAAATGTACGCCAAGTACCACATGAACGATGTGGAAGTGTTCTACCAGTCCGAAGACAAATGGAACATCGCCAACGAAATGTACGGCACTGCCGAACAGCCCATGACTCCCCAGTACTACATCCTGAATCTGCCCGGGGAGGACCATGTGGAATTCATCAGTTCCATCCCCTACACCCCTGCCGGCAAGCAGAACATGACTGCCCTTCTGGTGATGCGCAACGACGGTGCCCACTACGGTGAAATGATCCTGTACCAGCTGCCCAAATCCCGGGTGACCTACGGACCTCGCCAGATCGAGTCCCAGATCGACCAGGATACCAAGATCAGCCAGGACTTCTCCCTGTGGAGCCAGGCCGGTTCCAATTATATCCGGGGCAATATGTTCGTCATTCCCATCGAAGACTCCCTGATCTACGTGGAACCCATCTATCTGGAAGCTTCCAGCAGCAGCCTTCCCGAAGTGAAGCGGGTCATCGTGTACTACAACGAGCAGCTGGCCTATGCCGAGACTCTGAACGAAGCGCTGATGCAGCTTTTCGGAGATTATACCGATCCCGGCACGTCCGATGACCCCGCAGACGATCCTTCCCAGGGGGATACTCCCGGCCAGGGCGGCGAAGGCGGCACTCTGGCAGACATGACCATGAGCCAGCTGGCCAAGGCAGCAAGCGAAGCCTACGAACAGGCGCTGCAGGCACAGCGCAACGGCGACTGGGCATCCTATGGTAAGTATCTGAAGGAACTGGAAATTTATCTCAACGAACTGAACCTTCGGGCGGAGTAAGGCTTCGTTTTTCGGGCAAAATTCCCCTGTGGAATTAGACAAACCTTGAAAAACAGCCCTTTCCGCCGTTGACAGGCCAATAGAAAAAGGTTATACTAAAGCGCAACTATGTGAAAAAGGAGAGACGAAAATGAATTATTCACATGAAGTAGAAAAAATGTGCGTAGTGGCTAAGGGTCCTCACCACGGTCCCGCTCCCATTCCCGAAGAAGGCAAATGGGTAAAGCCCTATCAGATCGCTGATATTTCCGGTCTGACCCACGGTGTAGGCTGGTGTGCACCTCAGCAGGGTGCCTGCAAGCTGACCCTGAACGTTAAGGACGGCATCATCGAAGAAGCTCTGGTAGAAACCCTGGGCTGCTCCGGTATGACTCACTCCGCAGCTATGGCAAGTGAAATCCTGGTAGGCAAGACCCTGCTGGAAGCTCTGAACACTGACCTGGTCTGCGACGCAATCAACGTAGCAATGCGCGAACTGTTCCTGCAGATCGTTTACGGCCGTACTCAGACCGCTTTCTCCGAAGATGGTCTGCCCATCGGCGCAGGTCTGGAAGACCTGGGCAAGGGCCTCCGTTCTCAGGTTGGTACCATCTTCTCCACCAAGACCAAGGGCGTTCGTTACCTGGAAATGGCTGAAGGCTACATCACCAAGCTGGCTCTGGATGAAGACAACGAAGTCATCGGCTACGAATTCGTTCGCATGGGCAAGATGATGGAAGACATCCGCCGCGGTGTTGAACCCGGTGAAGCACTGAAGAAGAACATGGGGACCTATGGCCGCTTTGCTGGCGCTGCCAAGTACATCGATCCCCGTGAAGAATAAGGGAGGTTCAAGGCAATGGCACAGTTTGAAGGTAAAGAAAGAAGAATGGCCGGCATTGAAGCCTGCCTGAAAGAATATGGCTTTGCAACCCTGGAAGAAGCAAGAGATCTCTGCCTGAGCAAGGGCATCGACGTAGAAGCCATCGTTAAGGGCGTACAGCCCATCGCTTTCGAAAACGCTGTTTGGGCTTACACCCTGGGCGTTGCAATCGCTCTGAAGAAGGGCATCACCACCGCTGCAGAAGCTGCCGAAGCCATCGGTATCGGCATCCAGGCATTCTGCATCCCCGGTTCCGTAGCCGAACGCCGCGCTGTTGGTCTGGGCCACGGCAACCTGGGCGCAATGCTGCTGCGCGAAGAAACCAAGTGCTTCGCATTCCTGGCAGGTCACGAATCCTTCGCAGCTGCTGAAGGCGCTATCGGTATCGCTCGTACCGCCAACAAGGCCAGAAAGGAACCCCTGCGCGTTATCCTGAACGGTCTGGGCAAGGACGCTGCTTATATCATCTCCAGAATCAACGGCTTCACCTATGTGGAAACCGAATATGACTTCGTCACCGGCGAACTGAAGGTCGTCCGCGAAAAGAAGTTCTCCGAAGGCGAAAGAGCAGCAGTTCGCTGCTTCGGTGCCAACGACGTTCTGGAAGGCGTAGCCATCATGCAGCACGAACAGGTTGACGTTTCCATCACCGGCAACTCCACCAACCCCACCAGATTCCAGCACCCCGTAGCAGGCAGCTACAAGAAGTGGGCCATCGAAAACGGTGTCCGTTACTTCTCCGTTGCTTCCGGCGGCGGCACCGGCAGAACCCTGCATCCCGACAACGTGGCAGCAGGCCCCGCTTCCTACGGCCTGACCGACACCATGGGTCGTATGCACGGTGATGCTCAGTTCGCAGGTTCCTCTTCCGTACCCGCTCACGTAGAAATGATGGGTTTGATCGGCATGGGCAACAACCCCATGGTCGGCGCCACCGTTGCCTGCGCAGTAGCAGCATACGAAGCTTGCAAATAAGCTGAAAACAGGCCGGCGGAAGCGCCGCAGCCTGCACTCTGCAGAACAAGGCCGGCGGCAACGCCGCAGCCTGCAATTCGCAGAAAAGCATAGTGCGCACCAAAGCCCTCAGGGAAACCTGAGGGCTTTTTATTTGTCGAAACCCTTTCGTGGTCCCCTTTTTTCAAAAAAAGCAAAATAGCACTCCAAAAGTTTCGCAATACGATACGTTTTAATGAAAAATCCGCCATTTACGAGCAAAAGGCAGAATTTTGGAAGCCGATTTCGCAAAAATAACGTTTTTCATATCACATCGCGAAACTTTTGGAGCGTTATTTTGAAAAAACCAGAAAATCCGGACCACCGGGAGACAATCAAACCGGTCCGGAAGTTTGGCTGTGAATTTCAATTTACGTGATGGATGGGAGATGATATAATGGAACCACATGATAAAAAATTACAGTTTCCATGAAGAAAGGGGAACGTAAAATGAATAAAGGTTTGAAACGAACAGGAAGATTTCTGCTGGCCCTGCTGCTCTGTCTGGTGCTGGCTGCCTGCGGCAATCCGTCCGGCGGCAGTGGATCCGGCGGCACCGGCGGTGCCGGAGAGAACGGCGGGAATGGCGGCGGCCAGCAGGCGGTGGCACATTATGCCCCCATCAGCGGTGTACTTCGTGTACCTGCAGGTGAATCCGGAGTTCCGGATCTATCTGGATGCCGATTGTAAGGTGGTGGCCATTGAAGCCATCAACGAGGATGCCAAGGTGCTGTTTGATGCCCATTATTCCGTTTACGAAGGCACTTTTGAAGACTGTCTGAACACCATTCTGCAGGACGCGGAGGACGGCGGTTACCTGAAAAAGGGCGCCAATTTCCAGGGCGATATGATCGGCAAGGAAGGCGCAGCAAATGATGCGGTTCCGGAGCAGCTGCGGCAGCAGACCGAACAGGCGGTGAAGAACTACAGCGACAACCGAAAACTGGAGCTTTCCGGTAATTTTGCCTGCGGCATCGGCGGCGTGAACTCGCATGATCCCATTGATCTTGCGGATTCCGGCAATGGCTACGGCCATAAAAGCCAGGGAGGAAACGGTCAGCAAGGTGACGGCTCCGGCGGCCGGAATGACGGCGGCGGAACCGGTGTGGATCCCGACAGCCGCGAATATGCAGACCTGCTCCAGAAAGCGGGGCAGATGATCGGCGGTGGTAATGTGGCTGATTTCCGGGTGGACGAAAACAATAATGTCATCTGGGCAGCCGAGGAAGATTCTGCCGGAAACCGGTTCGAATACACTTTTACAGCCGATGGCACCCAGCTGAGCCGTGTGCAGACTCATCAGAACGGCCAGGCTGTGGATCCCAACGGGAACGGTCAGCAGACCGGCGATGCAGGCGGTAACGGTGGAAATGGCTCCGGCAGCAACGGCGACTCCGGCAATAGTAATGGCTCCGGCAACGGCGACTCTGGTAACAGTGGCTCCGGCGGTAACGAAGGCTGGGGCGCAGGCGGCAGCAGCAGCGGCACCACGCCCTCCGGTCCGCCTCAGGGGAACCCTGTCACCAGTGAAGTGCTGTCCAAGCACGCCAACGGAGTCCCTGCGGTGGAAAAGGAAACCTGGGCCGACGGCGCTTACCGGGAAACCACCCGCTACGAGGACGGCCGCTACAACACCATCACCGAAGTCTGGGCCGATGGCTGGACCTACACCTGGGTCTACTACACCGCGGACGAAGGCGGCAGAGTCAAGACCTACACCTGGTGGGATCCCCACAACAACGTGAACGTGCGGCTGGATTACAACCAGGAGGGTACCTATGCCGAAGGTTACCGCGGCAAGAACAAATGGTACCAGTGGTATAACGAAAAGGGCATCTGCATCAAGGATGTCTACGACCAGGGCTTCCTCTACACCGAGATCTACTTCGATCCGAGCAACGGCCAGGAGCTGGAACGCTATGAAACCAACCACAACACCGGCGGAAGCTTCCACGAATACTACACCGCAGACCGGAAGTACCGCATCACCGAGCACTTTAACAGCAGCGGCAAATTGTGGGAAAAGGTGACCTACAATATGGCCACCGGCGAGGTCACCAGCGAGCGCTATTAAAGATTATTGCAAACCAAAAACCTTCTCAAAAAACGTAAAAACTACCCCTGAAACCCCGGTTTCGGGGGTGTTTTTTGAGCAATTTTACATTACAGTTCTGTGACACAAAGCCGCAAACCATTGAAATTTCAACACTTTAGTTTTCAGAAAGTTGGCTCTTTCCTCCAAAAGGTGTACAAATTATGTTAACCGGGGTATAATAGGAACGTTCGCAAAAGAACAGAAAGGAATTGTATGGGCGAATCGATAGAAAAGATTCTCTCAAACAGAGGGCAGATATTATGCTGAAAAAACTATTATCTGTGTGGCTCGTACTGGTGATGCTCTTTGCATCCACCACCCTCATCTATGCGGAAGACACCGTACAAGGGACTTTCTTAAACAGAAACATTGAAGTCAACGGAACCCTGATCCGTAACTACTACCTGAAAGACCCCATCGTGCTGGTCAATGGAAGCACGTACCTTCCGCTGACGGAGGAACTCGGTGCCCTGCTGGGCTTCGAGGCCACCATCGATCGGGAAAGCCACACCATCAAACTGTTGAAAACCGAAGCAAAGCCGGAAACCCAGCAGCAGGAGAACGTTCTCTGCAACCTGGAAGACGTCACGGTAAACCCGGAGGAAAGCTACACCATCGTCCTCCTGGCAGAAAAAGAAGTGAAGAAGCTTGCACTTCCCGAGACCCTTTCCGGCACCGCCGCCGCACCCTCTTCTCTGGGCATTGGCAGCAAGCTGACGCAGAACAAGCAGGCTGCAAACAGCGGTACCATCCAGTCCCCCCAGCTGCTCACCGAGCAGGTGCTGGTGGGTGATTACAAGGTGCTGGTGGCTGCAGACAAAACCCTGTACGTTCCCCTGAAGGTACTGACCGGCACCGTCTTCAACTGGTCCGCCGCCTACGAAAGCTACAGCGGCCTCTACATCGGCACCACCGTCAACCACGACGCACAGAAGCTGATGGAAGCCGACGCAGCCGAGATCAACCTGAACAAGGGCCTGACCCGGTACATCATGGCCACCAATAAGGTCTACGACGAAGAATTCAGCCGTGAAATGGTGTTCTGGTTCAAGCACGAAGCCGATGTCAACGATATGGATATCACCCTGCTGATGGGTGTTGCCAGCGGTGAAAGCTCCTTCAATGAAGCTTGCCTCAGCCGTTCCGGCGCAGTGGGTGTGATGCAGATCATGCCCCGTACCGCCAAGGGCTTCGGCCTGACGGTGGCAGACCTGTACAACGCCAAGAAGAACATCGAACTGGGTGCCCGCATCGTCAGCGGTCACATCGATAACTACGACAGTGTCGTGGTGGGCCTCTCCGCCTACAATGCGGGAAGCGGCGCCGTCAACCGGGGCAGCTACACTACCGCCTACGCCAACCGCATCCTGAACCGTCAGCAGGGCCTGCTGCGATTCCTGCTGGATGGCGGCTACGTGGAATAAAGAAATGAAAAAACGCCTGCAGGTGCAGGCGTTTTTGTTTTATAAATAGTTGTATCAGCACGTCTGCACGGAATGCGAAGGGCCCGTTACAGAGGCATATTCAGCAGGGCGCAGAAGGCCTTGACCCCGGTGGCCAGGGTGGTTTCGTCCATGCGGAAGTTGATGGTGTGGAGGCCTTCGTCGAAGCCGGTGCCCAGATCCAGGAAGGCACCGGGCACTTCCTGCAGGTAGTAGGCGAAGTCTTCACCGCCCAGGGAAGGGGCGGTCCGTTCCACGAAGGGGATGCCGGCAGCGGTGACGGCGTCCACGCACTGCCGGAAGATCTCGGGCTTGTTTACCAGAGGGGGATAGCCTTCGGCCAGGTCGATCCGGATGGTGCAGCCGTATTTTTCTTCGTAGCTTTTGGCGATAGCGAAGATGCGGCCTCGCATGAAGGCGAAGATGCTATCGTCGAAGGACCGGAGAGTGCCGTTGATGACCGCTTTATCGGAGAGCACGTTGCGGACGGTGCCGCAGTCGATCTTGCCGAACTTCAGCAGGCGGCGCACATCAGAAGGAAGCTCGGTCTCTTCCATGGTGTACAGGTCGGTGAGCAGGTGCACGGCGATGTAAGCCGCATCCACACCCAGCTCGGGACGGCTGCAGTGAGCGCTCTTGCCCAGAATGGTGATATCCAGCTCGGCGGTGCGGGCCATGGCAGGGCCGCAGAAGGCGGTCAGGGTGTGGGCGGGAGTGCCGGGAGCCACGTGGAGACCGAAGATCCGCTTCACGTTGTACCGCTGCAGGAAACCGCTTTCGCAGACGAATTTGGCACCGCCGGGGCTTTCTTCCCCGGGCTGCAGAACGATGAGCACATCACAGGGGATGGTATCCAGGTTCTGGGATACGGTGTAGGCCATGCCCAGAGCCATGGCCATGTGGCCGTCGTGGCCGCAGGCGTGCATCTTGCCGGGATGGGTGCTGGCGTATTCGGCACCGGTGGCTTCCGTCATGGGAAGGGCATCGATGTCGGCACGGAAGGCGATGGTGCCCTCCTGCACGGGGTTTTCGGCCTTAAAAAGGGCCAGGAGGCCGGTACCTGCCACTTCCTCGATGGTGCAGGGCAGGGTTTCCAGAACGCTGCGCAGGTAGGCCTGGGTCTTGTATTCCTGCATGCCCAGCTCGGGGATTTTGTGCAGATTGCGGCGATGGGTGGTCAGGAAGTCTTGCAGGTTTTCGGGCAGTTTCATAATGTGCTCCTTTCGGGCCGCGGTGCGGCCCTTTTTATTTGCGGCGCAGTGCGCTTTATTCCGTACGCAGGGCTACAACGGGTTCTTTCTTGGCGGCGCTTCTGGAAGGAATGACGCCGGAGATCAGGGTCAGCAGCATACTGATCAGCACCAGGGTGATGCCCACGGGCACGGGCAGGTAGGCACTAAGGTTGGGAATGCCGGTCAGGTGGTGCAGGATGGCATTGATGGGAATGCACAGCAGATAGGTGATCAGAACGCCCAGAAGGCCGGAGCTGAAGCCGATGATCACGGTTTCGGCATTGAACATATTGGAAACGTTCTTCTTGGAAGCGCCGATGGCGCGCAGGATACCGATTTCCTTGGTGCGTTCCTGTACGGAGATCAGAGTGATGACACCGATCATGATGGAGGAAACCACCAGAGAAACGGCCACGAAGGCGATCAGCACGTAGGTGATGGCATTGATGATGGTGGTGATGGAAGACATCATCAGACCCACGTAGTCGGTATAACTGATGCGGGAAAGTTCATCCACGCCCTCATTGTACTTCTTGATGGCGGCTTCGATCACATCTTTATCTTCGAAAGAGGCGGTGTAGAGATTGATGGAAGAGGGATCATCCAGGTCCACATAGCTCAGGGTCCGCAGGTTTTCTTCGTAGGAGGTGGGAGCGAATTCCAGCACTTCATCGTAGTAGACGGCGCACTGTGCTTCGGTGTAGGTGGGCAGGGACATCTGCAGGGCGCCGGCCAGCTGGGCGGTGGTCATGCCGGAAAGCTTGGCCTGGACCTGCTGAGAATACTGACCCTTCACCTGCTCGGTGATGATCTGCTCGAAGAGGGCGTTCAGGTCTTCGTCGCTCATTTCCGTGATGTATTCCTTCAGGTCATCCACGTTCATGCCGGTATCCTGGGTCAGGGCCTGCAGGAACAGGGCTTCCATGGCGGCGCGGTCGTAACCGGCCATGACCTTAGCCACGGAGGCATCCAGTACGTCCTGGGGAGCGATGCTCATGATCTTCACATAGGCTTCCGCCAGCTTGGCGGTATCCAGCCCGGCCAGATATTCCTTGAAATCTTCGGTCTTTTCGGCATCGGTCATGTTGCCGGAATGTTCCTTGAAAGGAAGACCGGTGAAGATGTCGGTGGCCTTGCTGCTGAGCTGCGCCTGGATGGAAGCGGAGTTCTGGGAGTGGATCACCACGTATTCGGTGAGCTTGGAGGTGTAGCCGATGGAACCGGTGAGCATGGAGGAAACCGCATCCTCGCTGGGACGGATGATGCCGGAGACCTTCAGGGGAATGCCCTTGTCGTACAGGTATTTCAGACCGGCATCGGAGGTACGCAGGTCGGTGTAAAGGCCGGTGGATTCATCCTTGGTGAAGCAGTCGGCGCTGAGCACCGTGCGGAATTCCATGTCGCAGATCTCGGCAAAGGTCCACTTGTGGGATTCCTTTTTCAGCTGGGTCTTGTTGATGGCGGCATCGATGATGGCATCGATCTCTTCTTCGGACTTCAGGCCCAGGGCGTAGAGGGTCATATCGTCCAGCTCGTTGTTCTGGTCTACCACCAGAACAACTTCATTGTATTCCGTAGGCCAGGAACCGTAGATCAGGTCGTACTGCTTTTCCAGAAGGTCGCTGACCAGACGGCCGTCCTTGCCGGGCAGCATTTCCTGCCACAGATTCATGCCGCCGGCCATGGGGCTCATGGACAGCATACCGGCCATGGGGTTTTCGGCGTTTTCGCTGTCATCCGAGGAGCCGGAACCCATGCTGCCGGCGAAGTATTTGGCCAGCATGGTGCTCATCAGCTGCTGGGTATCGGAGAGGATGATCTCGCCGTCCACGTTTTCGGTATAGATCTGCAGGTCCATGTTGTAGGTGTACTGCACACCGCTGACGGCCTGCTGCAGGTCGGAAAGGTCGCCGTTTTCATCGGGGGCCTTGGCCAGTTCGGTTTCCAGGAACTTTTTGAAGGAGGCCAGGTCGTTTTCCTTGGTCTCCATGTTGTTCAGGGCGTTGACCATATCGTAGAGGGCCATCTTCTGGTAGATCGCATCCAGACCGTGTTCTTCGTTGGAGGAGGCGGATTCCATGAAGCTCTGCATCAGGGAGCCCAGCTGCAGGTGCTGGCTTTCCAGGGTCAGCGGATAGGAGGACAGGGTGTCTTCCTGCACCGTATCGATGTAGGTGGTCATGCCCTGGGAGACGGCGTAGATCAGCGCAATGCCGATGATGCCGATGCTGCCGGCGAAGGAGGTCAGCATGGTGCGGCCCTTCTTGGTGAACAGGTTCTTCAGGGACAGACCGAAGGAGGTGCCGAAGCTCATGGACGGCATCTGCTGCTTTCGGTTCTTTTTCTTGCCCTTGGCGGCGATCTTCTTTTCCAGCTCTTTCTGGCGCTCCCGGGCGATCTCAAACTCGGTGAGGGGGGCGCTGTCGCTCAGAATGTTGCCGTCCAGCATGCGGACGATACGGGTGGAATACTGCTGGGCCAGGTCCGGGTTGTGGGTGACCATGACCACCAGACGGTCCTGCGCGATCTCTTTCAGAAGATCCATGACCTGGACGCTGGTTTCGCTGTCCAGCGCGCCGGTGGGCTCGTCTGCCAGGATGATATCCGGGTTGTTTACCAGGGCGCGGGCGATGGCCACGCGCTGCATCTGGCCGCCGGACATTTCGGAGGGTTTCTTTTTCAGCTGGTCGCCCAGGCCTACTTTTTCCAGGGCCTCTGCGGCGCGTCTGCGGCGCTCGGCTTTGGAGACGCCGGAAAGGCTCAGGGCCAGTTCCACATTCTGCAGCACGGACTGGTGCGGAATCAGATTGTAGCTCTGGAATACGAAGCCAACGGAGTGGTTGCGGTAAGCATCCCAGTCGCGGTCTTTATAGGCTTTGGTGGAGACCCCGTTGATCACCAGGTCGCCGGTGGTGTACTGGTCCAGGCCGCCGATGATGTTCAGCATGGTGGTTTTGCCGCAGCCGGAGGGCCCCAGGATGGAGACGAACTCGCTGCTGCGGAACTGCAGGTCCACCCCTTTTAAGGCGATCACCTTGCCGTTGCCGGCGGGATATTCTTTTCGGATTTGCTTCAGTTCTAACATGTGTTCCCCTTTCGGTCGTTCGGGCGCGATTCTGTTCCCCCTGAAAGCTGTGTGCGCCACAAATCATCCGCCGTGCCCGTGAGGGGCAGAGCGGTTATTGTAAATGCAGTGTACAGCTCTATTTTAAACTGAAATGAAACAAAATGCAAAAAATATGGAAAGAAAGTGCTCTTTTCAGGAAAAATTTTCTGTGATATAATATTTTAGTTAATTGTACACATTACTATTCACCGGGAGGCACCATGGCATACAAGGTCAAACTGGATGTGTTCGAAGGCCCCTTCGACCTTTTGGTCTATCTGATCGAAACGGCGGAGATGAGCATTTACGATATCCAGGTCGCTGAGATCACAACGCAATATATGGAGTACATCCAGCAGATGCAGAAGCAGGATGTGACTCTGGCCGGCGAGTTCATGGTGCTGGCCGCCACCCTCATTGAGCTGAAGAGCCGCATGCTGCTGCCCGGCAGCCACGCGGAAGAGGGCGAGGAGGCGGAAGACCCCAGAAGCGAACTGGT
This sequence comes from Clostridiales bacterium, assembly GCA_015058215.1. Classification (GTDB taxonomy): domain Bacteria; phylum Bacillota; class Clostridia; order Peptostreptococcales; family Anaerovoracaceae; genus SIG262. Next base: position 88,583 of record SVCU01000002.1, read on the forward strand.
GCAGAAGATCCTGGAGTACAAGAAGTGCAAGGCCCAGGCAGCGCTGCTCACCGAGCAGGAGGAATATTCCCGCCGCATTTTCAAGAAGCCGCAGGAGGATCTTTCCGTCTACACCAAGGAGCCCGACGAGACCCTGAATCTGGACCTGAAAGCCTTCGTCAAGGCCTTCGAGGTTTTCCTGCAGAAGAAGAAGCGCATCGAAGAAATGCGCCAGCGCTACGTGCGTGTGGAACGGGAGCACATGACCCTGGAACGCCGCATCGAGCAGATCAAGAGTTATTTCCGGGGCAAACGCCGCATCACCTTTACGGAACTTCTGGGCGGCGAAAAGACCCGTTACAATGCCGTACTGACCTTTATGTCCCTGCTGGAGCTGATCCGTCACAAGATGGTGACCGCCAAGCAGAACGTCAATTTCGGAGAGATCGTTCTGACCTCCGGCGACGAAGAGGAAGGAGCTACCGCCAATGAGCAGTAAAAAGACCATCAAATCCGCCTTTGAATCCATGCTTTTCGTCTGGGGCGACCCTCTGGAAGCCAAGGTGGCGGCGGAACTTTTCAATATCACTCCCAAAGAAGCCTACCAGTATTTCAAGGAACTGCAGCAGGAGTACGATGACCGGGAAAGCGGCATCCGCATCCGTGAGATCGATAAAAGCTTCCAGCTGTGCACCTTTGCGGAAAACAGCGAATACATCGAACGCCTCTGCACCCCCGTCCGCGAGAAGCGTTTGTCCCAGTCCGCCATGGAAGTGCTGGCTCTGGTGGCTTACCGTCAGCCCGTTACCAAGGGTGAGATCGAATCCATCCGCGGCATCAAGTGCGACCGCGTCATCGAAGGTCTGGTGAAGAAGGACCTGATCCAGGAAGTGGGCCGCAGCACCGCTGTGGGCCGACCCATCCTGTACGGCACCACCCGCACCTTCCTGGAAAACTTCAATTTCGAGACCCTGAAGGATCTGCCCGAAATCGAAGACATCACCAGTGTCCTGCGGGAAGAAGAACCCGCAGACGGCGCCAGCGACGACCAGCAGATCACGCTGGAATTCTAAGGCCGCCGACAAAATGTATGATCGGAAAAGCGCAGCCCCGCACGATGCGGCGGGCTGCGCTTTTTTCATTAAAATGAAAAATTCGCCATTTGGTGCGTCGTTCGTAACGCACCAATTCTTTTGCTTAGAAGAATTGGTGCATAAATTTCGTTTTGGGGTTGTTTTTACATAGTAAAACGATGAAAAACAACGATTTTTTCAGATTTTTGAAGACGGCAAAGCCATTTTCAAGAGGAATGGATCGGAAACGAACGCACCGCTTCACTCAAAATGAGAAAAAAGGTGCGTATTTCGCATTCCTGCAGGCTGTCACGGAAACGTAATTTGTTTTTCAGGGGGGGTATGATAATATAATATCAATATCGGCAAGAACAACGATGAAAAGGAGGGCTGCACATGAAGCGCGCGTTGATTTTTACCCTGGTGCTGGCACTTTTGCTGTCTCTGGCCGGCTGTGTGCCCAAAGTGGAGAAAAAGGGGACACCGCACATTTATGAAAATGAGACATCTGCCGTGGTGGAATACCTGTACACAGATGATCGGCAGACCATCATAGTAACGATTCCAAACGAAGGTGAAGAAGCTGCGATCCAGTTTTCTGTAGGGACGCGCGGAACCGCCGGCAGGAAGAAATTCTACAGCTTCACCGTGGCCAAAGACGAACTGCCGGATTTGAAAGGCGCAAGATCGCCGGAGTGGGGACCGGTTTTTCGTCTGTGCAACGAAAACGGATCCACGGCGGAAGTTGAAACCCTGAAAGTGACCACCGGCTTCGCGAAAGAGTTGAAGACGTTCCTGCTGATCTTCGGGCCGCTGGCGGTGCTTGCGATTATCGGAGCCGACTCGATTCGAAAAAAGGCGGAAAAGAAGAGGGCGCAGAAGATCCTGGAGAAGGATCCCGGTCTGCAAAAGAAGCAGCCGCGGGATCTGGAGTAACGCTTTTGGCTGACAGCCTGTGATCGCTCTCAAATGAAACATAGCCCCCGGGCGGTGTGAATACACTGTCTGGGGGTGTTTTTATGAAATTGTTAAATTTGCCAGCGGGTGAGACCGGAAGAAACAGTGAAAGAAGCGCGGAGCGGGTCAGGAACAAGTGGCTTGGAACGGAGCGGAGGCGGCAGGTGCTGATCGGAGCGATGCTGCCGGCGGCGGTTTTCGTAGCGGGGCTGGGGCTCTGGTTCGGGCAGTTTGGCGGCAATGGACCGGCCTTTTGGAGCGGCGGCGCGAGGGAAACGGCAGGGCTCGTTTCGGTTGTAAAGGAAGGGTGGAACGTTCCGGCGGCACCGGCGGTCTCGGCGGAGCATGCGGTGGTGATCGAGCGCAGCAGTGGGGCGGTTTTGTATGAAAAGGGGGCGGGAGACCGGGCCTACCCGGCCAGTACCACCAAGATCCTGACAACGCTTCTGGCCATCGAGTCGGGACGGCTGGATGAGGTCTGCATCGTATCGGATTTCGCGGCGGCGCAGGAAGGGTCCAGCATTTACGCGGAGCCGGGAGAGGAGATCACCCTGCGGGATCTTTGCTACGGCATGATGCTGCGATCGGGAAACGACGCGGCAGCAGCGGCGGCGGAACATCTTGCGGGAAGTTCGGAAGCCTTTGCGGAGCAGATGAACAGGCGGGCGGTGGAGCTGGGGGCCCAGGAGTCTCATTTCGTCAACCCCAGCGGACTCCATGACGAAGCGCATTACACTACGGCGTACGATCTGGCGCTGATCGCCCGGGCGGCCATGGAAAATCCGGAGTTTCGGGCCATGGCGGCGGCGAAAACCTGGACCACCGGGGAGGACACCGAGGTGAAACGGACCTTTGGCAACAAGAACAAGGTGCTGCAGCAGTACGAGGGGGGAAACGGCATCAAGATCGGGTATACCACCGCCACGGGCAGGACGCTGGTGGCATCCTCGCAGCGGGACGGCATGGAGGTGATCTGCGTGGTGCTGAATGCGCCCAATTGGTTTGGGGACAGCTATGCCCTCATGGACTGGGCTCACGAAAATTTCGCATTGCGGGAAGTGGCATCGGATGGCGAAACGCTGCAGGCGGTGCCACTGACCGGCGGCCTGCGGGACCATGTGCTGGTGGGAGTGGACCGGGGCTTTTGGTATCCGGAGGAAAAGCCGGCGGAGGGTGCAGGGTCGGACGTTCGCTGGAAGCTGGTGCTGGAAGGGGATGTACAGGCACCGGTCTCCCGCTGGCAGGAAGCGGGGGAAGTGCATTTTTACCGGGGCGATGAGTTTGTCGGAAGCCGGGTGCTGTACTTTATGGAGGATGTGCCCGCACAATGAGAGGCAGGCGTGCATAGGTTGGAAGGGAAGCGGCGCGGAACGGACCGGAAAGGGCCGCCGCGCTTTCTGATTTCCATATGAAAGGGGCGAAAGTATGAACTATTCCATGGAGAGCTGCGTGGATGTGGGAACGGAACAGTGCCCGTGCGCCCTGGCCCTGACAGGGGATTGCCTGGTGTGCAGCCGGCTCCGGGGGAAGGATTGCTGCGACTGCAGATGGCAGGGTGTCTGTGTATACAACGAATTTGTGCAGGGCGGAGGCCGGGTGAATGCGCCCCGGCAGGAATTTGCAGCCGGGATCCTGGAGAAAGAGGAGTTTGGCGCTGCGGGAACCGCTCTGACCGTATTGACGTTAGAGGTGCCGAAAGGCCTTGCACTTCGGGCGAGCCTTCCCGGTTCTTTTGTTTTTTTGCGGCGGAAGGAGGATGCGCTGTGGTACAGCACGCCGCTTTCGGTGCTGCAGGCTGATCCGGAGGAAGGCAGTATCCGGCTGGCGGTGAAACGGCTTTCGGCAAAGACCAAGGCGCTTCTGGCAGAGGAGAAGGAGTTTTTGGTGAGGGGCGTGTACAGGAGCGGGATCCAGGGAGCGGAACGGCTGGTGAAACTGGGGCGCGGCGCGGCGGCCGGGGCCGCCGCGAAGGGCGCGCTGCGCGCGCCCGGCGGGCCGCAGCATAATCCGAAAGCGGCCCGCCTCCGCGCCCAGGCGTCCCAAAGGGCCCACGCCCTCTTTATCACCCGGGGCGTGGGACTCGCCCCGGGGATCCTGGCCGCCCGCTATCTGGCGGGCCGGGCGGCCTGCGATTTTCTGATCGATGAAGAATCCCTTCCGCAGGAATTTCTGAACCGCTATCTGCCGGAAGGCATCGGGGTCCGCCTCCTGCGCTTCGGTACGGCGGACCCCGCCGCCAAATTGGAGGCGGCCCTGCAGGGGCCGTCCCCGGCAAATTCCGGCGCCGCCGCCCATTCTGCAAATTGCGGCGCAGCCGCTTCCCCGGAAGATGCCGGCGCAGCCGCCTCACGAAAAAATTCCGGCGCAGACGTTGGATTTCCAATTGAATCGCTTAATTACGATGCAGCCGCCCTGCTGGTTTCGGACTATTATCAGGATCTTCTGGCTCCCGTCCTCCGCCGGGCTTTGCCCGGCGCGGCCCTCTGCCTCGCCAACAATTTCCGTATGTGCTGCGGCGAGGGCCTGTGCGGTGCCTGCAGCTACCGCACGGAGGACGGCGAAATTCTGAAAATGTGCAAATGCGGTACTGTTTTTTAATTCCGTTCTGTGCTAAAATAAACTCACCAAACTTCGCGCAGCGCCAAACCGCAATTTCCGCACAGCGCCAAACCGCAAACTTGCGCGCAGCGCCGAGCCGCAAATTCGCGCGCAGCGCATCCGTTGTTCATTCCGCGCAGCACGCGCGTTCACCAAGGAGGAAACTATTATGGGCAAATCTTTTTTCATCGCTGACACCCATTTTGGCCACGATGCCATCATTCGCTACGAAAACCGTCCCTTCGCCAACGCCGAAGAACAGGATAAGGTCCTGATCGAAAACTGGAACAGCGTCGTCACCGACGAGGACGAAGTTTTCCTGGTGGGCGATTTCTCCGCTTACGACAAAGAAAAGAACACCGAAATCGTAAACTCCCTGAAGGGCCGCAAGATCCTGATCATCGGCAACCACGATACTGAAGATCCCCAGTACTATCTGGACTGCGGCTTTGACGAAGTCTACCGCTTCCCCATTCTGTTCAAGGGCTTCTTCCTGGTCTCCCACGAACCCCTGTATCTGAACACCAACATGCCCTATGCCAACATTTACGGCCATGTCCATGCAAATCCTTCCTACAAGGATGCCTCCATCCAGAGCTTCTGCGTTTCCGCAGAACGGATCAACTTCACCCCCATCCCCATGGAAGGCATCGGTGCCGCTATGGCCAAGGCCCGTGCCGAAGCCGGCGAACGCGCCGTTAAAAACAAATAGCCATGGCCTATCGTATTTTAGCCATCAATCCCGGATCCACCTCCACCAAGGTGGCTCTGTACGAAGATGAAAAGCGCATCTTCACCCGTCTGGTTCCCCTGGACGAAAAGGAACTGGAAGGAAAGCACAACCTCTTCGATCAGCTGCCTCTCCATGAGCGGGCAGTGCAGGAGACCCTGAAGGCCAACAATGTGGACGTTTCTTCCCTGAATGTGATCATGGCCAGAGGCGGCCTGCTTCCCCCTGTGAAGCCCGGCGGCTACAAGGTCAACGATACCATGAAGGAGCTGATCCGCTCCGGCGAGCTTTCGCCTCATCCGTCCAACCTGGCGGCTCTCATCGCTGACGATCTGGGTGCGCCTTACGGCATTCCCTGTTACATTTACGATGCTCCATCCGCTTCCAATATGCCTCCCATCGCCCGGATCACCGGCATTCCCGAAATCACCCGGGAAAGCACCTGCCACGTGCTGAACAGCCGCGCTGTGGCCCACAAGGTGGCCCAGAAGGAATTCGGCAAGAAGTACGGTGAAATGCGGTTCATCGTGGCCCATCTGGGCGGCGGCATCAGCTTTTCGTCCCACATGTACGGCAAGATCGTGGACTCCGCCGGCGATGACGACGGCGCGTTCTCCCCGGAACGTTCCGGCGGTCTGCCCCTGCTGGATGTGTTGAAGCTCTACGACAGCGGCAAGTACACCTACGATGAAATGCGGCGCAAGATCCGCGGTCAGGGCGGTCTCCGCGGCCACCTGGGCACGGCGGATTGCCGCGAAATCGAAGAAATGGTCTGGAGCGGCGACGAATACGCCGAACTGCTGTACAAGGCCCAGGCCTACCAGATCGCAAAAGGCATCGGCCTGCAGGCAGCGGCCATGAAGGGCCAGGTGGATGGCATCATCCTCACCGGCGGCCTTGCCTTCTCCAAGATGCTGACCGATTGGGTCAGCGAATACGTTTCCTTCGTTGCTCCCGTTTTCGTCTATCCCGGCGAAAACGAAATGGAATCCCTGGCACTGGGCGGCCTCCGCATCCTGCGGGGCGAAGAAAAGGCCAGAGAGTTTAAGTTGTAAATCAAAGAAATAGGTTATCAAATGACATTCCCCATCAAAATCATCGCATTGGATCTGGATGGCACTCTCCTTGCCACCGACAAAAGCCTTTCCGCAGAAAATTATGCAGCCCTGAAGCGGGCAGCAGACGCGGGCATCTGGATCGTACCCACCACCGGCCGCTTCCTGGGCGGTCTTCCCCAGCCGGTCAAAGACCTGCCTTTCCTGCGCTACGTGATCACCGTCAACGGCGCAGAGGGCCTGGATCTTGCCACCGGCGAAACCTTCTACCGGGAGACCATTCCCTGGCAGAGAGCCGTGGAGATCATGAAATGGCTGGACCATAAAGAAGTGGTCTACGACTGCTGCATCGGCAATGAAGCCTTTATTTCCGTAGATAAGCGGGAAGATATGGCTCTGATGATGAAGCACCCCAAGGGCCGCGAGTTCGTCTACAAGTTCCGGAAGCCCGTGGAAGAGCTGAAGAATTTCGTGGAGCTGCGGAAGCAGGGCGTGCAGAAGATCCAGATGACCACTAAAAATGCGGAAGTGCGCCGTGACCTGCTCGAGAATATGGCTGCCGAGTTCGGCGACATTTCCGTGGTCAGCTCCGTACCCTCCAATGTGGAAGTCACCACCCTGAAGGGCACCAAGGGTGACGCCCTGATGGCTCTGGCCGATCACCTGGGCATCGACCGCAAGGCCACCATGAGCTTCGGCGACGGCCTCAACGACGTTTCCATGCTCACCAAGGCCGGCATCGGCGTGGCCATGGGAAATGCCTTCGATAACGTGAAGGACCTGGTGCAGTACGTCACCGACACCAACGACAACCACGGCGTTGCCAAGGGCATCGCCCGGTTCGTGTTCGGCGAAGAATAAGATCATAAGAAAAGCCCCTGTGCAGAGCACGGGGGCTTTTTGTTTTGCCTGTGTTGTGATTGAAAGAGGTCGGATCGGAAGACTATTCCGTAATGGAAAGCACCAGATCGCAGCGCTCCCTGACCTCCAGTTTGGAGAAGTAGGTCTGCTCCAGAGGGATCCACTGGGTGAAGAACCGCTGGGCCATGTCCGGCGTATTGCGCTTCCCGATGCGGGCCTTCTGCAGATCCGGGGTGATATCCAGAAAAACGCTGAAATCGTAGTAGGGAGCCAGCTCCGGGTGCATAGAATAGGCTCCTTCGATGACGGTGAGGGGGGTTGCTTCCATGGAAACGGGGCCGGAGAGGGTCATGGTGCTGCAGTCGAAGGGCCGGAAGGTGACCGGCTCCTTGCGGTGCAGGGGCAGCAGGATCTCTTCCAGGAAGCGTTCCCGGTCCACGTTGCCGCCGGGCTCTGCGAACCGCTGCGGCGTGCGCTGGTGGGGCTGCAGGAAAAAGTCGTCCATGTGGAAAACGGTGCAGCCGTACAGGTCTTGCAGCAGCTGGCTCAGGGTGGTTTTGCCGCTGGCGCTGCCGCCTTCGATGGCCAGGGTCAGGGGGCCTTGCTGCAGTTTGCTGTCCACGGCTGCCAGCAGGGGCAGGAACTTCACGAACCGGTTGGAAACCACCCGGTAGGCGGGATGGTAGATCTCGCGGAAGGTGTCGGAATGATGGACGGCGGGATAGCCCGCCTTTTTCCAGTCTGCGCAGGCGGCTTCAAAGGCTTCGGAGGCAAAGGGCAGCTGGCCGCAGGCGATCATTTCTTTGGCGATTTGGAGCGAAGCTTCCAGGGCGGCGAGGCCTTCTTCTTCTTTTACCGCAGAGGCGGCGAACAGCTTCCCCAGGGTTTCCGGGGAAAGGCCCCGGCCCAGCCAGGAGAGGTGCACCCGGCTGTACTTCCCGGCCAGAGGAGTCAGGACCTCTTGAACGGCAGATTCATGCGCTGTGCCGATATCTGCGGAGGCCGAAGCCTCGTATTCCCGGCGGATGTAGTCCGCCAGATCTTCCGGCGATGCGGTCACCATGTGCTCGCAGCCGAAGGCGCTCTGAAACAGGTATTTGAAGATGTCCCGGATCTGCAGATCCGGATAGGCCCGGCAGTGCTCTGCCAGCAGCCGCTGCGTATGCTCGCGGTTTGTCATAGAAAGCTCCTCAGTCAGTTTTTCAGGTTCAGAATTCTGGGATTGTCCAGGGCCATCACCAGCACGGGGATCAGCAGGATCTGCAGGATGATGCCGGGGACGGCGTTGGTGAAGGCGGCGGCCAGGAAGGCGGCGAAGGTGAAGGTGCCGCCGGTAACGCCCATGAAGATCATCATGGCGATGCCCCAGACGATCCTGCCGGCGATCATGGCGACCAGCAGAGAAACGTAGATGAAGGGCTTCTTACGGGGCAATACTCTGTGCAGCAGGCCGGCCACCGCACCGTAGGCGGCAAGCTCGAAGGCCATGCATACGGCGGTGGGGAACAGAGGCGGCATGGTCAGGATCAGGGAGCGGAACAAGGGAGCGATGAAGCCCACTGCCAGGCCCCAGGGCCAGCCGCAGATGAAACCGCACAGAAGAACGGGGATGTGCAGGGGGCACAGCATGGAGCCGATCTCCGGGATCTGGCCGGTGAGGAAGGGCAGCACGAAGGCGATGGCCAGGAACAGTGCGGATAGGATCAGTTTCAACAGATGATTGTGACGGGGATGTTTGTTCATGGGAACTCCTTTTTACACAAAAAGGCATCACTTGCCCTGCAGGGGAAATGACACCTTCTTAGTATCGTATATGGTTTCAATTGGGGTTTGTGTCTGTGGTGGGAACGGAAGCTTCTGCTTCCGGAGTGTTCTTTTGAACAACACCTTCAGTATAGGGGAAAACGAAAGGCTCGTCAAGTGTTCTTAGGCCAGGCTCTGCAGGATCAGCCGCACCGCGTCGTCGATCAGGTCTCCCAGGGGCTGCTTGCCGATGCCGGCCACCATATTGCCGCAGCGGTTTGCGGGGATGAACACTTTGTCCGCTTCGCTCTGCCCCACGGCCACAGCCATGGCAGGGGTCACTTCCCCCAGGAAGGAATCGGCCACGGCGATGCCCAGAGGCCCGGCGATCACATGGGCCCGGCGGCAGCAGGTGAGGACGGCGTTTTCGCCGGTGGCTGCCTGGTCTGCGCCCGCCTTCAGCATGGCGGAAGTGGCCATACTGTTGGTGCCGACGGCGGTGATAACGGCTCCGGGAGCCTGCTGCTTCAGCTGTGCCACAAGCTGGGCACCGATACGGCCGCCCTGGCCGTCGATAATGAGGATCATGGTTTCTTTCATAGGGTTACCCTTTCTGCGCCGCAGGGAAAGGGGCGCTTTTTTATCGGGAGGCACCGGCTGCGTCCGGTGCCGTGAATTTCTGACAGCAGTATAGCATAAAATTTTCTGCCGGGAAAGTGCTTCGCGGCAGAAGGAGGAGGAAAACCTATGAAACGAGCGGTGGTCATCGGCGGCGGCTGGTCCGGCTGCAGTGCGGCCCTTGCGGCGCGGAAAGCGGGGGCGGATGTGGTGCTTCTGGAAAAAACGGACCTGCTTCTGGGGCTGGGAAACGTGGGCGGCATCATGCGAAACAACGGCAGATTCACGGCGGCGGAGGAAAACATCGCCCTCGGAGCCGGGGAACTTTTCGCCATCACCGATGGCTGCAGCCGTCACCGAAACCTGGATTTTCCGGGGCATAAGCACGCCAGCCTCTACGACGTGCGGAAGGCGGAGCCCCGCGTGCGCCGCCTGCTGGAGGAAAAAGGCGTTATGATCCGCACCATCAGCCGGGCTGTGGATGTGGAACAAGAAGGCGGGCTTCTGAAGGCCATCCTTCTGGCGGACGGCACCCGGATCGAGGGGGACGTGTTCATCGAAACCACCGGCTCCACCGGCCCCATGGGGAACTGCCTGGCTTACGGCAACGGCTGCTGCATGTGCATCCTGCGCTGCCCGGCCTTCGGCCCCCGGGTCAGCATCACCCAGAAGGCGGGGAAAACGGACCTGATGGGAAGCCGGGCGGACGGCTCCTTCGGCGCCTTCAGCGGCAGCTGTAAGCTGGATAAGGGATCCCTTTCCCGGGAGATTCGCGAAGAACTGGACGAAAAAGGGGTGGTGGTTCTGAAGCTCCCGCCGGAACTGGTGAACCGGGCCAAACTGGACATCAAGGTATGCCGCCAGTACGCCCTGCCGGAGTACGCGGAAAACATCATTTTGCTGGATACGGGTCACGCCAAGCTGATGACGCCTTTCTTCCCTCTGGAACAGCTGCGCCGGGTGCCGGGGCTGGAAGATGTCCGTTTCGTGGATCCCTACGCCGGAGGCAAAGGAAATTCCATCCGCTATCTTTCCGTGGCGGAACGACAGAACGATCTGCAGGTACGGGGCCTTCCCAACCTGTTTTGCGGTGGGGAAAAATCTGGCCTCTTCGTGGGGCATACGGAGGCCATCACCACCGGAAATCTGGCGGGCTGGAACGCGGCCCGGTATCTGAAGGGCCTCCGCACCATGGAACTTCCGGAGCAGCTGGCAACAGGGGACATCATTTCCTACACCAACCGCCGCATGGAAACGGCGGAAGGCCTTCGCACCCGCTATACCTTCGCCGGGGACCATTATTTTCAGCGCATGAAGGAACGGGGCCTGTACTCTGCGGATCCGGAGGAAATCGCCCGCCGGGTGAAGCGTACCGGCCTCGCCGGCATCTTTCAGGAGAAGGTGCTGTAAAAGCCCGGGCGATCTTGGTTTGTCTTTTGCGGCTTTACGAAAGGACGGATTTTTGGTATAATAAACTGTCCGAATAAAGGAAACATCGGAACCCTATTAAAAGAAAACCACCTGAAAAAATCCCGCCGGGAGGCGGCACGAAAAGGAGAACACAGCATGAGACTGAACAAATTCATCGCACAGGCAGGCATCTGCAGCCGCAGAAAGGCCGACGAACTGACCCTGGCCGGCAAGGTAAAGATCAACGGGGCCGTTATGGACCAGCCCGGTTACGACGTACAGGACGGCGACAAGGTAGAGGTGGACGGCCGCCTCATCGGCGCTTACACCGGCGGCAAGACCGCACAGCGCAAGGTTTATTTCATGCTGAATAAGCCCAAGGGCTACATCACCACCCTGTCCGACGAAAAGGACCGCCCCGTGGTCACCGACCTCTTCACCGACGTGGAAGAGCGCATCTTCCCCATCGGCCGTCTGGACTACAACACCTCCGGCCTTTTGATCATGACCAACGACGGCGACCTTTCCTATCGCCTGAGCCATCCCAAGCACCAGGTGTATAAGACCTATCGTGCCCGCATCAGCGGCGTGCTGGGCCCCGGTGCCGAAGCGCGTCTGAAGAAGGGTGTGGATATCGGCGGCTACGTCACTGCGCCCGCGCAGGTGAAGGTGATCCGTCAGGCGGCCGGCAGCGCCATCGTGGAGATCAAAATCAGCGAAGGCAAGAACCGTCAGGTCCGCAAAATGTTCAACGCCGTGGGCAATAAGGTGCTGGATCTGGAACGCATCGCCATCGGCGAGCTGCACATGGGTCATCTGCTGACCGGTCACTACCGCAAGCTGACCCGGGAAGAAATCGAATATCTGAAGAACTGCTAAAAGTAACAAACCCCGCTGAAATTGCAGCGGTGGGCCCGCAAAAATGCAGTGATTTACAGCGAAACCCAAAGAGGGGCGAGAAGAAACTCGCCCCTCTTTTTCTGTGGGCGAAAACACATATTGGTTTGGGGCGGCGCGTATGCTGAAAAAAGAAACTTTGGAACGTGGAGGCGGGGGATGATCATGGAACGGGAACGATGGCATAAATTTGGAGCGGCAGGTGCAGCTCTGACGCTGCTGGTGGTGGGGCTGGCTGTGGGCCTGGGCCTTGGCAGCGGAAATCTGCCGGCCGGAACGCAGGCGGCGGCCACCGGGGGGAGCGCCCAGCCGCCGCTTCTGCTGCTGGACCCCGGCCACGGCGGCATTGACGGCGGCGCTGTCAGTGCCAAGGGTTTGCCGGAAAAGGATATCAACCTGGCCATCGCTCTGGAGGTGCAGCGCCTTGCGGAGGCGGACGGCTGGAAGACCGTGCTGACCCGCAGCGATGACCGGGGCCTCTACGAAGGAGTGACCGTCGATGACACGGGTGCGGTGACGGACCTGAACGGAAAGAGCATCCGCAGCCTGAAAACCGAAGATCTGAAAAACCGCAAGGCCATGGCGGATGAGCTGAAACCGGATGCGGCGGTGAGCATCCACCTGAACAGTTATAAAGAGGATCCCTCGGTGCGGGGCGCCCAGGTGTTTTACGGCAGCAAAGGGGATGCGGAGGTTCTGGAACAGGGCCGCCTGCTGGCGGAAAAGATCCAGGCGGCCCTCATCCAGGGGCTGGCGGACGGCAACCACCGGACGGCCATGAGCGAAGGGGGCGTCCGCTTCCTGCAGAAGCCGGCCGCCCCTACGGTGCTGGTGGAATGCGGCTTCCTGTCCAATCCGGAGGAAGCCGCTCTGCTGGCAGATCCCGCCTACCAGAAGAAACTGGCGGCCTGCATTTATGCAGGCCTTTGCGCCCACTGCGGGCGGCAGCCGGAGCCGGAGCTGCCGCCCCTGACGGACACCCGACAGGCCGGACGGTGAGGCAGGGGCGGGCGGCAAATTCAGAAGCCCGCCCCGGGGCCGCGCCGGGGTTTGATGCGGCCCCTTTCCGCCGCCTGTCCGTAAAATTTCCCATAAAAAAACGCTATATTTCGAGAAGAAATTGCGATTCTATTTTCTGAAAAAATCAAAAGTGGATAACTTCAATAAACCTGTGGATAATTTTGTGGGCAATTTGGGGGTTGACATTTGAAAACGTTGAAATTCCAACGATTTATGGCTGAAAAGTTTTCCACAGCCCACATGGGGATAACTTTTGGAAAACCTGCGGACAAAACTTTGGTAAACGTCTGCAAACCTTATAAAATACCGCTTTGCGGCCATGTTGAAACTTGTTCTTTTTTGGCGAACACAACTTTACATAATCGGGCGGCAAAAAGTTTTTTGCCGCCCCTTCCTTTTGCAAAAAAGTATGGTAAAATAAAGTTGTTTTCCGTTTGTCCATTCGCGGCAGGGCTCCCTGCCAACTACCCATAGGCCCTTTTCGCGGGCCATGTCACCAGTGAAAAATCAGGAGGTTTCCATGCAGTACAGAACGTTCCCCGGAATCGATAAACCCGTTTCCATCCTGGGCTTCGGCGCCATGCGTATGCCCACCAAGAGCGCTGCCCCCAGCGATATCGATGAAGAAAAAGCCATTGCTATGATCCGCCACGCCATCGATAACGGCGTCAACTACGTGGATACCGCCTACGTATACCACAACAGCTGCAGCGAAGGTCTGCTGGCCAAGGCTCTGAAGGACGGCTACCGCGAAAAGGTTTTCCTGGCCGACAAGATGCCCATGTGGTGCGCCGTAAAGCCCGAAGAAGGCGGCCTGGATGCCATTTTCCAGCGTCAGCTGGACCGTCTGGAAACCGATGTCATCGATATGTACCTTCTGCATAACATGAACACTCCCTACTGGCAGATGGCTCTGGATATGAACGCTGTAGAATGGCTGCAGCAGAAGAAGGCTGAAGGCAAGGTCCGCTACATCGGCTTCTCCTTCCACGACACTCCCGAAAAGTTCCGCGAAATTCTGGACGCTGCCCCCTGGGACTTCTGCCAGATCCAGCTGAACTTCATGGACCGCGACTTCCAGGCCGGTGAAGAAGGTCTGCGCTACGCCGCAAGCAAGGGTATCCCTGTGGTCATCATGGAACCCCTGAAGGGCGGCCGTCTGGTCAACAACATTCCTCCCACCGTACAGGAAATCTGGGACAGCTCTCCCGTACAGCGCACCGCTCCCGAATGGGGTCTGCGCTGGGTGGCCAACCATCCCGAAGTCATGTGCGTGCTCAGCGGCATGAATACCATCGAACAGGTGGAAGAAAACCTGCGCATCATGAAGGATGCCGCTCCCAACAGCCTCACCGCTGACGAAGTGGCCCTCATCGAAAAGGCCGGCGACGAATACAACAACAAGATCAAGGCATCCTGCACCGGCTGCCGCTACTGCCTGCCCTGCCCCATGAACATCGAGATCCCCAGAGTCATCAATATTTACAACCAGTGGCACGTGTTCCACGACGCCATCGCTTCCAAGAAGTATTGGGAACTGCCCGACGACAGAAAGCCCTTTAACTGCGTGGGCTGCAAGGCCTGCGAAGGCAAGTGCCCCCAGAGCCTGCCCATCGCCTCCGTCATGCGCGAAATGACCGAGATCTTCCAGCCCGAAAAGCTGAAGAAATAAGCGCGAAACGGCCGGTCCACCGGCTGCAGAAGTGCGAAACAGAAACACAAAAGCAACAAAAGCCCGAGCATCGCGCTCGGGCTTTTTCGCATACAAAATTTTCGGTTCACAGGAAAGAAAGATGGAACGGCGTTTTCGCCGAAACGGTGTTACCAAATCGCGATAAAAAAGAAAAAGGGAACGTTTACAGATCTTTCAGGGCATCGATGTGCCGGTCTTTCCGGAACAGCAGGCAAACCAGAATTCCTAAGATCCACAGTACCGCAAAGAAGAAGGCGGCACCGCTGCCTTTTCCTTCGCCAAACCAGGTCACCAGCAGGCTTCCGGCAGTTTGTGCGGCCATAATGGGTTCAAAGACCCGGTCCACAAACAGGCCGCCCAGGAAATAGCCCAAAGGAATGGTGAAGAACTGGAAGGAATTGCGGGCGGCAAAGACCCGGCCCTGCAGTTCCTTGGGAATGGTCAGGCGGAACACGGTGTCCAGGTTGCTGCTCATCCAGGGGATGGCGATCCAGCCCAGGAAGGCGCCCAGGCACCACAGAAGCAAGTGGTTTCCGAAGGCCAGCAGAAAGTTTTCGGCGCACATGGACAGCATCAGGCAGAACCAGATGGCCCGCACCCTGCTTTTTGGGGGCTTTAAAGAAGAGGCAATCAAACTGCCCACCAGGGTGGTGATGCCCGTGACGGCGTTGATCGTACCCAGGGCAAATTCCCCTGCATGGGGTTTGGACAGCGTCATAGCGGGTAGGGCGGCGTTGTACATGGACGCCACCAGGTTGATACCGGCCAGAAACAGCATCAGGTGCAGAATGCCCCGGTGCTGCCGCAGCCAGGAAAGGCCGGTTTTGACGCTTTCCAGGAAGGGCTCTTTGCGGTCGCTTTCGGACCGGACTTCGGGGATGGGAATGAAAAACAGCAGCACCGCAAAGGCGATGACAAAACTGATCAGATCGATGGCGATCACCACGTCCAGGCCCCAAAGGCCCAAAACGGCGGTGGCGATAATGGGGGTCAAAATGGAATTGACGGACCCGGAAAGGTACCGCAGGCTGCCCACCTTCTGGTAATACTGCTTGGGCAGGATGGCGGTGACGGCCACTTCCGATGCGGGCTGCTGCACGGTATTCATCAGGCCGCTGACAGCGTTGATGACGTATAGGTGCCAGATTTCCAGGTTTTCTGTCTTCAGCAGCGCCAGTACGACGATGGTGCAGAGGGCAGCCAGAGCATCGCAGGTCAGCAGGGTCTTCTTTTTGTTCCAACGGTCGCTGAGAGCACCGGCAAAGACGCTGCACAGCACGTAAGGGGCGTAGGAACAGACCATCAGCAAAGCGGTCACCAGCGCGGAACCCTGCTGGGTGTACGACCAGATCACCAAGGCGTAAGAAGTCATGGAGCTTCCCAGGCCGGAGATCATTTGGGTGCCCCACAGCAGCAGATAGGTGCGCATATCACGGAGCTGGGTAAGAAATGCGTTCATAAAAACCTCTTTTGCTACATAAAAGTTGGCGGTTACAGCTGAGGCAGTACCCAACGCAGGATCTCGTTGCTGAGACCCTTCAGGGGAGCGCCGGACAGGTTGCAGAGCAGAATGATCCACAGGCCTTTTTCGGGCACCAGCCAGAAGCTGGAGCGGAAACCGTCGTCGCCGCCTTCGTAGCCCACAAGACCCACGCCGGCGGTACGGCGGCGGAACCAGCCCAGGCAGATCTTTTCAGAGGTGCCGGGGACTTTAGCGTGAGGGGTCCACAGTTCGTCGATGGTTTTCTGGGGGAAGACCTGGGCAGTGAGGTGGGCGGCTGCCCATTTTTCCGCATCCATGACGGTGCCCGTCAGGGTGGAACTGGGAGCGTGGCAGCGGGTGTAAGGGAAATGGGGGATCACGGTGAAGTGATTGTTTTCGTCTTTGGTGAAGGGGGCGCAGAGATGGTCCGCGTCCTGCTCGGGGGTGAACATGGTGGCGGTGTCCATGCCCAGCGGCGCGAAGAAATACTGCCGGATGGCGTCTTCGTAGGTGAGGCCGCTGAGCCGTGCGACCAGAAGGCCGAGAAGCTCGTAGGCGATGTTGCTGTAAGCGAAGCGGGGCGCGGCGCCGGTAGCGGAAAGCGGTGCAGAGGTGCCGGAGGCAGAGGCGGTGCTATTTGCTGCTGCACTGATGGGGGCGGCAAACTGCAGGCCGGCGGGAGCCCACAAAAGATGGGCGTTCTGCACTTCGTCGGAAAGGGCGTAGCGGAGCAGAGCGCCCTCGTCGGTTTCGGGCTTGTCCCAGTGGTAATCCTGTACGTCGGGAAGGCCGGAGGTATGGGTCAGAAGGTCCAGAACGGTGGCCTGGGAAAAGCGGGGGTCTGCGGTTTTGACCTCGGGCAGATACTGCACCAGAGGGGCGGAGAGGTTCAGTTTCCCGGCATCCCGCAGCTTGATGACGGCGGCTGCGGTAAAGAGCTTGGAAACGGAAGCCATGTGGAAGCGGCTCTCCGCGGCCAGGGCCTTGCCCGGCCGCTCCATGCCGCAAAATCTGCGCAGCACAAAAGGCGCGGCCTCCGGGTTCTGAGGGCCGCGCTCTGCGGCGGCGCTTCCCGATTCTGCCGCGCCGCCTACCCGCCCTACGGACACCGCCAGGCCGGGCAGATCATAATAAAACTGCAGCTTATCGGCCAGCCGGCCGAACTCTTTTTCGTCGATCATTTAATCCTCCTGCAGGGTGGCGACGAAGGCCAGAAAATCGTCCATGCCGCTCTGGATGAACTCGTAGATCACCTGCTCCTTGAACAGGAACTTGCCGGAAAGGTGCAGGAAGGGTGCCAGGGCACTGCGGAACAGCTTGTTTTCCAGGTCTACAATGTCCTGCGGCGTGTAGGCGGCCACGATCAGCTGACCGAAATCGCTGACGTAATACAGGCCGTGCACGTCCTCGTTGAGGCGGAAGACCCGCTGGTTCACGTGGTCGTTGGTCTTGTTGAACTCCAGGAACAGGCGGCCCATGTCGTGGTCCGTGCGCATGCAGCCCAGGGTGAACAGGGAAAAACTCTGCTCAAAGGGCTCCGGATCCAGCAGGATATCGAAGCTGGTCACATATTCGTCCCGGTTCAGCTGCATGGCGGCTTCTTCCGGCGTGATGCGGAAGCAGGAATTCAGCCGGGCATCCACCACCTGCAGGGCCGCGCCGTTTTCCGCGGGAGCGGCGGGGTCAGGGCAGGCACCGCTGGTGATCACTTCCATCACCGCCAGACGGTAACCGTTTTTATCTTCCAACAGGGCTTCGCAGAGGTAGGAACGGGTGCCGTCCCGATCCACGAATTCTTCGATGGTGTTCTTGCACAGGGTGCTGGGCAGTTCCCCGGACAGGAAGGGCAGCACCGCCTTGGAAAGGGGACTCTTTTTTACGGGATTTCCGGCGGCATCGGTGCCCTTGCCATCGGAAAGGAGCCGGGCGGCGGCACCGAAATCGTGGCCGGCAATACGCATCAGGAAGTAGTGCACCAGATGGTAGTCGGAACGCAGAGGCGTACACAATTTGTTCCACAGGGCTTCTTCTTCGGCCATGGAAAGCTGCACGGGGGTGTCCAGCAGGAAAGCGTACTCGGCCCGGGGCTCTGCGATGGGAACACCCAGCTCGCGGCTTCCTGCGGCGAACTGCTGCACCAGCGCGTAGACTTCCTTCTCGGTGAGCTTCACGTATTTGCCGCCCAGACCGCCCATGAGAGACTGGCGCAGGATGGTCAGCTCCTGCACGTCATCGCCCCGCAGGCTGCGGTACGTCTCCAGGCCGTATTCCTCGGCATCGTAATAGAAAAATTGGTGAAAGCGATAGGGCTCGTCGTCCGCCCCGCCGGCGGGGGTCACTTCCCAGGCGACGGCAAGGGCCACCACGCCCATGAGGCGGGTGTCCGTTACTTCTGCGGTGAGAAAACGGCGCTTTTCCGGCGTTTTGGCGGGGTCGAAACCGCCCTTGATCACTGTAAATTTGCGTTCAGTCAAGAGAAACCTCCTTGTGGCCGCGCCGCCTGCCGCAGCAACGGCGGCGCATCCGGCGGCAGGCGGCAGCCTGCCGCGGCCTGACAATTCTATTACCAGTATATCACAGAAACGGGCCCGGGAAACTATTTTTCGAAAGTTCCTTTTCCGGGCCCGGCGGGGCTTTACTTTAGTACAAAAAATCGGTATAATAAAATGTACTGTATAAACTGGGAGGACTTTGAGGAAATGCAGAACGGCACCGTCCGCGAAAAACTGAATACCGCAGTGCGGAAACCCTCTGCCAAGGCCGCCTTCGGCCGCAGAAAAGCAGCCCCTCTGCTGCTGGCTCTGCTGCTGACCCTCATGCTGGGTCTTTCCGGCTGCGCCTCGGTACAGGCCTTCCTGGACGACGTGCAGAAGACGGACGGGCAGGAGACCGTCAAGGTGGCTCTGTTCCAGCCCCTTTCCGGCGAACAGAAGGAAGCCGCCGCCCCCGAGATCCGGGGTGTGGAGCTGGCCCACAAGCTGTACCCTGCCGTGCTGGGCATGCCGGTGGAACTGGTTTATGCAGATAATCGATCCAGCCTAACTCACGGCCGCGAAGCCGCCGAAACCCTGGCCAAGAAGGACCCCGCAGTGGTTCTGGGAAGCTATGGCAACACCCTGAGCCTTTCCGGCCTGGATGCCTTCATCGCGGAGAAGATCCCCGTGATCAACCTGACCGGCACCAATCCGCTGCTGACCGCCGGGAGCATTTTCTCCTTCCGGGTCAGCCGGGAGGATACGGATCAGGGAAGCGCCGCCGCCCGGTTCCTGAAGGAGAACCTGCAGATTTCCAATGCGGCCGTTCTCACCGCCACCGGCGACGATTTCGGCATGGCCCTGGGGCGTACCTTCTCCGAAACCCTGGAGGATCTGGTAGATCTGGACGACCACGAAGTGCAGACCGTCACCTACATGAAGGGCTCTTCGGATTACAGCCTGCAGATCGCCGTGCTGAAGTCCTGCAAGGTGGATGCGGTGTTCCTGACCGGCACTGCCGAAGACGCCGCAGCCTTTATCAAACAGGCGAAAGCCGCAGGCCTTAGCTGGACCTTCATCGGCTCCGACGAGCTGAACACGGAAGCCTTCCTGACCGCAGCGGAAAGTGCTGCGGAAGGGGTCTATGCCATCGGCAGCTACGATCCCCTGAACCCCATCACCGAACTGGGAACCACCTTCCTGAACGCCTACCGCGAAGAATACGGTGCGGATGCGGTGCCCACGGAAGCGGAAGCCCTGGGCTTCGAAGCCTACGTTCTGTCCCTGAAGGCCATTGAGGCCGGCGGTTCCGTGGAAGGGGACAGCATCAAGGCGGCCCTCATGCTCATGGAAACCTTCGAAGGTGTCACCGGAAACGGTGTCATGGACGAAGAAGGCGATCTGTTAAAAACCATTCCCATCCGTCAGGTAACCGGCGGCCAGCTGATTACGGCGGCCACCGTTGACCCATACTAATGTTAATCCAATCAATTTTTATTAAAGAAAGGAAGTACCATCATGGCAACCAGAGAAAACATCATTGAAGCCATCGAAACCATTCGTCCTTATCTGCAGCGCGACGGCGGCGACATCGAATTCGTCGACTACACTGAAGATAAGATCGTTCTGGTGAAGCTGCAGGGCGCATGCCACGGCTGCCCCCACGCACAGGCAACCATCAAGGGCGGCGTAGAACGCATCCTGAAGGAAGCCTATCCCGAAATCGTTGCAGTAGAAGCTGTCTAACGAACCCGAAAAGAGGACTGCAATGACCAGACAGGAACGCTTGCATCAGCGAAAAAACAGGAGACGTCGGGTGAAGCCCCGCTTCTTCCTCATACTTGGCACCTTAGTACTGCTCGCAGCGCTTGCGGTCCTGCTCTGGCCTGTACTCTTCCCGCCCGAGCAGCCGGATCCCGGCCTTGAAGAGGGCGAGGGCGAACAGACACCTCCACCCGACGAAGTGGTCACCTTGGACATCCTCTGTGTGGGGGATGTCATGGTACATAAGCCCCAGATCGCGTCCCAGTACGACGAGGCAACGGGCACCTACGACTACACCAACAACTTCCAGTACGTGAAGAAGTACATTGAGGCAGCGGACCTTGCCATCTGCAACGTGGAAACCACCTTTGCGGGCGGCGAACCCTCCGGCTATCCCTCCTTCAATGCCCCCGACGCGCTGGCCGACGCTCTCGTCTGGGCCGGTTTCGACGTGGGCATCACCAGCAACAACCACATGATCGATAAAGGCCATAAGGGCCTGATCCGCACCCTCCAGGTCCTGCGCAATGCGGGCCTTGCCACCACCGGCAGCCGCCTGGAATGGGAAAAGGATTACACCGTCATGGATGTGGACGGCGTGCAGGTGGCCGTCATCGCCGCCACCTATGAGACCGCCATGCGCGGCACCCAGCACACCATCAACGGCATCGGCGTTTCCAAAGCCTCGGAGCCTCTGATCAACATGTTCCGCTACGGCTCTCTGGACGAAGACCTGGCCAAGATGCAGACCCGCATCAACAACGCCAAGGCCGACGGCGCCGACATCATCGTCTGCTATTACCACTGGGGCGAAGAATACCAGACCAGTCCCAACGAATGGCAGCAAACCATCGCACAGCGCACCGTGGATATGGGGGCAGACATCATCTTCGCATCCCATCCCCATGTGCCGCAGGGCGTGGAATACCTGCAGAACCCCGAAGGGCGGCAGGTGCCCGTCTTCTATTCCCTGGGCAATTTCATCTCCAACCAGCGTCGTGAGACTCTGGGCGGCGATAAGTACATCCCCACGGAACAGGACCTGATGGGCCGCGTTACCGTCACCTACAACAAGACCCAGGGCAGGGTGGAATCCGCCGAAATGGACGTCATCGGTGCCTGGGTGGACAAATATTACCAGGGCGGCAAGACCGTGTACGCGGTAGTTCCCCTGGACAAAGATCTGGAAAGCAATCCCGCGCTTCAGGCCTCCGGCCACCTGGAAAGAGCCAAGGCAGCCTTAGAGGACATCAAGAAGACCGTGGGTGAAGAATACGTATCCGCAGAATAGCGGACCGCGGCGGCCAAATTTTTCGCCCGGCCGCCGCCACTAACCAAGAAAGAAGGAACCAGTTATGACCATCAGTGCAAATCCCGTCAGAGGCACCAGAGATTATCTGCCCAAAGAAATGCGCCTGCGTGAAGCTATGCAGAACATCATCCTGAACGTCTATCAGGAAGCCGGCTTCCAGCGCATCCATACCCCCATCCTGGAAGACATCGAACGCCTGGATAAGAGCGACGGCGGCGAAAACCTGAACCTGATCTTCAAGATCCTGAAGAGAGGCCAGAAGCTGGATCTCACCAAGGAAAACCTCACCGAAAACGACCTGGCAGATGCCGGCCTGCGCTTCGACCTGACCATGCCTCTGTCCCGTTACTATGCCAACAACCGGGCCGAACTACGAATGCCCTTCAAGGTCATCCAGATCGACCAGGTCTTCCGTGCAGAACGTCCCCAGAAGGGCCGTCTCCGCGAATTCTTCCAGTGCGACATCGACATCATTGGTGACGAGAGCAGTCGCGCCGAAACCGAGCTGATCCACACCACCGCCAAGGCCCTGAAGGCTCTGGGCTTCACCGATTTTACCGTCCGCATCAACGACCGCCGCATCCTCACCGGCCTGATCCTCACCGCGGGCTTCCAGCCAGAAGATGTGGGCAGCGTCTGCATCACCTTCGACAAGCTGGACAAGATCGGTGCAGAAGGGGTCAAGAAGGAACTGCTGGAAAAGGGCTATCCTGAAAACGTGGTAGAAAAGTTTGCAGGCAGCCTGCTGGCCGGCGGCATTTCCGACCTGTCCGCAGCCGGCGAGCTCTGCGGCAACCCCGAAGCCGCTGCAGGCCTTGCCGCCATCATGGACCGCGCCAAGACCCTGGCAGCCGGCTCCTACAATGTGGAATACGACCCCTCTCTGGTGCGCGGCATGGGCTACTACACCGGTACCATCTTCGAAATCGCTTCTCCCAAGTTCAAGAGCTCCATCGCAGGCGGCGGCCGCTACGACAAGATGATCGGCAAGTACCTGGGCGAAGACATCCCCGCCGTGGGCTTCTCCATCGGCTTCGAGCGCATCTTCGAGATCCTCTCCGAAAGCGAAGAGATCCCCTTTGCTCTGGGCAAAGACCGTCTGGCACTGCTGTACAACGCAGAGGACGATTTCATCGAAGTGATCAAGAAGGCCGAAGAACTGCGTGCAGAAGGCTACGCCGTGGCCACCATGGTAAAGGCCAAGAAGCTGGGCAAACAGTTCACCAATCTTGAAAAAGATGGCTTCCTGGGTGCCCACATCCTGGGCGAAGAAGGCATCAAGATCTTCGGCGCAAGAGAATAATCCATAAGGCGGCGGCCAGGTGCAGAATCCGGCCGCCGCTGCAGTGCATTTTTGCGGCCTTGCGGCCGCGCCATACACCAAAACAAGCGGCCCTCCGGGCCGCCCAAGGAGGAACCATGCAGAGCAAAAAGCTTTGGCAGGAAAAACTGGAATCCTATCGGGAGGAAATGGTACAGTCCCTCTCGGAACTGATCGCCATCCCCAGCGTTGCTGTGGGCAGAAAGGGAGACGCTCCCTTCGGCACCGAAGTGCAGCGCGCCTTCGACTATATGCTGGATCTGGCGGAAAAGAACGAGATGGACACCGTCAACGTGGACAATTACGGTGGCCATCTGGAATTCGGCGGCTGGGTCTACGACGAAGAAGGAGACGCTGTGGATCGCAATCACGAAGCCGTGGGCATCGTCAGCCATCTGGATGTGGTACCCGTGGAAGAAAAGGACTGGGACACGCCGCCCTTCGAAGCGACAGTGAAAGACGGACGCATTTACGGCCGCGGCAGCTCCGACGACAAAGGCCCCACCATGGCTGCATTCTACGCCATGAAGGCCCTGAAGGATGCCGGTTACCGGCCCAAGAAGCGGGTCCGCATGATCCTGGGGCTGGACGAAGAAACCAATTGGATCGGCATGAAGAAGTACCTGGAAAAGGTCACTCCCCCCGAAATGTCCATGGTACCCGACAGCAATTTCCCCGTCACCTACGCGGAAAAGGGCGTGCTGGTCTTTGAACTGGCCGCCAAGTTCGGCAAGGGCCTGCCCAAGGGCGGCACCACCCTGCGCAGCATTTCCGGCGGCACCGTGCACAATGCCGTGCCTGCTTCCGCCAGCGCACTGGTGCGGGCCGATTCCTACGATCTGATCAAGGCCAAGGCTGCCGCTTTCCGGGAACGCACCGGCTACAGCATCCGCTGCATCGGCCGGGGCAAGAGCCTGGAACTTCTGGCTTCCGGTACCGCTGCCCACGCCGCACGGCCGCACCTGGGCCTCAACGCCATCTCCGTCCTCATGCTCTTCCTCAGCGAGATCACCGATTTCAACAACGAAGACGTGAAGGATTTCATCCGTTTCTATAACGATCATATCGGCATGGAGTACGACGGCACGTCCATGAACTGCGCCTGCACCGACGACATCGTTGGCCCCCTCACCTTCAACGTGGGCATCATCAAGGCCGACGAAAAGGCCGCTCAGCTGACCATCAACGTGCGCACCCCTCTGGATTGCGACGACGAACGGTTCTATACCGCCATCATGCCCATCGTGGACAAGTGGAACCTGGGCGTGGTGAAGATCGAGTTCAAGAAGGCCCACCACGTGCCCAAGGACAGCCACCTGGTGACCACCCTGATGGATGTGTACCGGGAAGCCACCGGCGACATGGAGGCACAGCCCGAAACCATGGGCGGCGCCACCTACGCCCGGTCCATTCCCAATGCAGTGGCCTTCGGTGCCGGGTTCCCCGGCGGCCCCGCAAGAGGGGCACACCAGGCCAACGAATTTGCCGTCATCGACGACCTGATGAAGGCAGCCGCCATCTACGCGGAGGCCATCTGCCGCTTAGCGGAGGCTGACGAGCCCGCAGAAGTTCTGGCCGGAACTGATAGGGAGATTCTTACCGAGGGAAAAGGCTTCGCTGCTTCTTACGTCCTGAACTCCCTGGAGGACACCGAACGGCTGGGCGCTGCCATTGCGGCAGCTGTCACCCCCGGCACCGTCATCGCTATGAACGGTGACCTGGGAGCCGGCAAGACCCACCTGACCAAGGCCATCGCCCGTGGTCTGGGCATCGAGGAGATGATCACCAGCCCCACCTTTACCCTGGTGCAGGAATACGAGAGCGGCCGCATGCCCCTCTATCATTTCGACATTTACCGCCTGTGCAGCGAAGAAGAACTGCTGGACATCGGCTGTGAAGATTATTTCTACGGCAAGGGCCTTTCCGTGGTGGAATGGGCGGACAATGCTCCCGGCGTGCTGCCGGAAAACGCCGTCCGCATTTCCATGGAATACGGCATGGAGGAAGAGCAGCGCGTCTGCACCGTCACCGGCCTCACCCTTGCAGACTGGGAGGCGAAGTAAGCCATGAAGATCTTAGCACTGGAAACCACCGGCCCCCGCGCTTCCGTAGCCTATCTGGATACGGAGACGGGCCTGGCCGATCAGCTGGTCGCTCTGGAGGACCAGTCTCACCTGCAGTCCCTGCTTCCCATGGCGGATGAACTGCTGAAAAAACACGGATCGTCAATTAACGATGTGACTGAAATTGCAGTATCCAGAGGCCCCGGCTCCTTTACGGGCATCCGCATCGGCATGACCGCTGCCCGGACCCTGGCCCAGGTGCTGAACGTACCTGTGGTGCCGGTTCCCACCCTGGAAACCTTCCTCTATAACCTGCCCGCGGAAGCCACTCCCGGCCGCCTGATCTGCCCCCTGTTTGATGCACGGCGCAGCCAGGTCTACGCTGCCGCCCTGGAATGGGTGAACGGCAAGCCGGTGGAGGTCATCGCGGAAGGGGCCTACTCCATCGAAGAATATCTGGACTTGGTGGAAGGCTATCTGCGGAAGAATCCGGACCTGACCCCGCTGTTCTACGGCGACGGTCTGCGTCCCTACGGCAAGAACGTGCTGGACCGCTTCGCGGATGCATTCTGTGCCCCGGAAGCGGACGAAGCCGTGCTTCCCGCCGAGGATGTGCTGCTGGCCCCCGAAGTGCTGCGCTACCAGACCGCTCTTTCCGTGGCTTTGGCCGCATTGAACCGGATCGAAGAAGGCAAGACCGTTTCCTGGCAGGACGCTCACCCCGAATATCTGCGGAAGGCAGAAGCCGAACGCAAGATGGACGAAGCCCGGGAAGCCAAGATCGCCGCTGCCGCCGCCAAGGGCAGTGCCCGCGCCGGTAAGGAGGCTTAACATGGAGGTTCTGTACCGCCGGGCCACGATCGAGGATGCGCCCCGCATGGCAGAGCTTGAAACCCTCTGCTTCTCCGATCCCTGGAGCGAGGATGCCATGCGCAGCGAGCTCTCCGGCCTCAACAAAGTGATCTACATCGCCGCCGAAGTGGATGGCGTTGTGATCGGCTACGCCGGCATCTGGGTCATTCTGGACGAAGGCCACATCACCAACGTGGCGGTGCACCCGGATTACCGCCGTCATGGCATCGGACGGGAGATCGTCAGCCGGCTGCTGGCTTTTTCCGAAGAAGAAGGCGTGGAGCAACAGACCTTAGAGGTGCGCCCCTCCAACAGCGGTGCCATCGCCCTCTACGAGGGCTTCGGCTTTCAGCTGGCGGGCCGCCGCAAAGGCTATTATGCCGATAACCACGAAGACGCCCTGATCTACTGGCGTCAGGCAAAGAAATAAAAAACGCGGCCGCCAAATTCCGAATCCGGCGGCCGCAGGCTCCGCGGCCCTCCGGGCCGCACATAAAAACCCGCCCGTTCTGCAATACTAAGAAAAACACTTGCAGGAGGGCGACTTATGAGAAACGGTGCATACGATGACAGAGAACAGAGCTATGGCAGCGAGATGTCGGTACTGGCATCCAACTGCGGCGGCTTTGAACGCAGACGGGATTTTTCCGCATTCAACATGACGGATTACCGGTCCTGCGAAAACTGCGCACACATGACGGCGGACAGCCGCTGCACCTTAGGGAAGGATACCATTTCGTATGAAGGACGGCAAACACATCACTTTAGCATTTGAGAGCAGCTGCGACGAAACCTCTGTAGCAGTTCTGGCCGACGGCCGGGAAGTGCTCTCCAACATCATCGCTTCCCAGATCGATGTTCATAAAGTTTTCGGCGGCGTGGTGCCCGAAATCGCATCCCGTCACCATCTGGAAAACGTCAACCCCGTGCTGGATGAAGCTCTGCAGGAAGCGGGCATCACCCTGGACGATGTAGACCTGATCGGCGTCACCTGCGGCCCCGGCCTGGTGGGCGCGCTGCTGATCGGTGTCTGCGCCGCGAAAGCGGTGGCTCTGGCGGCTAACAAACCTCTGGTGGGGGTGCATCACATTCGTGGGCATATCTCCGCCAACTACATCACCCACAAAGACCTGGAACCGCCTTTCCTGTCCCTGGTGGTTTCCGGTGGACATACCCATATCGTGGAAGTCACCGACTACAACCACTGCACCGTTCTGGGCCGCACCCGGGATGACGCAGCCGGTGAAGCCTTCGACAAGGTGGCCCGCGTGCTGGGCCTGGGGTATCCCGGCGGCCCCCTCATCGATAAAATCGCCAAGGAGGGCGACCCCAACGCCATCGAGTTCAAGCGGGTCATGCTGGAAAAAGAAAGCCTGGATTTCAGCTTCAGCGGCACCAAGACCGGCGTGCTGAACTACCTGAACATCGCCCGTCAGCGGGGCGAAGAGATCAACGTAGCTGACGTGGCCGCTTCCTTCCAGAAGACGGTCATGGACGTGATCGTCACCAAGGCCATGCTGGCCGCAGAACGGACCGGCCATAAGAAGCTGGCTCTGGCCGGCGGCGTGGCTTCCAACAGCCAGCTGCGCTCCATGCTGCAGGAAGCCTGCGACAAGCGGGGTATCACCCTGTACTGCCCGCCTCCCATCCTGTGCACCGACAACGCCGCCATGATCGGCTGCGCCGCCTACTACAAGGCCAAGGCCGGCCTCATGGACGACCTGTCCCTGGATGCCAACCCCAACCTGCCCCTGGAAGGCTAAACCCATTGAAATTGCAAGTAATCTCCCAAGTGCCCGGGAGATTACTTTTTTATTACATTCCCGAAAACAGTAGAAGTACTCCTGTTGATGTGTTAAAATTTAATCAAATAAAGCGTATTTACGAAAGGAGGCACACCCCATGAAGACTACCGCAAAACTTCTTTCCCTTCTGCTGGCCCTGTGCCTCACTTTGTCCGCCTGTACCCCGGCCGAGCCGCCTGTTAACGAAGAACAGCAAGGTCAGCAAAACCAGCAGGGTGAGAGCGAAGAAAAAGAAGTGCTGCCGTCCCCCGATGATTTCAATGTTCCTTTAACAGTGTTTCGCGATGTAGAGGAGTATGTGCGCGGTGGCCGCGAAAGTGGCTATGATATTCTAAGTTTAGAACTGGCCGGGATCTTCGAACTGGAAAATGGAACAAACCTGGAAGCTTATAAAAAGGGTGAAAATCCCGGAACAGTAAAACTGGAAGTGTACCGCTTTGAAGCCGCCTGGAAATGGGACGATGAATGGGTCAGCACGGAAGATACACCGGAAATTACCCATTTGATCTACGAAGTACAAACCGGAGAATATTGCTTAAAAGAAAAAATGAGCCTGCTGCCGGAGACCTTGGAAACTTATGTAAAGGAATACTATGCACCGCCGGTACAACCGGAGCTGGCTTTTCGCCGGGAAGGTTATCCGTATTGGACAGCTTTGGGTGATGACAAAGTATATTTTTTGGATGAAAAAGATGCTGCGGTAGAAGAAATAATTGGAGAGTATGGTGCGGCACATCGCCATAGGTTCTACCAATGGGAAGGCTTTTATGCAGAAATCTATCATGAAGTAGAACCCAAAATCAATTTGGATCGAAAATTTTCAACGTTGCTGAGCACGGACTCTTCGGAGTACTATACCACGCGAGATGTTCATGTGGGGAGTACAGAGACAGAACTGAAAGAGGCCTATCCTGAAATCATGTTGGTGGATAGTTTCATGTTCCAAATACACTGGCCTGTAGAAACTAGTGGTGATTGGTACTGGTTTGATCACACTGGGAAGTATGACGATCGGATGTATTGCGGTGGGATCTTCTTCCTGGTAGAAGAAGGTATTGTGACCGGGATACAAATCAGAACTTGGTGGGATTAGCCTGAAAGAAAAAGGCACCCTGTTAAAAGGTTACGTTATATAACAAGGAGGTACTACGTTGAGAACTGTAAATAAGCTTTGTATCTTCTTTCTGGTTTTTAGTTTAGTGCTGGTTGGCTGCGTTCGGGTCGAACCGGAAATCCAGGAAAGAAAGATCTCCTTCCTGGAAAAATTCAACGCTTTGGATGCAGAAAACTTACCTGGTGAAAGCATCATTGTAGAAATTGCGGATCAGCAGGGACCTTTGCGGATCGAAATGAAGCGAACCGAATTAGAGGGCCGCACGGTTATTGTCCCTGCGCAAGGTCAAAACTGCCCGGCTGAGTATAACTTTTCTTTTGACGGCAGCAAAACCTTTTTGAGGACGGTAGCCGGCCTGTGGCTTGTGGAAACAGACGGAACTCTGCGGACACTGGTTTTCGAAGAAAATCGATACCGGGAGCTGCGGGAAGAGTATATCAAGCGATTTCAATCCGATGGACTGCTTTGGATAGGGCCCATGCTCGTCAATGAAACAGGAAGCCGCGTCATCTACACATCCGACCGAAACACTTGGGAGAAGTGCTGGGTAGAAATCTTTTGTTACGATCTTACAACCGGGAAAGAGATACTTTTTTCAGAGGTGAAGGCAGAACAGATTCTGCTGGAAGGCTGGCTGAACGAGGAACAGTTTCTTTGTACTGCACTTACGGAAAATGCGAGGCGGTTATTATTGCTGGAGTTTGATGGAAGTGTGACTGAGTTACAAGCCGAAAGCAAATTCCCATCTGTTTACGATGTCTGCGGGAACCGTATTGCTTATGCCGCTCATTTGAGCAGCAGTGAAGTATATATTGGCGAGGTCACGGAAGACCTGAAACTAAAGACTCTGTACTTTGGCAAACTGGGGGAAAGCACGCGCCTTCGCCCGGGCAAAAATGGTTTTGACCCCTCGGCGAAAAGTTTGCAGCGATCGTGGTGCCGGAAGATGATCCACGCGGGAGATTGATCGCTGTGGTTCACATTGCATCCGGTGAAGTGGAATACTTGCTCCCTGAAGAAATGGCCAGCGTAACAGAAAGTCTTTGGAAGGACGAAAACACAATCGTTCTTTCGGGCCTGGACCATCAGAACAAAGCGATTTATACAACAGTTACAGTGAAATAAAAAAAGGCAACCTTTTTAAAAGGTTGCCTTTTTCTGTTCTCGCGCCATGTATTTCTTTCTGCTGCAGTAGCACGTTACGCCTGCTTCGCAGGCAGTACGGCGAACAGCTCCAGGGGAGCGTCGCTGTCGTTCACGATGCCGTGGCTGTGGCCCTTGGGGCAGTAGTAGCAGTCGCCGGCCTGCAGTACGTGGGCTTCGCCGTCGTCGGTGATGGTGCCGGTGCCGCCGATGATGTAGAAGATCTCGCAGTCTTCGGTGTGGGTGTGGACGCCCAGGGAAACGCCGGGGTCGAAGATCAGGTGCAGCATTTTGTTGGTGCCGTCGGTGTAGGACTGCATCTTCAGGATGCCGGTGCCGCCTTTGAAGTTTTCAAGGTGCTTCCATTCCAGAGCTTTAAAATTGATTTTCATGGGTTCTCCTTTCTGCGCGGAGCGCATCAAGCTGCAGAACTTGTAAAAAAGGGAAACCCGCAGGGTTTCCCTTTTCCTTTTGCTATGGTAGTGCAAACTCCGTAAAACTTAGAGGGAGTTTTCTTCTACGTACTTTACCAGGTCGCCGACGGTCTGGAACTTTTCAGCTTCTTCGTCGGGAATTTCGCAATCGAATTCGTCTTCGATGGCCATGATGATTTCTACAGCATCCAGAGAGTCTGCTTCCAGATCCTTCATCAGGTTGGTGGTCATGGATACCATGGATTCTTCTACGGACAGCTGTTCGACGATGATTGCCTTAATCTTTTCAAAAACCATAATGTTTACCTCCGAAATAATGGGGGGACTTGTGTCCTTCTTGCTAACTCATTATAGGGAGTATATCCCCGCATTGCAAGAGGAATTTTGAACTTTTTTATCAAAGAGTATTCTGAAATTCCTCCAGAGCCAGTTCCGCTTCTTCCCAGCGGCTGTAGGCTGCTTCCAGTTCGGCCTTTTTGGCGGTGGACTCTTCGTGGAGCTTGCCCAGCTTCACGAAATCGCCGGAGGCGGATTCCTCAGCCATCTGCACATCCAGGGCGGCGATGGCTTCCTCCAGCTTTGCGATCTCTTCTTCTGCGGCGTTTTTCTGCTTTTCCAGCTTGCGGCGCTGGGATTCCCGCTCCTTGTTCAGGCGGCGTTCTTCCATGCGGCGCTCTTTGTCCGTGAGACCGTCGGCACCGGGCTGGTTTTTCTGGTCTGCGGCAGCGGCTGCGGCGCTTCCCGCGCCGGCGGCTTTGCCCAGGTTCCCCAGATAGTTCTTGCCGGAGGAGATGGCCTCCTGTTTCTTTTCCAGGTAGTAATCGTAGGCACCCAGGTAGTTTTCCATGCCGTCCTGGGTCAATTCTACGATGCGGGTGGGGATTTTATTCAGGAAGTAACGATCGTGGGAGACCACCAGCAGGGTGCCGGGGAAATCCTTCAGAGCGTCTTCAAAGACTTCCTTGGATCTGATATCCAGATGGTTGGTGGGTTCGTCCATGATCAGGAAGTTGGCACCCATCAGCATGATTTTCACCAGGGAGAGGCGGGCTTTTTCGCCGCCGGAGAGGCCGGCAACGGGCTTGAACACGTCTTCACCCCGGAACAGGAAGCGGCCCAGGATGCTGCGCAGCTGCCCTTCGGTGTAGAGCCGCCAGGAACTGTGCAGTTCCTCCAGCACGGTGGAATTGCCGCTGACCAGCAGCTGGTCCTGATCGTAGTAAGCGATCTCCACGTTGTGCCCCAGTTTGAAGGTGCCGCTGTCCTGCAGCAATTCCTTCACCAGGATCTTCAGCAGGGTGGATTTTCCGATGCCGTTCTGACCCACGATGCAGACCCGTTCGCCCCGCTTGATGTCCAGGTTCACGTTGCGGAACAGCTGGCGGGTGCCCTGAGAGTCCTTGAAGCTTTTGGAGAGGCCCTCGGCGAAGAGCACGTCATTGCCGCTGGCGAAGTTTTCCTTGAACTGCAGCCGCATTTTGGCGTTATCCCCTTCGGGGCGTTCCAGCCGCTCGATGTGGGCCAGCTGCTTTTCCCGGGATTTGGCCCGGTTGGCCAGCTTTTCCGTGCCCCGTTCCTTGAAGCGGCGGATCATATCCTCCTGACGGCGGATCTCCTCCTGCTGCTTCTGGTAGCGACGTTCCGCGTCTTCATAGGCGAATTTTTTCTTTTCCACGAAGGTGCTGTAATTTCCTTCGTAGGAGGTGAGTTTGCAGTTCTGGATCTCGAAGATGCGGTTCACGGTCTGGTCTAAGAAGTACCGGTCGTGGGAGACCACCACCAGGGTGCCGGTGTAGTTCTTCAGGTACTGTTCCAGCCATTTCAGAGTGCCGATATCCAGGTGGTTGGTGGGTTCGTCCAGCAGCAGAAGATCGGGCTTTCGCAGCAGCAGGGCGGCCAGGGCAAGACGGGTGCGCTCGCCCCCGGACAGGGAGGAGATCTTCTTATCGTAGAAGGACTCGGGGAAGGCCATGCTGCTCAGAATCCCCACGATCTCGCTGCGGAAACTGTAGCCGTCGCGGCTTCGGAATTCTTCGGTCATGGCATCGTAGCGGTCCAGAAGGTCTGAAACATCTTGGCCGGCGGCAGACTTGTCCGCGATCTCCTGGTAAAGCCGCTCCAGATCCTTTTCCATCCGGATCAGAGGCTCGAAAATGGCCAGCATTTCGCCGTAGACCGTGTTTTCGGAGATGAAGTTGTCTTTCTGCTTCAGGTAGCCCACGGTGGTATCCTGGGCCATGTAAAATTCGCCGCTGTCCCGGGAAAGCTCCCCGGTCAGTAGGCCCAGCAGGGTGGATTTGCCGGCGCCGTTATCGCCTACGATGCCCACCCGGTCGCCTTTGCTGATGTGAAAGGAGATGTCCGTCAGGATGGGGACCGTTCCATAGTATTTTTCAATTCCGGTGGCGGAAAGTAAGATCATTGCAATGCTCCTGTCTGAAGTGGGCGCGCCAGCAAATTGGGAGGGCGCGCCATTTTTCTCCATTATATATTGTACTATATTGGAAGTCCAAAGTCAAAATTTCCGTGAAAAGGTTGTCAGAATTCTAAAAAAATGCTATAATACATCATTAACATAGATGGGATCCGCGGATCCCCGGAAAAGGAGACAAAAACATGGCAGGAAAAGAAAAAGGGAAAATTTCCGACGCTGTTATCCGCAGATTGCCTCGCTATCGCAGATGCCTGGATGGTCTGATGAAGGCCGGCGTAGAACGGATCTCTTCCGGTGAACTCAGCGCCATGATCGGATACACTGCATCCCAGATCCGTCAGGACCTGAATAATTTCGGCGGCTTCGGCCAGCAGGGCTACGGCTATAATGTAAAGAGCCTCTACGAACGGATCGGTGAGATCCTGGGCCTGGACCGCGAATACAAAATGGTCATCGTGGGTGCCGGAAACCTGGGTTCCGCCCTGGTCAACTACGCCAAGTACCAGAAGTGGGGCTTCTACATCGTGGCCATGTTCGACGTTCTTCCGGAACTGATCGGCACTTCCATCAACGATACTCCTGTCTACAGCTACACGCAGCTGGATCAATACCTGCAGGAAAATAAAATCGACATCGGTGTGATCTGCACCGGCAAGGGGGCAGCCCCCGAAGTGATGGACAAGCTGGTGGCCGGCGGCGTAAAGGGTATCTGGAACTTCGCGGCAACGGATCTTTCCGCGCCGGAAGGCATTCCCCTGGAAAACGTTCACCTGAGCGACAGCCTCAACGCTCTGACCTACTATATGCTGAGAAGCAATCCCGAGTAGGGCAACGAAAGCGCGGCTGCAAAAAAGCATAAAAAAAGGCCGCCTCCGAAGATGCGGCCTTTTCTTTTGCAGTTTCTCTTAAGCTTCTTCAGCAGGAGCGCCAACGGGGCAAGCGTTAGCACAAGAACCGCAATCGATGCACTTGTCAGCGTCGATAACGTACTTGCCATTGCCTTCGGAAATAGCTTCTACGGGGCATTCACCTGCGCAAGCGCCGCAGCTGATGCAAGCGTCACTGATTACATAAGCCATAGTATAGTCCTCCTTAAAAACACTGGTAAATGCAGGTTGGTATCTTCCTGCACAACCCATTATAACAGGAGAACCGAGAAATAACAACAGGTTTTTATATTTTGCTAAAAATTCACAGAAAGGACGGCGGTCAGAACCCATGAAAATCTACGGACTCTACGGAAAAAGCGGTACGGGAAAGAGCCACCATGCCATGACGCTCTGCCAGGAACTGGGCGTGGATGCCATCATCGATGACGGTCTGTTCATTTCCCGCAATGTGGTGCTGGCCGGCATTTCCGCGAAGCGGCAGAATACCATCATCGGGGCTGTGAAGACGGCTCTGTTCACCGACGACGGCCACTGTGCCCAGGTGCGGGAAAAGATCCGGGAAGAGGATCCGCAGGGGATCCTGGTGCTGGGCACCTCCATCGAGATGGTGGATAAGATCCGCGCCCGGCTGGAACTCCCCGAAGTGGAAAAATACATCGCCATTGAAGATATCACCACGGAGAAGCAGCGGGCAGAGGCCCGCCGCCAGCGTCATGAGCTGGGGAAACACGTCATCCCGGCACCCACCATGCAGATCAAGCGGCAGTTCTCCGGTTATTTCGTTGACCCCCTGCGCCTGCTGCAGGATCTGGGTCTGGAGAAGCGCAAGGAGCGTTCTGTGGTGCGCCCTACCTACAGTTACTGGGGAGAATATAAGATTTCCGACACGGTGATCAACCAGATCGTGGAACACGTGGGCGAACAGACCGAAGGCGTGGTGGATGTGAACCGGGTGGTCACGGAAAGCGACCAGGAGGGCATCACCCTCTATCTTTCCGCCATCATCCGCTACGGCAGATCCGTGCCCAAGGTGGCAGGGCAGCTGCAGCGGGATATCCGCCGTCAGGTGGAGCACATCACCGCTTTCAACATCAAAGCCATCCATGTGGATGTGCGGGGTCTGGCGTAGAAGGAGGGAACCATGAGCAAAGAGAAATTCATCAAGCTGGAGAAACAGCATCTGGCCTGGGGCCTTACCGCCTTTCTGGTGATCGCCCTCTCCATTTTGTTCTTCTTCACCGTCTACCGCTGGAAGGGCGTGGCAAGCTGGGTGGATACCCTGACCACCATTCTGGCCCCCTTCGGCTACGGCTTCATCATGGCCTGGATCCTGACCCCGCTGTACAATCTGGTGGAAAACAAGCTTCTGCCGTCCTTTACCCGCAACCCCGGGCGGGCCGCCGCCGGTAAGGTCGGCGTGAAGGCCATTGCGTCCATCGTCTGCTTCCTGGTGTTCGTGGCGGCTATTTATGCCATGATCATGATGATCGTTCCGCAGCTGATCGACAGCATCATCGTCATCGCCAGCAACATCGAGGATTACGTGGATAACCTTTCTGCCTGGGCCACCGGCCTTCTGGATGCCAACCCGACTCTGCAGAGGTGGATCACCAATGTTTTCAACGACTGGGGCGGCAATCTGGAAACCTGGGCCCGCGATACCCTGCTGCCGCAGATGACCAACATCGTGACGGAGGTTTCCATCGGGGTGCTCTCTGCGGTGAAGTTCCTGTGGAACGTGGTCATCGGCCTCATCGCCTGTCTGTACATCCTGAACAGCAAGGATACCATGGCCGGACAGAGCAAGCGGTTCCTCTACGGTGCCCTCCCTGCGGCGAAAGCCAATACGGTGCTCAGCTCCCTGCGCTATGTGAACGATGTGTTCAATCAGTTCATCGTG
Source organism: Clostridiales bacterium (assembly GCA_015058215.1). GTDB lineage: Bacteria > Bacillota > Clostridia > Peptostreptococcales > Anaerovoracaceae > SIG262. The sequence continues at coordinate 124,206 of SVCU01000002.1, forward strand.
GGTAAGGTGGTGGACTCCCTGATCATCGGCGTTCTGTGCTTCATCGGGGTATCCATCCTGCGGATGCCCTTCCCCCTGCTGATCAGCGTGGTGGTGGGCGTTACCAATGTGATCCCTTTCTTCGGCCCCTTCATCGGTGCCATCCCCACGGCCATTCTGGTGCTGATGGTTTCGCCTATCCAGTGCCTCTACTATGTGATTTTCATCTTCCTGCTGCAGCAGCTGGACGGCAATGTGATCGGTCCCAAGATCCTCAGCGGCAGCGTAGGCATCCCCGGCTTCTGGGTGCTGTTCTCCATCATGGTGGGCGGCGGCCTCTTCGGGTTCTGGGGTATGCTGCTGGGCGTTCCCGTGTTCTCCTGCGTCTACACCTTCAGCCGCTGGCTGGTGCATAAGGCCCTGAAAAAGCGGGATCTCCCCCAGGATTCCGTGCTTTACGAAACGGTGGACCGGATCGATCCCGAAACCGGCCAGCTGATCATGCTGCCCTCCTACAGCGAAAAGCCCAAAAAGAAATACTTCCGGAAGGAAAAGAAATAAATTTATGGATCATTTGCATCATACCTATAAAATCGGCACGGTGGAGCTGGCCCATCCCTTTTTGATGGCCCCTCTGGCCGGCATCACCGACAGTACCTTCCGTCTGCTCTGCAGCCGGCAGGGTGCTGCCATGACCTATTCCGAAATGATCAGTGCCAAGGGCCTGGTCTACGGCGACCGCGGTTCCGCGGAACTTCTTCGCATGGAGCCCGGCGAGGGCCTGTGCAGCTGCCAGCTTTTCGGCAGCGAGGAGGAATTCATCCGCAAGGCGGTGCAGAAACTGTCCGAGCGGGAACGGGATTTCCTCACCGGCGTTCCCGGCGCACCCCTGGGACACAGCCTCATCGATATCAATATGGGCTGCCCTGTGCCCAAGGTGGTGAAGGGCGGCGAAGGCTCCGCTCTCATGAAGGATCCCTGGCTGGCTGCCGATCTGGTGCGGGCGGCTGTCCGTGCGGAAGCGGAAGAAGCGGAGGAGCAGGAACGTCTGCCCCGCCCCGTCACCGTCAAATGCCGCATCGGCTGGGATGAACCGGTCCGGGAGACCGTTCTGGAGTTTGCCCCCCGTATGCAGGAGGCCGGTGCCGCCGCCATCGGCGTTCACGGCCGCACCCGGGAACAATTCTACAGCGGCAAGTCCGACTGGGAACTGGTGGCCCGGGTAAAAGAACGGATCACAGTACCTCTCATCGGCAGCGGCGACCTGTTCACCGCCAAGGATGCGGTGGAGCATCTGCAGGCCGGTCACTGCGACATGGTCATGTTTGCCCGCGGAGCTCTGGGGAATCCCTGGATCTTCCGGCAGGCTCTGGACCTCTGGGAGGGAAGACCCCAGTATGAGCCCACCGGCGAAGAGCGGCGTGCCATGATGCTGGAACACCTGGAGCTGGCCATCGCCTGCAAGGGGGAACGGCGTGCGGTCCGCGAAATGCGGAAGAACTGGGGATGGTACATGAAGGGTCTTCCCGGAGCCGCGCAGCTGCGCCGCAGAGTTTGCGAAGAAGAGTCCGCCGCAGGGCTGAGAAATCTCCTTGAAACCATTGATTTTACTTGACTTTTAGCACTTTCGTGTGTATAATACCACGCGTACGGATTGACGGCCTGCATCGAAGCTTTTTACGAGACCCGAATTCGTCATGAAGGAAACCATATGCCGGCCCCTTTGGGCTGCGCTTCAAAGAAAGAAAGAGGGAACGCAAAATGGCAGAAAAGACACTGCTTACCAAAGAAGGTTATGAGAAAATCGTCGCTGAGCACGAAGAACTGGTCAGCGTCAAAAGAAAAGAAGTAGCAGAACGGATCAAGGAAGCAATTTCCTACGGCGACATCTCCGAAAACGCCGAATACGATTCCGCAAAGAACGAACAGGCTGAGCTGGAAGAACGCATCCTGAAGCTGGAAAACATGATGCGCAACGCCCAGATCATCGAACACGACGAACTGAACCTGGAATTCGTCAACGTAGGTCTCCACGTCACCATCAAAGACCTGGAAACCGATGAAGTTGTAGAATACAAGATCGTTGGCTCCACCGAAGCCGATCCCTTCGAAGGCCGCATCTCCAACGAATCCGCCATCGGCAAAGAACTGCTGGGCAAGAAGGTGGGCGAAGTGGTTCCCATCGAAGTGCCCGACGGCAGCGTTCTTCAGTACGAAGTGCTGCACATTCAGAAGAAATAAAACCCCCGCTTTGCATGCGGCGAGGCATGCAGGCAAAAGCAAAAGAGAGGAAATGTCATGACAGAGGTAAAGAACCCCCAGAACCAGGAACTGACCCCCGAACTGACCGAAGTGGAACAGGAACAGCAGCTCAGCGAACAGCGCATCATCCGCCGCGAAAAGCTGGCCAAGCTGCGTGAAATGGGCCGTGACCCCTTCGTGGAAGAAACCTGGAACGTAACCGCACACAGCAAAGACATCGCAGACAATTTCGAAGAAATGGAAGGCAAGACCGTCTCCATGGCCGGCCGTATCATGGCCAAGCGTCAGATGGGCAAGGCTTCCTTCGCAGATATCCACGACAAGCAGGGCAAGATGCAGATCTATGTCCGCCAGGATGCTCTGGGCCCCGAAGAATACGACATCTTCCTGACCTACGACCTGGGCGATATCGTGGGCATCGAAGGCGAAGTGTTCCGCACCCGCCACGGTGAAATCTCCATCAAGGTACAGACTCTGAAGCTGCTGACCAAGTCCCTGCAGCCCCTGCCCGACAAGTGGCACGGCATCAAGGACCAGGATATGCGTTACCGTCAGCGTTACGTCGACCTGATCGTGAACCCTGAAGTTAAGGATGTGTTCCTGAAGAGAACCAAGATCATTCAGGAGATCCGCAGAGTTCTGGACCAGGAAAGAGGCTTCCTGGAAGTGGAAACTCCCATCCTGACCACCATCGCCGGCGGCGCAAACGCCCGTCCCTTCAACACCCACCACAACACCCTGGATCTGGACCTCAAGATGCGTATCTCCAACGAACTGTTCCTGAAGAGACTGATCGTCGGCGGTCTGGACCGTGTGTATGAAATGGGCAAGATGTTCCGTAACGAAGGTATGGACCGTCGTCACAACCCCGAATTCACCAACATCGAACTGTATCAGGCCTATGCCAACATGGAAGACATGATGGAACTGACCGAAGATGTTGTTTCCAAGGCTGCTCTGGCTGCCAACGGCTCCATGAAGATCACCTATCAGGGCAAGGAATTCGACCTGACTCCTCCCTGGAAGCGTCTCACCATGCAGGATGCTGTAAAGCAGTGGGTGGGTGTTGATTTCGACACCATCACCACCGATGAAGAAGCCCGCGCTGCAGCAGTTGCCCACGGCATCGAAGCCGAAGAAGCTGCCAAGATGAGCCGCGGCAAGATCATCGCCGAGCTGTTCGAACTGCACTGCGAAGAATATCTGGACGGCCCCGTATTCATCATCGGCCACCCCGTGGAAATCTCTCCCCTGGCCAAGAAGGATCCCAAGGATCCCAGAATCACCCGCCGTTTCGAAGCTTACATCAACTGCTGGGAAATCGCCAACGCCTTCTCCGAACTGAACGATCCCATCGATCAGCTGGAACGCTTCCAGCAGCAGCAGCTGGAACTGGCCAACGGCGACGATGAAGCCCACCCCATGGATCTGGACTTCGTCAACGCTCTGGAAGTGGGTATGCCCCCCACCGGCGGTCTGGGCATCGGTGTTGACCGCATCATCATGCTGATCACCGACGCACCCTCCATCCGTGACATCATCCTGTTCCCCACGATGAAGCCTGTGGACAAATAAGCTTCCTGGGGAATCCTAAACGAAAAAGCAAAAGTGCAGCTTGCGGGCTGCACTTTTTTATGCGAAGAGTTTCAGAATGTCGCGGGCCATTTGCGCAATGGCCTCATCACTTTTGTTTTCCGGACGCTCACAAACAACAATTTTAGAGCCTTCGAATTCCCCAACCTCAAATTTGCTGTCGAAGAATTTTGTTTGATTTCTTGTTCCAATTCCCAATGTCTCTCCAAATTGTGGTTCGTTTGGCCAGGGATTCAAATAATCCATTCCGGTAATAAAAAGAATATGGGACGGTTTATATAAGCGAATTTCCTTTACGAGCAAATCAATGTATATCTGCATCTGCGGTTTAATCAGACCCCAAGAAGGATTTCCTGTTGTATAGGGCGCAACTTTATATAGATTTGACCAAAGAATTCGCTGGTGATAATTTTCGCTTTCGCCGGATTGTTCTAAAATATGACGAATCAATTTCCAAAAGCGTGAATTGCTGTAACGGTAACTTTTTTCTTTGCCTGTTTGAGAATCTATGTATACGATTTTATCTTTTGCAACATCTTCAAAACGATCCTCTTGTCGAAAAACCATGTTGAGAGCAGCTTCAAGAGAAGTGCATGATTCGGCATCTACATCCCAGCCGTTTACGGCTCGACCGACAACCATTAAGCGAAGAGAACTTTCTGGGTACAAATTACCAACGAAATGGGGGCAAACGGTTAATTTCTTCTCAGAAATCCATGCCCAGGTGGGTAATTTCCTGTTTTCCGATTTGAATTTATATGGTGAGGACAATAATTTTGAATAGTAGCTTTGAAAAATACTGTTATCCATAATGCACCTCTAAGAATCAATAAAGAACTAATTATGATTATAGTATATGAGAGGAAGCACTTAGTGTCAACAAGCGTACTTTCATCAGAGAACAGCCTTTTGGAAATATTTTTAAATGAACAGTATTTCAAAAAACGAACAAAGGATTTTTTACCAGGGCCTGTTTTGCAAAAGAAAGTGTGTTATAATACTACCTTGGAGAGAGGCAAACTACGTATTGGAACTGAGGCGGCTTGGCCGCCTGTGCAAAGAAGGAGACTGACTATGAAACTGACTGTCGAAAAAGCAAAAGAACTTCTGGCGATTGCAAGGGAAGCCGATCCCCGTCACGAACCCTGGATCCGCCACAGCATCTGCGTGGGCGACACTGCGGCTGTCATTGCGGAAGCCCTGGGGCTTCCCGATCCCGAATACGCCCGTGCACTGGGCTATGTGCACGATATCGGTAAGTACAAGGATGTCATGAATGTGGAATACCACGACATCAAGGGCTTCGAATACCTGAAGGATGAAGTGGGCATCGACGAACAGGATGCCTTCATCTGCCTGACCCATTCCTACGTGGGCGGCGATTACACCGCACAGGCCGGCGGCATCCCCAAAGCACATCCCCTGCGCTGCGAAGTGCTGCAGGCTCATAAATACAATCGCTACGAAGAGATCATCAACCTCTGCGACCTGATGTGCATCTTCCGCACCATGACCATGGAAAAGCGTCTCATCGACCTTCTGACCCGCAAGGGCATCCACGAAAACTCCCATCACCATCTGATGAAGTCTCTGGAACTGAAGAAGATGTTCGATGAGCTTCTGGGTCACAATCTCTACGATCTGTTCCCCGATATCGTTATTTAACGATGGACGAAGAACGGCCGGCGGCAGGGCGAAACCCCATCGACCGCCGGCAGAATGGGCAGGCTGCGCCCTTGCAAAAAGCGGCCCCGTGAGTTCGCAACCTTCCTCACGATAAACAAAACTACAGGAGAATCGATCAATGAATCAAAACACGCGGAATCTGACCACGGCAGCCCTGACGGCGGCCCTCTATGTGGTGCTTACCTTTGTCGCCAACGCGTTTGGACTGGCCAGCGGCGTGATCCAGGTGCGGCTTTCTGAAGCCCTGACCATCCTGCCCCTGTTTAGCGCAGCGGCCATCCCCGGTCTTGCGGCAGGCTGCCTTCTGGCAAACTTTCTGACGGGCTGTGCCCTGTGGGATGTGCTTTTCGGCACCCTGGCCACCCTGCTGGGGGCGCTGGGCACCCGGTACCTGAGCCGGAGGAACAAGTGGATCGCACCCATTTTCCCCATTCTGAGCAACGCGGTGATCGTCCCCTGGGTGCTGCAGTACGCCTACGGCGTGCCCGACGGCTACTGGTTCCTTTTCGCCACCGTTGGCATCGGTGAGGTGATCAGCTGCGGTGTGCTGGGGCTCCTGACCCACAGACTGGTGGAGCGGACCCGCATCTTCGCGTAAAAGAGAAAAACAGACGCTGTATCAGCGTCTGTTTTTTTAACCAAAAAGTTCGGAGTGGCTGCCAAGACGATCCAAGATGAGAGCGTGTTCAGGCTCAACGAATTCATAAATCAAAAGCCAATCCGGCTCGATATGGCACTCGGAGCACCCTTTATAGTTCCCGATAAGGGAATGGTTATAAAATCGCTCGGGAAGGGGCTCGCCGGCAGCAAGACTATCGATGACGAAATATAATTTATGAAGAACCCGGCCCTGTCTATGGGCTTTTTTCAGATCTCGTTTGAACTGATTTGAAGGCTTGATGATATAAGGCATTCCTTAGTCCAAGAGTGCAGCGATCAGTTCCTCCGCAGAGTGATATCCCTTTGCATTGGGATCTTTGGCGAGAGCACGGCCTTCTTCAATGGCGGCGGCGGTCACTTCGTTGGGGATGTGCAACGTGACGTTGAAGGGAAGGCCTTGATGAAGAACGGTCTGACGCAGAAACATGTTGATGGCAGTGGTCATGTTCAAGCCCAAAGTCTCAAAAATCTGTTCGGCTGCAGCTTTTACTTCTTTGTTTACACGGACATTCAAATTGGTCATTTCCATAAGTGTCACCTCTCTTGTGCATATTATATTGCTTCTATCATTATATTGTCAATATAATATGCGCAAAATACGGAATTTAAATTACAGATATTACCAATTTATAAACAGTATATGGTAATATCTGTAAAAAGTCAATAACCGATTTATCTTTCTGCAGTTTAAAGCGTGTAAGCTCGGACCGCCTCGGCGGTTTCTGCCAGGATGGCATCCACATCGGCTCCGACGATATCCAGATTTTGAGCCTGGAAGCAGACCACTTCCGGGATGTTATAAAAGGTCTCGGCCAAAGACTTCACATAATCGAAGCCGTAGTTGGGACTGAAAATGGGGCCGCCGGCGGTGCAGACGAAGACCAGCTTTTTGGCCTTGCAGAGGGTGGCGGGAAAACCTTCCGGGGTGTAATAGAAGGTCATTTTGTCCACGGTGACCGCTTCCAGCCAGGCTTTCACCAGAGCGGGGACGGAAAGATCCCAGTAAGGGGCGGCGATCAGGACTGCGTCCGCTTCCTTGAACTGAGCGGCATACCGCAGCAAAGGGGCATCAAAGCTGTGGGAAGCGATGAGCTCGTTCCGCAGCTGCAGGGAGTCCCGGTTCAGGGGCTGGAGCCGTTCTTGATCCAGATTCACTTCTTCCACTTCGCCCTGCCATTGATCCAGAAGCAGGCGGGCCAGCTTGCGGGTGCGGGATTCCGGCCGCACGCAGCCGTCGATGAAGAGTAATTTTGCCATGGTGGAATACCTCCGTAGGGTCAGGTTCTGTCGGAAACAGTATACCATAAAACGCCCGGGAAAAGGCAGAAATCTGCGAAAAACAGTGGGTTTCCCCAAAACACAGGGCTTGCCAAGCCCCTTGTTTGTGATATAATAGTAAAATGATTTATGTTAATCCATCTTATTTCTAAAGGAGAATCCAAAATGGAAACCATCCTCGTAAAAAAGATTTTTGCCGATGCCGAAGCGTTCGCCGGTAAGACCATCACCGTAAAGGGCTGGGTCCGCACCAACCGCGCTTCCAACAAGTTCGGCTTTATTGAACTGAACGACGGTACCTGCTTCAAGTCCATCCAGGTGGTCTACGAAGAATCCAAACTGGAAAACTACACCGAGATCAGCAAGGCTCCCATCGCTGCTGCTCTGGCTGTTACCGGTACTCTGGAACTGACCCCCGGCGCCCGCCAGCCCTTCGAACTGAAGGCCGACAGCGTGGTGGTGGAAGCCGGCTCCGATGCGGACTACCCCCTGCAGAAGAAGCGTCACAGCCTGGAATATCTGCGTGAGATCGCTCACCTGCGTCCCAGAAGCAACACCTTCTCCGCCGTGTTCCGCGTCCGTTCTCTGGTCGCTTATGCCATCCATAAGTTCTTCCAGGAAAACGATTTCGTTTACGTGCACACTCCCATCATCACCGCCAGCGATGCAGAAGGCGCCGGTGAAATGTTCCGCGTCACCACTCTGGATGCTTCCGAGCCCCCCAGAAAGGAAGACGGCAGCGTAGACTTCAGCAAAGACTTCTTCGGCAAATCCGCCAACCTGACCGTCAGCGGCCAGCTGGAAGCCGAAACCTTCGCTCTGGCCTTCCGCAACGTTTACACCTTCGGCCCCACCTTCCGCGCCGAAAACTCCCACACCGCACGCCATGCATCCGAATTCTGGATGATCGAGCCCGAAGTGGCCTTTGCAGACCTGAAGGACGATATGAACCTGGCCGAAGCCATGATCAAATACATCATCCGCTTCGTTCTGGAAAACGCTCCCCAGGAAATGGAATTCTTCAACAACTTCGTGGATAAGGGCCTGCTGGCTCGTCTGGACAACATCGTCAACTCCGATTTCGGCCACGTGACCTACACCGAAGCCGTGGAACTGCTGAAGAAGTCCGGCCGCGACTTCCAGTACCCCGTGGAATGGGGCATCGACCTGCAGACCGAACACGAACGGTACCTCACCGAAGAAATCTTCAAGAAGCCCGTTTTCGTTACCGACTATCCCAAGGAAATCAAGGCCTTCTATATGCGCATGAACGATGACAACAAGACCGTTGCCGCTATGGACCTTCTGGTTCCCGGTGTCGGCGAGATCATCGGCGGCTCCCAGAGAGAAGAACGCTACGATCTGCTGCTGCAGCGCATCAAGGAACTGGGCCTGGAGGAAAAGGATTACTGGTGGTACATGGATCTCAGAAAGTACGGCGGTGTCAAGCACGCCGGCTACGGTCTGGGCTTCGAACGCATCATCATGTACATCACCGGCATGAGCAACATCCGCGACGTACTGCCCTTCCCCAGAACCCCCGGAACCGCAGAATTCTAAACCGAACCGATTTGCCCGCCCCTGTTGGGGCGGGCTTTTTCATGGAAACGGCGGGGCGTTGGATGCAGAAGGTCCCCGCCGCCACCGCACAGAACCGCAGAAACGGTCCGGCAAACCGTTTCTGCGGTTTTTTCGTCGGAAATAACAGTTGCCCTTTGTGAAAGAAAATGCTATAATAGCAATGATGTGCAAAGAGTCTATTTTTTTAGAGGTCTTTGACAGAAAATTCATCTAATTATTAGGAGGATCTGGGTATGAAAGGCTATACCGGAGATAAAATCAGAAACATCGCATTGGTAGGACATGGTGGCTGCGGCAAGACCACTCTGCTGGAAGCAGCACTGCTGGCAACCGGCGTGACCAAGAGACTGGGTCGCGTAGAGGACGGCAACACCGTATCCGACTACGATGCAATGGAAATCGAAAAAGGTTATTCCATCACCACCTCCATCGTTCCCATCGAATACAAAGGCTGCAAGCTGAACTTTGTTGACACCCCGGGTTACTTCGACTACGTCGGTGAAGTCTACTCCGCAATGCGCTCTGTAGAAGCTGCTGTTCTGGTCGTAGATGCTTCCGCCGGTATCCAGGTCGGTACCGAAAAGAACTGGGGCGCCTGCAAGTTTGACAAGATCCCCACCTGCATTCTGATCAACAAGATCGACAAAGATAATGTGGACGTAAGCAAGCTCTTCGAAGACCTGCGCGCCAAGTTTGGCAACGCTCTGGTTCTGATGGATGAACCCATCACCGAAGATCTGCAGGAAGCTCTGAACGAAGCCGTTGCTGAAAGCGACGAAGAACTGATGGAAAAATTCTTCGAAGGCGAACCCTTCACCGAAGAAGAATTCAAGAGAGGCCTGATCAAGGGCATCCTGGACCGCAGCATCGTTCCCGTATTCACCGCTTCCGCCATCACCGGCGAAAGAGTGACCGACTTCCTGGACGCAATGATCAAGTATGCACCTGCTCCCGCAGACCATGCTCCCTTCGCAGCCAAGGATGATGACGGCGAAGACATCGAAGTGAAGTGCGACCCCGCAGCTCCCGCTTCCGCATTCGTTTTCAAGACCATCGCTGATGCGTTCCTGGGTAAGATCTCCCTGCTGAAGGTCATCACCGGCGAACTGACTTCCGGTATGGAACTGCTGAACAGCAAGGCTGAAAAGACCGAAAAGCTGGGCAACCTGTTCTATCTGCGCGGCAAGACCCAGGCTGAATGCCCCAAGGCAGTTGCCGGCGATATCGTTGCCGTTGCCAAGCTGCAGCACACCCTGACCGGTGACACCCTGTGCGACAAGAACAACGTCGTGGTTTACCCCGGCGTAAACTTCCCCGCACCCTCCCTGTTCATGGCAGTGGAAGCCAAGGCAAAGGGCGAAGAAGACAAGATCAACTCCGGCCTGAGAAAGCTGGCAGAAGAAGATCCCTCCTTCGTGATCGTAAACAACGCAGAAACCCACCAGACCCTCATCGGCGGCCAGGGCGAAATCCAGATCGGCGTTATCACCGCCAAGCTGAAGGATAAGTACGGCGTATCCGTAAATCTGGCCGATCAGAAGATTCCCTACAGAGAAACCATCAAGGGCAGCTCCGACGTTCAGGGTAAGCACAAGAAGCAGACCGGCGGTTCCGGTCAGTACGGCGACGTACATATCAAGTTCTCCCCCTCCGATCAGGACTTCGAATTCACCGAAGAACTGTTTGGCGGTTCCGTTCCCAAGAACTACATTCCCGCTGTTGAAAAGGGTCTCCGTGAATGCATGGAAAAGGGCCCCCTGGCCGGCTACCCCGTAGTCAACGTCAAGGCAGTCCTCTACGATGGTTCCTACCACCCCGTAGACTCCAACGAAATGGCATTCAAGATCGCTGCATCCCTGGCCTTCAAGAAGGGCATCCAGGAAGCCAAGCCCGTTCTGCTGGAACCCGTTATGCACGTTGAAATCAAGGTTCCCGACGAATACATGGGCGATGTTATGGGCGATATGAACAAGCGCAGAGGCAAGATCCTGGGCATGGAACCCATGTCCGGCGGCGGCCAGAAGCTGATCGCGGAAGCTCCTCAGGCTGAAATGTTCAAGTATGCCATCACCCTGCGTTCCATGACTCAGGCAAGAGGCAGCTTCGTTATGAACTTCGAACGCTACGAAGAAGTTCCCCACATGCTGGCTGAAAAGATCATCGCTGAAGCAGGCGTACAGGAATAAGAACCTGAGCGAAGCCCCGAAAGGGAAGCACAATAAGCAACAAGAAAGCCGCCCGGCCTGTGCAGGGCGGCTTTTTCCTGCACAAACCGCAGAAAGGCTGTTTGCGAAGGGCGGAAACGGGCAATATATAAAGTAAATCGAAACGCAAACGTTCTGCGATGCGACCGGCCCGGTCGGGACTGTTCGCAGAGCAGGTGTACTACATAAGGAGGTTTCTGATCATGTCTGTTATGACCATTACCAAAGATAATTTCAAGAGCGAAGTACTGGAAAGCAGCAAGCCCGTGCTGCTGGATTTCTGGGCAGCCTGGTGCGGCCCCTGCCGCATGGTTTCCCCTGTTGTGGATGAAATCGCAGAAGAAATGCCCGAAATCAAGGTGGGCAAGGTCAATGTGGACGAACAGGTGGAACTGGCCATGCAGTTTGGCGTTATGAGCATTCCTACCCTGGTCGTCATCAAAGACGGCAAAATGGTGCAGAGAGCAGTCGGTGCAATGCCTAAGGCAAACATTCTGGAACTGCTGAAATAAAAACGGAATCGCAATCTGCAAACAAGTAGGGGCGGCCTCAGACACTGGGAGGCCGCCCCTTTTTTGCGGCGGCGAAGGTGAAATTTGCCGCCGCAGATGCGCGCCCCTTTCAAGGGGTGCCTTTTCTGCAAAAACAAAAGAAGCCCCGGGCCGAAGCCTGGGACGTTGTTTTTATACCGGCGGGCTGCGCTTAGGGCGCGGGTACGGCATCGCGTCTGCGGTGCAGCACCATCTGGCCTGCCTAAGAAGAAAAAAGAATACCGCTTTGTGAGCGGTATCTTTTGTTAGTGGAGCGGAAGACGAGATTCGAACTCGCGACCCTCGCCTTGGCAAGGCGATGCTCTACCCCTGAGCCACTTCCGCATGTCTTGTAAACAAGCAAGTATTATGATAGCAAATGGATTTGTATTTGTCAAGCACAAAAATAAAATATTTTTTTCATTTTCCGTTTATATACTCTTTACCTTTCAGGGGTAAGATAAAGATGCTTCGAAAGAAGACTGCGGAATAGGGGCCGCAGCAAATCAAAAGGGGGTTACAGATACTATGGAAACAGAAGCAACTGTAAAAAAAGAAAGAGCCGGGTTCGGAGAAACCCTTGGACAGCTCTTCCTGGCATGCTGCACCGTGGCCATCGTGCTGGTGTGCGGCGGAAGTCTCTAAAAAGAAGAGAAGGCGGCGTAAGCCGCCTTCTTTTTTATTGCGCCGGGCCCTGCCCTCTGTTAAAATAAAGTATTAGAACAAGTCCCGGTTTTTTCAAAAACACCCTTTCAAACCAAAGGAGAACCGATCTATGAACGCTGCATTTCGCGGAACCGATCAATACGTTGCCTCTCAGGACCTGCTGGGGGCTGTGAACATCGCCATCGCCCTCAAAAAGCCTCTGCTGATCAAAGGCGAGCCCGGTACCGGCAAAACCATGCTGGCCCAGGCCGTGGCCGATGCCCTCGGCAAAAAACTGATCATCTGGAGCGTCAAGTCCACCACCAAGGCACAGGATGGCCTGTATGTCTACGACGTGGTACAGCGTCTCTATGACAGCCAGTTCGGCAATGCCGGCGTGGACGATATCGCAAAATACATCAAGCTGGGCAAGCTGGGGGAAGCCTTCTCTTCCGAGGAGCAGACGGTTCTTCTCATCGACGAGGTGGATAAGGCGGACCTGGAATTTCCCAACGACCTTCTGTGGGAACTGGATAAAATGGAATTCTACATTCCCGAAACCAAAGAGACGGTGAAGGCCAAGCAGCGCCCCATCGTCATCATCACCTCCAACGCGGAAAAGGAACTGCCCGATGCGTTCCTGCGCCGCTGCATTTTCCATTACATCGCCTTCCCGGAACCGGAACAGATGGAAAAGATCATTCGGGTCCACTTCGATACCCTGGACGAAGCCGTGCTGCGCCAGGCCATGGATGCCTTCTACTGGGTCCGCAGCCTCAGCGATGTGGAAAAGAAGCCCAGCACCTCCGAACTGGTGGACTGGATCCGCGCCCTGCAGCTTTCCGGCATCGATCCGGACCGCATCATCAAGGAGATCCCCTTCGCCGGTGTTCTGCTGAAAAAGGATAAAGACGTGACCAATATGCAGCGTCGTCTGGGATAGGAGACGCCATGTTCATCGGTTTTTTCTACCTGATGCGGGCCCGGGGCCTGGGAGTATCCCTCAACGAGTGGATCACCCTGATGGAGGGCCTTCTGGAAGGGCTTCACGGCAGCACCATCAGCGGCTTTTATAACCTGTGCCGGGCGGTACTGGTGAAAAGCGAAGCGGATTATGATAAATACCACCAGGTGTTTCTGGAATACTTCGAAGACGTGCCCTTCGGGGAGGCGCTTCCCGAAACTGTGCTGCAGTGGCTCAGCAACAAGGAAGAAGCCCTGAAGGATTTCAAGGCGTTTCTGGAGACCCAGGGCTACGACGAAAAAACGGCGGAGGAGATCCTGGAGCAGTTCCGCCAGCGTCTGAAAGAACAGACGGAGGAACACAACGGAGGCTCCCGCTGGATCGGCACCGGCGGCTATACCAACTTCGGCCACAGCGGCCATTCACCCCAGGGCATCCGCGTGGCGGGGGAAAGCCGCTACCGCAGAGCCTTTCAGGTGCTGGGAGACCGCAGGTACAGGGATTTCCGCAAGGACAATCTTCTGGATATCCGCCAGTTCCAGATGGCCTTCCGGCTGCTGCGCCAGTATTCGGACCGGGTCAATGAAGCGGCCACGGAATTCGATGTGGAGGGCACGGTACGGAAGACCTGCGACAATGCGGGCACCCTGTCCGTGCAGTACAAAAAGCCCCGCCGCAATACGGTGAAGGTGATCCTTCTGATGGATTCCGGCGGCTCCATGGATTACTATTCCGGCCTTTGCTCCATGCTGTTTCAGGCGGCGGAGCGGTCCAACCATTTCAAGGAACTGCACACCTATTATTTTCACAACTGCATTTTCGGAGCGGTATACAAGGATCCCCGGCTGACCTATACCAGCGCGGTATCCACGGACTGGCTCCTGAAAAATTTCGGCAGCGACTACAAGGTGATCATCGTGGGGGATGCCCTCATGGATATGTACGAACTGATCGCCCGCCACTATGACCGTCTGCTGGGCGAAGCCAAATACAGCGGCTTCGACTGGTTGTACCGGTTCAAAGAACAGTATCCTCACATCATCTGGCTGAACCCGGAAAAACCGCCCAGACCCGGCGGCTACTGGGGCCAGAGTTATGCCAAGATCGCAGAGATCTTCCCCATGTTCCCCCTGACCGTGGAAGGTTTGGAACAGGGTATGAAGAAACTGCTGGTCAGCAAGTAAAATAGGGGGTCAAACTGGCAGCTAGGTCATACCTAGTTGGAATTTCAGAGAGGAAGGGACCGAAAATGGCACCGGAAAGAAAGACCGCAAAATATGAAGAAGTGGTGGAGAAGATCCGCGAGAAAGTAATGGTCACCAAGGAACTGGCTCCCGGAGACCGGCTGCCCGATGAACGTACCATGGCACTGGAATACGGCGTCAGCCGCACCTCCATCCGCGAGGCGGTGAAGATCCTCAATGCCAGCGGCATTCTGGTGGTCAAAAAGGCCCTGGGCATTTTCGTGGCCGATAACCCCGGCCTCACCTCGGATCCTCTGGGCATGGGCTACATCCAGGATAAGAAAAAATTGATGGATGACTGGTATGCCATCCGTCTCAGCCTGGAACCGGCTATGATGCAGGCGGTGACAGAGAATGCCACCGATGAAGAGCTGCAGGAGATCCTCTCCCTGGAACGGGAAGAGGCCAAGGCGGTCAACGAAGGGAAGAAGGACTTTCTGGAGCTGGATCAGGAATTCCACGCCCTGCTGGCAAAGGCCACCCACAACAGCGTGATGGAGCGTCTGATCCCCACCCTCCAGTCTCCCATTTACTATCAGATGGCAGAGGAAAAGATGCCTCTGGAAGTGAAAAAAGAGGCCCTGCGCCTTCATGAAGAAGTGGCTAAATTCCTGAAAATGCGGGATGCCACCGGCGCGGCCCTGGCCATGCGCTATCATCTTCTGGCCGCCGCTTCCAACACAAATTATTTTGCAGACGAGGATTGACAAAGGTCATACCTTGCCGTACAATAAATATGTGAGAGTATCTCACGGACGATTTTGTTCATTTGCGCAGAAAGCGCATCAAAGTTTTTTCTAAGGAGGAAAACAAAAATGGCCAAGAAAAAAATGACCGTTGCTGACTTCAAGAACTGGAAGAAGGAAGGCAAGAAGTTCACTTTCGTAACCGCTTATGACTACACCACCGCTACCATCGTAGACGAAAGCGATTGCAACATCATCCTGGTCGGCGACTCCCTGGGCATGATCATGCTGGGCTACAAGGGCACCGAATCCGTAACCATGGAAGACATGATCCACCACATCCGTCCCGTAGTAAAGGGCGCTCCCAACACCTGGATCATCGGCGACATGCCCTTCGGTTCTTATCAGGAATCCGACGAACAGGCTGTACACAATGCTGTCAGACTGATCAAGGAAACCAACTGCGACTGCGTTAAGCTGGAAGGCGGCGTAGAAATGCTGTCCAGAATCAAGGCTATCGCTGGCGCTGGCATCAACACCATGGGCCACATCGGTCTGACTCCTCAGACTGCTTCCTCCCTGGGCGGCTTCAAGGTTCAGGGTGGCACCCCCGAAACCGCTGCTAAGGTTATCAAGGACGCTATCGAACTGGAAAAGGCAGGCTGCTTCTCCCTGGTTCTGGAATGCGTACCCGTTAGCGTAGGTAAGGCAGTTGCTGAAGCTGTTTCCATCCCCGTACTGGGCATCGGCGCTGGTCCCCACGTAGACTGCCAGGTACTGGTAACTCAGGACCTGCTGGGCATGTATGGCGACTTCAAGCCCAAGTTCGTAAAGCACTTCGCACAGGTTCGTAAGGTCATGGTAGACGGTCTGAATGCATTCCACAAGGAATCCATCGAAGGCACCTTCCCCTCCGAAGAATACTGCTTCAACAAGGCTGTTGACATCCCCAAGCTGTACTAAGCTGAAGGTTTGCAAAAACACCTTAACAATGGAACGAAGAACTGCCGCAGAGAAATCTGCGGCAGTTTTTTCTTGTTTTTGCCCCGGAACGGGATCTTTTGCCGCCGGACGTGATTTGGCATTTGGCAATCGCGGCAAGATGTATTATAATAAAGAAAATTGGACGGGGCATTTCCGCCGCACAGGCAGAAGGCCCGCGTTCCCTCTGTGATCAGAAAGGGAAAACTTTATGTTCCGCATTGCTGTCTGCGATGATGAAAAAATTTTTGCCGATGAAGTGGCCCTCTGCTGCCGCACGATCCTGGAAAAGAAACAGGCGGCCGGCGAAGTGGCTGTATTTTCCTGCGGCCGCGATCTTGTGGATGCCTACGTGAAGGGCGAAACCTTCGACCTGCTGCTTCTGGATATTCTGATGGATGGCATGGACGGCATCGAGCTGGCCACAGCCATTCGGGAACTGGATAAAAAAGTGCCCATCGTTTTCGTCACTTCCACCGCGCAGTATGCCCTGAAGGGGTACGAAGTGCAGGCCTACCGCTATTTGCTGAAACCGGTGAAACAGATCGAACTGGAACCCATCCTGGCGGAGCGGCTTCGGGAAAAAGGCAAGAAGCGCTGGCTGTCGCTGAAGGATGGGGCCGCCGTGCGCCGCATCCCCTTCGAGGAGATCATTTATGTGGAAACCGCCGGGCGCAAAGCGATCATCCATACGGACGGAGAGAACTTCACCTTTGCCGGCCGTCTGGCAGAGCTGGAAAACGAGCTGCCTGCCGACCGGTTCCTGCGCTGCCATCAGAGCTACATTCTGAACTTTTCCTATGTGTTTGAGATCCATCGCTACGAAGCGGTGCTGACGGATCATACGGTGATCCCCATCAGCCGTACCTACTGGGAAAAGGTGAAATCCACATTTCTGAGGAAGATTCTATGACACCCTACGAACCTGCACTGGACCAAGAAAAATACGGGAGACGAAAGACCCTGCAGATCGCAGCGGTCTGTCTCATCATGGTGCTTTTGATGACCGGCGTAGGTATGTTTATCCATTGGACCGGCAGCATGGAGGAGAGCCTGATCCTGTCCGGTGCCTGGTGCTACCGGACGGAGGATGCTTCCGTGGCCTACGTGCTGAAAAACACCAAGCGGCTGGAAAACGTGGGCCCCAATGAGCCCCTCACCATGTTCGTGGAACTGGATGCCATCCAGCCCGACGAGCAGCTCTATTTCCAGGGGCGGCACCAGCGGGTGCGGGTCCTGCTGGAAGATAAGGTGCTGGCGGAACTCTATCAGACCGATGCGGACCCCGGCTTCTGGGATGCCACCATCAACCTGCCGGTCACCGAGGGGAAAGAGACTCTGACGCTGGAGATCACCTCCCCCTATGCAGGGTATTCCGGGGTGCCCATCAAATTGTACCGGGGCAGCCATACGGCGCTTCGGACCTACCTTCTGGCCCAGTCATTCCTGCGGGTGCTGCTGGCCGGTGTTGCCCTGTTCTCCGGCATTTTCATGATCGTGCTGAACCTGATGCGCCGCAGCAATAAAAAGCTGGACTGGGGTGCTCTGGCGTTCGGTCTGTTTATCATTACCTTCAGCGTTTATTCCGTGTTCTTCCGCGAAGGGCCGGATTACGCCATCTATGCCATTTTCCTGCCCCAGACCATCTCCTATGTGAGCATGGTGGCCTTCAATCTGATGCTGATCCCCTTCAATGTGGCATTGCTTCTGAAGATCAGCCGGAAGTACCGCGTGTGGGCCAGTCTGCCCCTGATCCTGGTCATGATCTTCTTCCTGTCCACCCTGCTTCTGGATCTTTCCGGCGTTTCTTCTCTGGAAAACGCCCAGGGGCTGCAGAACGATCTGGTGATCGGTGCCTGCGTCTACAGCGTGCTGGTGGCCATTACGGACCATTATTCCGGCAATAAGTTTGCCAAGTTCGTGGCCCTGTACCAGGGGGCGCTCGGGCTTTCCCTGTGGCTGGATCAGTTCATGGGGAAACCGCTGGTCAGCGGCATGCCCATCATCAGCGTCAGCTATATCACCTTCTTCCTGCTGATCGCCCTGGGTCTTCTGGGGGCCACGGTCAGCGCCATCCAGGATGCGGCCAAGGAGGAAGCGGAGCAGCGGGCCATCCTGCTGCGGGACCAGCTGGCCATGGAAAGCTACCAGAACATCCACTACACCATGGACGGTCTTCGGAAGCTGCGCCACGAACTCAGAAACCACGCGGCGGCTCTGGATATCATTCTGGAGCACGGCCAGTACGACCAGGCCCGGGATTATCTCCGGGACAACCTGCTGCGGCAAACCTGGACCAGCAATGTGGTCTACAGCGAAAACTATATGGTGGACGGTATCGTCAACAGCCGCATCGGCCGCATTCAGGAGGCGGAGATCGAGTTCCACCACCAGCTGAATGTGCCGGAGAACCTGCCCCTTTCCGACGATAAATTCTGCAGCCTGCTGATGAACCTGCTGGACAACGCCATCGAAGGCTGCTGCACTTTGGAAAACAGCGATGAGCGCTATCTCTATCTGGAAATGAACGTGCGGAGGCCCTACTTCTCTATCAAGTGCGTCAATTCCAAGGGGCAGAAGACCATCCGCGGTGAAAATGGCAAGTACATTACCACCAAGGAGAACAAAGAGCATCACGGCTTCGGCATTTCCATCATGAGCCGCATCGTGGAAGAAAACGGCGGCATCATGGACATCGAGGATGAAGAACGGTCCTTCAGCGTCAGCATCGCCCTGCGTATGCCGGAAGAACGGGCATAGCGTCTGACAGGCAAGGAAACGATGCGGCAAACGTAAGCAAGAAATACCCCCGTAAAACTCAAACGAGACAAGAAAAGACCCCGCCGGCCGGCGGGGTCTTTTTGCTGCAATGATTTGTATCTGCAGAAGGCAGCGGTGCTGCCGGCGGCATCAATTATAGTCGATGATGCTGATGCTGCAGGAGCTGATGGATGCGTTCTTCGGTACGGACATGCGGAAGGTTTTGGATTCTCCGGGGCCCAGACCTTCGCTGCCTACGGCATAGGTCCAGTCCGTATCCAGAACGGTGCCGGAATAATTCTTGAACTGCCCCTTGATCTCCACAAACTTGTAGGTCTTCTTGCCGTTGTTCTTCACGGTGCCGGTGCAGACCGTGTAACTGGAGTTATGGGTGACCTTCACATTGGAAAAGCTGAGAGCGGTGTAGATGGTCTCATAAGAGGAGCCGGAAGAGCCGGAGGAACCGGAAGAAGAGCCGGAGGAAGAACTGCTGACCTTCATGGTGCCGCCCGGACGGTAGACGAAACCGCTTTCGTCCACCAGGGTGCCGTCTTTCTTTGCCACCAGTTCTTCGTAGGTGAGAACGATGCCGTTTTCGTAATCCCAGGCGCGGATGTCGAAATCCCGCTCGGAGCCGCTGCTGTACCGGTAGGTGGCGGTGTCATCGGAAAGGATGATCTGAGCGATGGCCGTGCCGGACTCGCTGTAGCAGGTATAGGTGCCTTCCAGCTCTGCCTGCATACGGGGAAGAGAACTGAAGGTGGCCCGGCTTGCCATTTCCGCAAGATGACCTACCAGGAAGCAGACACCGATGACCAGAACCAAAGCGGCGGCCAGGATGGGAAGCCGTTTTTTGAATTTCTGCAGGCGGACTTTGGCCGTTTCTTTGGCCTGCTGCTTTCGGATCTCAGCCTGCTGGCGCCGCTCTTCTTCCTGCTGAAGGCGCAGAGCCTCCTGCTGGCGGACGTTTTCGATCAGCTGGCTGCGGGTTTCCGCTTCTGCCAGCTTCAGCATCTGCTCTTTGGCATTGCCGCAGAAGGTGCAGCGGTCTTTTTCGGGAGGATTGAACCGGCCGCAGCCGCAAACCCAGCCGAAGGGATGCTCCTGAGGCTGGTAGCGAATGACCTTGCCGTAGGTGTACTGGATGGCCTGCAGGGCTTCTCCTTCTTCGCCGGCGGCTTCAAACTGCAGAAGGGTCAGTTGTTTTTCTTCCTTGCCGGGGTAGGTGAGGATGGTGCCGTCCGCGTAGCAGACCTGGTATTCTTCCAGAAGAAGTTTCCGGATCTCGCCGCTGGGCAGGAGCACCTGCAGGGTCTTGGAACGCTGGTTGGGGGCAATGTTCAGATCCTGGATCAGAAGCCGAAAGGATTCGGAGCCGCTGATCAGCACCGGGTCACCGAAGGCGTTATAGCCCCGGGCGGTGAACTTGACAGCGGTCAGAGTTCCGTAGCCCAGATTGGTGAAGGCGATGTAAGCAAGAGCCTGGGGACCGCTCGGCGTCACGGTGTTCTGGATGCCGGCGATGTGGGCATGGATATCGATGGTTTGGGAAAGAGGTTTCATGAGAAAATCCTTTTAGTCTGCGTAAATGATGTAGTTTTCCTTGCGGGGCTTGGGCTCGGCGGCGGGGCCGGCGGCATAGCCCAGGATGCAGTTGCCGATGCCTTCGTAGCCTTCGGGAACGCCCCATTTCTGCATCAGCTCCTTGCCTTCGGGAGAGGCGAATACCTGACGGGCGCGGTGGATCCAGCAGGAGGCCACACCGACGGCGTGGGCGGCGTTCAGCAGGTTGCCCATGACCAGACTGCCGTCTTCCACCCAGGTGCTGCGCTGGGGATCGGCGAAGACGATGACCACGCAGGGGGCACCGTAGAAGGGATCCTTATCGGCACCCATGACGGCGGCGTTCAGTTTGGAGAGATAAGCCAGAGTTTCGGGATCGCGGACCACCACCATGACGGGGTTCTGGGTGCCCATACCCGTGGGGGCGAAGGTGCCGGCTTCCAGAATGGCGGCGAGGTGTTCGTCTTTGACCTGCTGACCGGTGAAGGCGCGGCAGCTGCGGCGGGTTTTCAGATCCAGTAAGGTTTCTTTCATGGGAAAAACTCCTTTCGTGTATGAATGGGTAGAGAAACGGGGCGGAGAAACCTACGCCCCGGATGATTCCAATGGATATATACCCTTATTTGTCCCGCAAAAACAGGACCGCTTCTTTTACGCTCTGCAGAGGTACCAGGCGGACACCGGCGGGTACGTCGGTGAGGCGGTCTGCGTTCTTCCGGGGCAGCAGGATGGTGGTAAAGCCCAGGCGGGCGGCTTCCTTCACCAGCTTGTCCGCGTTCTGCACGGAGCGCAGATCGCCGGTGAGGCCGATCTCGCCGAAGGCGATGGTCTGGGAACCGCAGGGGATGCCCTTGTAGCTGGAATAGATGGCCAGAGCGGCGGCCAGGTCGGCGGAGGTGCCTTCCAGGCGGAGACCGCCGGCCACGTTCAGGTAGACATCCTGGCTGGCCAGGGAAAGGCCGGCCTTCCGCTCCAGAACGGCCAGGATCATATTCAGACGGGAGTTATCAAAGCCCAGGGAGGTGCGGCGGGGGAAACTCATGTTGGAGGCCGCCGTCAGGGCCTGGATCTCCAGCAGCAGGGGGCGGGTTCCTTCGTAAATGGCGGTGGCACAGGCCCCTTCGCCGTTATCCTCCAGCCCTTCCAGGAAGCTCTTGGACAGGTTTTCCACGGGCAGCAGACCTTCTTCTTCCATCTGGAAGGCACCGATCTCGCTGGTGGTGCCGAAACGGTTCTTATAGGAGCGCAGGATGCGAAGCTCCTGGTTGCGCTCGCCGGTGAAGTTCAGCACGGTGTCCACCAGATGCTCCATGATCTTGGGGCCGGCCAAGTCACCGGATTTGTTCACGTGGGCCACGATGAACACGGGGATGGCCCGGCCTTTGCCCAGCTGCATCAGAAGGTTGGTGCAGGCCCGCACCTGGGAAACGGTGCCGGGGGCAGCATCCAGTTCGGCGGTGTACATGGTCTGGATGGAGTCGATGATCAGGAAGGCGGGCTTCAGCTCTTTGGAAACGTCCAGGACCCGGTCCAGGTCGGTTTCGGCCAGCAGGTACAGAGTTTCGGGCAGGGAAGCACAGACCCGGTCTGCCCGCATCTTGATCTGTTCTTCCGATTCTTCGCCGGAAACATAGAGCACGGTGCCCCGGGTTTTGGCCATGTTGGCGGCAGCCTGGATGATCAGGGTGGATTTGCCGATGCCCGGCTCGCCGGAGATCAGGGTCAGGGAACCGGGGACGAGGCCGCCGCCCAGCACTCTGTCCAGCTCGGTGATGCCGGTGGAAAGGCGCTTGTGTTCACCGGATTCCACCTGGGTCAGGGGAATGGGGCGGGAGGTTCTGCCGGCGGCAGCTTCCCGGCTCCGGCCGGCATCCTTGACGGGGTCCTGTACTTTCTCTTCCACGAAGGAGTTCCAGGCACCGCAGACGCACTGGCCCATCCATTTGGCGCTTTCATAGCCGCACTGCTGGCAGACGAAAACGGTTTTTCCTTTCTTAGCCATAAGGGATTCCTTTCTGAAGGGCGCGGCCGGATTCTGCACCTGGCCGCGCCGGGGATCGGTGCCCGGGCCCGGAGGGCCCTTGCATCAGCCTTTGTGTTTCAGGGAGAACCAGAAGGTACTGCCCTGTCCCACGGTGCTTTCGGCACCATAGGAGGCACCGTGAAGCACGAAAATTTCTTTTGTGATGGCCAGACCCAGACCGGAACCGCCGGAAGCGCGGCCGGACTGACTGCTGGCTCTGTAATACCGTTCCCAGATGTGGGAAAGTTCTTCTGTGGGGATGCCGATGCCCCGGTCCTGCACTTCGCAGCGGACCCCGTTCGCATCGGAACAGAGGCGCAGGGTGACCGCCTTGTTGTCGCCGCTGTAGCGGACGGCATTGGTCAGCAGATTGGAAAGTACCTGGCGGATGCGGCCGTAGTCGCCCCAAACGGTGAAGTCCTCCCCTTCGGTCTCCAGAGAAATGCGGAAACCGTCCTGCTCCTGCAGCAGTTCAAAGGGGCGCAGGGCGCTGACGGCGGCCTCCTTCAGGTCGAAAGAGCCCCATTCCAGAGCCGTATTGCCGGACTGCATTTTGGACAGGGTGAGAAGGTCGCTGACCAGCAGGTTCAGCCGGTCGGCTTCGTCGATGATCACGTTCAGATGCTCTTCCCGCTTTACGGGATTGTTGCCAGAGAGGTCGCGCACCATCTCTGCGTAGGATTTGATCATGGTCAGAGGGGTGCGGAGGTCGTGGGAAACGTTGGCCAGCAGGTCCTTCTTCAGCTCGTCGGTGCGGGCCAGCTCCCGGGAGGTGTGGGTCAGGGTGTCCGCCAGCTGGGCCACCTCGCTGTAGCCGGAGCCTTCAAAGGTGACACCGTACTTCCCCTTGGCCAGCTGCCCGGCGGTGCGGGTGATGCGGGTCAGGGGGTCGCTGAGACGGGTGGACAGCACGAAGGCGATGAGGAAGGCCACCGCCAGCGAAATGAAGGTGACGATGATCAGCTGGTCCCGCAGAATCTCGATGGTGGATTCCACGGGAGACAGGGGGGCGAAAATGGAGAGGTACACCTTGCCCAGGTTGGAATCGTGGATCAGGCGGCCGTAAACCAGCGTGTCGATGCCGTGACGGGTCTGAACGGTGTAGGAAACGCTGCCGCCGGGGCTGGCTTCCAGCAGGGTGCGGATCTGTGCCAGATCGGAGACGGAGGCGAAGGTGGAGGGGCGGGGAGAGGTGTCGGAGGTGGTGTAGATCAGAAGGCCCCCCTCCGTTTCCAGGTGGATGTACATATCGGTTTTATAGGAGAATTCCTGCAGCTTGCTCAGGTCCAGATCGCCGTATTCCTGTACGATGGAATCGGCGGCCTGGATGACTTCCCGGGTCTTCATGGCCTCGTAATAGTTTTGCAGGAACAGGACCTGCAGAGTCCAGAGCAGCAGCATAAGGCTGCCGGCGAAGAGCAGGAAGCTGAGCATCAGGCGGAAGCGCAGGCTTCTGGGCTTCGGGTATTTCTTCACGGACGGCGGACCTACCCTTCGAATTTATAGCCCACGCCCCGCAGGGTGACGATCTTATCCCGGTAGGGGCCCAGGTTGTTGCGCAGGTTCTTGATGTGGGTGTCGATGGTGCGGTCGTCCCCGAAGAAATCGTAGCCCCAGACATCGGCCAGCAGCCGGTCGCGGGACAGGGCGATGTTGCGGTTCTGCACCAGGTAGAACAGCAGATCGTATTCCTTGGGAGTCAGATCCGCTTTCTTTCCGTCGATGGTGACGGAGCGGGCGGCCATGTTGATTTCCAGACCGTCGAAAACCAGGGGGGCAGCGGCTTCCCGGCTGCCGGCCCGGCGGTTCAGAACGGCGTTGATGCGGGCCATCAGCTCCTTGGGGCTGAAGGGCTTCACCACGTAATCGTCGATGCCCAGATCGAAACCGTAGAGTTTATCGTATTCTTCGCCCCGGGCGGAGAGCATGATGATGGAAATATCCTTCAGTTTGCGGATCTCCTTGCAGGCGGTGTAGCCGTCCAGACGGGGCATCATGATATCCATGACGATCAGATCGAAATCCTTTTCTTTGCACAGGTTCAGGGCTTCCATGCCGTCGGCGGCTTCCTCCACCTGATAGCCGTTGAATTCCGCGTATTCGCGAATGACCTGACGGATCTTCTGCTCGTCGTCAGCGATCAAAATTCGGTACATAACAGTCTCCTTTTCGGCGGCCGGCGAATGGGGGATCTGCCGGCCGTATTCCTGTAAGCTTCACAGGTTCTTACTGTTCACTTTACAAATCTAAAGTACAATTTTTCTGTGTTGAAAAGGTGATTTTCCTGTGGAGAATCTTCAAAAACAGCATACCACAAGCCGGGGCGTCAGTCCAGCCTGTTTCAGCGGGCCGGGAGGGTTGAAAATTCACCCTTTCCGCACATTGCGGAACTTGACAGAAGGCCAAAAAATCGGTACACTATCTGCAGGGTGGGTCGGTAGGCCTTATTTTGTGTTCCCTGAAAACGGGAACCGGAATTCCCGCCCGGCAGGAAAGGGCCTGTCAAAGGCATACCGCATCTATGCAAAGCAAAATTGGGAGACTGAGATGATTAAAAAAGTATTGCGCGTAATTTTTTCGATCTGCGGGGGCTTATTGGGGTATGCCCTGTCCGTTCTGATCATGCTGCTGGTCGAAAAGACCGCACTGAAGGATTTCATACCGCCTTCGGAGAGCCTGGAAGTCTGGCTGGCCGTCATCTGTGCCCTGCTGGGTACGGTGGGCTTCTTCTTCCTGTCGCCTTCCCTGCTTCGCGGCGGTGAGAATGCGGCAAAAGAAATCGAGGACGACCTGCGGAAGGTATCCGCACCGGATTTCCTTTCCGGCACCGTCGGCCTGATCGTAGGCCTGATTCTGGCCTTCCTCATCAGCCAACTCTACGGGAACCTGCATCCCTACCTGAGCCTGGCCTTCTCCGCCCTGACCTATGTATTCTTAGGATATCTGGGCGTGCGGATCTCCACCAAGCGCACCGCAGACCTGCTGAAAGCCATCGGTGAAAACCTGCGCACCTCCCGGGAGGGCCGCGGCAAGAAAGAGGCCCTGCTGGCCCCCAAGATCCTGGATACCAGCGTCATCATCGACGGCCGCATTGCGGACATCATGCGCACCGGGTTCATTGAAGGCAAGATCGTCATCCCCGAATTCGTGCTGGTGGAGCTGCGGCACATCGCCGATTCTTCCGACGCACTGAAGCGGAACCGGGGCAGACGCGGTCTGGATATCCTGAACCGCATCCAGAACGATTACGGCATCGAAATCTACAATACCGATAAAGAAAAGGCGCTGGCCGATATCCCGGAAGTGGATGTCAAACTGCTGAAGCTGGCGCAGATCATGAACGGCAAAGTGGTCACCAACGACTACAACCTGAACAAGGTGGCCGCCATCAAAGGCGTGGAAGTGCTCAACATCAACGAACTGGCCAACACCCTGAAACCGGTGGTGCTGCCCGGCGAGCAGATGCAGGTCTTCCTGGTGAAGGAAGGCAAGGAACACGGCCAGGCCGTGGCCTATCTGGACGACGGTACCATGATCGTGGTGGACGACAGCAAGAAGCGCATCGGTGAAACCATTTCCATCGTGGTCACCAGCGTACTGCAGACCTCTGCCGGCCGCATGATTTTCGGGAAACCCCTCTAAACAGCAAAAATCGCTGCAAATGCCGCAGCAAAAAATACACCCTACAAGGAGACCTGTATGTACCAGGGCAGACGAGTGGCCGTACTCATCGTGGCAGCCGGAAAGGGCAGCCGCATGGGGGATGGCCCTGCAAAACAGTATAGAGAGATCGCGGGCGCACCCGTTCTGGAACGGACCCTCCGCGCATTTTCTTCCCATCCTTTCATTGACGACATCTGCATCGTTGTCAACAAAGAAGGACGGGAGTTTTGCAATGTGCTGGTTCCCAAGGCCGGAAACGGCAAGGTACGCGGTCTGGTCTCCGGCGGCGAGACCCGTCAGGAGTCCGTCCGCAACGGTCTGAAAGCCCTGGAGATCCTTCGGGAAGAAGGCCTTCTGGGCGAGGAAGAAACCGCAAAGAAGGGCAAAAAGGCCGAAAAGGAAGCGCCGGACCTGGTGCTGATCCAGGACGGAGCCCGGCCCTTCGCCACCAAGGACCTGATCGATCGGGTGCTGGAAGGCACCCTGCGCACCGGCGCAGCGGTCCCCGTGACCCCGGTGAAAGATACCATCAAATACGGCGACGGCAGACTGGTGAAAGAGACCCTTCCCCGGGAAAAACTGTTCGCCGCCCAGACCCCGCAGGGGTTTGAACGCCTGCGCCTTTCCGCCGCCATGGAAAAGGCCAGAAAAAAGAATTTCGCCGCCACCGACGACGCTTCCTTCGTGGAAAAGTACGGCCGCAAGGTCTGCATGGTGCGGGGCGATTACCGCAACATCAAGATCACCACGGCGGAAGACCTGCCTCTGGCAGAGTACATCGCCGCCGATCTGGACCGCTGGCAGGAGGAAATGGCCCCGCTGCTTCTGAAAGCCGACTTTGTGGAGGCGGAGCACGAAACGGTGGAAACCCTTCCTGCGGAAGACCCCGGCATCATCCACATGCCCGGCCCTCTCCATGAGGCGCTGACGGGCGAAGACGTGGAGCCGGAAGGTCTCTTTGTCAAACCGGAAGTTCCTGCAGACGAACCTGCAGAACCCATACAGAAAGAAGAACCGAACCCTGCGGAACCGGGGGCTCTGCGACCTAGAGCGGGAACCGGTTTCGATGTCCATGTTCTGGTGCCCGACCGGCCCCTGATCCTGGGCGGCGTGCAGGTTCCCTACGAAAAAGGCCTTCTGGGCCATTCCGATGCGGACGTGCTCACCCATGCAGCCATGGACGCCCTTCTGGGGGCCGCCGGCATGGGGGACATCGGAAAGCATTTCCCCGACACGGACCCCGCCTTCAAAGGGGCCGACAGCATCGTGCTGCTGCGGTACGTGGCAAAGCTGCTGCAGCGGAACGGCTTCGCCGTCAGCAACCTGGATGTGACTCTGATCGCACAGGCACCCAAGGTGGCGCCTTATACGGCGAAGATGCGCCGCAACCTGGCTCTGGCCCTGCAGATCCCGGAAGACCGGGTCAATGTGAAGGCCACCACCACGGAACGCCTGGGCTACTGCGGCCGGGGCGAAGGCATGGCCGCACAGGCCACCGCCATTTTGCTGCAGGGCGAACAGGAAATCCTCTGGGAAGAACCGGCTTTTGAAGAAGCACCGGCTCCTGCCCCGATGGCAGAACCCGTCCTCAAAGCAGAAGAACCCCTTCCGGCAGCGGAGGAAACCGCTCCCGTGACGGAAGAGCCCGCTCCCGTGCCCGAATTTGAACCGAAAAAACCGGCCTGCTTTAAATGCCGCAAGGCAGAGGCCGTCCCGGAAAAGCCGAAGGACTTCCCGGAAGAGATCCTGGCCCCTGAGGTCAGAACCGATGCCGGAAGCACCGATACCGGCTGGATAGAACTGTTTACAGATTGAGAGGAAAATATACACCATGAGAATGTCTAAAATGTACATGAAAACCCTTCGTGAGGTCCCCGCTGAGGCTGAGATCCCCAGCCATATCTGGCTCCTGCGCGCAGGCATGATCCGCAAGCTGGTCTCCGGCGTTTACGGCTATATGCCCATGGGCCAGAAGTCCCTGCTGAAGATCGAACAGATCGTCCGTGAAGAAATGGACCGCACCGGCGCACAGGAAATTCTGCAGTCCGCCATCTGCCCCGCTGAACTGTGGCAGGAAAGCGGCCGCTGGCAGGCCTACGGCCCCGAAATGTTCCGCCTGAAGGACCGCAACCAGCGCGACTTCTGCCTGGGCCCCACCGCCGAAGAAATTTTCACCGACATCATCCGTAACGATGTGGATTCCTACCGTCAGCTGCCTCTGAATCTGTACCAGATCCAGACCAAGTACCGCGACGAAAAGCGCCCCCGCTTCGGCCTCATGCGCAGCCGTGAGTTCATCATGAAGGACGCTTACTCCTTCGACCGCGACGAAGCCGGCCTGGAAGAAAGCTACCGCAAGATGTACGAAGCCTACGAAAAGGTCTTCACCCGCTGCGGCCTTACCTTCCGTCCCGTAGAAGCCGACAACGGCGCCATCGGCGGCAGCAAGTCCCACGAATTCTGCGCCCTGTCCGAATACGGCGAAGAAGAGATCGCTTACTGCGATTGCTGCGATATGGCAGCCACCACCGAACGGGCCGAATTCCGCGACGCCGCTCCCGAAACCGAAGAAATGCTGGCCATGGAAGAAGTCTTCACCCCCGGCACCAAGACCATCGAGGATGTCTGCAATTACCTGAAGATGCCCAAGGAAAAGTCCATCAAGGCTCTGCTCTTCAAGGTTTATGAAAAAGAATACGAATACGTGGCCGCTTTCATCCGCGGCGACCGCGAACTGAACATGACCAAGCTGATCAACGCTCTGGGCGTTGCCGAATTCAACATCGAATTCGCCGACGAAAACGCCATGAGCGAAGCCACCGGCTGCGTGGGCGGCTTCACCGGCCCCGTGGGTCTCCACGACTGCAAGATCGTTGTGGACAGCGAACTGGTGGGCATGAAGAACCTGTGCGCAGGTGCCTGCAAGTACGATCATCACCTGATCAACGTGAACTACGGCCGCGACTACACCGGCGACATCGTCACCGATCTGAAGCTGCTGCGGGAAGGCGACCCCTGCCCCAAGTGCGGCGCTCCCACCAAGATCGCCAAGGGGATCGAAGTCGGCCAGGTCTTCAAGCTGGGCACCAAGTACAGCGAACCCATGCACGCCTACTACAAGGATGAAAACCAGCAGGAAAAGCCCATCGTCATGGGCTGCTACGGCATCGGCGTCAGCAGAACCCTGGCTGCCATCGTAGAACAGCACCACGATAAGGACGGTATCATCTGGCCCATGGCCGTTGCTCCCTATCACGTAATCATCACCCTGGTGAACGGCAAGGATCAGGCGCAGGTGGATCTGGCGGAAGACCTGTACCAGAAGCTGCTGGCCGCAGGCGCAGAAGTGATCCTGGACGACCGTGACGAACGTCCCGGCGTCAAGTTCAAGGACGCAGACCTGCTGGGCATCCCCGTCCGCATCACCGTGGGCAAGAAGGCTGCCGACGGCATGGTGGAATACAAGCCCAGAAGCGAAGCTTCCGCAGTGGATAAGACCGCAGAAGATGCCATCGCATCCGTGCTGGCTGCCATCGCAGAAGTAAAATAGAAAGGAACTTCAAAATGAGACAGATCGTAACCTTTGAAATGGAAAACGGCGGCATCATGAAAGCCGAACTCTATCCCGAAATCGCTCCCATCACCGTGGGCAACTTCATCGACCTGGTAAAGAAGGGCTTCTATGACGGCCTGACCTTCCACCGCGTCATTCCCGGCTTCATGATCCAGGGCGGCTGCCCCAACGGTACCGGCACCGGCGGCCCCGGCCACACCATCACCGGTGAATTCGCTGCCAACGGCATCC
This sequence comes from Clostridiales bacterium, assembly GCA_015058215.1. Taxonomy (GTDB): domain Bacteria; phylum Bacillota; class Clostridia; order Peptostreptococcales; family Anaerovoracaceae; genus SIG262. The sequence goes on from SVCU01000002.1 coordinate 154,313, forward strand.
GCAACGACCTGAAGCACGACCGCGGCGTTCTCTCCATGGCAAGAGCCATGAACCCCAACTCCGCCGGCTCCCAGTTCTTCATCATGGTGGAAAAGGCTCCCCACCTGGACGGCCAGTATGCTGCATTCGGCAAAGTGATCGAAGGCATGGAAGTGGCAGACCAGATCGTGGCCACTCCCAGAGACCTGCGCGACATGCCCCGCATCGACCAGAAGATGGTGAAGGTCACCTACTCCGAAGAAGAATAAGTTTTCCGACATCGAAAACAAAAACCGCAGAATTTCAACGGTTCTGCGGCTTTTTAGTGCCCGTTTTTGCGCCGGCGGCATGTGAGGGCTTTTTGAAGATTGGCCGCAAAACATTGACAAAAGGGGGCAAAAACGGTATCCTAAAGACAGCGTTAAGAAATTCTGAAACACCTGTTTTTAAGCGAGAAAAAAATAAACCATTTCCCGCGCGGTGTTTTTTGCGCTTTTTTCGGAGGAAACAATGAAGAAATTTGAATATAAGGCGGTTCTGGAAAGACTGCTGGAAACCATAAAAAAACTGGGCCCCGGAAAGGCGGCGGCCATCGGCGGCGGCAGCCTGGCAGCGGTCCTGGCTCTGGTGCTGGCCATCACCCTGATCCCCGGCCCGGCAGAGGAAGGGGAAACCGGTACCCAGCTGGATGCCATGCGGGCAAACGGTGAGGTGCTGACGGAAGAATCCTATGCCGTCATCTACATCGACGGCGTGGCAGTGGCCAATGTGGCTTCCGCAGAGGATGCCCAGGCGGTGCTGAATGGCGTGGTGGCAAACTACCAGACTGCCGGTTCCGAAATCAAGAGCTACGAAATCAAAGAAGATATCCAGGTGGCCGTGGTCAACGGCCAGGCCTGGGAAACCATGACGGTGGAAGGCGCCATCTCCATGATCGTCAACGGCATGGAAGAGGTGAAGACCTACACCGTGGTCTCCGGTGACTCCTACTACAAGATCGCCGGCAAGATGGGCATGACCTACAGCGAACTGCTGGCGGCCAACCCCACCTCCACTCCCGATAAACTGAAGATCGGCCAGATCCTCAACGTGGTGGAGACCAAACCCATGGTCCACGTCACCATCGACGAAGTGTTCACCGTCACCGAAAGCGTGGCCTATAAAACTTCTTATAAAGAAACCAGCGCTCTGTGGAAGGGTGAATACCAGGTGCAGAGCTACGGCAAGAAGGGCAAGAACGAAGTGACCTACCAGGTGGTCAGCGAAAACGGCGTGCAGGTGTCCAGGGAAACCCTTTCCACGGAAGTGATCTCCGAGCCTGTGACCCAGATCACCCTGAAGGGCACCAAGCCTCTCTCCACCGTCATCGGTACCGGCTCCTTCGTGAACCCCATGGACACCCTGCGGGTCTCCTCCGCCTTCGGCGTGAACCGCAGTCGGTTCGGCAGACATTACGGCATCGACTGGTACAATCCCACCGGCACTCCCATCTACGTGGTGGATGACGGCGTGGTCACCTTCGCCGGAGAATCCGGCACCTACGGCTATCTGGTAAAGGTCTCCCACGGCAGCAACGTGGAAACCTACTACGCCCACTGCAGCAAGCTGCTGGTGAAGATCGGCGATGTTGTGACAAAGGGGCAGACCATCGCCCTGGTGGGAAACACCGGCCGTTCCACCGGCCCCCACCTCCATTTCGAAGTGCGGGTCAACGGCATCGCGGTCAATCCCGTGAATTACTTGCCTTAAAGCATTGCTTTTCAAAATCGAATCATGTATACTGGTGGCGGGCCTGTTGGCCCGCCATTTTTACAGCACTGCCCGCAGCACTTCTGCGTGCAAATACATTTCGTTGTTGGCATCTGCGGCATCGCCTTGCAGGGCGGCTGACCGGGAGGCCAGCGTGTGCGAACTGCGCACAAGAAAGGAAAGAATCATGAAAATCTACAACACCCTGACCCGTAAAAAAGAAGACTTTAAGCCCATCGACCCCAAGGAAGTCAAAGTCTACGTCTGTGGTCCCACGGTGTACAATTACTTCCACATCGGCAACGCCAGACCCTTCGTGGTGTTCGACACCCTGCGCCGGTATCTGGAATACAGCGGCATGCCCGTCAAGTTCGTACAGAACTTCACCGACGTGGACGACAAGATCATCAACCGTGCCCGCGAGGAAGGCATCACTGCCGGTGAAGTGGGCGATAAGTACATCGGCGAATACTACAAGGATGCCGCTGCCCTGAACGTAAAGAAGGCCAGCGTTCATCCCAGAGTCACCGAAACCATGCCCGAGATCATCCAGTTCGTAAAGGACCTGCAGGATAAGGGCTATGCCTACGAAGTCGACGGCGACGTGTACTACAGCACCCGCAAGTTCAAGGAATACGGCAAGCTGTCCCGCCAGAACATCGAAGATCTGGAATCCGGTGCCCGCATCGAAGTGGGCGAAAAGAAGCAGGATCCCCTGGACTTCGCCCTCTGGAAGGCCCGCAAGACCGACGATGAGATCGCCTGGGAATCTCCCTGGGGCATGGGCAGACCCGGCTGGCACATCGAGTGCTCCGTCATGTCCACCAAGCACCTGGGTGAAACCATCGACATCCACGCCGGCGGCCAGGACCTGACCTTCCCCCATCACGAAAACGAGATCGCCCAGAGCGAAGCTCATAACGGCAAGACCTTCGCCAACTACTGGATGCACAACGGCTACATCACCATCGATAACGAAAAGATGTCCAAATCCAAGGGCAACTTCTTCACCGTCCGCGACGTGCTGCAGAACTACGACGGCGAAACCATCCGTTTCTTCCTGCTGAGCGGCCACTACAGAAGCCCCATCAACTTCAGCCGCGACCTGATGGATCAGGCCAAGAACGGTCTGGCCCGTCTGCAGAATGCCAAGAGCAATCTGAAGCACATGGCCGAACAGGGCGGCGAAGGTGCCATGACCGAAGCCGAGGCTTCCGCACTGGCAGCTCTGGAAGCCTACCGCGGCAAGTTCGTCACCGCCATGGATGACGACCTGAACACCGCAGACGCCATCAGCGCCGTCTTCGAACTGGTGCGCGATGCCAACACCGCTGTGAAGGACGGCGCTTCCAAGGAATTCGCCAAGAAGGCACTGGGCCTGCTGCAGGAATTCTGCGATGTGCTGGGTCTGTTGCAGGATAAGGAAGAAGAAGGCGGCATCAGCGACGAGATCAAGGCTCTGGTGGAAGAACGCCAGGCCGCCCGCAAGGCCAGAAACTTCCAGAGAGCAGACGAGATCCGTGACCTGCTGAAGGCACAGGGCATCGTTCTGGAAGACACTCCCCAGGGTGTGAAGATCACCCGGGCATAGGGGAAAGGCGCGCGCCAGGCTCTGCATTCGGCGCGCGCACCGGCCCGCCTCCGGTAAGTTTTTGCTTACCTTCTGCCTGTTTTATCCGGGCTGAACAGAAATCAAAAAGTAATCAAAAAACCCGCCCTTTTGTACTTGACGAAAGGCGGGTTTTCTATTATAATTACCATTGCTCGCACACAATATCTTGTGGCCGAGTTCAAAAGCAACAACTAAAAGTAGTTAAAATAAGGAAATAGTCTAAAAACGGACGGAGGGCCAAGACCATGACCAGAAGAATCATCAAAAGAGACGGCAGAGAGGTAGCTTTCAACCTCGATAAAATCACCGAAGCCATTTACCAGGCTGCACAGGCACTGGGCGGCCAGAACCGCGCCATGGCCGAAGAACTGGCTAAGAAAGTACAGGAATACCTGACCGAGCTGTACGGCGATATGGTTCCCACTGTGGAACAGGTACAGGACGCAGTTGAACATACTCTGGTGGAAAACGGCCACGCCCGTACCGCCAAGGAATTCATCCTGTATCGTGCAGAGCGTACCCGTGTTCGTGAAATGAACACCCGCCTCATGAAGATCTACGAAGGTCTGACCTTCAAGGATGCCACCGACAGCGACATCAAGAGAGAAAACGCCAACATCGACGGCGACACCGCCATGGGCACCATGCTGAAGTACGGCTCCGAAGGCGCAAAGCAGTTCTACGAAATGCGCGTTCTGAACCCCAAGCACGCCAAGGCTCACAGAGAAGGGGATATCCACATTCATGATCTGGACTTCCTGACCCTGACCACCACCTGCTGCCAGATCGACCTGATCAAGCTCTTCGACGGCGGCTTCTCCACCGGTCACGGCTTCCTGAGAGAGCCCAACGACATCGCCAGCTACGCTGCACTGGCCTGCATCGCCATCCAGTCCAACCAGAACGATCAGCACGGCGGCCAGTCCGTTCCCAACTTCGACTACGCCATGGCACACGGCATCAAGAAGACCTATCGCCGTTACTACATCCGCAACGCCGCCAAGGCCTGCGAAATCATGCTGGGCAAGGAAGACCTGGAACCCACTCTGAAGGAACTCTGCAAGAAAGTGGAAGCCGAATCCGGCCTCTCCCCCGTTCTGGCCAACGACAACGGCTATCAGGAAGCAGAAGCGCCCTACCTGGCTGAACTGATCGGCGCAGAAAACGTAGACAAGATCCAGAAGTTCGCTGCCAAGTACGCTGCCAAGGAAACCGACCGTGCAGACTACCAGGCAATGGAAGCTCTGGTACACAACCTGAACACCATGCATTCCCGTGCCGGCGCGCAGGTTCCCTTCAGCTCCATCAACTACGGTACCGACACCACTCCCGAAGGCAGAATGGCCATCAAGAACATCCTGCTGGCCTGCGATGCCGGTCTGGGCAACGGTGAAACCTGCATCTTCCCCATCCACATCTTCAAGGTAAAGGAAGGTGTCAACTACAACCCCGGCGATCCCAACTACGATCTGTTCAAGCTGGCCTGCCGCGTCTCCGCAAAGAGACTGTTCCCCAACTTCAGCTTCATCGATGCTCCCTATAACCTGCAGTACTACAAGGAAGGCGACCCCAACACCGAAGTGGCTTACATGGGCTGCAGAACCCGTGTCATCGGCAACGCCTACGATCCCACCAAGCAGGTCACCGGCGGCAGAGGCAACCTGAGCTTCACCTCCATCAACCTGCCCCGTCTGGCCATCAAGGCCAACCGCAACGTGGAATTCTTCTTCGAACAGCTGGATCAGATGGTCTCCCTGGTCTTCGATCAGCTCTACGAACGCTTCCTGATCCAGGCCTCCAAGAAGGTGAAGAACTATCCCTTCCTGATGGGTCAGGGTATCTGGCTGGATTCCGATAAGCTGGGCCCCAACGACACCGTGGGCGAAGTGCTGAAGCACGGCACTCTGACCGTGGGCTTCATCGGTCTGGCCGAATGTCTGAAGGCTCTGCTGGGTGCACACCACGGCGAAAGCAAAGAAGCCCAGAACCTGGGTCTGGATATCGTCGGCTTCCTGAGAAAGCGCGCTGACGAAAAGACCAAGGCCACCGGCATGAACTACACCGTCATCGCCACTCCCGCAGAAGGTCTCTCCGGCCGCTTCGTCCGCATGGACCGTGCCCGCTACGGTTCCATCCCCGGCGTCACCGACAGAGAGTACTACACCAATTCCTTCCACGTACCCGTATACTACGACATCAATGCCTTCGATAAGGTTCGCATTGAAGCTCCCTACCACGCACTGACCAACGCCGGCCACATCACCTATGTAGAACTGGACGGCGATCCCCTGAAGAACCTGGATGCCTTCGAAGCGGTTATCCGCTGCATGAAGGAATCCGGCGTGGGCTACGGCTCCGTCAACCACCCCGTTGACAGAGACCCCGTCTGCGGCTTCACCGGCATCATCGATAACGAATGCCCCCACTGCGGCCGTAAGGAAGACGACGGCAATGCCAAGTTCGAACGCATCCGCCGCATCACCGGCTATCTGGTCGGTACCGTTGATCGTTTCAACGATGCCAAGAGAGCCGAAGTGGAAGACCGCGTCAAGCACTCCGTCACCGAAGGTATGGAAACCCTGTAGGAGAGCAAAATGATCCAGATCTGCGGTATCATCCGCCAGTCCATCGTGGACGGTCCGGGCATCCGATTCGTGGTTTTTACCCAGGGATGCCCTCACCACTGTCCCGAATGTCATAATCCCCAAAGCTGGCCCCTGGAAGGCGGCACCATGGTGACCGCAGACCGGCTTCTGGAAGAGATCCGCAAGAACCCCACCCTGCAGGGGCTGACCCTCTCCGGCGGAGAGCCCACCCTGCAGTGCGAGGAACTGCTTCCCCTGGTGCGGGAGGTCAAAAAAATGGGAAAAGATGTGGTGCTGTTCTCCGGTTACACCTTCGAACAGCTGCAGCAGCGCTGCGGCCTTTCCGGCCCCGATACGGGGCAGGAGGTCACCGGCGAAGCCGCTCTGCGGGAACTGCTGCACCTCACAGACCTTCTCATCGACGGCCCCTACAAGAAGGAAGAACGGGATCTTTCCCTGCAGTATCGCGGCAGCCGCAACCAGCGCCTGCTGGACTGCTCCGCATCCATGGCGGCCGGAACGCCCGTCCTCTGGGAAGAAACCGGCTGGAAGGACCTCCCCAAGGTCCCCAAGCGGATCTGAAACGGGCCCGCAAAGGGCCCGTCAGCCGAAAGGAGTACAAAATGATCCTTTTACAAGTCACCTACTCTCTGCTCCCCGGAAAGCGGGACGCGTTCTATGAAGCCCTGAACCGCATCGGTGTGGGCGAAGGCTCCCGGGCCGAAGCCGGCAATCTGCAGTACGAATACTTCTTCTCCGCGGAAGACCCCGATAAACTGATGCTGATCGAGCGCTGGGAAAGCCAGGAAGCCCTGGATCTCCACAAGGAGATGCCCCACTTCAAGGCGCTGCAGCCTCTGAAGGCCGAGTTCCTCAAGGACACGGAAATCAAGCGCTTCGATCTTTAATCTCCCAAACCCGCCGCGAAAACCGGCGGCTTCCGCAAACACATCCAACTGCTGCATCCAATCAAAAAGCCCCTGCCGTATGGCAGGGGCTTTTTCGCGTTTTGGTTAGCGGCGGCGGTCCTTTTCCAGGATCAGTTCGGCCACTTTGTAGATGTCGCCGGCACCCATGGTGATCACCAGATCTCCGGGCTCGGAATTGTTGAGCACGAAATTGGCGATTTCGTCGAAGTCTGCGAAGTAGTAGACTTCCTTGCCGGGGTGGGTGCTCTTGATCTCGGCGGCCAGCTCCTTGGAGGTGATCTTGTAGATGTTCTTTTCGCGGGCGGCGTAGATATCGGCCAGGATCAGCTTATCCGCACCGTCGAAGGCCTGGGCGAAATCCTTGAACAGGGCCAGAGTTCGGGTATAGGTGTGGGGCTGGAAAATGCACCACAGATTCTTGTGGGGGATGTTGGCGGCAGCGGCCAGAGTGGCCTTGATCTCCGTGGGATGGTGACCGTAGTCGTCCACCACGCGCACATCGCTGCCGGTAACGCCGATGACATCGAAGCGGCGCTGGGTGCCGGTGTAGCCTTCCAGAGTGGAGGTGATCACATCCACGGAAACGCCCAGGGTGCGGGCGCAGGCTGCGGCGGCCAGAGCGTTGGCGATGTTGTGCTCACCGGGAACGGAGAGCTGCAGGTGACAGAGCACCTGACCGCGGAAGCAGAGGTCGAAAGCGGGCATGCCCAGAGAATTGAACTGGATGTTGTCCGCATAGTAATCGCACTTGTCGTTGAAGCCGAAGGTGAGCACGCGGCAGGAGAGGTTCTCCACGATACGGCTGACGAAGGGGTTGGCCGCATAAGCGATCACCAGACCGTCTTCAGGAACCAGATGGGCGAAGGTATCAAAGGAACGGACGATGTGGTCGATATCCTTGAAATAGTCCAGATGGTCGGAATCGATGTTCAGGATGATCTCGGTGCGGGGACGCAGGGACAGGAAGCTGTCCATGTATTCGCAGGCTTCGGTGATGAAGTAGTCGTGGCCGCCCACCTTTACATTGCCGTCGATCTCGGCCAGGTTGCCGCCGACCAGGATGGTGGGGTCAAGCTGGGCGTGCTCCAGCAGCAGGGAGATCATGGATGTGGTGGTGGTTTTGCCGTGGGTGCCGGAAACGGCGATGCTTTCCTTGCATTCTGCCATGAGAACGCCCAGGGCCTGGGCGCGGGACACGGTTTCGATGCCCTGCTCCTCTGCGTACTTGCGCTCGGGGTTTTCCGGAGAAATGGCGGCGGAATAGATGACCAGATCCGCATCCCCTACCTGGGAGGCTTCGTGGCCGATATAAACTGCAGCACCGGCATCGCGCAGCTTCTGGGCGATCTCGCTGTCCTTCATATCGGACCCGGAGACGCGGTGGCCGCGGGCCAGAAGGATCTCTGCGATGGCGGAAAGACCGATACCGCCGATACCGATGCAGTGAATATGCTGATAAGCAGAAAGTGTTTTCATTTGCTTCCTCCATAGATGCTTAGTCTGAAAGGATTATACCATAAACCTTGCTGTTTTAGTATAGGATTTCCCTGTTTTTCCGCGAAAATGGGAAAAGTGGGCTGAAATTTTCATAGGGGGTTGCATTTTTTGACATAGCAGCAATAATTGTATAGTCTTGAAAAATGGCTGAATTTCAACGTTTTTTGACGAAAAAAACGCATCTCATCCAAAAAATTCCTTTTGAATTCAAAAAGATATTGCACAATGAATTAAAAAAATGTAAACTGTTATTGGCTTATAATATTTAGCACCTAAGTTCATCACGAAAATACTTTCTAAAGGAAAGGATGGTACGAATTCCATGCAGATCACAGACGTACGAATTCGCAAAATCAATGATGAAGGGAAGATGAAGGCCTCTGTATCCGTGGCGTTTGACGACGAATTCGTTGTTCATGACATCAAGATCATCGAAGGCCAGAACGGACTTTTTATCGCAATGCCCAGCCGTAAGATGGGCGGGGGAGATTTCCGCGATGTAGCACACCCTCTGACCTCTGAGGCAAGAAATCGAATCAAAGATGCGATTTTCGAGGTTTACGAAAAGATGCTGGCAGAAGAAGCTTCTGCAGAGGCATAGCTTTTCGAAAGAAAAAAGGCTTGAAAAAGCCTTTCTTTTTTTGTGCTTTTTTCATTTTGCCACTTCCCACGCTTCAAAGGGGATGGTATACTGGTACCGTACCTAACTATGCATCCCGGTGCCCCGGAGGGCCTTCGCTTCGGTGAAGGAAAGGCAGCAGCGGGCGATGCAGAAACAGAACTACTACCATACGCAATCGACGAGCTACGGCAGCGTCTAAAGGAGGAAAACATGAAAAACGGAGTCTTCACGGATTTCAAAGTGTTTGCGGGGAATTCCAACCCGGAACTGGCAGAAGAAATTGCAGCCATTATGGGCAAGCCCCTGGGGAAATCCACGGTGACAAAGTTCAGCGACGGTGAAATTTCCGTCAGCCTGTGGGAAACGGTACGCGGTTACGACGTCTATGTTGTACAGTCCACCTGTGATCCCGTAAACGACAATCTGATGGAACTGCTCATCATGATCGACGCCATGCGCAGAGCTTCTGCCGGCAGAATCAACGCAGTGATTCCCTATTATGGCTATGCACGCCAGGACCGCAAGGCAAAGGCCAGAGACCCCATCACTGCAAAGCTGGTGGCCAATATGCTGGTAGCCGCAGGCGCAGACAGAGTCATCTCCATGGACCTGCACGCCGCTCAGATCCAGGGCTATTTCGATATCCCCGTAGACCATCTGCACGGTATGCCCATCCTGACCAAGTATTTCCGCAGCAGAAACATTGAAGATCTGGTGGTCGTTTCCCCCGACCACGGCAGCGTGACCAGAGCCCGCAGCATGGCACAGCCTCTGGATGCTCCCATTGCGATTGTAGATAAGAGAAGACCCAAGGCCAACGTGTCCGAAGTAATGAACATCATCGGCGACATCGAAGGCAAGAACGTACTGCTGGTTGACGACCTGATCGACACCGCCGGCACCATCTGCAACGCCGCCAACGCTCTGAAGGAAAGAGGTGCAAAGGAAGTTTACGCCTGCTGCACCCACGGCGTTCTGTCCGGCCCCGCTATGGAACGGATCGAAAAGTCCGCCATCAGCGAACTGATCGTGCTGAACACCATTCCCATTCCGGAAGAAAAGCAGATCGGCAAGATGAAGATCCTGTCCGTTGCTCCTCTGTTCGCAGAAGCAATGCTGAGAATCTTCTCCAACGATCCCATCAGCAGACTGTACGTATAGGAGAATTTATGTATATCATCGCGGGACTGGGCAATCCGGGTCGTGAGTACGAGAACACAAAACACAATATCGGCTTCATTACCCTGGATCACCTTGCCGAAGAACACGGCATCCGTATACAGAAGATAAAGCATAAGGCCTTGGTCGGAGAAGGATACTTCTCCGGCCAAAAGGTTTTATTGGTGAAACCGCAGACCTACATGAACCTTTCCGGAGAATCCCTCCGGGAGATCATGAGCTTTTACAAGGTGCCTGTGGAGAACCTGATCGTGGTCTACGACGACATCGACCTGCCCATGGGCGGTCTGCGCATCCGTGCAAACGGCAGCGCCGGCACCCACAACGGCATGCGGTCCATCGTGGCCAATCTGAAGAGCGAAGGCTTCCCCAGAGTGCGGGTGGGCATCGGCGGTGGAGACACCCACGGTGATCTGGCCGGCTACGTTCTGGGCGGCTTCAGCAAAGAGCAGAAAGAGCTCATGGAAGAGGCCGTGAAAAAGGCCGCCGCCGCCGTCACCTGTATGGTGACCCAGGGGGTGGATAAAGCCATGAATCGCTACAATGTAAAGGCTAAAACCGCCAAAAAGAAGAAAGAGGCCGAGGAGGTCAATGAGTAAAGGGCTCCGGGGGGGATTCCCCGAACTGCGCCGGCTGGCAGAACGCCAGACCGGAATCTGCAGCATAACCGGAATATCGGAAAGCAGAGCTTCCGCATCTGCCGCTATCCTGCTGGAGGGGCGTAAAGGACCGCAGTTGATCCTGACGCCTTCTGCCGGACGGGCTGCTCGGCTTGCGGAAGATCTTCCATTTTTTGCGTCCCAGCGCATCTACACCGTACCGGAGGATGAGGGGCGCTTTTTGCGTTTCGATGCCAAATCCCACCAGCAGCTGGAAGCCCGGACGGCGGCTCTCACCGCCATCTGCCGGGGAGAAGACTGCATCGTCATTGCCTCGGCCGCCGCTGCCCTGAAGCATCTGCCGAAAAAAGAAGTGTTCACCAGGGAAGTGGTACGCTTTGCTCCCGGGGATATCGCTGACCTGGAAGAGGTGAAGCGGAAGCTTTCCGCCATGGGCTACGAGCGTGTGCCCGGCATCGTGGAAGCCAAGGGCCAGTTCAGCTTCCGCGGCGATATTCTGGACATTTTCCCCATGGCCCAGAAGGAACCCCGCCGCATCGAGTTCTTCGATGACGAAGTGGATTCCGTCCGCATTTTCGACCCCGAGACCCAGCGTTCCCTGCGGGCTCTGGATTTCGTTGAGATCTACCCGGCGCAGCTGGTGCTGCTGTCGGACGAAGAAAAGCAGGCGGCGACAGCGGAAATCGCCGCATCTTATGATGCCTTCGCGGCCAAAGTGCCCGGGGACGCGCAGAATACCCTGCAGGAACGGAAACAGCAGATCCTGGAATGTCTGGAAAGCGGCGTCAACCTGCAGTTTCTGGAGCAGTATCTGCCCCGCATTCTGAAGGAAACCTCCTTCCTGTGGGACTATCTGCCCGCAGAAAGCGCGGTGATCCTGGAGGATCCGGACCGCACCCGCGAGGTGCTGGAATTCGCCGAGGGCGAGCGCCAGGAGGACTTTAAGGTCCGGCTGGAACGGGGCCAGTGTGTGCCGCAGGATTATAACAACATGGCCGGCAGCGCGGAGTTTGCCGCCCTGTATCGCCGCGGGAACCCTCTGTTCCTGCTGCTGCCCTTCCCCAAGCAGATCCGGGAAGCGGACCGCCTGGAAGGGTTTCTGAACATCCAGTCCAAGCAGGCTCCCGTGTTCAACGGCCGCATGGACCTTCTGGAAGCGGAGCTGAAGCGCTACGCCAAGCAGGGGTACAAGATCACTCTGGTCTGCGGCACCTATGACCGAAAAGAAAACCTGAACCACTTCCTGGAGACCGCCGGTCTGCGGGGCAAGGTGGAGACCGAGGAGGGCATGCTGTCCTCCGGTATGGAATTTCCGGAAGAAAAACTGCTGATCCTGAGCGACCGGGATATTTTCAGCAACATCAAATACAACCGCAAGAAAAAAACGGGCAAGCGCAGCAAGCCCATCAAAGCCTTTACCGACATCCAGAAGGGCGATTACGTGGTTCACGAAAACCACGGCATCGGCAAGTTCCTGGGGGTAGAGCCTCTGACGGTGCAGGGCGTCCGCAAGGATTACCTGAAGATCGCCTACGCAGGGGAAGACTACCTGTACGTGCCCGTGGAGCAGATGGACATCGTCCAGAAGTACGTGGGTGCCGACGTGGGTGCTCCCAAGGTCAGCCGTCTGGCCGGCGGCGAGTGGAAGAAGACCAAAGCCAAGGCCAAGGCCGCCATCGAAGAGATGACCAAAGAACTTCTGGAACTTTCCGCAGCCCGGCAGATGGAACCCGGCTATGCCTTTGCGGCAGACAGCCCCTGGCAGCGGGATTTTGAGGACCGGTTCCCCTTCGAGGAAACCTCCGACCAGCTGCGCAGCGTAAAAGAGATCAAGAAGGATATGGAACGGCCTGTGGCCATGGAACGTCTGCTGTGCGGCGACGTGGGCTACGGCAAGACCGAGGTGGCGGCCCGCGCCATTTTCAAGTGCATCAACGACGGCAAGCAGGCCGCCGTGCTGGTGCCCACCACCATCCTGGCAAATCAGCATTACAATACCTTCAAAAATAGATTGGAAGGCTTCCCCTTCAACGTGGATGTGCTCTGCCGCTTCCGCAGCGACAAAGAGCAGGAAGCCACCCTGGAAAAAGTAAAACGGGGCTCCGTGGACGTGCTGGTGGGCACCCACCGCATGCTGTCCAAGGATGTGATGTTCAAGAACCTGGGGCTGCTGGTCATCGACGAAGAGCAGCGCTTCGGGGTGCAGCACAAGGAAGCCATCAAGATGCTGCGGAAAAACATCGACGTTCTGACCCTGTCCGCAACCCCCATCCCCCGGACGCTTCATATGTCCCTGGTGGGCATCCGCGACATGAGCCTTCTGGAAGAGCCCCCTGAAGAACGGTATCCCGTGCAGACCTACGTGCTGGAACAGGACAACGAACTGCTGCGGGAGGCGGTGCGGCGGGAGCTGGACCGTCAGGGTCAGGTGTATGTGGTCTACAACCGGGTAAAAGGGATCCAAAAGATCGCGGGCCTGATCAAAGAACTGGTGCCGGAGGCGGAGCCCGTGGTGGCCCACGGCCAGATGGCGGAAGGCGCTCTGGAAGACGTGATGCAGGAATTCATCGACGGCAAGTACAACGTGCTGGTGGCCACCACCATCATCGAGTCCGGTCTGGATATCCCCAACGTCAACACCATGATCGTGCTGGATGCGGACCGGTTCGGCCTGTCCCAGCTGTACCAGCTGCGGGGCCGGGTGGGCCGTTCCAACCGCATGGCCTACGCCTATCTGATGTATCAGAAAGACAAAACCCTCAGCGAGGTGGCGGAGAAACGGCTCCGTGCCATCCGTGAGTTCACCGAATTCGGCTCCGGCTTCCGCATCGCCATGCGGGATCTGGAGATCCGCGGGGCCGGGAATCTTCTGGGCTCCGAGCAGCACGGCCACATGATGATGATCGGCTACGAGCTCTACTGCAAGCTGGTGGAGGATGCGGTGAAGCGGCTTTCCGCCGGCGCCGAAGAAGGCCCCGCACCGGAAACGCCCGAAGTTTCCATCGAACTGGATGTACCGGCCTACATTCCCGGCACCTACATCGAAGACGAACTGATGCGTCTTTCCGCATACAAGAAGATCGCGGAAGTGCAGACGGAAGAAGACCAGTCGGAAGTGATCGACGAGCTTCTGGACCGCTTCGGCGAGCCGCCCAAGGCCACGCTGGACCTGATCAGCATCGCCCGCATCAAGGCCATGGCCCAGAAATGCGGCATCACCCGGGTGCACAGAAGCGCCACCCACCTGGTGTTCGAGTTTGCGGGCCGGAACGGCCTGACGCCGGATAAGATCGCCGATCTTCTGGAACTGTACGGGATGCGGCTTCTGATCCACGGCGGTGTAATGCCCTTCCTGAAGGTTTCCATGACCAAGGGCACCGGCTCTGTGGAAGAAGCCCTGCAGGTGCTGAGCAAATTGACGAACTAAGGAGAATTGCCATGAAACGTGGAATGGCGAAAAATCTCATACTGATCCTTTGCCTGAGCCTTCTGGCCCTGGGCCTGGTTTCCTGCGGGCCGAAAGACCCTGCATCCCAGGAGCCGCCGGAAACGGTGGTGGCTTCGCTGGACGGCGAGCCCATCTTTTACAAAGACCTGGAAGCTCACGCCTATCTGTACTCCTACCTGCAGAACCTGCAGCTGGACACCCTGGACGCGGAAGCCAAAAACTACATTATGGAGATCATGCTGCAGGATCTGGTGTCCATGGAGGCCATGAAAAAGACCTTCCGGGGCAGAGAAGGGGAGGTCCTTACTGCAGAGGCTCTGCAGAAGACGGCGGATTTCCTGAAAACCGTCCAAAACGATCCGGAGGATGCGGCCTACGTGAAGCAGCACGGCATCACCGAGCAGCAGATCGAAGACTTCTGCAACCGTCAGCATTTCGCCACCGCCTATGTGGCGGAACTGGAAGCGGGGATCACCGATCTGGATCAGCGCATCGCGGACTATTACGAAAAAAACAAGGACAGCTACAAGGCTGCCGATACCAGCGGCGACGTGGTGCAGCTTTCCCTGGAACAGGTGAAGAATGCCATCAAGACCATCGTGCTGTCCGAGTACTATAAGGAAGCCATGGAAAAACTGCTGACCGAAACCTACAAAACCGAATACCTGCTGTAAAAAAGAACGGGTTCCTGCGGAGAACAGCCTTGCGGCTGCTGCAGGAACCTTTTATAATTGAGGAAAGAATCTTTTTAGCAGCAGACGAGGTCCTTCATGAAAGTAAGAGAACGAGCAAGAAAAGAAGAATGGAAAGCGGTACGTGTCTTTACGGACCGGGAAACACCGCGAGAAGCCTTTTGGCACCAATACGATACGCTGCGCCGGGAACTTCCCTATGTAAAAAATGTGCACGTGCTCTCCTTTTTCGGGATGGGCGGCATGGGAAAGACCCGTCTTTTGGAAAAATTAGAAGAAGAACTGAAAGAAAAACTGGAAGATCCGGGCTTTGTTCGTTACGACTTCAAGGGAAAAACAGAGCGCCGTGAAGTGCTGCGTGCGCTGAAAACCATGCTGTACAAAAAGTACAAGTTTCTGTTTCCGGTGTACGAACTGGCGGACTATACCTACAGCAAGAAAATCGGCGAAGACCGTAAAGCGCCGGAAGTGCAGGAACTTTCCAAGCAGAACCCCGGCCTGGACCTGACCTTCGATCTTTTGGCAGAGCTGACCAGGGAGCTGGTGCCGGGCATTGGCGTGGCTAAAAAAATCTGGGACTACGCGGACAAAGGGCAAGCGGCTTTGCGCAACAAACTGAAGCCGTATCAGCTGGAAATGGACCGGATGGATGCCATGACACCGGACGAACTATACGATTTCCTGCCGGTTCTGTTTGCGGAAGAACTGAGCCGAAATTTGGAACAGCGCCAGGGCCCCTTGGTGATTTTTCTGGACACCTACGAATGCCTGGTGAACGAACTGGGCGGCGAAGGGGAGCCCTTGCAGAACGATCTCTGGCTGCGGGGTGAAGACGGCCTGATTCAGAATACGGCGGGGGTACTGTGGGTCATCGGCGGCCGGGAAATGCTGAAATGGAAGCTGCTGGACAAAGACTGGGACGATGTTCTGGAAACCCATCTGCTGGAGGAACTGTCCTATAGCGATTGCAATTGGTTTTTGGAAAAAGCGGGGATCTCCGATGAAACTCTGCGGCAGGAACTCTGCAGAAAAAGC
This sequence comes from Clostridiales bacterium, assembly GCA_015058215.1. Taxonomy (GTDB): domain Bacteria; phylum Bacillota; class Clostridia; order Peptostreptococcales; family Anaerovoracaceae; genus SIG262. The sequence goes on from SVCU01000002.1 coordinate 170,260, forward strand.
AAAGGAAGTCCCGAGTACCTGGATCTTTGCCTGAAACAATACGAGCACATGAAAAACAGCGGAGAAGAAATCACCGCGGATGACTTTGAAGAAACACCGGAAAAACTGGTTGCCCGGCTGGAACATTACATGAAGCCGGAACAAAAAGATTTGGTATCTTTGCTGGCCTGCCTGGGCCGCTGGAATGACAGCCTTTTGGTAGAGGCGGCAGAGCGCGCGCTGCTGCAGTTCAGCTTTTCTACCTACGAATCCATCAAAGGGTTATCCTTTGTAACGGAAACCGGTGCCGGTGAATATGCGGTTACCCGTCTTGCGGAGAGCGTGTTTGGCAAAAAGTGCCCGCAGATCCTGAAAGAACGGGCCGCGGCTTTTGGCCTGGAAAAATTCCTGCCGGTGCTGGAAAGCGCAGGCCCGCTGGAACCGCGCTACGAAGAAGCCTTGCGGTATGCCTTCCGCTTTACTCTGCTGCTGCACGAAGCACGGCCGGAAGGGCTGCAGCAGGCCTATACAGAAACGCTGCAAAAGCCTCTGAGGAAGCTTTGGGAAGCAGGACGATTCCTGCAGGCGGAAGAGCTGCTGCGCCAGCTGGAAGACTGGACGGCGGTAAAACCGGAAGCGGTATTGCAGGGTGTCCTGAAGACGAACCGAAGCTGCGTTTTGCGGGGAAAGGGCGAATTTGCTGCTGCGCTTCATTCTGCGTCTGTGGCTCTGGAATGTCTGGAAGGCTGCATTCCCGAAAAGCATCCTGCGATGCTGGATGCTCGGGATGCCTACAGTGCGGCTTTGTACGAAAACGAGCAATACGAAAGAGCGCTGGAATGGACCCGGGAAACGGCAAACCTGCGGTGTGTTGTGAACGGTGAAACTGCAGAAGAAACGCTGCGCACCCGTTCCAATCTGTCGGCCTGCCTGTACAGCCTGGGCAGACAGGCGCTGCAAAAGAACCACCAGCTGGAAGCGGCGCCGTATTTCGATGAGGCGCTGAAGGAAAATGAACGGGTATTGCAGATCTTGCTGCAGGAAAAGGGCAGCAAAGATCCCGAAACCCTGCGGGTGCAGGGGAACCGGGTCAACATGCTGCTGGCTGCCGGCCATACTCTGTGGGAAGCCAAAAAACTGGCGGAAGAAACCTATCTCCTGCGCAAGGATGTTCTGGGGGAAAACCACCCGGAAACCGTCAGCAGCATGGCTACGCTGGCCAATGTGTACATGGAAGAGAGAAACATGGAAGCGGCCATTACCCTTTACCGGCGGGCTTATATGGATCGCGTGGAGATTTTGGGCAAAGAACATCTTCTGACTCTGGACAGCCTGGGACGCATGGCCTCTGCGCTGGCGATGGTGGGCCGGATGGATTCTGCCCTGGCAGGCTGGAGAAAAGTCTACGAAACCTACCGGGAACGCCTGGGTGACCGGGCAGAAAATACCCTGGGGGCAGCTTATCGCTATGCGAACCTGCTGTATGAAAGCAACCGGGCAGCAGAGGCGGAAGCTTTGCTGCCGCCCGTAATCGAAAAATGGGAAAAAACCAAGGGAAAGAATCATCCCTGGGTACTGTATGCAATGCACCTGCTTTCCCGCTGCATTGCCAAGCAGGAAGGCCGCGAAGAAGAAGTGCTGCAGCTGCGGAAAGAAAGCTTGCAGCGCCATCTGAAAACCCACAGTCCTTTTGCGGAAAGCAGCCTGAACCTGCAAAAGGCAGTTTGCGAAGTTTTGGTCAGTCTGGGCCGCGGGGAAGAAGCTGCAGCGGAGCTGGAACAGCTTCTGCAATCCTGCCGCGCGTTCGGGGAAGCGGACCCGGCCGCAGAAGGAGAAATCCTTTGGGCCCTGGCAGAACAGTACGAAGAACTGGGCCGCATGGAGGAAGCCATCGCCCGGGGAAAAGAACTGGTGCAGTACGGCAGAACTCATCTGCCCGAAAAACATTCTTTGACCTGGTTCGCTGTGGACCGGGTGACGGAATGGCTGCATAAGGCCGGCCGCATCGAAGAAGCTCAGGCGCTGGAAGAAGAGCAGTATGCGGTTCTTCATAAACTGGCAGAACATATCCCCGTCCGGGAAGGGGATGACCCTTTTGCGGAGTAGGCCGAAAATAAGCCGGCTGCAGAACGGGATGGGCTTGAAGGCTTGTCCTTTTCCCAAAAGCAAATTATAATGGTCCTAACGAAGAAATAAAAAGGAGACTGGCCATGAAAGCGAAGTACGAAGCCTGTGTGGAACCCCATCGTCAACTGATTCTGGATGCGGAACGCTACCTTTGGAACCATCCCGAAACGGGATACCGGGAATGGCAGGCCCATGCCTATTTGGCAGAGGCATACCGCAAACTGGGCTACGAACTGACCGAAGCCGGCGATATTCCCGGCTTTACTGCCGAAGTGGACACGGGCCGTCCCGGCCCCACTGTCGCCGTTTTCGGTGAACTGGACTCCTTGCTTTGCGATACCCACCCCGAAGCGGACCCCACCACCGGCGCGGTCCACGCCTGCGGCCACAACGCACAGTCTGCGGCCCTCTTGGGTCTTGCGGCCGCCCTGAAAGAACCGGGTGCACTGGACAACCTTTGCGGAAAGATCCGCCTGGTGGCTGTTCCTGCCGAAGAACTGATCGAAGTGGAATACCGGGAAACCCTGTACAAGCAGGGCACCATCCGCTACTTTGGCGGCAAACCGGAATTCATGCGGCGCGGTCTTCTGAACGGCGTCGATCTGGCCTTCATGATCCATCACTGCACCGATGCAGGCAGCGTGGCTCGTATGGGCGGCGGTTCCAACGGCTGCATCGCCAAAACCATGGTCTTTGAAGGGAAGGCTGCCCATGCCGGCGGTGCTCCTCATCTGGGGGTCAACGCCCTGTACGCAGCTACCCAGGCCCTGAATGCGGCCAATGCTCTGCGGGAAACCTTCGTCGATAACGAACACATCCGGTTCCATCCCATCATCAACCACGGCGGCGCGGTGGTGAACGCTATCCCCGATACCGTTACCATGGAAAGCTACGTGCGCGGCGCCACCATGAAGGAAATCACGGCGGTCAACCGCAAAATCAACCGGGCCATTGCAGCTTCCGCTGCAGCCCTGGGGGCTAACGTGCACCTGCGGGATATTCCCGGTTACTGGCCCCGCAAGCATTCCGCAAAGTGCTGCCAGCTGATCGAAGATGTGATGGGTCAGGTGGTAGATAAGGTCGTCGCAGATCCCTCTGCCTGGAGCACCGGCTGCTCGGACATTGGTGACGTGGGTGCGGTGATGCCCATTCTGCATCCCTACATCAGCGGCGCGGTAGGCACCGGTCACGGCAACGACTACTACATTGCCGACCCCGACACCGCCTGCGTCAAATCCGCGGTTTGCCAGCTTCTGCTTCTGGATGCCCTGCTTGCTAACGGCGGTGCCAAGGCAAAAGAACTGATGGACGAATACGAGCCGGACTTCCCCTCTATGGAAGACTACTTTGCTTTTATGGATAAGCTGAACCTGGACCAAAAGGCCGTTACCTACGAAGAAGACGGCCGGGTTACCCTGGACTTCGGCCCCGTCCTGTAATCGATACCGAATCAAACGAAACGAGGAATACATCCCCATGTCTTTTACCCTTCCCCAATACCATCATCCCGATTTTGAAGCTCTGCAGCTCACCCAGGCTTCCGATGCGGTTTTCGCACCGGCAGAGCTGGACGGCGTTGCCCCGAAAACTACCACAGCACCTCCATGTACCCCGAATACTACAAAGTAAAAGGGCAGTGGCTACTGGCGGAAGAAAGCCGCATGGACTCCTGTGTGGTGCTGCGTGAAGATGGCACCCTGGCCGTGGTGGAAGCCCGCAACCTGAAAAAAGGTGACCTGGTGGCCCTGGGACGCACGGAAAAAGGGGAGGAGGGCATCTATCTCCATGCCAAAGGCTTCCTGGCCCCCGAAGACGAGCTGGAGGATCAGTTCGTGTTCCGTCAGGGCAGAAGCCGGGAAACCTCCTACGCCAGAGATTACGATAACCTCTTTGAACTTCTGAAATACGAAAAAGAGCACGGCAACATCGTTTGGGTCATGGGCCCTGCCTTTGCCTTCGATGCCGATGCCCGCCGGGCCATGGAACTGCTCATCGATAACGGCTATGCCCAGGGGGTCCTGGCCGGCAACGCCCTGGCCACCCACGACCTGGAAGGGGCTCTGCTGCACACCGCCCTGGGGCAGGATATTTACACCCAGCGGTCCAAGCCCAACGGTCACTACAACCATCTGGATATCTGCAACAAGGTGCGCAGAAGCGGTTCCATTTCGCAGTTCATCAAAGATTACGACCTGAATGACGGCATCCTCTGCAGCTGCGTGCGGAACGATGTGCCCTTCGTGCTGGCCGGCTCCATCCGCGACGACGGCCCTCTGCCGGAAGTGATGGGCAATGTGTATGAGGCGGCGGATGCCATGCGCGGCGTTGTGCGGAAGGCGACCACCGTCATCTGCATGGCTACCATGCTGCACACCATCGCCACCGGCAACATGACCCCTTCCTTCCGGGTGCTGGAGGACGGCACCGTGCGGCCCCTCTATCTGTACACCGTGGACATCGACGAATTCGTGGTCAATAAGCTTCTGGACCGGGGCAGCCTCAGCGCCACCACCGTGGTGGCCAACGTACAGGATTTCATCGTTCTGGTGGCCAAGGGTCTGGGCCTCCTGTGAAGAGAACATCAATGTTGCGAATAGGCTCTATTTTTTGAAAACTTTAGCAATATCTTAGCGCGTTCCGATATCCGGCCTATGGTATAATAGGTTAACCCAAAATGAATTTTCGGGAAGGGGGAGACTTCCCGGTAAAAAGAAGGAGGATATCTTATGAACGCATTGAAAAAGATTTCACTGCCCGCATGGATCTTCATCGGCATGCTCGCAGGTATTCTGGTCGGACTCTTGTTTATTCCTATTCCGGACTTTACCACCCAGTGGATCAAACCCATCGGTACGATCTACATCAACCTTCTGAAATTCCTGGTTGTACCTGTCGTTCTGTTCTCCATCGCTGACGGCGTCATCTCCCTGAAAGACCTGAAGCGCGTAGGCAGCGTCGGTGCAAAAACTTTCGTTTACTACATGGTGACCACCGCCCTGGCCGTTGTGATCGGTCTGGTGATCGTGAACCTGTTCAAGGGGTTCTTCCCCCAGCTGCCCGGTGCAGAACTGGAAGACCTGGAGTATGCCGCTAAGGAAGCTCCCAGCGTCATGAGCGTCATCACCGGCATCTTCC